>WRHH01000001.1 GCA_009783355.1 Synergistaceae bacterium
TTTAGTATCCATATATCCGCCCATGCGTCGCTTGCCGCTATCGCTGTGACAAGAAATATTAATAAAGAGACATAGAGCCTCTCAGTTATTTTTTTCATCTCACCAACTGAACGATGCAAGTTCCCACAAAGACATTACCGGCAGGGTCTTTACCCTCTAACACCATGTATATAGAACCCGGATAGGTCATTTCCGTCCATTCCTTTTTCGACTTGAATGTAACCACGAGATCTTTTTTTCCATTTTTATTTACATCCAGCATTTCGCTTTCGACAAGCGAGCCGCTTATATTCTCAAGTTCTTCGCCGGGGAACGCAGGGGAAAGACGCAGTGTGTCTTTGTCAATGGCGCTTACGTCGATTTTTCCGCCTGCAAGAAGCGCTATTTTCACGACATCCTCTTTTGCAAAGTTGACTTGCCCGCTAAGCACTTGAAGTTTAATTCCCGCAAGCTTGGCGGACAAATCCTTGGCGCCCTTTACCGCTTTTGCAGCCTGCTGTTCTGTATATTCTGCCATTAGTTTTTTTCCAGCAGCTTTATTTCTTGAGTACGAGTTCATGATTCTTTTGTCTACAGCTGCCTGTTCCTTCGCCCAATCCTTCTCCAATTTATCGCGCCAGGCTGTAATCTGCGGAATTACACTGCGATACTGGGGATCGGCCAGATACTGAAGCTCCTGGAAAGCCCACCACGCGCGGGAAGGATTATAGCTTATGTCAGAAGCTTCCGGCGAGAAGTGCGTAGCCCTGCCGAGCTTTGGTTCAATCCAGCCGAAAGACGCCGGAACTTTCTCGCCTCCCACATACCATGGTACAAACGGTGAAGTGCAAGGATGTCCTGTCGTTTTCCACATAACGGTCAATGCGGGATTCTCGCGAAGCTGAATCACGACGCTCTCATGAGTGCTCGGCGCGCATATGACGCGGTTTCTTGTAAGATGGGGGGAAGGAGCGCTGTCCGTCGTCAAATCGTCGCGCGTTCCGTCGTAATGTGTGCGTAATACCCTCTTAACGTCGTCTATACCTATCTTATTTTTGGTTTTAAAAGAGAAAGGCAGCTCTTGAGTCTGGTCGAATTCCTCGCCGGTCAAAATGGAAATACCGTGGGCGTGCCTTAACAGGTTGCTGGGATGACGGAAATACTCCGGCCTCTGGTAAGTTACGGCAAAATCAAAATCCGAGTAATCGCCTTCCTTCGCAGGCTTGTACCAACCGCGCATAATCGCGTACTTAACGAGGCCGGGAGATGTAACGAAATTCTCCTTGTCGTCGAAATCTATCTTGCGAATGATGTAATGGTTCGGTATTACGAGGACTTCATCGTCCGGAACCCTTCGTGCGGCATAATTCTTGCCGTTAACTACCTGCAGAACCCAAGCTTCATCCTTGTCCGCTATCTGATAAGAACGCCCTGAAGAATCGTATCCATATTTATCCAATAATTCGACAGCAATTTCGACCGCCTCCCTCGCGGTTTTCGCCCGTTCCGCCATGAAGCGCCTTATGCCGTGCTTTATGCCGCCGCCTGAAATTTCAGGCGCGGTCTCAATCGACGGCCAGCAACTGTTGCTGACGATGGCAACGCCCCATTCATTGACAAAACCGTCGCTGAAAGACGATCCCGGATACGGGGCGCGCGTTTCCGTCCAAAAATAGCCCCACGTTTCCTCAACTTGCGGAATTTTCGCGTTTGCGCCTTCCAACACTACTAACTCGCCAGCCGCTTGTTTTGCCCTTGGCACGTAATACTGCACCATTATCAAAGGAGGATCATTATCCTCGTTATGCCCCAATAAAACTTCGCCGGTAGCCGAGGCGTTCTTGCCTACAATCACGGCGGTACACGCGCCCGCCGCTTCTGCCAATGCTAAAGTAATCATCACAACCAACAATAAGATAGCCACATATTTTCTCATGTAATCTCCTCCTTCATATTTTTGTTTCAGATAACGCCAACACGGGCAAAACTACCAACTACGCTTTTTGTTCATCCCCTCTTTGTTATATTCAAAACATCCGTTTCCAAACTTTTCTGACGAGTTCTGCAATTTTTAGTTGAACTCGGGACAATTTCATTATCGTCATTTTTCTCTTGATGTCAATGCTATTACCATCTCTTGTTTTTCCCCGGACAGAAACAACCTCGCCAAATTTATCCCGCCCTTTTATTCTCTCATTCGGCTCAAAACACGCCACTGCCCTCATTAATGCGTCAATTTCAGCCGTTTCTGACGAGCTTTTCTGTTCACTCATCCTTTACACACTCCTGAAGTAGGTATATTTTCATTATAGCCCAAAGTCTCTGGCTTTTGTTTTTTCTAATCCCTAGTACCTGTCTTTCCAATGAGCATATCTATTTTATTAATCGCGTCATCATAGTCGCATAATAAAATATGATGTGCAATTTGTTGCAGGGCGTCTTTTGTTTCGCTGTCGAAATTTTTGCCGGTGAGTTCGTTTAGTATCTTATCCACTGCTATTGTATCCATGTCGTTTAATGCTTCTTTTAGTTTCGAAAGGCTTCCTTTTAATGTTAGAGAGCTCATCCCATTATCAGCGGCGTTGTTTTCTTTCGTGCCGCTGAACTGTGTTATTGCAGATTTTATGTTTTCGAGTAAAATTCGGAGCTTTTCCAGGAATTTTTCATTATTGTCTTTTATGTAAGCTGCATTTTCTTCTTTTCCTGCTATTTCCAGAGATTTTGCATATTCGGACAGCGAGCTTGCTCCAATGCTGGCAAGAGCGCTTTTCAACGCGTGTATATGAGTTGTATAAAGCTTAAAATCATTTTTAACACTCTCTTTTAATTCTGCTATTTTATTGTTTCCATCATTATAAAACACTGTAAGTATTTTGAAATAATTATTAACGGATTCGCTTGCCATCAGTACTCCGTATTTTACGTTTATTCCTTCTATTTCAAACAGCGGCGCCTCGGTCGATTTCTCTTTTGGCATAACGATATATTTTTCGCGTTTTTCCTTCGAGATCCATTTTTCGAGTATTTCGTCAAGTATTTTCATTTCAATTGGCTTTGAGAGAAAATCATTGAAGCCGTTTGACAAGAACATTTCTTTCATTCCAGAAACCGCGTTTGCAGTCAAGGCAATAATAGGCAGGTTCTTGTATTTCGGAGAGTCAAGCCCCCTTATTTCGAGCGTTGCGTCAATTCCATTCATTTCAGGCATCATGTGATCCATAAAGACAATATCATAACTGTTTGATTCTATCAGCTCAATTGCTTTCTTTCCGCTTTCACAGAGGTCTATCTGCATTTCATACGGCGCCATAAGCCCTTCAGCCACCTTGAGATTGGTGTTTATATCATCCACTATCAGTATCTTTGCTGAAGGGGCGATGAATCGCACATACTTGTCCTTATTGTTATCGCTATATGAGGACTCTTCTGTTATTCCATTTATTATATTTGCTATTGAGAGCGAGTGTAACGGCATGTGATATGTTTTTGCGTCTATAGACTCCAGTCTGTTATGCTCTGCTAAGAGTATGATTTTTGAGTCTATTGCAAGCTTTTCAATGGTACTTTTCGCGACTTTAAAAATAACGACCGGAAGAAAAATGAAATCATAGATTTTGTTACTCAATTCTTCGTAGAAATTTGACTGATTTGTCACGAGCTGACAATTCATTCCCAGATTCTTTATGGAACGCGCGATGGAGTTTGCATATACTTCTCTCGTCTCATATATCAATATGTTCTTATTTTCCGGATTATCGACGTTTGCAAATTTTTCATACGAGTATACTTTTTGCGGCAACGAGACTTTGAATACACTGCCTTTCCCATACTCACTCTCAACAGTAATGCTTCCCCCCATGGCCTTGCAGAGGTTTTTGGTTATAGATAAACCAAGCCCTATTCCTTCTATTCCTTTGTTTCTTATGGCGTCAGCTTGAAAGAACTCTCCAAAGAGATTCGGAATATCATCTTTCTTTATTCCTATTCCGCTATCCGATACTTCGATTTTCATTATGACTGAATGTTCATCAATTATTTCGCAGTCTATAGATAGCGAAATATGCCCTTCTTTTGTATATTTTGCCGCATTGCTCAAGAGGTTCAACATTATCTGCCTAATCCTTATCTCGTCCCCGATAAGGCAGCCCGGAAGATTTGAATCCACGTTTGAGACGAACAGTATCGGTTTGTCCATTAATCTTATGCGCGCGATGTTTATAACATCATTTATAATAGATAGAATACCGTATATATCCGATATTATCTCAAGTTTGCCTGATTCAATTTTTGAGAGGTCAAGGATATCGTTGATTATTGAGAGAAGATTATCGCTGGCTTGCTTTATGGCAATAACGTCCTCATGCGCGGCAAGCGGTATGTCTTCGCGCAGAACCAGCTCTGACATCCCAACTATGGCGTTCATAGGAGTGCGTATCTCATGGCTGATTTTTGCCAAAAATTCATTTTTTGCCCGATTTGCGCTTTCTAACTTTCGAATTGTGTTTTCCAGTTCTTTTGTACGTTTGGCTACGATCATTTTCAAATTCTTGTTGAGCGACCTGTTTTTCATGAAAAGAGATAATACAGTGAAGAGTCCTATGGTAAGGATTATAGAAACAGCAACAAGGTAAGGCATTGCATCCATCATCATTTTATGTTCATAATCAAATACCTTGCGCTTCCAACGTTCGGATATATTATATAAATCAATATATCCTTGAGCTTTGCCTATAATTGAGCATAATACCCTCTCATTCTTGTTAAAGCCAAAATATGTATCAGAAGGGCTGTCGAAAACGATATTTGCCTTAAACCCCGGCTTTTCCATGTAATTAGTTAAATGCAGCAATAGATTCTGCGATGCCATCAACAGGTCAATTTCTTTTTTCTCAAGAGCTTTGAACGCTTCCTCAGTCGTTATGTACGGTTTTGTCTTGACGCTCTCCGGGTACCACTCGTAAAAAACATCCGAGTAAGCGGTGTCCGCTATCAATCCGATGTTCATATACAGCGACTGATTTATATCCACAAATGGGAAATCCGTCCTTGAAAGCATTGCGTAATAATTAGAACAGTACGGCTCTTTTGACCATAAAAAACGGTCTTTTCTATTTTCCGTGGGGATTAATTCCGTAACTATGGAATATTTGCCTTGTTCCAAACCTTGTAGTATTTCCGGCCATGCAGTGTCTTTTTCAGTTCCGATTTCAATTGACATTCCGGTAATCGAAGCAACTTCCTTCAATATATCGATAGCTATGCCTTGAAATTCATTTTCCTGTACATTGAAAAAACTAGCGGGGTAATTATCCATCTCAGCTGCGAGAATAATAGCATTTTCAGGCGCTTTATGCTTTTCTGCGTACTCTATTTCCTCGTCCGTTAGCTTGGATTTCAGTTTGTTTTTGTAATAATCCTTCATTCCCTGATTATACAATTGCGTGAGTTCGTATGCGCCCCCATTTCTTAAATACTTTTGAATTATACTGATTACGGGTTGAAGTTTTGGGTTTTTTGTCGCAATTGAAACCGGCGAGTATGTTAAAGGATAGAAAATATCAACTTTTATAAAGTCATAATTATCAAAATAAGCCTCTTCAACGCTTTCCTCTATGTACGCGTCAACTTCGCCGCTTCCTAATTGCTTGGCTATTGAATCATCATCAGGCAGAAAAACAGCCTCGGATGGATAAATCCATTTGTCTTTGACCAAAATATATGTGTTGCTTCCCTCCAAAAATGCGCACTTTATAGGGCGCTCTTTTGCTATCTGGCTCAATTTTTCCGCTTTGCTGCTGGTATATATTTTTATCATTCTTTGAACAATGGCGTCCGTCATGTGGTACTTGTCGAGCCTTTCGGGAAGAGGAGTTAATTCGCCGGTGAAGTCTACTTCGCCAGAGTCCAGATTATCCATTAGTTTTTCCCAATCATATTCCGTGGGGATGAACTCTATTCCGAAAAGTTCGGATAGGCGGGCGCACAACAGGCTGGAAAACCCGCCAATTTTGCCGTCCTGAGTTAAAAATGATTCCGTGGTTATAATAATTCCATAGTTAAAGCTTTCAAATTCCTTGATTATGTTATCAATCTTATCTATGTCTTTTGATGTCACGCCTGGAATTTCTTTATAGCTTGGATATTGCGCGCTTCCGGAAGCAGAGCAGCATAATGGCATAATCAAAACAATACAGATAATGACAATAAACATACACACATTTCTCTGCTTCATCAGTATTTCCCTTTCTTTTGTTGAATGGAGTTATGTAGTTTCCGATATCTCCTTAAATTTATGTGAGACGTTCACAAAAATATCAATAATTGACGGGTCAAAATGTTTGCCCTTTCCTTCAAGTATTATTTCCATGGTTTTTTCATGCGTAAATGGTTTTTTGTACGGTCTTTCTGAAATCAATGCGTCATAGGTATCCGCTATTGCCATTAATCTACCTTGAAGCGGGATGTTTTCTCCAGATAATCCCAACGGGTAACCTGTTCCATCCCATTTTTCGTGGTGAGAGATAGCGAATACTTTAGCATGTTGAAGAAATGAGTCCTCAACAGTGCTTTTACTTATCTTATCTATTATCTCTTTTCCGAAAGTCGTATGCGCTTTCATCTCTTCGAATTCTTCAGGAGTCAGTTTTCCTGGTTTCTTGAGGATGCTGTCGCTTATCGCGATTTTCCCAACATCATGGAGTTGCGCCGATTGTAAAAAAATGTTCATGTCCCATGAAGAGACTTCCGTATGATATAGTCCTCTCTCAACCATCTTTTCAAACAGCGCCTTAAGGTAACTCTGAGTTCGCTCTATATGAGAGCCTGTTATATCATCGCGAAATTCAACCATCTCTGCAACTGTTTTCAAAATTGCGTTTTGCAGGTTGATAACAGTTTTGGTTTTCTCTTTAACCATTTCCATTAAGTTATCGTTGTAGTTTTTCAGTTCGTTTTTTTGTTCTTCCACCAACAGGTGAACTTCTATTCGCTTTAACAAAAGCGGAGGTGAAAATGGTTTCGTTATGTAATCAATAGCTCCTAAAGATAGTCCTTCCAGTTCGTTAGCGGCTTCTGTTTTAGCAGTGAGAAAAATAACAGGAATATTTGATATCCTCTTGTCGCTTTTTATTATCTTTATGGCTTCATATCCATTCATTTCGGGCATTTCCACATCAAGCAATATAAGATCAGGAACTATTTTTTCAAGCATCTTGAGTAATTTTTCACCGGATGGAATTGTGAAAACGTTATATTTACCAATAAGGGCATTTTTACCAATAGTCAAGTTCGTAGCGTTATCATCCACTAAGAAAATCTTTTTTTGATCTGACAGCATCACAATCTCCCGTTTTTACATTAGAATATATGCAGCAAAATATATAAGAATTATCTTTATTATTATCGTAAGATTTTAATACAAAATAAATGTATCTGATTGAATTTATCTGCGAGAGAAGAGAAGATAATGAACATAAGAGAAGATGCTGTCAACGCCGTCAAGAAATCAATAGATTTGATGCTGCCGGAGAATGCTGTAATAAATGCTCTTTCCGGCTTTTATGCGACCGGGAAAATTGTCCTCGCGGCAATTGGAAAAGCTGCCTGGAGAATGTCCAACGCTGCGCATCAGGCGCTAGGAAATAGAATATCCCGCGGAGTTGTCATAACAAAGGATAAACACTCAATGGGGCGCATTGGGAATTTCGAGATTTTCGAGTGCTCTCACCCTGTCCCGGACGGTAGAGTAATAAACGCGACCAATAAATTGATTGATGCAGTAAGCGGCCTTTCTGTGAACGACACCGTGTTGTTTCTCGTTTCAGGAGGAGGCTCCGCTCTATTTGAAAGCCCGCAGGAAGGCGTTTCCCTTGACGATATATCGGACATAACCGGACAACTGCTTGCTTCAGGAGCGGATATAGCGGAAATGAACTTAATAAGAAAACGCCTGTCCTCCGTGAAGGGAGGAAAGTTTGCAGCGCTATGCGCTCCCGCTTCAGTGACTTCGATAATCCTTTCGGACGTTTTAGGCGATAAGCTTGACGCCATAGCTTCCGGCCCCGCTTATCACGATATGAGCGGTAAAGATGACGCGCTTTCCGTAGTAAATAAGTATTCGATAAGGGTGAGGCCGGAAATTTACGAATTACTGAACCGACCCGGGATAGGTGAAGTGAGCAATGTGACTTCAATTCTGGCGGGAAATTGTTCCGGTCTTTGCGGAGCGGCTGAAGAAATTCTAAAAGAATATGGATACAAAGTTGTCACGCTCACGACGACGCTCTCCTGCGAAGCTCGCGCAGCAGGGGAGATTTTTGCGTGCATAGCAAAAGAAATTTGCGCAACTTCCCGTCCGATAGCCCCGCCGTGCGCGCTCATTATGGGAGGAGAAACCGTCGTCCGCGTAAGAGGAAAAGGGAAAGGCGGACGTAATCAGGAAATGGCTCTCGCAACGGCTATAGGCATTGAAGGAATGAGTAATACGGCGTTTATTTCCGTGGGCTCCGACGGGACGGACGGCCCGACCGACGCCGCAGGCGGAATCGTTGACGGAGACACTGTAAGCAGATTAAAGGAAAGTGGAATAAACCCGCAGGAAACGCTTGACAATAACGATTCATACAACGCGCTCAGCGCGTCAGGGGATCTTGTTGTAACAGGACCGACTGGAACTAATGTAAATGACGTTTCGATACTTCTTTTAAATAGTTAGGAGTTAGGAATTAGTAGTGAGGAGTTAAAAGACAAAAGCAAAATACTTCAGCACGGGATGCACTGCGTCTCGCCATGAATTTGTTAATAGTGAATAGTGAATAGTGAACTCCTAACTCCTAACTCCTAACTCCTAACTCCTAACTCCTAACTCCTAACTCCTAACTCCTAACTCCTAACTCCTAACTCCTAACTCCTAACTCCTAACTCCTAACTTTCTGAAGGGTTCTTAAAATCGCTCATAATTATGCATACAAAGCCCATTATTAACGCTATGTCCGCTATGTTAATATAAAGTCTGTCAATGAAAGGGAACGGAAAAGGAATCCAGTCAATAACGTAACTCAAGTGAATGCGGTCAATAAGGTTACCGATCATTCCCGCTACGAACAAGGACCATCCAAAATCAAGCTTTGTCCTGCATTGCACCTTATAGAGCAACATCGCAAAAGTCAGGGCAAAGAAAACCCATACCGGAAGACTCGGGAAGATACCAAATGAAATTCCCGTATTTGATTTCCATTCCAAGTGTATAACGGCAAGAAATTTTGTCGCCTGATCAATTGTTACTACGTACAGAATTATGAATATGTTCTTCATTACTTTACTTGTTGATTTTTCTGCCTATAGGCCTCGTTGACAACGCTCTTTCTGGTCTCGTTGGACATGTTTTTCTGTTCAATCAAAGTTTCGGATAAAGACTCCAAATCTTGCGCGTCGCTTTCAATTTCCGATTTCATGGGTGATGGCGCCATTTTTGCCCGGGCATTGGAGGCGCGGGTTTGTAAGATTTTAGCAGCTTCATCGGAACGCCCTTCGTCAGCCAAGCGCACAGCCTCTTCACGAGCTTCCGCGTTACGGGCGATTTCCGCTTGAGAAATAATATCGAAGCGGCGGTTGCTTTCAATTTCACCTTCATCCGTCACCGGTGTAAGCTTCAAAGGGGCTTTAAATACGACGACTGATTCAGTAGCGGGGTCTAAGTATTCCAGTTTCAACGTAGCGGCGTCCAAAGCCGCTGCCTTTTCAGTGGCGGGGGCGGGAATTTCTATCTCGAAGAGGGCGTATTTTTCATCGCCGTAAAGGTTGTCTATGGACACTTCGATGCTCGTTTCATCCTTCTGAGACGCCTTTCGCCCAATCGTGCTTATCGGCCTGACGCCGGAAGCGCATGTCAGCGTCACCTTTACTTTGCGCGCCGTGAGTGTGGTCGCGTCCAACATGTCGCGCGCGAATATACCGGAAAGCGATTCCGCCTGCTTGGCAAAGTAAGCGTTGCCTCCGCTCTCGGCGGCCAGCGCCGTCATCAGGTCCTCGTTGTAATCCAACCCCAGCCCTATGGTCGATATGGTCATATCCTGCTTCGCGAGCGAACGCCCGAGGGCGGCCAGTTCCCAGGTTGAGGATGGTCCCACATTTGCCAGTCCATCGGACAGCAGAATTATGCGCGGCACGTAGCCGTCGCTCACGAACGGTAGAAGCTGTTTCGCGCCCATGCTAACGCCGTCGTACAGTGCTGTATTGCCGCCCGCGCGTATGCCGGAGATTGCTTTTGTAAAGACATTCATTTCAGAAACAGATTTTGCCGGAACCTTGACTGAAGCTTCAGTATCATAAACAATAACCGTGGCCACATCCTTAGCGTCAAGTCTCCTCAATGCCTCTAAAGCTCCCAGCTTTGCGTTCTCCATCTTGCCGTCCGAACCCATGGAGCCGGACTTGTCGAGCACCAACGCCACCGCTAGTGGAATTCGCTTTCTGATAGTTTCTCCACCTGGACGAACAAGCGCCCTGACAATTACGTTCTGGTGTTTACCCGCCAGCACAACCGGCGTGTCCGCATCCACTTCAAAAATAATGGCGCCGAAAGCCGCGCCCTGTTGAAGAGCGCACAGCGCGCAGAATATAAACCCTGCCGCCACGATTAACAATGAGTGATATTTAACTTTACGCAACATATATATCGCCTCCAGTAGGATAGTGTAACTCAGCCTGATTATGACATAGAGGTGTTTCCCGTTGTTATGATTATACAACAAAAATATATCAGGATATCTTCACTGTAAATTCGTAAAATATGCTGTTATATCTTACTCGCGCGGCGTAAGCTCAAGTCCGAATTAAACGAAGGGCGATACGGGGGCGATGAAAACGGATGGGTTCATGCCGATGAGGTGAGAGAGCGCTTTAAAGAGCTTGTCTTGTGGATTTTCACTGATATCCATACTAAGTGATCTCCTTTTTCTCTTTTGTCATGCTTGTCTCTATTACATATTGGCGGAAGATTGGGATTTGAGCCTACGGATCAATAAATCGCTCAAATGATTTCGAGTAAATCACCTTCGACATCTCGGCCAACCTTCCGCCTAAAATTTACATATTATCTTTACTACATCGGCAGCAACAGCGGCGTTCCCGGCCCAAGGTCCCATCCCGCAAAGTACCATACGACCAGAAGGAGGGTGAAGCCAAGAATGTAGAAAATAGTATATGGCATCGCCATTGAGATGACCGTTCCTACGCCAACCTCAGGGTCGCCTTCCTTCTTATATTGTTCGAGCAGTCCTATGACGACGGGCAGATAATAGGAAAGCGGCGTGATGATGTTGGTGCAGGAGTCGCCAACCCGGTAGGCAATTTGAGTGAGAGCCGGCGAAAGAGGAGGGTTGAGCTGCGCGAACATCGGCACGAAAATAGGGGCAAGTATAAGCCACTTGGCGGAACCGCTCATCATAAAGAGGTTCAGGAAAGTCGCCAGAATTATGAAGCCCAAAAGAACCCAAATACCGCCCATATTGAGAGCTTTGAGCATCTCCGCGCCCTTGACGGACAGGATGGTGTCAAAGCGGCTCATGCGGAAGAGTTCGACGAATAGCGACGCGGGCAGCACAACGACCATGAAGCCGACGCTGCCTATGAGCCCCTTGCTCATCAGCTTCGGGATATCTTCTCCCTTCTTGATGACGCCAGCGCCGTACCCGTAAGCGATGCCGACGAAGAAAAACAGAAAGAACAGGATAGGCATTACGCTTGCGAGAAGCGGCGACGAGGGAAGCAGAGATCCGTCCTTCGCGCGGAACAGGGATTCCTGCGGGTTGGTAAGTAAAACTATTATACCGATGTAGGCGGCAAGGGCCAAAAGAGCATACAGAAGTCCGCGGTTCTCGGCAGGGGTCACGGTGTGTTTTTTGAGTTCCTCGGCGTCAGCAGTTCCCGTGCCGTCGCCGAGCAGCTTCACCGTATATTTTTCCGTGACGTAGACGGTCAGAACGACCAAAATGACCGTCGCCGCAACCATGAAATAGTAATTGATGAGAGGATGCACCGGGACATCTGCCGGAATGTAGGGCACGCCCTCGATAGCTGATTTTGTTATGCCGGACAGAAGCGCGTCCGTGCCGGCGACGAAGATGTTCGCTGTGAAGCCTCCGCTCGCCGCCGCGTAACCCACCGCTATACCCACCCAAGGGTTGCGCCCGAGGGCTTTATAGACTGCGGCCGCTATTACCGGGGTGAAGATTATTCCTGCGTCCGACGCGAGGTTGGCGTTGATGCCGACGAGGGCGATAACGGCTGTTACAAGCCAGCGCGGCGCTCCCAGTATGGTCTTGCGCATCAGCGCTGAGATCATGCCGGTCTGCTCGACGAGCCCGATGCCAAGCATCATGGTGAGAATAAGTCCCAGCGGGGCAAAGTTGACATATGTCCTGACGAACCCCGCCAGAAACGTGCGTATTGCGTCGTAACTCAAAAGATTGACGATTGTGGCTTTCGTTTCTGTTGGCGCTTCGCCTGCCTTTGCCGCCATGTAAGTGACGGAAACCCCGTCAAGCATGTAGGAAAGGAGCATAACGAGCAGCGCCAGAATTGCGAAAAGCCAGAACGGATGAGGAAATTTGTTCCCCACAACTTCGATCCACTTGATGAAGCCTTCAAACTTACCTTTTTTTCCAATCTTGTCAGTCATGAAATATTACCGTCCTCTCGTTTACAAATTATTGTTTCTTAAGATAATCAACTGCGCACGACGCCATAAATCGCACTCCCCATGGGAAACAGCCCTCGTCGGGGGCGAAACGGGAGTTGTGCAGCACGGTCATTTCCTCGGGCGGCATCCCTGCAGGTCGGCAGCCGAGCCACGCCATCAGCGCGGGTCTTAGGGCCGCGAAATACGAAAAATCCTCGCCTCCAAGATCGGGATTATCGAGAGTTGCAAAATGCCCTTTACCAAGGGAGGCCGTGACGGTTTCAGAAACCATGCCGTAAAGCTCCCGCGCGTTTATTGTCGGCGGATAGCCGCGAACGTATTTAAGTTCAGCGTCCCCGCCTAACGCCCGCGCGTAACCCACAATCGCGCGCTCCATCAGTCCGGGCAGCTTGTCCTGAATGGCGGGGTTGATGGTGCGGACAGTGCCTTCCATCTCTACCTTGTCCGGAATGACGTTGTAGCGTAATCCGCCTTTGATCGTTGCGACGCCGATGACAACCGGTTCGAGCGGCGGCATCATCCGCGACACGAGGGTCTGGAGCCCTCCCACTATTTGTGAGGCAATAATTATGGCGTCTGTGCCCTGATGCGGCGCGGAGCCGTGGGCTGCTTTGCCCGTTACCGTAATGTAAAAGCGGTCTGACGCGCCCATCATAGGCCCGGGGCGGGAAATGACGGTTCCCGTCTCGAAGGATGGCCACACGTGCAGGGCGAAAAGCGCGTCAACATGTGGATTTTCAAGCGCGCCGTCCTTGATCATGCCCGGCGCGCCGCCTATGGGGTTGCGCTCCTCAGCGGGCTGAAAGATGAACTTCACGCTTCCTTCAAGTTCGTCCTTCATCTCGGACAAGACGCAGGCCGTACCCATGAGCATGGCTGTGTGCGTGTCGTGTCCGCAGGCGTGCATGATGTTCGGGACTGTCGAAGCGAAGGGAAGGCCGGTGTCCTCCTGCAACGGCAACGCGTCCATGTCCGCGCGTAGGGCAATCACTTTTCCATCTCCCTTTCCACCCTTCAGAAGCCCGACTACTCCATGTCCGCCGACGTTTACACGAACGTCGAGCCCAAGGCTGGTTAAAACGCGCGCTACAAGCGCCGCAGTTTTTTCCTCCTCTGCGCTGAGCTCAGGCTGAGAGTGAATTGCGCGGCGCCATTCCACAACTTTTGGATTGTGCTTTAGTGCTAATTCTTCAATTCTGCTATACATATAACGACCTCCTTCAAAGATAATTAATTCCGCCCGGGCGACGCCGAAGCGGCGACAGTCTTCATTTTTCAGTTATTATATAGCTTTTTTAACTTCAGCAACACGGGTTAAAATGTTTTTTTTCAAGCTATCATAGGTACATGATCCCATTTCTTCCCTTACTGGATATCGGTTAAAATGTTTACGGGCGTCTATAAAAGGTTTTCGTTCCTCTTCATTTGGATATGCTAAATCTAATATATCAGTTAGTTTTTTTCAACAGTTTCAATCATTATATACATGTCTTCATTATTATCTGCCTGCTTGCGGTTATAACTTGAACTATTTTTTAATTATATAATATTATATGATATTCAGACAATGCAGAAAAAAAGAAAACCCCTCTAATATAAGGGGTTTAGACATAACATCAATATATGACTTGGCGGAAGATGTGGGATTTGAACCCACGGAGCGATAAATCGCTCAATTGATTTCGAGTCAATCGCCTTCGACCACTCGGCCAACCTTCCGCTTTAAATTTGTATTGCTCTCACTACTTTTCTTTTTTCTCTTTATCTGCAGCTACTTTAATAACTTTGCGCCCTCTGTAGTATCCGCACGCATTACAAGCGCAATAGCTCTGTACGGCTTCTCCGCACTTTGGGCAGCTTGCTATGCTTGGAGCTCTCAGAGCGTTTAGATAATTCGCCCGCCTGTTACACTTACGGGCATGCGATGTTTTTCTCTTTGGCGTTGCCATGAACAGTCCTCCTTCTTACAATATAAATAAAGCGTAATTCCATTTAGAATCTAATGCATGTGCAAATCTAAAGACTCTGGATTGCTTCGTCGCTACTCTCCTCGCAAAGACTCTGGATTACCATGAAAGTAATCAAAAGGCAAAAACTAAAAGACGACTGGATTGCCGCGCCGCAAAAAGACGCGGCTCGCAAAGACGTTAATTAGTCAAGTTTCGTTCACTGTGGCGAGAGAAACTCGTGACCATTGCTTCGTCGCTACTCTCCTCGCAAAGACGAGTTCGATGTTTCGTTTAAATTTGCTCCGCACGATGGACACAACCCAAGACAATCCTCTTTACAAAGAAGCCTTAAAGGCAGAAGGAGAACGAGGCTTTCCCAAACCTGCTCCACTATATCAAGAGTTTTTCCGAAAGCTCCAACCTCAACTATCATTTCTTCGTCTTCGCTTCCTTTTCCACGCAAAGTATAAAGATACAACAATTCGTCCGATAATGCAAGCTCCGCTTTTTCGAGACATCTGACGCAAGAGCCCGTAACATGAGTATTCACGCCAAGCCTTACGCTTAAAGTCGATTCGTCCAACCATGAATAATAAGCGTGTACTTTTAGCGGAGAAGAAAGGGTAAATTCCTGCCCGTCAAAGTGAATCATTTCTTCAAAGGCAAACTCCCATTTCTCTTCCGCTTCTTCTCCTCTGCTTTTACGGTCCGGAAGCTGCATAATAAAATGCAGCTTCAAAAATGACTGTTCTGCTGCATTTTTTTCCGTCTTTTTCGGTGAAGCTGAAGGATGCTTATTGTGTGTGTTTTTTTTAATATTTTTACCCATAGTTTAAATTAACTATACAATCGTTTCGTATCCCTAGCTATCACAAGTTCTTCATTTGTCGGAACCACCATTACGGCTACTTTTGCGCCGTCTTGGCTTATAATTTTCTCCTTGCCGCGCATATTGTCGTTTTTGCCCGGGTCAACGCTTATTCCCATGAATTCTAATCCCGCGCATATATGAGCGCGCAGCCCGAAGTCATTTTCTCCTATTCCCGCAGTGAAAACGAGCGCGTCAATTCCGCCCATTGCGGCCGCGTACGTTCCAATTTGCTTGCGAATGCCGTATGCAAGCACTTCATATGCGAGCTTCGCGCGTTCGTTGCCTTTGTCCATAGCTTCCTCTATGTCGCGCATGTCGCTGCTCACGCCCGAAATTCCCTGAATGCCGCTTTTTTTGTTAAGTATATTATCGATTTCCGAGACATCTTTCCCTTCTGCTTTTGCAAGGAATGGAATAATTGCTGGATCAATATCTCCGCAACGCGTCCCCATCAGGACTCCCGGCAGAGGGGTGAATCCCATCGTAGTGTCGACTGACTTTCCTTCTTTTACTGCGGTTATGGAGCTTCCGTTCCCAAGGTGGCAAGTTACTATTTTCAGAGATTCGACCGGTTTCCCTAAAATTTCAGCCGCTCGGTTCGCGACGTAAAAGTGGCTTGTTCCGTGAAATCCGTAACGGCGGATTCCGTGCTTTTCATAGTATTCATATGGAATTCCATAAATGTAAGCGTGTTTTGGCATTGTCTGATGAAAGGCCGTGTCAAATACTCCGACTTGAGGTATATCCGGGAGCGCTTTAGTCACAGCTTCAATTCCCATGATGTTTGCAGGGTTATGAAGAGGCGCCAGAGGGACGCATTCGCGCAGCGCATTAATAACTTCTTCCGTAAGCTTCACGGAAAATGCGAATTTTTCGCCCGCGTGAACAACGCGATGCCCTATGGCGGAGAGCTCATTAAGGCTCTTCAATGAACCGTGTTCCGGGTGCAGCAGGGCGTCAAGGACTAATTTAATTCCTGCTGTATGATCGGGTATGTCTCTTTCAATTACAATTTTGTCCATGCCTGTCTTGTAGTGATTGATACGAGAACCTTCGATTCCAATCCTTTCAACGAGCCCTTTTGAGAGCACCTCCTCGTTATTCATATCAAAAAGCTGATACTTGAGCGATGAACTGCCGCAATTGATAACCAAAACTTTCATACTATGAAAACCTCCCTTTATCGTGTATTCTTGAAAAAATGTTAATAAGGAGCATATGCCTTGCCGGAAAAAAAGAAACGCATCATATCCTGTGGAATAGCAGCCGAGTACAACCCGTTTCACAACGGTCACCTGCGGCATTTACAGCAGACTCGCATGAAATTGCCTGACGCTGTTATTATAGCAGTGCTTTCGGCAAATTTCGTTCAACGCGGGCTACCGTCCTTTATTGATAAATGGGCGCGCGCTAAAATGGCTCTCAAGAATGGAGTTGACCTTGTTCTTGAATTACCAACTTTTTTTTCCTGCAACAGCGGAATGGTCTTTGCGCAAGGAGCTGTCGATACTCTCAATGCCGTGGGCGCGTCATTCATTTCATTCGGCGTTGAAGACCTCGCGCAAAGCGAAAATTTCTCTGTTTCGCCGCTGAATTCCATTTCATGTATCTTATCGCAAGAGAGCGTCTCTTTCAAGCAAGCTGTAAAACATGCTCTTTCAAACGGCGTATCGTACTCAAAAGCGGTTGCTGCTGCGCTCGAAGCTGAAAGCGCGGGAGCAGGGGAATATGCCTCGAAGCCCAATAATATTCTCGCGTTATCGTATCTTACGCATATAATGAGAAAAAAATATCCAATTGATCCTTTGCCGATAAAAAGATGCGGAGGCGGGCACAATGAGTGCGCTTCAAAAATCAGAAGCATAATAAGCTCAAGGGATAAAAATCTTTTCGATTTGCATGGTTCTGAAAAAGTCGATGCTGAATTGAATAGTTTTCTGCCTGAAAGCTCAGTTGAAATCATGAATGATTGTTTAAAAAACGGCAGAATTTTTAATGATACTTTTAAATTATTTGAATTCATCCGATTTATGTTTTTAAGTTCGGATAAAGAAACACTCGGTAGAATAACCGGAATGGAGGAAGGGCTTTATGGCCTTTTTGCCGGAAATATAGAGAAATCCGAATCGTACGATGATTTAATCGGACGCTGCGTATGTGCGAGATATACGAGAAGCAGGCTTCAGAGGCAGATGATAAGAATTATGCTCGGGATAGATAAATGGACGGATTTGGCTATACAACGAACGGGCGCCAGATACGCGCGGGTACTCGGGTACAACGGCGCGGGAAAAAAGTATTTGAGAGAGATCTCTAAAACAGCAAAGCTTAGTATTGTTACGAGGCTTGCGGCGGTAAAGGAGCCGTTGGGCAGGTTAATTGCTCAAATAGAATATAAGGCGTCAAGACTATGGGAATTAGTCTCTGACAGCCGTGTAAATGTACGCGAAGCAGATACGAAACCGATAGATTTCAGCTAAGCTATATGAGTCGGGCTATTAGGTACAGCAGAAGGACTATGAATAGAATTACCCCACCGGTCATACCAATATTCAAAGGATTTAGAGACAGCTTGGAAAACAAATTTTCGATTCTATCAGAAGCATTTGACTTCAGTAATATTTTTGGAGATATATTCAATACGCCGGTTATTTCATCGCTAATTTTCAAAAAGAGAACGCAATTGCCGCTATCTAAAACTTGTACAAGAGTTACCGGAAATGCGAGAGTCTTATTCTGGGTGCGAACGTAATCCATTACCTTTCTTGCGATATCGTTTGATTCTTGTATTGTTACATTTACGATATCCCCAATTTTTATCTTTGAGGCAGGGCTTCCTTTTACCGGGTCTATTACAGGCTGGCATATAAGAGGAATACCTTGAAGATTAATAACGTTCATAAGGTCTCTGTTGTCGTCTTTTTGATTTTTTTCGGAAGCTGAGGCTTTATCGCGCAGGATGCCTCCTTTTTCCGCCCTGTCTTCTCCAAATATCTCCGCCTCAACCTTTGTTTCAACAAGGTAACGCAAACCCTTCTCAAGCGTTTTTCTTATTTCTGAAGCGGCAACTTCCGGTTCGTTGGAGTTTTTATAAAGATATTCCTTAATGTTGCTGGTAAGAGATTTTTCTATGAGAGGCAATAACTTGTCCGATGAATCTTTGTCGAAAGTTCCGATTTTATTCATATCTCTTATGAAGTATTCCCATTTTTCAGAGACGTCCGATATTGGCTCCTTATTCGATCGTATTGCCCAGAGTTCGCGAAAGACAACTTTTCCGGTTTCACCTCTGTATATTACACAATAGACGCCGGCATTATCAGCTTTTGGCGTGTAAAATATTCCTTTTACTGCGACATAGAACGAATCATCTTGACTACGTGAAAATGATTCGTCATCCAATTCTTCATCATGCGGGGGCGTAGCTTCATCGTCCGGTAGGTTTGGCTCTATAATAGCAAAATCATTATTTATTAGTTCTTCTTCCGGCATTGAGGGTTTCCTCACTTTCATAAAGTCGATTTGTTACACTTAATTATCGTCATTTCGCGTCAGAAAATTAAGAAGCAAAATTTGAAGAATTATTAAATTTCAATCTGTAAGAATATATTTCAAAACTCCATATTTGCGATAGGCCATAATTCATTATGTTGACATGTAATGATTAGTTGTCATAATAGAGTTATTGATTTTAAATCGGAGGTTTGTAAATTTGACTAAGAAAATTATTTTGTTTTCTTTGGGTTTCGTTTTATCAACAGTATTTCATGGAGTTGCGTTTTCGAGTTCTTTGGATATAGTGCAAGTGTCGAAAGCATATGTCGGGCAGCCGATAGAATTTGAAGTTACCGGTGAAATTGCAGAAGATGATAAAGTGAGCTTTAAGTGGCTGTTTTCAGATAATGTTTCATCAATTCTAATGGGTAATGGAGGACGTTCATGCAGCTTCACAGTGAATAACACTATTCCTGTTGCTATAAATCTAAAAGCGGTGAGCGAAAACGGGCGTGTTTTATCTGAAGCATTTCACATGACTTCGGCTCGCGAATATGATGTGGAGATACGTCTTATGCCTGTAACAATGATTCGGTTATGGAACCTGAAAACACATATGGAAGAGGAAGCAAAGGAATTTTCCGTAAATCAGAGACTTACTTTTGAGCCTTATGTCTCCCCTGACCTGAATGAAAAACTAAAGTACAAATGGAAAATATCAGAAGGAGTCCATACTGATATGCCCATTGACGGAAAAAACATGACAGTATGGCGGGAAGAACCGGGGCTATGTTCCATAGAGGTAGAAGTTGAAAACGTATTCGGAGTTGCTCTTGGAAAGGGAATTATTTTCGAGGAAATAGCTATTTCAAGCGGAGACATCAAAAATTCCACAGATAACAAAAGTTCGTGGAGTAAATGGAGTGAAGCTCTGGATGTATGGAATAGTTCTAATTTCATGAATATTAATGGATATGAGAAAGCTCTTGATTTGGCTAACGAAGCTTTAAAGATTAGCGATAAAGATCCCGAAATATTAAATGGAACAGAAAAGATGAAGTCTGATAGCGATATGATTCAGCGAGCGTGGAAATATGCTTTGGAAGGTAAAGAATTCCGGGAGAGAAGTAAATGGACTGAAAGCCTCGCTTCCTATAGGAGGTCTTTAGCTGCGTGGAGTTTTACAGAAGTGGAAAATGCCATATCTGAAGTCGAGGAAATTGTGAGAGCTATAAGGATCAATAGAGATAAAGCTACTTGGCTCAGGGATATGGCTCGGGCTTATGAGGAAGAAAACCGTTTCGAGGATGCTATTAAGTCTTATGAGAAAAGCCTTTTGCTTGACAAGCAGGAGTTGGCCGTAAAAGGTATTGAGAATGCCAGGATTTCGCTCGAAAATTTTAACATAGCCAACGCATTGAAAAACGAAGCTGAAAAATTGATATTATCAAAGGACTATTCGGCTGCAACAGACAAATTGAAGGAAAGTATCTCAGTACGAAGCGATGATGTTACAAAACGTAAACTTGATGATATTGAAGAATTAATTGCTGAACAAAAAACAAAAGCTTCGCAACAAAAACGGAATGGAAATGAACATGCAAAACAAGGCCGGAACGCGGAGGCTCTATTGTGTTTTGTAGAAAGTATGAGATTGTGGGAGGATGCTTCCACTCAGGAGCTGATAACGAAATTTGAAGGAATTGTCCCGGAGGAGCAAAGGTTGTCGGTCGGGAGTTTATCCCTTGAGAAAGACCCTGAAGCTGCACGCCTGTTAAAAGAGGGAACGGAATTTTACCGGGCGGGTAATTATAACGAAGCTATCGCGCGCTACAAAAAAAGTTATGAAATTGAAAAAAATCAACAGCTAAGAGACTGGATGGAAAGAATAGAGGGGAGTATGAGGGCTCAGGCGTCAATAGATGAATCTAACCGGCTTATACGCGAGGGAAATGCTTTATACTCTGTTGGTAAATATAATGAAGCTCTGGAATGTTACATGTCAAGCCTTGAATTATATCCAAACAATGAGATAAGGGAATTTATAAAGCATATTGAGGAAATTTTAGAATAATAAAGATTGTGAATGAATATTAGTAATTGTGCTATAAATTGTAGTATAATTAAAATTTATCAGGGGTTAATTAAATTAGCCTCAGAAAAAATGTTATTTCAATAAGAAATTAAGTTCAGAGTTTAAGTTCTGGACTGAAGTTTAGAGGAGAGTGTTTTTGTTTGTATGTTTTTCTAATTGGCAGCATAATTGTTGCGACTGGTGTTTTATTTGGGGCATTAATTGGTTATTTTGGAGTACAGAAAATATTTAAAGAAGAAATGGCAACTAAAAAAGCAATAGCAGAAAGCCATTTAAATGAAGCAAAAGATTCAGCGGAGAGATTGAAACGAGAGAAATTAACTGAAGCAAAAGAGGAAGCGCTTAAGTTACGACAGGAGGTGGATAAAGAAGTTAAAGAACGCCGCGTTGAATTACAACGGGCTGAGAGACGACTTGAGCAAAAGGAAGAGAATCTGGATAAAAAGCTTGACCGAGTCTCTCAAAAGGAAGAGGAAGTGAAACAAAAACAAGAGGATTTAAACCTCCGTGTTATTGAGGTTGATAGACTTAAGAATCAGCAGGTCGAAAAACTTGAGACAATTGCAAAAATGACTCAGCAGGAAGCGCAAGACGTGCTTCTTAAAAAAACGGAGGAAGAAGCTCAATATGTAATTGGAATGCGGATTAAGGAACTCGAGGAAAAAGCAAAACGTGAATCCGAACGAAAAGCAAGAGACATTATAATTACCGCCATTCAACGCACATCGACCGAACATGCTCAAGACGCCACAGTAAGCGTCGTTCCTCTTCCTTCCGATGAAATGAAGGGAAGAATAATCGGAAGAGAGGGGAGAAATATAAGAGCGTTTGAGACTTTGACAGGCGTTGACTTGATAGTCGATGATACTCCGGAAGCTGTTACCCTTAGCAGCTTTGACCCGGTGAGAAGAGAAATAGCAAGACTGTCTCTTGAGCGTTTGATAATTGATGGCAGGATACATCCTGCGAGAATAGAAGAGTTGATAGATAAAGCGACGCGTGATGTTGAAGAACAGATAATTGAGGCTGGAGAATCGGCCATTCTTGAAACAGGAATAAAGAATTTAAACGGCGAGCTTCTAAGATTGCTCGGTTGCCTTAAGTTCAGGTTTAGCTATGGTCAGAATATGCTGGCGCATAGCTTGGAAGTGGCGCATCTTTCCGGTATTATTGCTGCTGAGCTTGGCGTAGATGAAGAACTGGCAAAACGTTCCGGCCTGTTGCATGATATAGGTAAAGCTGTTGATCATCAGGTCGAAGGATCTCATGCCGCAATCGGAGCGGAGCTTGTCCGCAGATACGGAGAGAAAGCTGACGTTATAAGCGCAATAGCTTCACATCATGAGAATATAGAACAAACCAGCATTAACGATGTAATAGTTGCCGCAGCGGATGCGATAAGCGCGTCAAGACCCGGCGCGAGGCGTGAGAGCGTTGATGCTTATGTAAAGAGACTGGAAAAACTCGAAGAAGTGGCGCAGTCGTTTCCAAATGTAAGTAAAGCTTACGCTATCCAAGCCGGTAGGGAAGTTAGAGTAGTTATTAATCCAATAAATACGGATGATGGAATAGTTGATAAACTTGCATACGATATAGCGCGTAAAATTGAGGAAGAAATGAAATATCCCGGACAAATTAAAATTACAGTTTCAAGGGAAGTACGGGCTACGGAATATGCCAAGTAGCGTTAAAATACACCTTGCTTGCTTGGCTGGGGTTAAATTATGCGAGTTCTTTTTATTGGAGATGTAGTCGGAAAGCCCGGTCGAAAAGTCTTGGCCGGGCTTTTGCCATCATTGAAAATTGAATTAAATGCCGATTTTGTTATCATAAATTGTGAAAACGCTTCTTCCGGGAAAGGATTGACCATTAAGTCAATGGAGGAACTCTTTTCACTCGGAATTGACGGAATGACGAGCGGCAATCATATATGGGATAAAAGAGATATTTATAGCGCGATAGGAGCGGATAATCGCATAGTAAGGCCGCAAAACATGTCTGCTTCTTGTCCGGGACAGGGACACACAATCATTACGAGTAACGAAAAGAAGCTTGGATTGCTAAACCTTCAAGGCAGGGTTTTCATGCCTCCCATTGATTGTCCTTTTATGGCTGCTGACAACATTCTTGAAAATTTCTTCATGGATAATATTCCTATACTGGTGGATTTTCATGCGGAAGCTACGTCTGAAAAAACGGCAATGAGCCGTTATCTTGACGGGAGAGTCTCCGCCCTTCTTGGAACGCATACTCATGTTCAAACTTCCGATGAAACAATATTACCCGGAGGAACGGCATATATAACCGATGTCGGCATGACCGGCGGGCATGGCGGAATAATAGGCAACTCAACTGAAAGCGTTTTGCCCAAGTATTTAACAGGAATGCCTTCAAAATTCGATGTATGCGATGAATGTTTAAGAATTAACGCCGTAGTTATTGACATAGATGATGAAAGCTCGCGCGCAGTTGATATAAATCGTATTAATGAGCCGTTTTAAAAGAACGAGGAGGAATGCAGCAACATGAAATCAGAATTTATCATCCAGGAGAAGAACAGAATTGAAATTAAAGTGGAGTTTGAAGCTTCCGAGTTTAATGCCGAATTGAATAAGGTTATCAGTAGTATTTCAGAGCGCGCGAAAATCCCGGGATTTCGAAAAGGGCATGTTCCGCGAAAAACGATTGAGATGCGCTTCGGAAAATCGGCGATTCATGAAGAGACGATAGAAAATCTTTTAAATAGTAACATATCAGAGGTTTTAAAAGACTATGATATAGAGCCGCTTTTCCCCCCATCAGTTAAAAGCAGAGGCGCTGTTGTTGACGGTATGCCTGTCAGCGTCAATTTATCGATAGAGGCAAGACCGGAAGTAAAACTGCCTGAGCTTTCAGATATTGAAGTTGAACGCCTGATAACCGTCGTTGAAGATGCGGCGGTCGGCAATATGGTTGAAAACATGCGCAAATCTCAAGCAAGGTTTGAAGCTGTTGAATCTCCTGTCCAAGATGACAGCGTCGTATCAATAGAGTTCATCATGATAAATATCGGCGCGGACGGCGAGGAGGTATCGCGCAGCAAAAAAGCTGAAATGGCGACTCTTTACATGCAGGAATTACCGATGGAAGAATTCAGAGAGCCGCTTTTGGGGAAGAGCGCGGGAGAAAGCGCCGTTGTAACAGTTGAAAGTCGAATAGATGTCAATAACTTAAACGTGCCGCGCACTTCAACGCGATACGAGTTGAAGATTGTTGAAGTCGGCAAAAGAATTTTGCCAGAACTCACCCCTGAGTTCTTCAAGCTTTGCATGGGTTTTGAATGCGAAACGGAAGAGAAATTCAGGGACGCAATAGCGGAGAGGATGCTGAAGAAATTACAGGACGACGCGGAAGCTGACGCCGAAAGCAGAGCTGTAAACATCGTAGCGGAGAAATCCGACTTGGAAGTACCGGCTTCGCTTGTGTATCATGAGATGCAGAAGTTAAAAGCATTTGACGAAAGAGATGCAAAAGAGCGGCATAAGATGGAGTTTAAGGAGCTTTTAAAGTTAAGGGGAATGGAATATGAGGAATACGAAAAACATGTTATGACGAGAGCTTGGATAATAGTTCGTAATTCGCTTGTAATTGATGAAATCGGGCGCAAATATGAAATTAAAATCGAGCCGCAGCACCTTGACGAATGGATTAAAGACACCGCTGAAAAAGAAGGCCACGACTTGGAACTGCTTAAAAAAGCATATTATAAAGATAAAGAAAGCGCAAACCTGCTGGTCGATAGAGTGTTCTCCGATAAAGCAATTAAGCTGCTGATGGAGAAAGTGATAATCAAAGACGTAACCGAACTAACGCCGCCGGAAACAACAGAAACAACAGAAACAACAGAAACAACAGAAACAACAGAAACAACGGAAATAACAGAAACAACGGAAATAACAGAAACAACGGAAACAACGGAAAATGTAAGTTCGTAAGGGACGCGCCCATGGGCGGGATCGTCTTGAAATTACAGGGTTTGCCCATGAGAGACGCGCCCGCAGGCGACCCCTCGCTAAAAGCATTGAATTGCGAACTGCTGTAGGGATACAAGAGCGTCCGGCAGATTGATTACTAAAATAGAATATAGGGAGATAAACATGCAGTTAATACCATACGTAATTGAACAAACGAATAAGGGAGAGCGGCAATATGACATATACAGCCGGTTGCTTAAAGAAAGGATAATATTTCTTGGCGATGAAATTAACGAATATACGGCTAATATAGTGGTCGCGCAGATGCTTTTTCTTGAGAGCGACGACTCCGACAAAGATATACACCTTTATATCAACAGCCCGGGGGGGATTGTGAGCGCAGGATTAGCAATTTATGACACGATGCAGTATATAAAAAGTCATGTTTCCACTATATGCATCGGGCAGGCCGCCAGCATGGCGGCGGTTCTCCTGGCTTCAGGACGTAAGGGCAAAAGATTCGCGCTGCCGCATTCAAGAATAATGATACATCAACCAATGGGGGGAACCAAAGGGCAGGCAAGCGATATTGAAATTCACGCAAGAGAGATACTTCGCCTTCGTGAAGAGCTTAACGAGATATTCAGTATTCATACAGGCGTGGATAAGCAACAGGTTAAAACTGACACTGAACGAGATAATTTCATGAGCGCAGACGAAGCCCTCTCATATGGGATCATCGATAAAGTTATAGAATCAAGGGGAGGAGCAACGAATGCCTAAGCAACTACATTGTTCCTTCTGCGGAAAAAAAGAAAGCGAAGTTGGAAGGCTTTTCTCGGGAGTGGAAGGCACAATATGCAGAGATTGTATTGCGCTATGCAATATTTTACTTTCTGGGCAAAGCAGTACTGCCAATCACGGCGCCGCAGAAAACAAAAATACCGCGAAGAACAAATTTGAGATAAAAAATGCTACTCCAAAAGAGCTGAAAAAATTCCTTGACCTTTATGTCATATCACAGGAGCAGGCAAAGCGTATTGTTTCAGTTGCCGTATACAATCACTATAAAAGGGTAAATAATAATCTCTATGTGAAGAATTCCGACGTGGAGCTTCAGAAAAGTAACGTTCTCATAGTCGGCCCGACTGGGACAGGTAAAACGCTCATTGCTCAGACGCTTGCCCGCAAGCTCAACGTTCCGTTTGCCATTGCGGACGCAACGACGTTGACTGAGGCGGGATATGTAGGAGAAGATGTAGAGAACGTTCTGGTAAGGCTTCTTCAAGCGGCGAATTACGACTTGGCTGCGGCTGAAATGGGAATTGTTTATATAGACGAGATAGATAAAATAGGCAGAAAATCCGAATCCACTTCGATAACGAGGGATGTTTCGGGAGAAGGAGTTCAACAAGCTATCCTAAAGATTCTAGAAGGCACGGTCGCCAATATACCTCCAAAAGGGGGGCGAAAGCATCCTCAACAGGATTTCATTCAAATCAACACGACGAATATTTTGTTTATTTGCGGGGGAACTTTTGAAGGCTTGGAGGATATAGTTGCAAAACGCGAAAACAAAAAAACGATAGGCTTCGGCGCCGACATAACCGGTAAAAGTAAGCAAAAATATGAATTATTGGAGCATGTGCAGCCGGAAGATATTGTTTCTTTCGGATTTATACCGGAACTGACAGGGCGGTTGCCGGTTTGCGTTGCTTTGAACGAGCTTGACGAGTCAGCGTTGGTTCGCGTACTAGTTGAGCCCAAGAATTCACTAATAAAACAATATAAAAAAATGTTCGTGATGGAAGGAGTGTCCCTTGAGTTCAAGGAAGACGCGTATTCCCGTATAGCAGAACTTGCTATAGCGCGTAAAACCGGAGCTAGAGGGCTTAGGGCTATTCTTGAGGATAAAATGCTGGATTTAATGTATGAAATCCCGTCAATGGCTGTCAAGCCTAAAGGCATTGAGATTACCAAAAATTATATAGACGGGAAAGTTGATATTCAATCGTTGCTGAAAGCGGGAAAAAAGGAGGTTGCTTAGTTGAGCGAGAGTTTGCCGCCTCGAATCCCCGTAATTCCTGTTCGTGACGTCATCGTTTTTCCTGGTATCATAACGCCGCTTTTTGTAAAGCGCCCGCGGTCGTTAAAAGCCATAGAATCTGCGATGCTTCAGGAAAGGACCGTTCTTGTTGTGGGTCAGCACGTTTCGGATGCTGAAGACCCGACTGCCACCCAGATTTACGATATCGGCACTGTTTGCGGAATAATTCAAATGGTACGCATGCCTGGAGGAGCTTCAAAGGTTTTAGTGGAAGGAATTGTACGGGCAAAAGTTACAGCATACGAAACGGAAGATGATATTTTAATGGCTAATATCATTACGCGCACCTGGGATGAGTCGGATGCAAATCTGTTGCCGCTTCAACGGAGCGTACTTAATCAGTTTGAAAAATATAATCAGCTTCAGCAGAAGATTCCGAGTGAGGTCATGGGGTCTATTCTTGGAATAGAAAACCCTCTTCAATTAGTCGAAGTAGTGGGCGCCCACATGAATGTGAAGTTAGAGATAAAACAAAAGCTTCTCGAAATATTCAACAGCGAAGAAGCGTTGAAATATATTTTAAAGGTGCTTTTTGAAGAGATAGACATTATTGAGGTTGAAAAAAACATTCAGGATAAAGTCCGAAATCAGCTTGAACAGAATAACAGAGAATATTATCTCAGAGAGCAGCTAAAAGCTATTCAATCAGAGCTTGGTAGCAGCAACATAGATGAAAATGTCGGCGAAATAGGGGAGTTCACAAAAAAGATTGAGTCCGCCGGTATGAGCGAAGAGGCAAAGAATAAAGCCATGCATGAGTTAGACCGGATGAAGCGTATGCCGTCCATGTCGCCGGAAGCGGTAGTAATCCGGACATACCTTGATTGGCTCATCTCCCTTCCTTGGCAGAGCCGTAGTGAGGATATGCTTGATATCTCAAGGGCTGAGAGTATTCTCAACGATGACCATTATGGACTGGAGAAAGTTAAGGAAAGAATACTTGAATTTCTGGCGGTGAGGAGGCTTGTCTCTGAAGGCCCGTCTCCTGAATCCATGCGGGCGCAAGTATTATGTTTTATCGGCCCTCCGGGGGTTGGTAAAACATCTCTTGGTCGTTCGATTGCAAGGGCTTTAGGGAAAAACTTTGTGAATTTCTCCCTTGGCGGTATGCGAGACGAGGCTGAAATAAGAGGGCACCGCAGGACTTATATAGGATCCCTTCCGGGGAGGATAATTCAGCAGCTTCGCAAGGCGGGCACGTGTAATCCCGTAATGCTGCTTGACGAGATAGATAAGCTTGGGAGTGATTTTAGAGGGGATCCGGCGTCAGCGTTGCTTGAGGTTTTGGACCCTCAACAGAATCACAATTTTTCGGATCATTTCCTTGATGTTCCTTTTGATTTGCACGAGATTCTTTTTATTACCACCGCGAACTCGCATCACACAATTCCGAAGCCTCTCCTTGACCGTATGGAAGTGATACGCCTCTCAGGGTATGTGCAGCAGGAAAAAATTCAGATAGCGCGCAAGCATTTGATGCCCCGAGTTATGAAAGAAAACGGAGTCCAAAAAGGGAAGCTCAAGTTAAGCGATCAGGCTTTATCGCATGTCATAACGGAGTACACGCGTGAAGCGGGCGTGCGCGAGCTTGAACGTCAGATTTCAAATATAGCGCGAAAGGTCGCGCGCAAAATTGTCGATTCCGGAAAAAGCAGAGAGAAAACTGATCATATTTATCATGTGACTGTCAAGAATCTGAGGGACTATTTGGGAGCGCCGAAACTTTTCGACACCAAAATTGCTTCAGAACCGTCAAAGGGACTCGCTACGGGGCTGGCCTGGACTGAGTCGGGCGGAGAAGTTTTAATGATAGAGGTCGCTGTCATGAAAGGCAAAGGCAACATCGTTCTCACCGGAAACCTTGGTGATGTCATGAAGGAATCCGCAGCCATAGCGATAAGTCATCTTCGCTCAAAAGCCAAGGAGCTGGGCATTCCGCGCGTGGACTGGGAAAAGAAGGATATTCACGTCCATGTTCCCGACGGCGCCGTCCCCAAAGATGGCCCTTCCGCGGGCGTCACAATTGCCACCGCGGTTCTTTCAGCGTTGGGCGGGCGGCTTATACGCAACGATATAGCGATGACCGGAGAGATTTCGTTGCAGGGGCGCGTGCTGCCCGTTGGCGGAATAAAGGAAAAGGTGCTTGCCGCAAAACGTTATAATATAAGTGAAGTGATTTTACCGAAGCCAAATCAGGTAGACATATCCGAGATACCCGAGAATATTATAGCCGGTATGACGTTCCACTATGCCGTCAACGTCGAAGACGTGTTTGATAAAGCAATGCACAATGCACAATGATCAATAGAGGCGAATACCTATGTCAATGACGCTAAGGCCGATTGTTTTAAAGAATAAACATCCAAATTGGTTATAAAAGGAATCTTAAAATTGCAGATAAACGCCGTTGAAAATGGAAATATTCATTCCCATTGGGATGTAAAACTGTTATCCACCGCTTTCCTTGAGAATCAGTTCCCCGCAGATGATGAGGATATACGTGAAATCGCCCTTGCGGGGCGTTCAAACGTCGGAAAATCAACTCTCGTGAACGCGCTTCTGGGCGCTAAACTTGCACATGTCGCGGCGTCCCCCGGAAAGACGCGCAGCATAAATTTTTACTCCGTCGAGTCGAAAAGAAAACAGGAAGAGTCGGGTACAATAATAAAGAAATTCCGTATCGTGGATCTTCCGGGGTACGGATATGCCGCGCGCGCCAAAGGGGAGAAGAAGGACTGGTCAAAGCTCACGTCTTCATACATAGAGAACCGCCGCAATCTTTCACTTATTTTGCACCTTGTCGATATGCGGCACGGCCTTTTCGACAGCGACGCGCAACTTCAGGAATGGCTGAAAAGCATAAATGTAAATTTTATGGTCGTATTCACGAAAGCCGACAAAATTTCGCGCGGCAGCCGCAAAGGGCTAATGCAGAAATATATACGCGAAGGGCTGTATTCCGTTGAGATGCCCGTCATAACTTCAGGCGAGACAAGGGACGGGATTGTTGAACTAAGGAACGTGATAGAAAAAGCAATTCGGAATTGAAGCTGGAAATGTTTGGCCTCGAATTTTTTCTACTGTTTGTTATTGCATTTTCAAGTTACGATCATACTTTAAATTTCTGTGAAGTTTAAGATAAAATATTGGAGGAGGAAATTTATAATGTCGACAGTTGGCGTCAAGGGGTATGCTTATTGTTTGAATCATGCGCCTGAAATGGGAATGCGGTATGGAACCACGCCGCATGTTGAACATAAAACGAGGGGTAATACGGAGTTTTTGCAGCAGCTTCCAAATCATTTACAGACTTACGAGCAGGCGAGAGATTATGCCCCTAATCAGGCGTTCATAGGCGGCATTTCTTACGAGGAATTTGAGAATTGCCAACAGCCATGGTACGTGAATCGGCTTCCAAATTCACCCCGCTACGGGAAATTTGGGGAAATAATGCCCGAAGATGAATTTCTTGCCCTCATGGATATCTGCGACGTATTTGACCTAATTTGGTTGGAAAAGGGCTTTTCCGCCGCCGCGAAAGGTAAACTCTCAGAAGACCACGTTATAACGCCCGAAATTATTGCAAGGATGAAGCCCGGGAAGGAACTATCGGAAATAGAAGACGAGATCAAGAACAAAAAGGCTCTTCCTTTTTATTATGACGGAAAATTAGTCGGCTGCACCAGAAGCGGGCATGAGGTCGATGAGAACCTTTTCCCGATAGTCCTGATGGAAAACCTCGCTGCGAAAGCGGGCGGAGTGCTTGCAGTGCTACATTTGCTTGCAAACAGCGGGATGAGAGCGGACGAGGTGGATTTCATCATTGAGTGTTCCGAAGAGGGAGCGGGGGACGAGAACCAACGCGCGGGCGGAAATTTCGCGAAAGCTATTGCTGAAAGCGCCGGTTGTGCAAATGCCTCCGGCTGCGACATCCGTGGATTTTGCGCGGGGCCTGCGAATGCGGTTATCGCGGGCGCGTGCCAGGTTGCGGCGGGAGCGCGCAAGAACGTGGTCGTCGTTGCGGGCGGCGCTGTGCCGAAGCTTTTCATGAACGGCCGCGATCACGTGAAAAAGAACCTTCCGGCGCTTGAAGATTGCCTTGGTAACTTTGCAGTGTTGCTTGTGCCAGACGGCGGGACTGAACAGAATCCAGTGATACGCCTCGATAAACTCGGCAAACATTCAGTCGCCGCCGGTTCATCGCCTCAAGCTGTAACGACAGCCCTCATATACGAACCGCTTCAGTCGATGGGGCTTGGGTTTCTGGATATAGATAAATACGCTGCGGAACTGCAGATAAACGAAATTACGCTGCCAGCCGGAGCGGGAGACGTTCCGCTTGCAAACATCAAGATGACCGCAGCGCTTGCGGTGATGAAGAAAACGTTTGAAAAGGCGGACATGGAAAAATTCATAAAAGAGCGCGGGATAATAGGGTTTGCCCATACGCAGGGACACATACCGTCAGGCGTTCCTTTCATGGGAATAGCCTGCGAGGCGATAAAAGCGGGCAAAATGAAGCGCGCTATGATAATAGGAAAGGGCAGCCTGTTCCTTGCAAGGCTAACGAACCTTGCAGACGGCGCCTCCTTCGTGATAGAAGCGCGCGGCGCCTCAAGCAAGAGCGGAGTAGGCGCAGTCACAAAGGAAGACGTGAAATCGTTAATACTGGAAGCATTGTCAGAAATCGCTGGGAAATTATCCTGATTGCAAAGAGAGGAATCTTCATCATGAGTGAAGTTAAAAAATTAGTAGGCGAAGCTCTTTCCGAAATAATAAGCTCGGCGAAAAGCGGCGGGCCAAAGGTAAAAATCGGGTATTTACAAAATATCCAATAGAAAGAGTGAAATAAGATGATAAAAAGGAGCTTAGCAGATAGTATAGCTGTCACTCTAAATGTTCCTGCAAATGTATTGATTGATGGAGAAACAATAATAAACATTTTTCAATCAGGTGAACTTCCTGAAAAATGGCATGAGCATATTGGCAGTATATTTTTAGAGTTTAAAATAAAAAAGCTTCATGTTTTTATGGAGACGTACAATATTCCTATTCAAAATGTAAGGAATATTTATGCGGTTACCCCGAAGTTTTATCATTCCGAGAGAATGGATGTTTTTTTAAATGGAAATATGGGAAGAATTGCTTGAAATAGCTGTAAAAATTATCAAGTCGTCGGGGATGCCGCAAAACACAAATGATAGGGTTTTCTGGAGTTTTGGCGGCGGAACTGCAATGATGATTGATTTTGAACATCGCTTAAGCAAGGATATAGACATTTTTTTAATTGACAGGCAATTACTTGGATACTTTTCACCTCGACTAAACCAAGTAGTAGAATCCGAAGTTGTTTATTATGAAGAAGAGACAGAATATATTAAGCTGCAAATGCAAAAAGGCGAAATTGATTTTATTTCAGCTCAAAAACTTACAGATGCGCCATATAAAATTCTACATAAGTTTGGCGCAAGTATTCCGTATGAAACTCCCATTGAGATTGTTGCAAAGAAAATTTTTTATAGGCATAATGATTTTACTTTGAGAGATTTTTTTGATTTAGCTATTGTGATTGATCATCTTGACGATGATAAAGAAAAAAAGATTCTTCAAGATATTGTGGAGCCATATATTGATGTATTATCGAAAAGGCTTGAGAGAACAGAGCGGTCTTTTTGGGATACTTCGATGATAACTCCACTCCCAAAAGGAGAAAGAATTCTAAAAGAAGGCAAAGAGATTCTCACAAATTATTTTGATTATATTTTTCGACATAAGAAATGATGAAATATTGAAGAATACAAATAGTTCTTCATATTTTAAATCTCGAAGAAGGAGGACCTTTCATCATGAGTGAAGTTAGAAAATTAGTAGGCGAAGCTCTTTCCGAGATATTAAGCTCGGCGAAAAGCGGCGGACCAAAGGTAAAAATCGGACTCATGGCTTCGGGCTCGGAGCTTGGAGCGGAGGAGCTCGCGAGGGGCGCGCGTATTGCCGCCGCGCAGCATGGAAATGTCATCCCCGTCATGATCGGCCCAAAAATCCCGGGATACGATGAGCTCGAATGGATAGAGACGCCAGAATGCGACGCGGATATCGCAGAAACGTTGGAAGCGGCGCTAAAGGACGGACGCATTGCGGGCGCGGTGGCGCTACATTTCCCGTTCCCTCTCGGCGTGACCACAATAGGGCGCGTGCTCACGCCCGGACGCGGCAAGGACATGATAATAGCGTCGACGACTGGCACATCAGCCACCCAGCGCGGCGAAGCGATGCTAAGGAACGCGGTTTACGGCATTGCGGCCGCAAAAGCGATGGGAAACAGCTCGCCAACAGTAGGGATTTTGAATGTCGATACAGCTCAGCCGGTTTTCAGAGCGCTTCAGAGGATGAAAGAGCGCGGATACAATATCAACTTCGGGGCGTCCGTGCGCAAGGACGGCGGGGCAGTGCTTCGCGGCAACGATATATTAGTGGGCGCCGTCGATGTATGCGTTACTGACACCCTCACCGGAAATGTCTTAATGAAAATGTTTTCGTCATTCACTTCCGGCGGTTCCTACGAGACGGCGGGATGGGGTTACGGCCCGTCGTGCGGCGAGGGTTGGGAGCATATAGTGTCGATAATATCGCGCGCCTCGGGCGCTCCCGTGATTGCGAACGCGCTTGCCTATACGGCTAAAGTTGCGTCCGGTTCGCTCTGCCTGAAAGTCGCGGCTGAGATATCGGCGGCAAAGAAAGCGGGGCTGGAGGAGGAAATTGCAGCTCTCACTCCTAAAGCGGCGGCAGCGGAAGAGGAGGTAAAGGCGCCTCCTGCGGAGCCCACGGACGAAGAGCTGCATGGTATCGACGTGTTAGAGATAGAGAATGCCGTGAAATGCCTTTGGAAAGAAGGCATATATGTCGAATCCGCAATGGGCTGCACCGGCCCGGTAGTAAAACTTTCAAAAAAGAACGAGGAGAAAGCGCGCGAGCTGTTAAAGCGTAACGGGTATTTATAGCGCTTATGTACGAGCTTGCAAAAAGGCTTTTTAAGATTCCACGCTCAATAACCGGCGACGGTGTGAGGGAGACATTAAGTATTCTGAAAGAAATATGTCCCCTTATGCAAATATGTGAAATTCCAACAGGGACGAAAGCCTTTGACTGGGAAATTCCTAAGGAATGGAACATACGCGAAGCGTGGATAAAAGCCCCTGACGGAAGAAAAATAGTAGACTTCAAAGAAAACAATCTTCATGTTGTCGGCTATTCCACGCCGATTTGCGGCAAAATTGGGCTTGACTCGTTGTTGCCTCATATCTACACTTTGCCCGATAAGCCCGCACTTATTCCCTACGTGACTTCATACTACAAAGAGCGATGGGGCTTCTGCATGAGCGAGCTCCAAAAAAAATCGCTCGCGGACGGCGAATACGAAATTCTAATAGACAGCGAACTCATAGACGGCAGCCTCACATATGGCGAGATAATCATTCCGGGTGAGGTTGAGAGGGAAATATTCCTCTCGACCTATATTTGTCACCCGCAAATGGCAAACAACGAACTCTCAGGCCCGTGCGTTGCTATCCATCACGCAAAATGGCTCGCCGCGCGTCAGAATAGGTTTTCCCACAGAATAGTATTTGTCCCCGAGACTATAGGCAGCATAGCTTATCTGTCGCGCAACATCGAAGCAATGAAAGCGAGGATGGAAGCGGGGTTCGTTATAACCTGCGTCGGCGACGCGAAGGCATATTCATATCTTGAAAGCCCGTATGCGAACACCTTAGCCGACAGAGCGGCAAGAAATATCCTGAAACATCATGCCCCGAACTATAAAACGTACTCATTTCTGGAAAGAGGCTCGGACGAAAGGCAATACTGTTCAGCAGGCGTCAGGCTCCCGGTCTGTTCCGTAATGAGGAGCAAATATGGCGAATACCCCGAATATCATACTTCGGCGGATGACCTCGACTTTATCTCCGCTGAAGGTCTTGAGGGGTCGTTTGAAATATACAGAAAAATACTGCTTGCTCTGGAACAAAATAGAAAATATAAAGTAAAATGCGCGTGCGAGCCCCAACTGGGGAAAAGGGGCCTTTACCCGACGCTAAGCACGACAGAAACAAAGACCATGGTGGCCGACATGATGAACTTCATAGCCTACGCGGACGGAGAGAATGATTTGATAGCAATAAGCGATATTACGGGCGCGAGCGTGGAAAAACTGGCGGGAATAGCGGAGAAGTTGGTGAAAGCCGAAATATTGATAGCGGACTAACTGAACGTCAATCCTCTTGTCCGTCGTATGTGGCGATATTTCGGCTTTTGTTGTTTATAATGTCAAGGTCTACTAAATCATAAGCTTTACGCATGTCCAGCAAACTAAACGGTATGTTGTTGACTGTAAACTCTTGAACCGCATTGTTTGCCAGAAACACTTCGTGCATAGGGTTAATCGTAACGGTAACCTCAGTATCAAGCGGTCGCACATACATAGAATAAGTCCGTAGTTCACATACGCCATTTTCATCTACGTAATTTGCCGAAAAGTCTTTGAGAAACCTATATGAAACACCGGCCTTTTCTTCGCAATAATGTACAAATGTAGCAGAATTTTTGTAATCAACGTCAATAAACAAATTCTTGTATCCATGCTTATAGAAAAACGCAAAAGGGGAATCATCTCCAAAAGAGCTTTTGTTATTAAGCGAGCAAAGCGCCTCAGTGTCGTTTCCCCATACGGCAAAAGAATATATGGGGTGTTTAGTGCGCTTAAAGTCTTTGCGTTTTAGCGCGGTGTTTGTAAGTGAACCAGCTTTAGACGCGGTTTTACAGTAATCGAAAGCATCTCCTCTACAGAATCCCCAATTGAACGTCGGGAACACCAATGTTCCATTGTCGCCTATGACTTTAATTATACTGTCAATGAATTGATTTGCATTGAATACTTCACCGTGTGAATAACATAAAAAAGACAACCTAACGGCGTCTGAAGAGACAAATATCCTGTCATTTTTTACAATACCAATGTTATCTGCAATATTAAGATAGCTTGTGTAGGACATTTTACCTCATTTCCTCCTGAAAACTCCAATGATTTCCCGACCTAAACCCATTTCTCCAATAACTCTATATAGCTCAATAGTCTTTTTTGGAGAAATACTGTGGAGAATATTCTCCTGTGCTACTCGTGCTAAATGACAAGATTTTCCAACTGACGGATTTTCGAGATAATTTGTGTTTGGGTTCAGAATATAGAATTCGGTCAAGTAATTTCCTAGAATATCGACATTATTAAACCCTGTAGCATCACAAATATTTATTAACCCTTCTTTATTAAAATATGAAATATGGTCTAACGCTACGACCCAATGCGGTTTTGTTATAACTCTGTTTTCGATAAAGTACTTGTGCAATACTGAAAAATCATTTGGAACTTTGATAATTACAATGCCATTCATTGATGTCAATTTATAAATCTGCTCAAGCAATCTTTTTGGGTTTTTCACGTGCTCAAGAATGTTATCCATGTTAACTACGTCAAAGAGTTTGCCTTCAGCAATCAAATTGTTGATACTATCATATAGATCACCAATCAAAACATCATCCATAACATCAATGTTATGGTTTTTTATTCCAGCGCTGCTGTAATCAAGCCCCAATACAGCGAAACCCTTCTCTTTGAAAAAAGCGACAGCGAAACCCTCTCCGCATCCAACATCAAGAAATGAGTGCTTTTCGGAGGGGGAATGCTCATTTATAAGTAGCAGTTTTTGTTCAAGCTTAGCATTGAAAAACTTCAGCTCTTGATCAGAATAATGAACTGTATACCTCTCGGAATCATTTTGATAATATTTATCTCTGTAATAAGCTTCGCGTTCTTCGTCTGAAGGTAGTTTTTTTAATGTATAAAAACCATATTCATTTAGCAGAACATCGTCATACAAAACTCATCACTCCACAACAACATAAGATGTTAAAGAATTATACGGTACGCGCTTAATCGCGTATTTACCTAATCCGAGGACTTCTTTAAGCGCTATTGTCTCGCCCGGAAACTCTTTACAGTTTAGCTCGTCAAAGGCTATAACGCTGCCTTTTGTAACATGTTCGTTAATAATTCTCAGGCATTCGAATGTCGGTTTATAAATGTCAAAGTCAAAATATGCCAGCGCAACTATCGTGTGCGGATTGTCCTCGAAATACTTTTTTACAGTAACGGTTGCATCTCCTTTAATCAATTCATATTTCTTAATGTGTGAAATTGGGCTTTCAGATTCATGATAATCAAGAATCATCTGTAAAACGTTTTCATACCCGTTTGATACGCTGTAAGCCCCCTCCTGCATGATCACGCCGTCTCCGTCTTTTTTATCCAGCGAAGTAAAACCCTCAAATGTATCAAACCCGATAATTTTCCTATTGTAGTTAAAGGGCTCGTAAATGCCACGGAAATTTCCAAACAGCGCCATATTTTGCCCCCAACGTACTCCAAATTCCATAACAACGCCATGTACGTTGATAATTTTCGAATACAACTCGTGCATATATAAAATTCGCGACAGGCTTTGACGGCTTATAAATAAACCCAAATTGTTCAATCGTTCAGTCTCAGTGATATCGCCTCCTGTGGAAAATAATTTCATAAAGCTCTCTCTTGCAGTTATTTCCTTCGATGTTGCATTTGACGAAACAATACAGTTTTCTTTGGTATGGCGTTTCTCTCTCATTATATATTACCTCATTTCCACAAGTTCAATTATCCCTATGTGACTGTTCATTAAGAATGCCACATTCGGGCAACCCGGTATTGCCGGAGCAGGTTTTGGCGGTTGAATTAAAACATATCCCCTGTTAATATTTGTCATTGTTTCTATTTCGCGCTGCAAATCATCCGTTTCATAGCAAATATGATATGGGGAGTTTCGATATTTTTTGCGCAATCCATAAACGGGCGACGTTTCGCCGACTGGCTGAATCAGCTCCACGGCTTGTTCGGCGTTGTATAAAAAAAGAATATAAACCTCCCGCGAAGTATCTTCCACAGTTTCTCCTCTTCTCGAAAAACCAAGCCTTTCAAATTCTCTCGCGGCATTTTCAATGTTGTCTACCAAATAGCCAATGTGATGAATTTTCACTAATTCAGCTTCCTTTCAATCGTTTCAACTATGTCTCCGACATTTTTCAGGTTCTTAATATCGCTCAAGTCAAATTTTATTCCAAATTCTGATTCGCACGTTGCAATGATATTAACTTGCGCAAAACTGTCCCAGCCTTCAATATCGTTTGACGATGTTTCTCTTGCTATAACGATATCCTCATCGTCAAAAATATCGCGGAATACCTCCTGAAGCTTGTTCAAAATATCCATTGACCGACATCCTTTTCAGTTTCAATATATTCGTTCTTGCAACGGTATTCGGCAGACATATCAAATTCCCATATTTCATTTGAAATTCTTAGAAAGCCCAAATCATCCATCAAGTTTGCTACATACCCGTTCTTTTCTGTTGTAAAGTAATATCCGACGAGCTTTTTTATATTTTTGCGCATACAAATCATAACAAGGTGGTCAAATATCGCAAACTCGAGTTCGCGCTTGAATACTCTGCAGCTCATTACCCACAAGCGAATGTGTAAGTCATTTTCGACAAGCTCGCCAATCAAGGCGGATACGATACCGTTACTGCCGAACTTGTCATCAAGCGTAGCGTAAAGTGTAATGTAATTTGCATCCTCCGTTATTTTTTCAATTTCGCTGAGACTATACCGCTTCGTCGTCAGATTAAACTGGTTTGTCTTGTTGATAAGCTGGGTGATCCTGTCCAAATGCTCTGAAACAAAGGGACGTATTTCGCTCTTCATCTGCAACGAGTTCAGATATTCTCCGTAATCGACAAAAGTATTTTTCGCTTCATTTCGCTTGGCGTCGGCAGCGTAGTACTCGTTCCGTTTCATATCGTCGCCGGTATTGCCTGCTGCATAAAAATAACCGGCGCCCTCAATATGCCTTATAAAATCAACAACGTTATTGACTTCAGGAACTTTAACCTCTGGTAAGGCGCGCCTTACAAGCTCGCGTTCCGCAGGGTTATCGTCAATGAAAACCATGCTCTCCGGCAAAATATTCAGCTGCCCCGCAATTTTCGCTATATTACCCGCTTTGCTATCCCAATTTGCGCAGAAAACCGTTATATCATCAAGCCGCAGAACCATGTTTGGATTATTGAAGGCTTCTTTTGCGAGATGCGCGTCATTTTTCGAACATACCGCAAGGACAATGCCCTTGTCGTGCAACGCCTTGACATATTTCTGAAAAGCCATATAAGCCTCTCCAACAGCGGACTCCATGCCAAGTTCAATCCCCATTGCGCCAACTTCGCCGACAACTCCGCCCCATAGCGTATTGTCAAGGTCAAGCACAAGGCATTTTTGATTTTTACCGTATATGGATTTTATTATTTTAGCGGTGTTGCTGCAGAGCGCCGGTATCGCGTTTACGCTCTGCGCGTATTTATACAGAAAGTAATCCTGTTCGTCGAACCATCTACCAAGCCCAAATTGGGCTGACAAGTATTGAATATCGTTGACATAAAAATCTTTGTTTTCACTGGCGTATTCGTAAATTTTCATGTTTAAACAATTTATTTCCCGGTTGTCGGACTCGCAGCCAAAAGGAGACAATTCAAAATTGTTTTGAATAACGGTGCATGAGTAAACTTCTTTGATTTTTGCCCATACAGTTTGTAGTTTATCAAAAACTGAATCATCTGAAAGGTTTCGCGCAGAAGTATGAATATGAATGATATCCGGCTTGAATTCGGCAAGATCTCGATTTTCAAACATGATATCCTCGTAAAAGCGGCAATATTGCCCTATGTAAAATTGCGGTTTGATCCCATAATTCAAAAGAAAAAGCTCAAGCACATCTTTGATATCGCCTATTGTAGAACCGCTCAAAACGGCAACGCGCTTTTCCAGTAAATCGTTTTGCCCAATAAGCTGCCTTTTAAGAGCCTTCTTTCTTTTGAGGATTACACCATTATCGAAAGGATAGTTTATGATGCTCATGTAAACTCCTTAATTGAGATATTCATGATTTAAAAATCAAATATTTAAGTATTCTAATTATTTATCTTTATCGGTCATCAAATTCTAAACCATAAGGGTTAAAATTCAAAATTGTTTTAATGACAGGGGAAAATAATATTTCTGAAATATTTCTAATTTAATGGACAAGCTCCAAATCTATCCCATAGATACTTGAAAGTAATGTCTGGAACGAGTTCTCTTATCCCGTCCCAATCTCTCGTGTCCAATAGCGCGCGCACAGTTGAAGCGCTTATTACAGCATCGTTTTCAGTTTTCAATATTTATTTTATCGGTTATTTAATCCTAAACTATGAGGATAAAATTCATAATTATTTGTAATGACAGTTGATGAGTAAGTTTCTAAATATTTTACCTATATAATAGATTGTAATAAGAGTCATTTATGGCTTGCGAACATACTCTAGTCACTTCATCTCTTATAAAGACGCGCAGTATAAATTTTTGCAAAATTGAGCCGAAAAGAAAACAGGAAGAAACGCGTACAATAATGTAAAAATTCCGTATCGTTAATCTTCACTGGTACGGATATGTAGCGCACAAAAAAAAGGAGCGCATAACTGGTCAAAGCTTATAGTTTCATACATACAGAGTCGGTCAAGCCTTCTTATTTAGTAACTTGTTGATATGCTGTTCGTAACGAAGAACAGTTAGCGCTCTTGCACATTTAAATTAAGTTTTTCAGCGCTACTATATAAAAAAACGCAAAGTAAAGCTACTAATAATATTACAGGAGGATGGAAATGATGAGTATTTTGAACAGGCTTCAGCCAATATTCCGCGATATATTTGACGACGAAACCCTTATCTTGAAAAGGGAAACATCGGCAGTTGATATAGAGGACTGGGACAGTCTCGCTCAAGTTAACATAGTCGTGGCCTGCGAATCGGAATTTGGCGTGAAATTTAGTTTAAGTGATTTCTCAAGCATTAAAAACGTGGGAGATTTTGTGGATTTAATTGAAAAGAAGATAAATTAAGCCAATTCATTACAACATGGGATAGGATGAGGTTAATGAATACGGAATACAATAGCGGTAATCTTCCACAATCGGAAAATTCGTCATTGCAACCTTCAGCAACAGTTGGCGAATCGGACGAGAAAGTATACTCCATACCCGGGCATACGTTGGAATTTGAAGAGGATTTCGAAAGAAATATTGATATTTTCATTAAGGAGCCGTCAAATGGCGTGAATGAGAATACGGGCTATTTTCTTATACTGCATCCCGGTACGGCTAGCGCTGATTCATGGTACTACCAAAGGCTTCGCGAGGAATGGAGCGACAGATATAATGTCGTAGCGATAGGTGTGAATTATCTCGGCACAATTAACAGAACATTCTATTACACAGCAAGGCCAAAATGGACAAAAGAGTGTTTAGATACTTTGTATTCGCTGCTTTCATGGGAACAGCAATCAGAATTAACTGGTTCCGGTCGTTATGACGTAGATACTATGTGTAATATGCTACCAAATTACAATGCAACAAAATTATTAAAACTACCGGAAGAAATCCAGCACAGGGAAAGAACGGATTATCGTGATTATGGCTATATTCAGACGATGGACTGTCTATATGCGATAAAACATGCGATGAATTTGTGCGATGAAAAAAAACTAATAACAAATAAAAACAGAGTTTTCGTATATGGAAACTGTTTTGGGGGACATCTGGCGCAAATATGCGCTAAGTTTGCCCCAAGCACATTTTGTCTGGTTGTTGATAACTCGGGTTTTGTTGAAATGACAAAACACTTTCTGGACACGGTTCCTATCAATGGTGTCTATAAGCATAAAAGCGGATTTGCATGCACACTTGTTAGAGAACCTTACTATAGCGACGACCCAAAGAGTAAATACTTCCTTCATAGGGATATGATAGATATCCGTAACATGACAATCCCTAGACACCTCAAAGTGTTTAGCGAATACTTTAAGGGAAAAATCATTATGTTTCACGGAGAAAATGACAACACAATAAAAATAAAAAGCAGGATCAGGATGCATGAGTTATATGATTCTGCGGGAATTGATAACTACCTAAGGGTGTTTACCGAAAAGGATATCGACGGGCAAATAATTAAATCCAGCGGTCATGGGATGGATGCTGACATAAAATTGCTGTTTGAAAAATATTGCGACAAATATGTACTTGAAAATAGTGAAACTGCTGTTGTAAAAGATGTGCCTTCGGATTATGAGCGAGAATCCATCATAAAATATCCCGGATTGATATTTTATTATTTAATTGACTATACGGACAATTTCCCGGCTATTCATTTCATTAAATTATGAATATTTGCAGCGTTATTAGGTTATTTTAAAATAAGCGAGGGAAGAAATTTTATGAACGAATTTATAGAAAAAATAGTAAATAGGTTTCCATTGCAAAAAAATATTTTGGACATATATTTGAATATAGATGAGGGCGAAAAACAAAGCTTTTTATATCTTTTGAAATGCGTAAAAGAAGTATATAACATGAATGAAGATGAAATTATTGATTGCTATGGAATGTTGGTAAACGATACGCTTGAAGAAAGCAAATATTTTTACGCACATGGTCGTTATAGATACTCAACTTTCAAAGAAGTAGACGAATACATGAAATCTAAAAAAACGCATTATATGCGTGCCTATCAAATAGGCCTGCTAATTACGTTGTTTTTATGGCCTAATCATACTGAAATGCGCAAACATTTTGTCAATACTTTTAAAGGAAGAAAAGGTAAAAAATATCTTGAAGTTGGCGTAGGACATGGATATTATTTTAGTGAAGCAGTAGATAATTCAAATTACGAGTTTTATTTTGGCATTGACATAAACGAAGATAGTTTGAACATGACAAGCTCCATACTAAGAAACAAACCGGATTGCCAAACGAAATGCATTAAATTAGAGTTATTGGATTTTTTCAAACTGGATTCAAATGAAATATATGACGCAATAGTTTCCGGTGAAATTCTTGAGCATGTAGAGGAACCATGGAAATTTTTACGTAAATTTGCCGGATTGGCGAACGAAAATACTTTAATTTACGTAACTACGGCAATAAATGCGCCCGCGATTGACCATATAAGTCTTTTTAGAAATCCAGATGATTTGCACAATTTATTTAAAGATAACGGACTGCGAATTGTTGATATGCAATTTTTTTTGTATCAAAACAAGCCTTTGGAGGCTTGTATAAGAAAAAAATTGCCTGTGACGGTTGCGATAATTGCAAAGAAAGCATAATTAATGAAAATCTAAAACAAGGACGAGTTCGCGAAGGTCAGGAAAACCAAGTGCCGCGAAGGCTATGTGTCAGTGTGATTGCCGCGCTTCGCTTGAAATGACGACGCGGCAATCGTGAGTGGTCAGAACCTGCCGCGAGAAAGACAGAAGAAAATACAAAAATTAAAAACACTGGTTACCATGAAAATAGACAAAAGACTAAAGCAAAAAATCTGGATTGCCGCGCCGCAGAAAGACTCGGGCATGAAGTGCGGCTTCGCCGAAGCGCAAAGACGTAGTAATTGAATCGTCTTTGCGAGGGCTTTAGCCCGAAGCAATCCAGTTTTCTTTTGGGTTCATTGTAATTTGATGCATTTTTGTATAATTCTGTAATAAATTTTTACGCTTTGACGTCCATTAAGCTGCCGAGTATGTCCTGAATCCTTGCGATCATCTTGAGCACCTCGTCGGGAGGGATTTGCTTTATAACCTTACCTTCGTTTTTGTCGACTATCGAAACTTGAACTATGCCGGTTTCCTCATGCGTTTCAAAACGAAGGTCGCGGCTGAACAACTCCATCAACTTATTAGCCTGCCCAATGGCGGCCTGCGTATCCTGTTTGCTCACAACCTGCTTTTCATGCTCCGCCTTAGTCTTTTTGACATCGGAATCCGCTATCTTCACTTGAGGCGAAGCCGAAAAGGTCGGGGAATAACTGTACTGCCTAGGCTGCAAGCCCTGATTCAGCGCATTCCCTTCAGACCAAATATTCAACTCCATCTCGAATTTCCTCCTAACAGGGTTTTGGTTTCTAACTAGGGACGCCGTTTTTACGGCGTCCCCATTTCTTTTGGGTTTTTCTAAGCTCTAAGTTCTAAGCTCTAAGCTCTAAGCTCTAATCCCTAGTCCCTGCTTCTTACCTAAGGAGTGCAAGAACATTCTGCGGAAGCATGTTCGCCTGGCCGAGCATTGAGTTGCCCGCCTGCATCAATATGCTGAGCTTCGTGAAGTTCATCATTTCCTTTGCCATGTCGAGGTCGCGGATGCGGCTTTCGGCTGCCGTCAGGTTCTCCGCCGCCACCGTCAGGTTGTTGATCGTGTGCTCAAGGCGGTTCTGATAAGCTCCGAGGCTCGCGCGCTGTTTAGCGACCCTGTCAAGCGCGCCGTCGATTATCGTTATCGAGCGGGCGGCCGACTTCTGGTCGGTCACGAGCACCTTATGAACTCCAAGCGCACGGGAGCTCATGTCGGCAATGTCGATTCCCATATCCTCGCCCTCGTTGGCGCCTATCTGGAACACTACACTGTTGTCCGCGATGTGGATTATCGTCTCGTAGGCTTTGCTCTCCTGTGTGGTGTCGTAACGTTTCGCGATGTCGTTCCACACCGTGCTCATGTTAGCTGTCGAGCTGAACTCAAAGTCAAGGTTCGGATGAAGTATCCCCACCGCGACATTGCCGGATATCTTGGTGTTGTTCGCGATTGGCTGGCCGGTGTGCGCGTCTTGAATCGACACGTAGAACTGGTTCTCTTTCGCCTGCTGAATTGTGTTTAGCGAGAGCGCCTTTATCAGGTCCTCATCGCCCGCAAATGAGATTGTCCCAGCCTGACCGTTGATTATTGAACGAATAACCATCGTTCCGCGTACCGATTCGGATGTGTTCGCAGCCTCTTCCATTACAAACGTTACGAACTTACCTGCATCGTTTGAAACTTTGTTGTCAAGATAAAGCGCCTGTCCAAGTCCGTCCGCTATTGCTTTATTCAGTTTGTCCTGAAGATCCTTGATCGTGTCCGTAGCGTAAATTGTGACCGAAGTCTTCTTTCCGTCGCCCTGAGTTATTGTGAGCGTCTGCGGGTCGTCCAAGAGGAACCTGCCGTTTGCATCCCAGAACTTGTCAAGGTCACGGAGTTGCGTGTCCATGCGCGCGGTTTGACCGATATAGGTTGCCTTGAAGGATGCTATTGAGACTCCGCCTCCGGCTGTAGTCGTAAAGGCAGCGGCAAACGAAGAATACGCAGCAGTATTCATTTTACCCATAACCAGCGTTATGTTATTCTCGTAAAGCTGGCCATTGCTGGTGTTAAGGTAGAAATTGCGAAGAGCTACATCCTTGTTGAATATTGATGAATTAAGAGCAAATCCATTATCATTCGCCGCCATCTGCCCTGATTTCCAATAACCTTCCCACTGCGAGTTTTGGGTTGCGGAAATTGTTATGTTGGCAATAGCGCTACGATCATCTTGAAATCTTACTAGTGAAATAATTCCTTTTGAACCCAACGCAGATTGATTAACTGGTCCTGTTAACGCATTGAGTACGTTTCCGAGATGCATTCCCGTTGCCATTGCTGCTGCACCAACTCCAAGCCCAAATGAAGTCCACCTGAAACCTTGAGCGGTGGTTATCTGAATTCCGTCCTTTACAAATGATTCCGAAGTCCCGTCCAAATACGTCACAAGCGCTACTGCTTTCATTGTCACAGCATTATTTACGGTATCGACATTTGTAACTTCAAAATAGATTTTTGCAGTGCCTGAGAAGGCCCCTGCCGTCCCTATGGCAGTAGCGGCGTTGAAAACACCTGCTACTCCAAAAGACTGAGCTAAAAGTGCAGCGCCGGAAGCGTAATTAAAATTCAAAGTCATTATACCTGTTCCAGCACCTGGAGCAAATGATGATGCAACACTTCCCGCGCAGTAAGTAGAAGTATCAACATTAATAACAGTATCAATCCAAATACCAGCTGAGTCGACCCATGCAGAGTATGCTGATGCCCACGTTCCATTCACATCGTAAGATGTCTGAAATTGAGTAGATTTGAGGTTATAGTCTCCAGCCGGCAGGTTGTCAACTCGCACATCATCAACGCCTGCATTTTTGTTCACTATAAGGTCAGAAAGTACGTTTTTGTGCTTAATCTTGAAGATATCGCTCTTCTGAACTTCCGCCACGCCCGGGTTTGCAATGATTGAAACTTTATAGTTCCCCTCAGAAACGTTCTTCTGCCCGAACTGGTCTATCTGACGAAGCCCGCCGCGCACGAACAGTTTCGTGTCTAAGTTGTCCGACGACCAAAGCACTGATGCCGTGCCGTCAAGCAGTTTCTTCTTGTTGAACTGCGTCGTGTTGGCTATCCTGTTTATCTCCTCCCTCAGCTGGTCGATTTCTTGCTGAATATATCCTCTGTCCTGTTGGGTGAGGGTGTCGTTTGCCGCTTGGACTGAGAGTTCGCGCATACGCTGAAGAATTGAGGTCGTCTCCTGAAGCGCGCCCTCAGCCGTCTGGATCATGGAGATGCCGTCCTGGCTGTTCATGACCGCCCTGTCGAGTCCGCGAATTTGGGCGCGCATCTTTTCGGAGATGGCAAGCCCTGCGGCGTCGTCTGCCGCGCTGTTAATTCTTAATCCCGTTGAAAGTTTCTGAATGGATTTCTGCAATGCGCTCGTGGTCATCGTGAGTGCATTGTATGCCTGTAGTGCCGGAATATTGTTGTAAATACGCATTATATAATACCTCCCTGTATTTTTGTCTGAAAGCGTCCATGCTTTCGGTAAATATACCTATATACCAAATCCAAATATTTGTCAAGGTGGTTGGCAATAGTTGTTTTTAGTGGTTTTGTTTTTAATAGTTTTAATGTTTAATATTATTTTTGTCTTGACTATACTATTTCGCTTTATCGGGTAATTCTGTTAGATATATAATTAAATTAAGTGTTTACCACGCAGAAATACTGTTGTCCACATTTCTTACATCGTGTTCTGCAACAGATAATATCGTCTATCCAACAGCCATTAGCGTGCTATAATGAATTGGCAGAAAGGGTGAGTCCCATGAAAGCGGATGATGTAAGCGTAATAAACGTGAATATTTTGACTATGACGGTTTCTTCAAAGATTTAGTAGACCGATTTCTTTACTATTTGCTCAAACGAGCGATACCGGATCTATACGCTATAATTGATGAAAGTCGGAAGCATAGACTTCTTGATAAAGAATTTCGTGATATATTGAACACAGGAGTCCCGGAAATTCACATGAGTCCGCATTACGCTGATTTTGTGATCGAAATACCATTGAAAAACGGTGAAGAGACTTGGGTGCTGCTTCATTGTGAAGCACAGGGCTTATCCGAAATATCGGATAAGCCTTGTTATCCGAGCAATTTTATTATCCGAGTAGATACGCTAAGACGAGAGAATACGGTTCGCCAGAGATTTTCTACTCGGATAATATCTTACCTTAAAAATGCAGGTAACACAATGCCTTGCTCTTGCGTGCTTTCAATTTCTTGGGCTGCATACGGGTCTTTATCCTTCAGATACTTGCTTACCAATTCAAAATCCGCAGCAACGTAGACCATAGTTGTAGCTATCGACGCATGCCCCAAAAAAGTTTTAATCACCGGCAAAGGAATGCCGCTATCCAGCATATGCATCGCTATTGTATGTCTAAAACTGTGCGGTGTGTAATTGTTGCGGAAAAGGTCCGTACGAAGCGTCTTTGCCATTTCGATATACTTCTTAACAATGGCCTCAAGGCATGAGATAGTCATGTGCTCATGTGTCTGGCTCGAAAAAACATGACAACGTGAGTCTTGAGCAGAATTGTGCGCTCCTTCACATTCGATATGTCTTTTCAATAAAGCGGCGCATTGCTCTGGAATTACGACAACACGCGTTTTTTCGCCTTTTCCTTTCAGAGCCACTGTTACGGGATCAGCAAAACGCACGTCGCAAACCCTTATATCGCAAAGTTCCTGCGCCCTTGCTCCTGTGGCATAAAGCGTGCTTAAGATCGTCCTGTCGCGTCTTCCGTTTTTTCTGCCCAAATCCGGGAGACGCAGCAAAACTGCAATCTCCTCACGTGTCATGTAGGCAGCTGGTGCGCGTTTACAAGTTTTCTTTTTAGGGATGCGTTCGACTTCGGCACAGAACGAGAGCGCACCATCGAAGTTATTCCGAAGTGCGAACTTTGCAAAAGAGGCAATAGCAGCTAACCGCTGGTTACGTGTTATGGTCGAGCATTCACGTTTTTCCTCAAGAGAATTGAGCCATTCGACTACCATGCCATTCTCCAGATGAGTGAATTCGATTTTCTCAAACGGCACGCGTCTCCGACCATAAACATACAGAAGCAGCAATTTAAAAGCATGCCGGTACGACCGCGAAGTATTTTCGCTAAGTCCTCTTGTTTTGGGTAAGTATGTCGAGAAAAAATCAGCCAGCGCCGGTAGCACGAAAGTTTTCTTCGCCATCTCAATCATCCTCGGGGAATACATCTTTTGTGTAGGAGGCTATTGTTTTGTGCGACTCGCGATACATCTCGTGACGGGCATTCAGGTACTTTTCTGTTTCCCTCAGTCCGGAATGTCCCAAGTAAGTTGACAAAAAGGGTACCGTTTCCATGAATGTCCGCCCTTCAACTTCAGCTTTCAGGAACGAGTGCAGAACGAAAACATGCCTTAAGCTGTGTATACACGGCCCACGTGAATAGAGCTTGGAATTATGCGCGCCTTTGATGCCAAGTTCACATAAAATTGAATCAAAGAGGTGCCAATATGAGCTTTTATCCCGTTTTGCCCCATCTTCTTTCTTAAAAAGGAAATCATGGTCCTGCATAGCATAGCAAGGCGCATTTCTGTAAAGCGTCAGAATTCTCGTGAGCTCCACGCTCATAGGCACAATTCGCTGCTTCTGGTTTTTTGCTTTCCTGACCGTTATTACACCTTCGCGAAGATTGATATCATCCCAAGTCAAGGATATTGCTTCCCCAAGCCGCAGGCCGCATCCATACAAAATACGAAGCAGGATCGGGAATTCTGCTGCAATACGCGAAGATGACCTTGTCAGTACCAGATCGTCCGCCGCTTCAAATAGACGCTCCATTTCCTCAATAGTGAAAATATATGGCTCGAAATCTGAAGGGATACGCGGCAGTTCTGGCAGTGAAGTTTTTATGCCAAGCGTTCCAAGATATCCGGCAAACCTTCGCACGTGCGTAAGCTTGCTTTGCTTTGTGGATGGCTTCACGTCAAAGTGGCCGAGCCACCTGCTGATCTGTTCGGAAGTGAGTTTTTTTTCATTGATGCCTTCGTCGAAAAGAAAAGAGTCGAGGTCTGCGAGTGTACATTGGTATGCCTTGTGGTCAACGGCAGAAATTTTGACTAGCTCAATATATTGCGCAAGTTCTCCGCGCAACACACTTTTGAAATATATTTTCATTACAGTCTCCCCTCCATATCCATGAGATTAACGGCTAACGCTCCGCTCGGCTTGGGAACATTGAGAGCACAGAGCCTAAGACGCCTGACATCCACTCTCACATAGTATTTCGCAGATTCAGGGTCATCATGCCCAAGCGCCTCAGTGACCACAGCATAAGGAACGCCTTTTGTAACAAGCGAGGTGGCGTAACTCATCCTCAAAGCATGAGTTCCGCGTCTCCTGCCCGTCGCCGAAATGCCTGCTCTATCGAAGCTCCTTTGCGTTATCGAATATCCTGTTCCGGCACAGAGCGGAGAATATGGAGCCTGCGTATTCAAAAATACATGTTCATGTTCTGACTGTGGCCTTCCGTGCTTGACGTATTCGTCCAGCGATTCCTCGACGTCGGCGTTCAACACAAGCGTGAGTGGCTTACCTGTCTTCACTTGGATGATATCTATCGTTTTCTTGTCATAGTCGATATCCTGAAGTTTCAGGTTAACGATATCCGAACTACGCAGCCCTAATTTCGCGGCAAGCAAAAGTATTGCGTAGTCGCGCTTTCCCATGGATGTCGAACGGTCGATGGAGGACAGCAGCTTGGACACCTCTTCCCCTGAATAAACCGAAGGCATGGGTTGCGGTTGTCTCATCTTTGGAATGCAGTCAGAAAGATTTGTTTTGGTAACCTTATTGTCGAAAAGATAATTGAGAAAGCGCCTTGCTACAGGCATGAAGCCTGTATGCTGAGCGTGGTTTGTGAGTATTCCATAAATATCGGCCGATGTTAGGCTGCTCAAAGAAGGAACTACCCCCACAAGCCAACTCAGCATGCGTCCGACATGCCTCTTGTGGTTGCCGATAGTGGAATGCGCGGAGCCGAGTTGCTTCAAATGCTCACAGTAAAGTTCGTAATGAACGGAAAACTGCGGAGGACATTCAGGCTTCGGTTCGCAGAAACGTGGTGCAAACGATTTGCCGTCAATAATTTCGTTTAAGCGATGAATGACAATTTTCGCATGGCTGAAGCAACTCGTAGAATGGTGGGCTTGCAAGGTGAATTCGGCAAGGAATCGCTGACCGAATTCTTTCGAGTAGTCTTTTTCTCCATAATCTTCAAGAAAACCCTGTAGCCAACCAAAGTATGTTAAATAGTTCCTGATAGTATGTGGGCTGTAACGCAAAACCAATAGCCGACGTTCGAACTCCTTCCTGATATGATCAATGTTACTGGCTTCAATTCTTTGTTTCCGCTTCATTTTTACACCTCCTCAAGTGATTGAAACGGGAATTACGGATGAAACCAGTTTATATTTTGTTAGATATGTTATCCTAATAAAAAAACAGCGAACTAGGTGTGCTCACTATTGCAGGGTATTTTCCTCGGATAATAAAATTGCTCGGATAACAGGGCTCTGGAGGCGGAAATATCGCAGAGAGAATGAATCACTACAGGTGTTTGATTTACGCTCATTACCGGAGAGAGCCAGCTGCTTTGGCAATCATCACAAGCGGGCATAGGAAAGAGGAACGGTTTTACTCGCATTCCCATTTTGGCACGGAAATCGTTTATCGGTATAATAACCTCATATTAGCAGACCTTGAAGACGAAGAGCTGCAAATTAGCGACAATCCGATAGACCTCGCTTTCTACGCTGCAAAATGCGCTCTGCGAGCCAAAGAGGAGATGCAGAAGTTCAAATACCTGCGAACGCTGCTTGAGCTTCTTGCAGAACGAGGCTGGAGCAGGGAGGATAAATGGGATCTTCTACTCTTTCTTGAGCGTATCATAGATTTGCGTGATATGGAATTGGAAATGAAATACATAGAATACAGAAATCAACTGAACAAGGAGGGAAAGATAATGTACATACCGCTTGGGGAAAGAGAACTCGCAAGAGAAATTGAACAGCGCGGCATGGAAAAAGGTATGGAAAAAAAGGCTAAAGAAATGGCAAAAACCTTTTGGCAAACGGTATATCTCCTGATATCATCGCTAAAAGCGCCGGTTTGCCAATAGAACAAATACAAAGCATAATAAACTGACGCCTCTTTTTCTTGCGTTAATGCAATGCCTAACAGAAAAAAGCTGCCCTTGCCTTGAGTGGCTTATTGATTGTGCATTAGCGCTATCTCTCCATCGGGTATAATTCCAAGTCTAACTTGGCAAAGTGTTTTCTATTGAAACTTTCAAAATTTCAGGAGTAAGCAATTCTTCTTCATTGTCAGGTATAGTGCCCAAATGCAAGCTTCCGCCTTGAGAAAAGAAATCTGGCGGTTTCCTTATTGCAAGTTTACTTTCAAGACCTTCCCAGATAATCCTGTCCCCAGATTTGATACCATTCAAAAACCAGGGGCGAATCCGTGCATGGACTCGCCCCTAGTTCCTTTAAAAAATTGCGGTTTGATATATTACGCTTTTACAGGCTGCTGACCAAGCTCGGCCATGGTCTTGTACGTTTCGTAACGTTCTTTTGCTTCAAGCTCCGTCTGTACGAAGAGGGTTTCCGCAACTGCGGGGAAGTCCTGAAGGAGTGATGCGTATCTGACTTCTCCCATGATGAACTCTCTGAAGCTGGCTTTCGGCTCCTTCGAATCCAGCGTGAATTTCTTGTCGGCGTTGGGGTTATAGCGGTACAGGTGCCAGTATCCGGCTTCCACAGCCTTCTTTATCTGCTCCTGCGACTTGCCCATTCCGGCCTTGATCCCGTGGTTTATACAAGGCGCGTATGCGATTATCAGTGACGGCCCTTTGTGGGCTTCCGCTTCCTGAAGGGCTTTCATCAACTGGTTCTTGTCCGCTCCCATTCCGACCTGAGCTACGTAAACATTTCCGTAAGTTATCGCCATGCGGCCGAGGTCCTTTTTACGCGTGCGTTTGCCGCTTGCAGCAAATTTCGCGATGGCGGCGGTTGGAGTAGACTTTGAGGACTGGCCTCCGGTGTTCGAGTACACCTCGGTATCGAGCACTAATATGTTCACGTCCATACCGCTTGCGATGACGTGGTCAAGCCCGCCGTAGCCGATATCGTACGCCCAGCCGTCGCCGCCGAACGCCCATACGGACTTTTTCACTAAGTAGTCCTTGTATTTAAATATTTGCGTCACATGTTTGCAGCTCTCGCACGGGGCTCCTTCCGAACAGGCGGCGTCGCATTTCATATCCTTGAACTCCTCAAACATCTTGATGAGATTCGCGGCTGCGATTTTTGACTTGTCTCCGTCATCGTGGTTATCGACCCATTCTTTGATGACAGCCTTCGCGGCGGGCTCCACATGCTCGTCGTCCATGGCAAGCAGAGCGTTAGCGGCTTCAAGCAGGTATTTCACAAACACGTTCACGGAAAGTCTCATTCCATACGCGTATTCCGCGTTGTCCTCAAACAGCGAGTTTGCCCATGCGGGGCCTTTCCCTTCCGCGTTTACCGTGTACGGCATACTTGGCGCCGATCCGCCCCAAATAGACGAGCAGCCTGTGGCGTTCGCGACCATCATCCTGTCGCCGAAAAGCTGGGTAATGAGTTTTGTGTAGGGAGTCTCTCCGCAGCCTGCGCAAGCGCCTGAGAATTCGAGCAACGGACGCAGGAACTGGCTTCCTTTCACGGTGAACTTGGCCGCAACGTCTGCTTTGTCCTCTACATTCTCCATTGCGAACGTCCAGTTCGGGATCTGATCCGACTGGGTCGCTATCGGCTTCATTTGAAGCGCGCTCACCGGGCAGATGTCGGCGCAGTTCCCGCAGCCCATGCAGTCAAGCGGATCGACTTGCATCTTATATTTCTCGTCGGATGCTTTGGGTTTCGTATCTACAGCTCCGAAGCCTTCTGGAGCTTTCGACAGCTCTTCTTTGTTCAGCAGGAACGGGCGAATGGCGGCATGGGGGCAAACCATAGCGCACTGATTGCACTGAATGCATTTGTCGGAAAGCCACTCGGGAACGTTTACGGCTACTCCGCGCTTCTCGTAGGCTGAAGTTCCTGACGGGAATTGTCCGTCCTCGCGTCCCTTAAATGTGCTCGAAGGAAGCGAATCGCCTGCTTGAGCGTTGATGACGTCCACGACATTCTTAATGAAACACGGGACATTGGATGGAAGCCCCGGCTTTGGTTTAGGTTCGCCATGCGCGTCCTTCCATGAATCCGGGATTTTTACCTCGACAAGCTTCATATGACCGGCGTCCACAGCATCGTTGTTCATCTTGACGACTGCTTCACCCTTACGTCCGTAAGTATGCTCGACCGCATCCTTCATGTATTTGACTGCGTCCTCTATCGGTATGACGTTCGCAAGCTTGAAGAAAGCCGACTGCATTATAGTGTTGGTACGGTTACCGAGCCCCAGTTTTTCGGCCTCGTCGGTCGCGTCGATAGTGTAGAACTTAATATTATTTTTCGCAATATATCGTTTCATCTTTGAGGGAAGATTCTCCTCAAGCTGTTCAAGCGTCCAGTTGGTGTTGAGCAGGAACGAGCCGCCTTTTTTAAGCCCCGCTATGACGTCATACTGGTTGACGTATTCCTGTTTATGGCACGCTACGAAATCGGAATCGCTCACTAAATATGTTGACTTTATCGGGCTCTTGCCGAATCTCAGGTGGGACACCGTTATTCCGCCGGATTTCTTCGAGTCATACGCGAAATACCCCTGAGCGTACATATCCGTATGGTCGCCGATTATCTTTATTGAGTTCTTGTTTGCTCCCACAGTGCCGTCCGAGCCAAGCCCCCAGAATTTGCACCTCGTCATGTCGAGAGGCGCGGTGACTATTTCTTCCTTTATTTCAAGATTGGAGTCGCTGATATCGTCAACTATTCCAATGGTGAAATGGTTACGCGGTTCGTAAAGCTTGAGGTTATCGAAGGCGGCCTTTATCTGCGATGGAGTTGTGTCCTTTGAACCAAGCCCGTAACGCCCGCCTACGATAGTGGGAGCACAGCAGCCTTTTTCAAAGAACATCGTGCGAACGTCCTCATAAAGCGGCTCGCCGAGCGCGCCTGGTTCCTTGCAGCGGTCAAGTACGGCTATAGCCTGAGCTGAAGCTGGAAGCGCCCTGAAGAAGTATTTAGGCGAGAACGGACGGAAGAGGTGTACTTCAATCATGCCCACGCGTTCACCCTGAGCGTTCAGGTAATCTATGACCTCTTCTGCTGTCTGGCACACCGAACCCATTGCGATGATAACTCTTTCTGCTTCCGGATGCCCGTAATAGTTAAACGGATGGTATTCCCTGCCGGTTATTTTTTTCATCTCCTGCATGTACTTTTCTACCATGTCAGGGATCAATTCATAGTACGGGGAAGAGGCTTCTTTAGCCTGGAAGAAAATATCCGGGTTTTGGGCGGTTCCCTTGTGGTATGGTCTCTCGGGGCGCATAGCGCGATTGCGGAAGTTGCATAGAGCCTCATAATCGACAAGTTTGGCGAGGTCGTCATAATCCATTACCTCGATTTTCTGCACTTCATGGGAAGTGCGGAACCCGTCAAAGAAATTCAGAAACGGCAGGCTTCCTTTAATAGCGCAAAGATGCGATACCGCGGATATGTCCATAACTTCCTGGACGCTTCCTGCAGCGAGCATTGCAAATCCTGCGGAACGGGCGGACATGACGTCGCTGTGATCTCCGAAAATTGAGAGCGCGTGACCTGCAACAGCCCTCGCGGAAACGTGAAATACGCCCGGCAGGAGCTCTCCTGCAATTTTGTACATGTTCGGGATCATTAGGAGAAGTCCCTGAGAAGCTGTGAATGTAGTCGCGAGGCTGCCGGCGGATAACGCGCCGTGAACCGCTCCTGCCGCTCCCGCCTCTGATTGAAGTTCAACTACCTGCACCGGATGCCCAAAGATATTCTTTTGTCCGTAAGCTGCCCACTCGTCAACATTTTCCGGCATGTTGGACGAAGGCGTTATCGGGAAGATTGCCGCAACCTCGGTAAACGCGTAGGCTATATGCGCTGCTGCCATATTGCCATCCATAGTCTTCCACACTTTTTTGTTTTTAGCCATATTTCCCACTTTAAAAAACCTCCTTCAAAAATTATTGTTTTTAAAACAAAAACAGAACAAAAATGCCGACTCACAAAAAAATTTATGAGCCGGCGCTTTTGTTAATTTCATAACTTATCACATGGACGTTTTGTATAAAGAAACAATGTTAATTGTCCTGTTTAGGGATTGATAGCTTCGGGCGCCGGAGTGATTCTTTCAATTTTATACTTTTCTTTAAGCTGTACAAGCGCTTCCTGATAAGCCTCGGTTCGCTTTTGATTCAGGAGATAAGCTTTTAGTTGATCCATTACTTCTTCAAGGGGGATTTTTGATTCTGTATTCTTCGCGTCAAGTCTGATTACATGAATTCCAAACTGAGTTTTTACCGGTTCAGATATTTTCCCAATTTCAAGCTCGAACGCTACCGCTTCAAATTCCGGGACCATCTGTCCTTTTCCGAAAAATCCAAGATCTCCGCCATTCTCTTTGGATGGGCAAGTTGAATACTTTTTGGCAACTTCCTCGAAAGCTACTCCCTCTTTAAGCTCACTCTGGACTTTTTCCATTTCCGCTTCGTCTGCGACCAGGATATGGCTTGCCCTAACCTGCTCAGGTTGAGTGAACTGAGTCGGGTTTTCATCGTAGAATTTCTTGGCGTCTTCATCCGATGCTACAACATTTTCCATCATTTTATCGACTGTTACTTTCATTAAGGCGTGCTTTTTGAACCTTTCAATTTCATCAAGAAACTCCTGTGATTTGTCGAGCCCTTCTTCAGTTCCCTTTATTGCAAAAAGACGGGCGTTAATCATCTCTTCGATTAGCGCGGCGCGGCCTTCAGGGGTTCTGTACATAGCGCCCATTTGCGGGTCGAGGTTATCTAACAATTTATCAATTTCTTTTTCTGTTATGACTTCATTTTCGATTTTTGCAACTATTACATCTTCTTCAGGCTCGGCGGCAAAGCTTGTTCCCCATGAAAACAACACCATGAGCGTAATGAATACACATAAAAACTTCCTTTTCATATTTGTTCCTCCTTAAAAGTTGCCCGTTAGGCGTTTAATTACTGAATAGGATTTTAACACGAATGTATGTAGAAAATGTGAGAAAAATTATAAAATGAAAAAAAGATTATTTAGATTATTCAGAAATGCCCCATATAAAGGGGCGCACATTCCGCAACGCATATTTCTATTTTTTGCAATTCCGAATTGCCTTATAGTGCGAATGGAGTTCAGAATGGCGAGCACTGCAACGCCCACATCGGCAAAGACAGCCTCCCACATGTTGGCGGCGCCAAACGCTCCGAGCAGCAGAAACGTTGCCTTTACGCCCAGTGTAAAGGCGATGTTCTGCCAAACAATATGTCTTGTGAATCTGGCTATTTCCACTGCCTCGGCCAGTTTTGAGGGTTCATCGCTCATCAGTACCACATCGGCGGCTTCTATAGCCGCGTCGGAACCTATTCCGCCCATCGCAACGCCGACGTCCGCCAGCGCCAGTACAGGCGCGTCGTTTATTCCGTCGCCGACGAAAGCCAACTTGCCCCGTTTCTGTTCGTTCAGAGCTTCCACTTTTTCGGTTTTTTGCGCGGGCAGCAATCCGCCGTATACTTCGTCAATTTGTAATTCGTTCGCGGTGGCTTCTGCGATCAGAGGGTCGTCCCCGGTCATCATGACAATTTTTCTGACGCCCAACGCTTTCAACGCTTCAATAGCGTTGCAGCTGTCCGGTTTCATTTCGTCGGAGACAACAATATAGCCCATAAACTCGTTGTCTGACGCTACATATACTTTAGCGCCCCCCTGCTGCGGCTCAACGAACGTTACGCCTCTATCCGCCAATAGTTTCTTGCTCCCAGCTGTAATTATTCTGCCTCCGGCATTCGCGCTCACTCCCTGTCCCGCAATCTCATTAAACTCTGTGAGTTCATCTTTATTAACGTCTTTGCCGTATTCCCGCAAAATGGACAGCGCTATAGGATGATTTGAGAATGCTTCCGCGCTCGCCGCAGCTTCAAGTAGTTCCATAGCGCTGAAGCCATTGGCGGGGTGAATCGCCGTCACTTTGAACGTTCCTTTTGTGAGCGTCCCCGTCTTATCGAATACCACGTAATCAAGATTACATAGAGCTTCCAGATAGTTGCCGCCCTTAATCAGAATGCCTCTTTTTGACGCGCCCCCGATGCCGCCGAAGAAGCCAAGCGGAATGGAAATCAAGAGCGCGCATGGACAGGAAATAACAAGAAATATCAAGCCGCGGCGTAGCCAGTCTATCCACAATCCAGCGGACAGAAGCGGCGGGATTATGGCTATAAGCGCCGCGAGTCCGACGACGACGGGAGTGTAATATCGCGCGAACTTCGTGATGAAGTTTTCAGTCTGCGCTTTCTTAGCAGCCGCGTTTTCAACAAGGTCAATTATCTTTGAGGCGGTCGATTCCCCGAAGGCATGGGTCACTTCTATCGTCAGCAAACCGTTCTGATTAACGCAGCCTGATAAAACTATATCCGACGCGGACACTCTGCGCGGGACGGATTCGCCCGTTAGCGAGCTTGTGTCGAGCATACTCTCGCCCTTTAGCACAACGCCGTCAAGCGGAATTTTCTCGCCGGGCTTCACGATTATGACATCGCCAATTTTAACCGACTCCGGCGAAACCCGTATTAATTGGCCTTCCTTACGCAAATTTGCGTAATCCGGCCTGATGTCCATGAGGGCGGCAATGTCTTTTTTTGATTTTCGCACAGCAAGATCCTGAAAATACATGCCCACTTGATAAAACAACATGACGCCAAGAGCCTCGGAATACTCTCCTATGGAAAACGCTCCTATTGTGGCTGCCGCCATGAGGAAGTTTTCGTCAAAAACTCTTCCGCGCGCGATGTTCCGCCCCGCCTGCAGGATGATCTTTCCTCCAAGCATAAGGTAACCGAAAACGAACAAGGCAAGTGAAATATGTTTGCCAAAGCCCGCCTGCTCAAGCATCGTCCCTGCGGCAAGGATAATTGCCCCCGCTGAGAGCAGGGCAATTTTTGCCATGTTCTTCCTGTTTATTTCACTCTGCGCCCGATTCTTTCTTTCGAAAACAAGGACTTCTGATTCATGCTCATGAACAATACGTTCAACGCTTTCATGTAATGAATTCCCCGGGAAGCTCCCCGCAATTTCCATTCGCAGCGTCGAGGTTATAAAATTAACCGACGCATTCGACACGCCTTGTAAGCCTTTCACGGAATCCTCTATAGCAGCGGCGCAATTAGCGCAGCTCAACCCTAGTAATGTGAATTCTCTAATCATTTATATGTTCAAATCCCTTTTCAAATATATCTCTCACGTGGCTATCCGTCAGAGAGTAATACACAACTTTACCCTGTTTTTCGTACTTGACAAGATTGGCAAGCCGCAGGGATTTAAGCTGATGCGATATTGCGGATTTCGTCATGCCTAGCAGAACGGCCAAGTCGCACACGCACAGCACTTCGCGTGATAATGCCCATAAAATCCGTATGCGGGTATTATCCGCGAACATCTTGTAAAGGTTCGCAAGCTCATAAAAGTTTTTCCAATCCGGCATAACCGCGCGAACCCTCTCAACTGCATCCTCATGGATGACTTCGCAGTCGCAGCAAAATTGCCCGTTACTATTCAAGCTCCTCATCCTTTCATATAATAATTGAGCAACTATTCAATTATTATTGTAATTCATTCACTAACAATTGTCAAGAAAAAAGCGAAGTTTTAGGCTCCTATATGAAACATCGTCATTTTCAAACGCAACATGACAATGAATGAGATAGCAAGCAACATAAAGTTCTTCTACGGCTTCATGTAGATTATGAATCTAAATTTGCCTCATTCGGAACTTTGTTCCATTACTAAATTATGGAATACTAATGTATAATGTTAAAAAAAATCAGGAGGGGGTTATTTACAGATATTAAAAATATAGTTGGCTTCAACTTGAAAAAGCGAAAATTTTTGTATTGTCAACAACTACTTTATGAGGAGGAACACAGTTAATGAAGAAAGAAATAATGAAAAAATGTCTGCTTGCATTGATGTTATTGGTGCTTGCGGTGTCAGTTGCAAACGCAGCAGGCCCGCTGGATACGCTGAAAAGCACGTGGGAGCGATGGATCGATAATATGACGGATTACGAGCGCACCCAAGCTGTTCTGGGAAAATACACGGCTACTACAGTAGGAGATGTCTCCATTTGGACGAGAATGAACAGAGTTGTAGGCGCGGCAACTACAACCGCGCAATATCGTACGACCCTGCCGGCAGGTTACCCTGCGGAAGGCGAGGTGCTGCCTTTCGTGAAAATCGTCGCACAGAACAGCGGCGGGCGTATCCGTTATGAGACCATTGGCTATAGCCAGCAGGGAGTTCCTATTCCTCTCTTGGTGGTGGGACTTCCAAAGGCGCCAAAAGGTCCTGAAGAGGTTGGGAACCGAATCATTATCCGCTGGCAGTGCAGCCTGCACGGAGATGAGGGCTCTCCTATCGAAGCCGCTCTTATATTCCTGCGCGAAGCGGCTCAGGGGAAACATGACGAGCTTCTGAAGGATGCTGTTTTGCTGGTCACTCCGGGCGCCAACCCTGACGGCAGAAATTTATGGCAGCGCGCGTTTGCTTCCGGTGATGATCCAAACAGATGCTGGGGAGCGGCGCAATTTCCGGAAATCAGAGCTGCGCTCAAACTATACCGCGATTGGGATCCGCATGTAGTGATTGACCACCACTGCGCCAGCTTTAAAAATCGTCACATCGTGAGCTTTACAAGCGGGCAATGGGGAAATAACGATCCGGACACCACTGATTTTAATTTTCTTTACGCGGAGAGCATTTACGGTGAAGGGCTCGGAAAATATGCAAGCCCGGAAACTAATTTTTATAGAAATTATATGGCAAAGCTGGTCGTTGACTATTCTCCGGGGAATTCGGCGGGGAATCTGCCTATCTCCCTTTCAGAATCAACAATAGGGAACAACAATACATATTCTCCGGACAGAAATTCATCCCTGACAATTGTATCAATACCGTATATGGATAGTTCCTTAATTGTTGGGCTGGTATCGCATGACGTCTACCCGCAATACGCGGCTTCGGACGACGCCGGTAACGGCAATATGAGAGCAATAACCAAACTGCCAAATGCGGGCAGTGATTCCATACGCTCCACCGCAACCGTGCCTCCTTCCAGAAACAGGATTGGCATTCTCACAGAGATCAATGGCAACCACCACTCCTTCTTGAAGGTTAACTGCATGTACGCAGCGTTCATCAGTGCGGTAGAGCAGGCTGTAAAGCAGAAAAGCGAGATATTTGCCTTCATCAGCGCAAAGGACAGCGAATACAGAGGACTCAACAACAGTAGTCCAAAGGAAAACACAACAGTATTCCAAGGCGCAATTGATTACAGACCAACCGCCTCAAGCGGAGGCAACGAGGGTTCTCCTTTCAGAAAGCCGGTTATGACCGACCATGACATGGGATATGGCGTGGGAAAAATCAAGGTGCAAAGTTATCAATATAGCGGTTTGACATACAACGCGGTGAACAGGTGGATCGACCGTACATGGGAGCCGATTCTCGAACTCGGCAATCTGTCCCAGTATCCGGTACAGATGGGAGCTTTCTACATTATGGATCCAAGGGCGTCGAACGCCGCCAACGTGCTCATGAGACACGGGATAGAGGTTTACAAGTTGAAGCAGGATGTAACGCTTCCCAATAATGTAACGTATAAGTTCTGCGGCCCCGGCGGGAGCCCCAACTGGCATATAATCAAGAACACCACGCGGTACGCCAGCATGTATACAACGAAAGTGCCGCGCCCGAGAGCCGAACTCTTGGCCAACGACGGTGGAGTGGGTTGGACTACTAACCCGCTGACAACTTCTCAAATCCCGAATACGACGCTTGCGCCCGAAGAGGGTGGAGGCGACTGGTTCCCAACCTCGCTGAATCATGTTGCTAAGGCGGGACACTACGTGATTCCGACAGCGCAGCGGTTTGCAAAACTGGCAGGGTTCGAGCTTGAACCAAGGTCCAATTGCGGCTTGCTTTTCTGGTCACACTGGGATAGCGCCGTTGGAGGCGATGGACGCTATGCGCCGGCAAGCTTCGACTTAGACCTTGTCAAAACCTTCGACTATACGGCTATCCCTGCTTCTGCCCTTGAGCTCGTTATTCTCGCGGAGGACGCCAATAGTAAACCTGATGATACTTTTACGCCTCCATTCTTTGATTTCGAGGGTTTAACAGGTTTAGTCAATGACGGCGCCAGAGTCGAGAGCGCCGTTCAGGACAGCAAGGCCGAAACAGTCACGGTAACAATCAAAGACGCGTGTCTGCACGACGGAATGTGGCTGACGTTCTTCTTCTACGATGACCTGAAAAATGAGCCTATTCCAATCCTCAAGCAGGTGTTCGAAGGCGAAGAGCCCGGGACGTACAAAGCAGTCTTCACGTTCGAAGAACTCAAGGAAGAAGGGCTCAAATATGGAGTCCCTTATGCCGTTCACTACAGCAATGAGGGCGGAGACATCACCGGGTACGGCACGTTCACAAAAGGCGTTCTCGGATTCAATGAAGCCAAAGACGGAGACGGAGACGGCGACGGAGACGGCGATGACGATGATAAAGGATGCAACGCTGGATTTGCAACGCTTGCGGTATCGGCGCTCATTCTTTTCGTGAGAAAGAAATAGTACAAAAGCAGTGAGGAGTGAGGAGTTAGGAGTTAGGAGTTTAAAAAAAGAAAAAGCAAATTTTTGATTTTTCACTCCTCACTCCTAACTTTCTTCGCTCTTCACACTATTATTTAGGAGTGAAACGTATTGAAGAGATTACTATTTTTTACCGTGATTGCGTTGTATCTTGCCATCGCGCCATTGGTTGCGCAAGCGGTGGACAAAGCGGGCGATATGGCTATGGGCGCATGGACGGAGGATCCGCGCTATTTGACCTTTGGCAGCTGCAATGGTCATCCGTTGGTGTGGCGGGTACTGGAGGTAAAGGACAGCGATTCGGATTTCAGCGGCGTTAAAACGGCTTTCTTGCTGCTGGACGATTTACTGCGGAGCAACGTCGGCGAAATGGAAGCGTTTGAATTTGGCTCGTCAAACAGTTTTCCCAACAGCAAGATTAAAAAATGGCTGAATGACGGAGAAAAAGGATTCATGGCAGGGCTTGTTGAATATCAGGCGGATATACTCGACACGACTTACAGCCCCGGTAATGCTCCCCGTAAATGGTCGGGAGGCCCTGTAAGCGGTACGTCAAAAATATTTTTGTTAAGCGCGGAGGAAGCCAATAATGTAAGCTATTTTGCAAGCGACGCCGATCGCGTAGCAGATAATAAAGTATGGTGGCTGCGGTCACCGGGCTTCAAAAAAGACATTGCAGCTATTGTAATTGTTATTGGCAGCGTCGCCCAAAATGGTCTTTACGTCAGTAGCAGAAATGGAGTTCGCCCTGCTTTGAAAATAAGCCTTTCGCCTTCTTCTGTTTTTGCTGATTTGCCCGTTTCTTACGGATTAAGCGTTAAAACGGATGACGGAAGCAACCCTATTGGCGGCGCGAAAGCTATTTTGGCGCCTTCTTTAACATCGCAAAGCAAGGAGAGTTACTCAAATTCCGTTGGTATTGCGCGTTTTGCAAATGTTGCGCCAGGCGCTTATACTGTCGCTGTATCTAAACCAGGGTTCGAGACAAAGTCAGAGGACATCATCGTTCCGGCAGCTCCTGCGGTAACTCTGACGCCTGACGCGGCTGCTCTGCCGGGCAAAGTAAAGTTCGGCAAATATAACGGAGAGCCTATAGAGTGGGACGTACTGGACATCGTGAACAGCAAGGCGCTACTGTTAGCGGGAGCGTTGTTCGAGATGTATTTTGACAATAGCGGGAGCAGCACATGGGCGAATTCTTCGCTTCGCGCCTATATGAACAGCGCAAATGCCGGAGGTTTCCTGAATGAAACCAACTTCACCGCTGAGGAGGCCGCTGCCATAAATGTCGCTGCGTCGGCTACGGGAGATTCCGTTTTTTTGCTTTCAAGCGAGGAAGTATTCAAATATATGCCCGATGCGGACATGCGGGCGTACAATGGTATAAAATGGCACATGCGCACTCCTTTCGACGGAGCGGATGTGGAGGCAATAAGCCCGAGCGGAGATTACTGCACAAATCCGGCGTATGAACGCGGGATATTCGCCTGGAGCCGCCCCGCCGCGTGGGTGGATTTGGAAGCAATTCGGAATTAGGAATTCGGAATTGCTTTTTCCATAAACCACCTGGCGCCGATTTTATCTTCTTCCAGGAAAAGATATGCCTCGCGGCTTCCGACCCTTACGGTGTAGCGCAGCCCTGCGCCGCCGGCTTTGAGCGATGCGGCAGGACGCGCGTCGAGCACCTTGTCTATTTTGTAGCGGCAGCCGTCCTCCCATACGAAGGACAGCGGCACGATCCGTCCGTCCTTCAGCCTGTTCTCATTAACATCGACGTAGAGCTTGCAGTCGTTGTCCATGTAGGGTTTGTAGTCGATGATATTAACCATAGCGTTATACCAATTTGCTTTCAGGTCGCGCGTAAATTTCGATTTTTGATATCAAGTTGAAACCTCCTGAAACAACATAACATATTTTAAAGATACCCTATGGGGTGTATGACATTCTCGTCCTTGGCGTTAAGCTTTCCAAGTTTTGGGTCGCTTCGCATGAACGCGCGTTCTATCGCGAAATGCCCGAACCGGCGCCGAATATCGTCAATGGCATATTCAAGCTTCTCCGCGCGTTCCCGTTTCGCCTCATCTTCAAAAATGGAAAGCTGCCATGTAGATCCGATTGGGACAAGGTTTGTCCCTCGTATGCCGATACTGCGCAGAGGCTTCTCCCATTTATGATTTTCCCGCAGGAGCCTCATAGCGGCGGAGCATAGTTCGCCCGAGATGTGAGTCGGGCGGGGGAGCGTCGTTTGCCGGGTAAACCGGAACAGTTCATTATTTCGCAAAGATATTTCGACGGTCCTTGCCTGCAATCCGAGATCCCTCATTCGTTCGGCGACGCTTTCCGCAAGGTTCTGAAAGACGATATGCGCGTCCATGTCGTTTTCAAGATCGCGCGGGCAAGTGGTGCTGTTTCCTACGGACTTTACGACATTCTCCTCTCCGGCTTCGGCAACGGGCGACTCGTCCAGTCCGTTAGCGAACGTGTGCAGGAATATCCCCCACTTGCCGAACCATCTCTTTAAGAGAGCGACGTCGCATGTCGCGATGTCCCCGATAGTTTTGATTCTGTACTTTGACAGCTTGACCTGCGTAGCCCTGCCAACGCCGAGGAGTTCGGCGGCGGGAAGCGGCCAGATAACTTCGCGGAAGTTGTCCTCCGCGATAACGGTTGTTGCGTCCGGTTTTTTTATGTCAGAGCCGAGCTTTGCGAAAATCTTGTTGTAGCTCACTCCGACGGATACGGTTATGCCAAGCTCAAATTTGACGCGCTCCCGTATCTCGTCGGCAATCGCTTTGCCGTTCCCGAAGAGGTTCAGGCTCCCTGTCACGTCTACCCACGATTCATCCAGCCCGAACGGCTCGACCTGCGGGGAATAGTCGTGCAGGATTGAGCGGAACATGCGGGAGAAGCGAAGGTACTTGTCGTAATCGGGCGGTACAATGATAAGGTCGGGGCATTTCTGCCGCGCCTCCCATAACGCCTGCCCGACTTTTACGCCGTAAGGGCGGGCTTCATAGTTACGCGCCAAAATAATCCCATGCCTCTCCTCGACGCTGCCGCCAACAGCAACCGGGCGCCCGCGCAGCTTCGGGTGATGCAGCATCTCAATGCTCGCATAACAGTTATTCATATCCGCGTGAAGAATTGTACGGCAAGTCATTTGCTTGTCGAGTAAACGAACTCGACGTTCACCTCACTTTCATCAAACACCGCGCGCGTAAGCGGGAGCGCGGTCAATACGGTCTGAATTTCAGCAGCTCAAAGCTACTAGTACTGGCGGCAAATAAGCAGGGAGCCAACGAGCTTGCGAGTTGTGCGAGTCGCTTAGTTTCTTCATCAATACCGCCCCTACAAAACTACCTTTGGCAACTTGAAGCCTTTTGTCTTTACCATGAAATATCAGTGCCAAAAATCACTGGATTGCCGCGCCCATACGTCTTTGCGAGGAGCGTCTTTTTGCGACGAAGCAATGGTCACGAGTTAAACTCGCCACAGTGAACGAAACTTGCCTAATCCACGTCTTTGCGAGCTGCGTCTTTTTGCAGCGCGGCAATCCAGTGGTTTTTGGTACTTTGGTACTATAGTTTCATGGTAATCCAGTGTTCTTTTGCCTTTGCTTCTATCGTCATTGCGCCTCGGCAAAGCCGCTCTTCACGCCCGCGTCCTTTTGCGGCAATCGCGGCTAAAGGCAGCTCGCAATGACGTGAAAATTAAGCCGCTTATGTCTTTTTTGCTTAACTTAATGACATTTAACTCCACACTGTTTTTCTCGCCCCTGTTTCTGCTGCATTGACAGAATAACACTTCTTATATATAATTATTCCAGAAGCACACTTCCGAATTTGTGCGAGGGTAATATAACCCAAAATCGGAAGTATGTCAATACGTAATCGGAAGTTATATTCTGGAGGGGTGATCATGACATTCGGCGAAAAGATCAAAAGCGCGCGGCTTGCGCTGAACCTGTCGCAGATTGAACTGGCGGAAAAGGCTGGAGTAACGGAACGCTCAATTTACAGTTACGAGCAAACGGGTACTTTCCCTAAATCAACTGTGCTGAAAAAACTTGCGGGGGCTTTGGACGTCACTGTGAGCTATCTGCTTGACGAGAGTGAAACCGATAAACGCGCAAATATTGATCAGGAGTTGTTTTTCGTCGGCGCAAAAAGTGGTTTTGGCTACAAGGGCGCCCGGGAAGCGCGCGAAGTTGTGTCGCGGGCAGCGGCGCTATTTGCCGGCGGCGAACTGGACAATGAGGCAAAGGACGTTTTCTTTCAAAGCCTCATGGAAGTCTATCTGGAGTCAAAAGCTGAGGCGCGGGAAAAGTTTTCGGGCAAGCGCCGCCGTAAAAGCAATATATTGCCTTGAAGCTATGTCGTAAGCGAGGTGACGCCTGTGTCGTCCATTGACCATATATCAAGGGCGGTTGATAAACTCCGCCAAAAATATAAAACACGGGATCCTTATGAGCTGTGCCGCGCGCTTGGCGTCCGGGTCAGGCTGAAAGATTTGGGCGCAGGCATCAAGGCGTACTACTTTTATCAGTCCCGGATACGGAACATTGTATTAAATTGGCGCGTGCCCGAAAACATCAGGAGCATTCTTGCGGCGCATGAGCTCGGGCATGACCGCTTGCATAAGGAAATTGCGATGTTGAAAGGCTTTCAGGAAATAGAGCTTTTTGATATGATTAGACCTGCCGAATATGAGGCGAATGTCTTTGCCGCAGAGCTATTGATTGCCGACGACGAGCTTCTGGAACTGCTCAACGACGATAACAAGTCTTTCTTTGACGTGGCGCGCGAACTCTATATCCCCGCCGCTCTTTTGGATTTCAAATTTCGCGTGCTGAAGCATAAAGGCTATCGCATTGAAGCGCCGTATATTGCTAACGGGGACTTTTTGAAGAATGATATTGAGGGTTGCTATGAAGAGGAACAATATTAGCTATGATCACTCGTCAGACTGATATAAGATGTGCGGAAGATATCTGGTCGAGATAAACGAAGAAGAGCTGCGCGAGATAGTTACAGCGGCTGAAAAGAGCGTCATTGGACATTCCGGGCGGTTTTCATTCACTTCAAGTAACGGAGAGGTATTCCCCGGCAGCAGTGCTCCTGTAATTACAGGAAATAACGAAGTGCGCTTTATGACGTGGGGATTTCCGGGCCATAACCGCCCTCCGCATATCAACGCGCGAAGCGAAACCGCCGCTGCTTCAAGGACGTTCGGCGAGGCGATGGCAGAGAGACGATGCATTATACCCGCGTCCGGCTACTTCGAATGGAGGGCGCTTGATAAGAAAAATAAAGCTAAGTATAAGATAACGCTTTCAAGCGGGAAAGCGATGTACATGGCGGGGATACACTCCGCCGACGGGCGGTTTGCCATTCTGACCCGCGCTGCCGCAGGGGCGGTTACTGAAATTCACGACCGTATGCCGGTTATCATCCCTAAATCACTTATTGGCGCATGGCTCCGGGAATCGCCGGACGCGATAATGGAAGCCCTGACCGATTTACGGTTCGCGTTGCTCCAAACAAGCGATAAACAGAAGCCTGAACAGATTAGTTTGTTCAAATGAGTTTAAGTCTGTTCGATTTTGAGAAAAAACAAAAGGCATTATGTACTTTTTTTCACTTTTCAAGTAGGATGTGACAAAGAACGCTGCTTTTCAGAATTTTTTGTTTTTGGTATCATTAACAGAACGATGATAACGGACTTTTGTTTAAATCACTCGAAAAATATATTATTTAGGAGGCAGATTTTGTCATGCAAACAGTTCTCGAATTTAAAAAGGCGGCGCAATCCTAATGAGCACGATTTTAGCTGTCAACGGAAGCCCGCGAGTGGATGGCAACACAGCGCATATGCTGCAAATGGCGCTTAATATTTGCGCTCAAGCCGGGCATCAAACCGAACTGTATCAGGCAGGCGGCAGGACGGTGAACGGCTGTAAGTCTTGCGGAGGCTGCGGAAGCCACATTGGCCGCTGCGCCACTGACGACTGGATAAACGAGTTGTACCCAAAGATGATGAAGGCCGATGCTATCCTGTTGGGCTCGCCAACCTATTTCTCCGACCTCACCCCGGAATTAAAAGCAGTTATCGACCGTACAGGTTTCATTTCCCGCTTCGACGGTATGCGCTTTTCGCGCAAGATAGGCGCCGGCGTCTGCGCCGTACGCCGTGCCGGCAGCATTCATGTACTGGATTCCATCAATCACTTTTTCTTAATAAACGACATGATCGTACCGGGCAGCAGCTATTGGAACATGAGCCTGTCGCGCGACATGGGCGAATTTCAAAACGACAATGAGGGCATGAGGACGATGAAGCGATTAGGAGAAAACATCGTCTGGCTGCTTGAAAAACTAAGTTAAGCACTTACGAATAATCCTAAAGATGAAATTCGAGTGTACTTTCAGCGTTCCATATTATGGCCTCGGCGCGGATGAGCAGGTTAAGCCGGATACTCTGCTTCAATTTCTGCAGGAAGCGGCGGCGATTCATGCAAATTCTGCGCGCGTCGGCGTTGCTGATTTATTAAAGGACGACTTAACGTGGGTACTCAGGCGTTACCGTGTCAATATCAAGAGTTCCCTCGTCAGGTGTGACCTGAATATAAGGACATGGTACGAACCGCAGCGAAATCTGTTTTCCGTCCGCGTGTTCGAGGGCAGATCCCCGTCGGGAGATGTGGTTATCGACGCATGGTCGGCGTGGATAATTGTGGATCTGAAAAGGGGCCGCCCAATTCGGCTTGACCGCGTTCTGCCGGACGCGTATTTCGCGAATGCGGAGCCGACCGGTAGACCGGTAACGGATGAAATCACGCCGATTGGGGACAGCTTTGATTACGAGAGCACGCTCCAAGTCCGCAGGAGGGAACTCGACCTGAACGGTCACGCTAACCACACCGCCTATTTTGATTGGGCGTTGGAAAGCATCCCCGAAGAGGTAATAAACAGGTTCTTCCCCGTGAGGCTGGACGCGGAGTATCTATCCTCGGTCAAGAGGGAACGCGTAACGATAAGGACAAAAAAAATTTGCGACAGCCCGCTGAGCTTCGGGCATGAGATAATTGCAGAAGAAGGCGTGTCAGCAGCGAAAATTTCGACTGTCTTTCAAATTGCATACGAGGATGTGATAGCATGAAAGAAAGCGCTCGCGGCGCCATTGTAATATTTTTAACGTATGTTCTTTGGGGAATTCTGCCTGTTTACTGGAAGGCTCTAGCGTCTATAAACTCTTCGGAGATTCTTGCACACAGGATTGTATGGTCGTGTGTGTTTTCGTTTATTCTAGTGGCCGCAGCCCGAAAGACACGGGACTTTGTTTCTCTGTTTCGAAACCGTCGCGAGCTCGTGACTCTTATGGTTTCAAGCGTGGTCGTTACGGGTAACTGGGGCCTTTATATCTGGGCAGTCAACAGCGGCAAAATACTTGAAAGCAGCCTCGGTTATTTCATAAACCCCTTGATTAGTATATTGCTGGGCACAATGGTTTTTAAGGAACGTCTTAGTATGATTCAGTGGTTGTCAATTGGAGTCGCAACGGTTGGCGTATGCGCCGAGGTAGTTGAGCTCGGGCATTTTCCTTTTGTCTCGCTCGGCCTTGCACTATTATTTGGAATTTACGGTCTTTTCAAGAAGCTCTCGGCTATAGAATCCACTGTCGCTTTTACAGTTGAAACGTTGTTAATAACGCCATTTGCTCTCTTATGGCTAATATGGCGCCAATCCTCGGGAGCCGCGCACTTCCCGTATGACTTGTGGACTACTGTTCTGCTGATTGGAACGGGGATAGCGACTTCAATGCCGCTCATAATGTTCGCATGGGGCGTGAAAAGAAGCGCCATGACCACCGTTGGGCTCATTCAGTATACTTCTCCCATCCTGATGTTCATTACCGGCACGCTGGTGTATCACGAGCCCGTATCGAATGTACGGCTCTTGTCATTTACCCTCATCTGGATAAGTATAATCTTTTTTACAGTCGATTCATTCCTGCGCGCGAAGAAGGTCAGCAGAACAGGTCAGCAACAAAAATGCAATAGAATACGCCGCCGGAAATAAACATCTAAAAGGCTCCAACGCGCTCAAAAAACTGGAAGAATCTGGAGTTTAATACCCTCATATAATAACATTTGGCAGGATACTCTGGAGTGAAATACACATTATCAACATACTCCTTCGGCTTTAGTCGTGGGAGTATGTCAAACTATTTTTCATGTCCGGCAAAAATAGCTTCCTGCGTTCCAAGCGTTCACGCTCTTCAAGCAAAAGAGCGTGAATTTTTGCCTCAAATTCTTTTTTCGGTGGTAGTGCCGTCCAGTATTCCGCGACCATAATCCCGTCTCTGTCCAACTTCAAAAACTCTATTTGCTCTCGACTGCTCTCAGCGCAGAGAATAAGGCCGACGGGAGCATTTTCGCCTTCCTGCCGCTCATATTTGTCGAGCCACCCTAAGTAAAGTTTCATCTGTCCATTGTATTCGGCTTTAAATTTCCCCTGCTTCAACTCAATCGCAACTAAGCGCTTTAAAAATCGGTTATAAAAAAGCAAATCCAGATGATAGTCGTCTCCGTCAATAATCATACGCTTCTGGCGATCAACAAAAGCGAATCCTTTGCCAAATTCGAGGATGAATTTCTCCAATTCCCGTAAGATTGCTTTTTCCAAATCGGCTTCGAGGAACTCATCTTTTAACCCAAGCATGTCAAACAAGTACGGGTCTTTGAACGCCCCGGCTGGAATTGATGACGCGGTGGTGATCTGCGTGTCAGCGATTTCTTTTCGTTCAAACGCTTTTCGGGATATGAATTTTCGTAACTCTCTCACACCAAGGCCGCCAATAATTGATTCTCTGGCATAAAACATTTTCGCCTCAATGGACTTCAACGGAATCAGCGCGAGAAAATGCGACCAACTTAATTGTCGTGATAGTGAAACGACAATTTCCTCGTCAACAAATTGATCGGTAAATTGAAGCATCCGTCGTAAATTTTTTTCTTCAAAGCTCCGTCCATACTTTTCAGTTAATTGTCGTGACAGAGTAACGACAATCTGTTTACCGTAATCAGCGCGCTTATTTTTCAATATTTCATTGCTGATACGTTGTCCGATTCTCCAAAACAACATGACAGTTGTGCTATTGACCTGTGTATATATAGCACGTTTGCTTTGTTCAATCAAAGCAGATATTTCATCAAACAGCGCCTGTCCAGGGTTCATCAACTCCATTTTTCACCATCCAAATCATCACGTTGTAAATATTTTCTGCATTGAAATATTAACACCTTCATTAACATTTTGCCAAATAGGGAAACAAGCAAAACAAGCCAAAATGGCGTATTCATTGATATAAATCATGGAATAGCTCACGTCGATATGCTTTTTTAAGCAGGGTATAATATCTCGACGATAAAAAAAGGTCATCGGTATAACGTTTAGGATAATTGTTCTGAACCTATCGCTTAACGATGTTTCGTATGAGGATCAAATGTTGGAACATCTTAATCCAAAAACGAAAATCTACTATTTATCAAATGGATTTGCTATTACGTCTTGAACTGTAATGGACGTTATAGACTTGCCTTCAAGCTGAGGCATAAGGTAGGCGTCTAATTTATGCCGTACATCAGTGGCGTGAGTTTTAGACCATGAGGCGGCGTTTTTTGTGTACCAATGCTCGGCCAATTCTCCAAACGTAGCAGTTACAGGAGGGTTCAATATTTCTCTCGCTTGTGCACCGCTGTTTAATGTTAATTTGCGCCTAACGTCGGTACACATTTCCCGCGCATCGACCAAGCTGATAATAGGGTATTCCCCAAGCGTCAACTTTTCTTCTTTTTCCCTTTTCTATAGCGCATTCGCCAAAACTTATTCCCCGAAGCCATAACTTCGACGTAAAGGCCAAGACCATCGTCAACGCAAATCATTCTACGCTTTTCTTCAGGCTTGAGCGCCGCCACTTGTCAATCATTCAGTTTAACGCTCGAACCCTCCTTTAGCGGTACACAAATTTTTAGAAGCAAATGCTTTAGTATTAGAACTTTATGCTTGCGGTACGCAAATAATTTCTATTTTTCTTGTGCCCGCTATGTGTACCATTTTTGCATGGATTGTATCATATTTGGCTATATTTCAATGGAGGTTTATAATTGCAAAAACCCGCCATTTTAGCGGGTTTTCTTAGTGTGCCCGGCATGGGTGATAACTCGGCGGTGAGAGTCCGCTACAGGCTTGGCAGTAGGAACTGTTAGCTGAAGGGAGGGCACTGAAAAAGCGGGGTATTTTGTTTGTAAAAGTCCCCTGTAAATTTTAGAGATTATGAAGGGAACCTGAATTTCAGTTATACAAAAAAGAAAGGGTTAATTATGCTGTAACCCTTTCATTTAACTTAACAATTCTCTTAATATTAGCCACAATAGCAGTAATATAGCTTTGTAATCGCATAGCAACTAATCCCCTCGAATCAGCCTTATCTAATCCATGGGCTTGCTTTAGTTCGGCATTCTTTGCCTCAATTTTATATCGTTCGCGTGCACGTTCCTTAAAGTATTCACTTTCTTGAAACTCTTTTTGTTCTTTGTGCGCTTCGGATAAAATCGCTATACTATATGTTTTTATCTTTGCCCCATCTTTGTAGCAGCCTTCTTTCATATGGCATGACTTACATCTATTTATATCAAAATAATACTCTATTCTATTATTTTTGCCCTCTTTGCTTCGATTATCTTTTGCTTTTTTTATTGCAAGGTGACCGGTAGTGCCTTGGGATTCCCGATAATATGGCTTGGGAGTGGGCGAACTCTCGTAAAGGATACTGGCGTATTGCCGGTAGTTGGATTCTTGCAACATCACTTACAAACAAATACCTCGCATCTTCTGGATATGATGACATATTCAAAAGATACGAGGCACTGCACTTAAGGCATTGAACCGCCGTATACCGAACGGTACGTACGGTGGTGTGAGAGGTCGGGCGGCCAATTAATGACCGCCCTCCTACTTGATTTTGTTCAAGCTTGCTTTGATATTCATCTGGCGGAGATGTAGAGATTCGAACTCTAGGAGCCTCACGGCTCAGACGCTCTCCAAGCGCCCGCCTTCGACCACTCGGCCACATCTCCGCGCGTCAACAATGCGTTATTATACCAAAAAAAACAAAAAAATGAATTTTTTTGTGAAAAAAGCATAAAATATACGCAAGAAAATTTCCATAAAAGACAAATAACAAAAGGAATGGCTAATCTAATTGATTGTAAAAGACCTGATAATCAATGTGAAAGAGAAACTGCGCTCTTCGGGAATAGTGAATGCTGAGTATGAGGCAAAAATACTTATGTTCAAGTTTTCGGGATTGTCCGAAATTGAGATTATGGCGCATCCGGAAAGAAATGTCGAAACGCCGAATTGTATGAAAATCTTTGAATTGGTCGAAAGGAGAATGAAAAGGGAACCGCTTCAATATATATTGGGTGCGGCGTGGTTCTGGGGAAGGGAGTTTTCGGTTGGCGAGGGGGTATTGTGTCCCCGCCCTGAAACTGAGCTGCTGGTCGAAGCGGCTCTTGAAGAGGATTTCGATTCATTCTTGGACTGGGGGACGGGCAGTGGATGCATAGCCGCCACTCTGCTCAGCGAGCGTCCGGGTGCTCATGGCGTGGCTGCTGAAGTGAACCCTCTTTCGATAATAAAGGCTTATGAAAATTTAAGACGCCTCGGAGTTATTGACCGTTGTGTTTTATGGCATTCCCGCTCTCCCGATGATATACCTGTGTGGCAGACTGATTTAATAATAAGTAATCCTCCTTATATTGAGACCGATAAAATACAGAGCCTTATGCCCGAAGTGCAGCGCGAGCCTTTCGTTGCCCTTGACGGAGGCTCGGACGGGCTTGATTATTATAGGAAGCTCGTTAGGTATGCGCCGACGAAACTTCGCGCTGGAGGGAGATTATTACTTGAAATTGGGGAAGGACAGGCCGATTACTTCAGGAATAATTCGTTCGATAAGCTTAAGTTGAATTATATACGTAAAGATTTTCAGGGCATTGAGAGGATAGCATCGCTTGTTTTGCGGGATGAAAACGGATAAGTTTTATGCGTTATCAGGTATAATTTAAAGGTTAATATTACAGAATATTGAGGAGGATATTATCATGGAAAAGAGAGAACTTGTAATTATCGGAGCAGGCCCTGCAGGCTTGACGGCCGCCATTTACGGACGACGCGCCGGACTTGATGTCTTACTTTTAGAAAAAGGAGCGACCGGCGGGCAGATAAATACAACGGAAGAAATTGAAAACTGGCCGGGAGTCCAACATGCTACAGGCCCGGAATTGGCCAACATGTTCCGTGAACATGCCCTCAAATTCAAAACCGAAATCCGTACAGCAAATGTAGAAAAAGTGGAGCTTAGGGATGACAAAAAGATAATAATCACTGATAAAGGAGAGATTGAAGCTGAGACAGTCATTATAGCAACCGGAGCTTTCTTCCGCCGACTTGGCTGCGAGGGGGAAGCCGAGCACATAGGGCAGGGCGTTAGCTTCTGCGCTGTATGCGACGCGGCGTTCTTTGAGGATGAAGTCGTTGCGGTAGTCGGAGGTGGAAATACGGCAGTTGAGGAAGGGGACTATCTAACTAAATTTGCTTCCAAAGTATATATAATTCACCGCCGGGACGAATTCAGAGCGGATCGGGCGGCTGTTGAACGCGCTATCGCAAACCCCAAGATAGAATTCGTAATGGATTCTGTCGTTGAAAAAATCGAAGGGGACGGGATGGTAGAAAACCTCGTCATAAAGAATGTTAAGAGCGGAGAAATATCAAATCTTAAGGTAAGCGGCGTATTTATGTTTGTAGGACAATCGCCGCACGACGAATGCGTGAAAGGCCTGTTCGAGACGGCTAATGGCGGATGGATAAAGACCAACGCCGATATGGAGACCTCAATAAAGGGTATATTCGCGGCGGGAGATGTATGTGAAAAACATCTGCGTCAGGTTGTGACAGCCGCAGCTGACGGAGCGATTGCTGCAATGAGCGCTTCTGCGTATATCAGCGAATTGCGCGGTAAGATTATTCCAAATCGCAGTTGAGCGAAAAAACAATTTTTCTTTTTCCGAAAATAAATTCAGCTTTAGTTTTCCTCTGAATCTGCCGAAAATTACAGTGAAGTGTATAGGAGTCACTGAAAATTAGGAGGAAAAAAATAATGGAGAACATCGTTGAGAACAAAATACATCATGGTGCACAGGAAAATTATCAGGCAACTCAAATTTCAACAGCTACTAAAGAACAGCTGCTCCTCATAACCTATGATATTGGTATTCGTTCATGCCAGATAGCTGAAGGGGCTCTTGAAGAAAAAGATTACGAACTATCAAATAGAGAACTTGTTCGCGCTCAGAGCGTCATACGGGAACTCATGGTTACGCTAAACGTTGAACGCGGAGGAGATATTGCTGAAAATTTAATGAAACTTTATGACTTTATGCATCGCTACTTAGTTCAAGCGAATATCGATAAAGATGTTGAAAAGGTTTCAATAGTAACTAACATGCTCAAGGATCTTCGCCAGACTTGGGAGGAGGCGCTTTTAAAACTGCTTGAGGAGTATAGGGCGGAAAACCCTGATGATGCTACGGACATGCGCAGCCGTGTAGTTTCTTCCGCCGAAAGCAAGGCGGCGCTCTCGAATGTAGTTCAGCCTTCCATGAAATCCGCTGTTCCTCCGGAACGAAAAGAGGTAAATTTTGCAGGTTGATGAAATTGCAATTTTGGATTTAGCTTCTTCTGAATTGGAGTTTTTTCGTTCTCTCGAAAAATTGATCTTGCGGTCTGCCGATCATATAAAATCTGAAAATATGGAGGAGCTCATATCCATTCTGCAAGAAAAACAAGCAATGATTTCCCGATATGGCGTAATCTTGGAAGAATGGAATAAGATAGGCTTATCCCTTGAAATTGAAGATGGTTGTAATAATCCGGATTTTGTGAACCTTTTATTTCAAATGTTTCCGGCTGAGTCGTCTCAAAAGAGTGCTTTTTCTGTTAAACTTGAATTATTAATTGAACAAAGAAAAACTCTTATTGAAAAATTAATTAAAATAGAAGACGATTCGCAGGAGGTTTTGAATGAGTATGTTAAGAGATTGCGGGGCCGGATATCTCAAGTATCAAAAGGAAGGGATGCATGTAAGGGGTACGCAAGAGCAGGAGGCTCGCCTCTATACGGTCATTGATACGGTTGACTTGAGCGAAAATAGCCTGATTACCGCGTCTCGTAAACAGGCTGGTCGGCAACCGGAAGGTGCGATTTATGCAGGTTATACATTCACATTCATACGTTCGCTTATCGGAAGGGGTGTTATTATACCCCTTCTGTTGTTTCTTTTATTTACGTTCGTAAACTGTGGATTTGCCTTTGCGGAGGGTATATCTCAGAAGGAGATTGATAGGGAAGCGGCTACGGGGCGCAAGGTAGCGGAAAAGATTGATAAGGAATTTGAATTAGTCTCCGACCCGGCGCAGGTTGTGAGATTGTCCTCAATCTTAGGCCGCCTCACGGATATGCTTGACGTTAAGTACCCATGGGAGGTCAAAATTATCCGGCGGGAGGAGCTCAATGCGTTTTGCCTGCCTGGAGGTTACATATATTTTTTTACGGGGCTTATCAATAAACTTAGATCCGACTCTGAGATAGCAGCGATAATGTCTCATGAAATCGCTCATATAATTGAGCGCCATGGAATGAAGCAATCTGCGCGCAACACAAAGCTTTCGCTAGCGAGCCTTATTTTAATAGTGGCAACCGGAGGCGCGGCTGCTCCCGCAATTGTCGCGCAGCTGGCTCAAGTCGCAGTAATGAATTCTTATAGCATTGAGTATGAACAGGAAGCGGATGTTAAAGGCGTAAAAATGCTCATAGAAGCGGGGTATTCACCTTCCGCAATTGTCACTACAATGGAAACGTTTATGGCGGAGGAAATAAAGACGCCTATTTATAACTACGGCATATATATGAGCCATCCGGAGACGCGGAAAAGAGTAGAGTATCTGGCTAAATACCTTCGTGATAATTTAATTCCGTTGAAGCGCAAGGAAGCTCTTCTATCTTTGCGTTCAAGAATAACGCGCAGCGACGGAAATGTGATTCTTAAGGTGGATGACGTTGAAGTTTTGTATGGTCCATACAATGAAGGTGTCATTGAAGTAATTGAAAGTGTAAAAAAAGTCATAGACTCGTCGCTTCAAATGGAGCTCGCGCCTTATGATATAGAAGTCGATAATGGAGTTTTGAGAATAAGAAACACCATTGTGGCGAAAGACCCTCTTCCAGAAGGAATGCCCCCTCTCATCTCAGTACGTGAAAAACTGCTCGAATCTGTGCTTGCTGCACAAAGAAAGCATCCCATGGCAAAATATTTTAGATAAGCAGTGCACACAATTTACGACAAAGCTTTTGATAAACTTGGCGGTTTTCACGACGCTCCGTATTCCTCTGTTAATAATAAAGAAATTCGGTTATAATATAAATAGAATTTCTTTATTATGAATGGAGGATATGAATATGCCTATCATTAAGTCCAGCACCGACCTTAGGAATAACTACAACGAAATCTCAACATTCTGTCATGAAAACGCGGAGCCTGTTTTTATCACAAAAAACGGACAAGGAGATTTAGCAGTAATGAGCATTGCAACGTATGAGCGGCTGAACGGGAAAAACGAGCTTTACAGTCTTCTTGCAAAGGGGCGGGCTGAAATAATATCCGGCTTAGGTATCCCTTTTGATGAGGCGATGCGAACGATTAGAAAAGAGTTGGGCAAAGGTGAATTATAAGGTCATAATTGCTCCCTCAGCTTTAGAAGATTTGCGCGATATATTGCGTTATGTCGCACAAGAGCTTGCATCTCCTGAAACGGCTGTCAAAACATTGGATGCTATTGAGTGTGCTATTTTTTCTTTATCAGATATGCCTAAAATTCACGCTTTAGTATCCGACGACCGGCTTTTCGCTTTAGGTTATCGAAAACTGAACATCAAAAATTACATTGTATTTTTTATCGTGAACGATGCTTATAAAACAGTTGAGGTTGACAGAGTATTATATGCGCGTCGCGACTGGTAGCACATTCTGTAACTTATCTTTGTCATAAAGCAGTACCCCTTCGTTTGCGATATCATAATAAATAAGAGAGCTTCTCCTGTTTTTCAGGTACGTTCCCTCAGAACGAATGAGCGGAGAGATATACCCTGTGGTCGTTCAGTTCCTCGACTTCGGACGCTATGCCAAGAATTCTCTCTTTGATCGTAACTTTTTCTATTCCTGTATCATCCATAGTTCTTAAGAAGAATAAAAATATCAATGTCGGAATCATCGCAGTCATCCCCTCGTGCCACGGAACCGAACAAAACCACTTGCAACAGATTATCGCCTTCCGCCAAGTGAAGGCGATGAATGAATTCCTCAATAGTCTTATGGAACATTGAACACTGCTTTTCTATTTTCCCATCAACAGATTCGGTAAAAACATGCTAATCGCGGGTATATATGTTATCGCGAGCAGAGCTATCACCATAGCTATTATAAATGGCACGAGCGCTTTTGAAAGCTTTTCCAGCGAAGTGTCGCATATGCTGCAGGTCACGAACAGGTTTACCCCCACGGGTGGTGTGAACATGCCTATTGCCAGATTAACCACCATGATTACGCCAAACAGTATAGGATCCACGCCGAGTTTGGTTAGCAGCGGCAGGAAAATCGGCGCCATTATCAGTATGGCTGAAATGGTCTCCATTAAACATCCCACGACTAAGAGCAAGGCGTTTATCATCAGCAGCACCATATACTTGTTCTGAGACGCGCTTAATATGGCGTTTGCAATGGCGTCGGGAATACGCTCTCTGGTCAGCAGCCACCCGAATAGCGTTGCTGTTGATACAATAAACATTACAACGGCTGTGCTTACTGCAGTGTTTATGAAAACCCGGGGCAGATCCCTCAGTTTCAAGTCTTTATATACGAAAACGCCTATTATAAAGCCATATGCTACCGCTACCGCCGCGGCTTCCGTGGGGGTAAATACTCCTCCATATATGCCGCCCAGAATGATTATCGGCATCAAGAGCGCCCAAAATGCATCAGCGCCGGCTTTCAACACAGCTTTTGCGGAAAACTTCTCCTCTGATCCCCCGTATCCCCGCTTCTTTGAAATGACATAAACTACAGCCATCAGCGATAGCCCGACAACTATCCCCGCGCCGAAACCTCCCAAAAATATGCTTCCTATGGAGACCCCGCCAACAACGCCGTAGGTGACCATCGGTATGCTGGGAGGGATTATAACGCCAATGGAACCGGCGGACGCCGCTATGGCGGCTGAGAAATCTTTGTCATAACCAGCTTTGATCATGGCAGGTATCATTATGGAGCCTATGGCCGCCACCGTGGCGGCGCCGGAACCGGAAATAGCCGCAAAAAACATACATGTCAATACACATGCAAGGCCTAGCCCGCCTGATATGGATCCCACCAGCTTGTTGACGAAATTGATGAGTCGGCTCGAAATGCCGCCTCCTTCCATCAATGCCCCCGCTAACGTAAAAAACGGTATTGCCATCAATGGAAATGAATCCGTGGCGGTAAACATTCGTTGCGCTACTACCATCAGCGTTATGTCGCTGGTCAGAAATAAGGCTAAGGCCGATGAAAGCCCAAGTACAATAGCGATGGGTATATTTAGTATCAGCAGTATGGCAAAGCTTACAAAGAGTACCGCAGCCACAATCAGTCCCTCTTTTCCGTATTTAAAGCTTTATTTAAAGCCTTAGTTTTTAATAGTATCTGGATGAATCTTACGGTCATTAAAAAAGCCCCCGCCGGAACAGCGGCATACGCCCACCACATGGGTATCCGCATGGCGGGGGATATTTGGTTGTTCATTATCAGTCTTTGTATTAAGCCTATACTTGCGACAAACACGACGACGCAAAATATTATTGAAATAATGAGCCCAAGATACTTGACAATGACTTGAACGTTTTTTGGAAGGTTCGCCACCAGCATCTCGACCCCAACGTGAGCTCCCCTTTTTACTCCGATGCTGGCGCCCACAAATGTCACCCATACCATTAGATAACGGGCAAGTTCTTCAGACCACGAAAGGGATTCCTTCAGAACATACCTGCAAAACACTTGCACTATTATCACCGTGGCCATCACTGCCACAAGCGGCACGACAACAAACTCTTCGAAGTTGTTCAGGAGCTTCTTTACAGCATTCATTTTCTCTTTATTTCCTTTATTTTTGAGCATCCTGCACTTGTTTTATCAATTCTTTGCCTATTTCGCCCTCATATTCTGCGTAAACGGGTTGAACGGCATTAATAAAAAGCTGTTTATCAACGGTATTTATCTCCATCCCGGCTTTCTGCAATTCTTCCCTGAGCTTTGTGTTCATATCGTCCAGAAGTCCTCTTTCATAAGCTCGTGCTTCGATGGCGGCGTCATTTAAGGCTTTCTGTACGTCAGCGTCAAGGCGGTCAAAAAATGACTTACCTATCAGAAGAGGCGCCGGCGCGTAGAAATGTTCAGTTATTGAAAGGTATTTTTGGACCTCATAAAACTTTGAGGTATTGATTATTGCCAAAGGGTTTTCCTGTCCGTCCACGGTGCCTTGCTGCAAAGCTGTGAACAGTTCGCCCAACGCCATAGGGGTAGGGTTGGTTCCCATTGCTCTGAAACTTGCCATATGAATTGGGCTTTCCATAGTCCTGATTTTTAGTCCTTGTAAATCCTCCGGCTTTGTTATTGGTCTCACATTGTTGGTGATGTTTCTGAATCCGTTTTCAAAGTAGCATAATCCAACAATACCCTGAGCGCTAAGAGAGTCCAAAATTCCCTGACCTATGGGGCCGTCCAGAATTTCTCTGGTTTTATTAGTTTCACTGAAAATAAACGGTAGATCAAATACCCCAAATTGTGTGGTGAAACCGGACAGGGGCGCCGTGGAAACGATGCACATCTCTACGCTTCCGAGCTGCAGACCTTCAATAAGATCCCTTTCGTTCCCGAGCTGCGAGCTGTGGAAAACTTCGACTTTCACGTTGCCGTTGGTCTTTTCACTTGCGAGTTCGCTGAACTTTTCAAGTCCAAGCTGGTATGGATGCGTCGGCGCCAACACATGACCGACGCGGATGGTTGTTGCCGCGCTGCTGCAACCCGCCACTAACATGAGGACTACCAATGCTAACGCCAAAACTTTTGTTTTTTTCATTTTTTTATCCTCCTAAATTTACAAATATTTTTAAAATGCTTTTCACATTTTACTATATATCGACGTTAATTTTTCCAATTTTAAGAGCGCGTCAGTATTTCTTAGATTGCTATTTTCCATTGCGTAATCTATCGCCATTTTGCCTGAGTAATCTTTCGCTTTCGCTTCCGCTCCATGATTCAGAAGTGTTGTTATAACTTCAGGATTGCGATTAATCCAAGCTGCGCATATAAGCGGCGTCTGTCCCTCATTATTCTTTGCATTAATGTTCGCTCCTGCATTAATAAGAACTGCTATCACTTCAGCTTGTTCCTGATTAAGATTCCAACTCACTGCTGATATAAGCGGCGAGTTTCCTCTTATATCCATAGCGTTGACTTCGGCGCCTGCTTTTATCAGGGCTGAAATCACTTCCTTATTGGAGGCTCGCTCTGACGCATGTATAAGCGGTGTCTTGCCTCCTTCATCCTTCGCATTGACGTCTGTTCCAGCACTGATAAGGGTAGATATCACTTCAGGATTGGAGTTCGCGCTTCTTGCTGCACACATGAGCGGCGTCAATCCATTCTTGGTCTTTGCGTTCACGTCAGCCCCCGCTTTTATAAGAGCTGTCACTACTTGCGGATTGGATTTCATGCTTCCCGCCACAAACATGAGTGGTGTATATCCTTCATTTGACATTACATTAACTTCGGAGCCTACGTTGATAAGAGCTGTTACTGCTTCCGGGCTGGAGTGAATCAACGCTGCAAACATAAGAGGAGTCCATCCATTTTCATTTCGCTCATTGATATCCGCGCCCGCTTTGGCGAGGGCGATTATCACTTTCTCCGGGTTAGGATTGCCTGCTGCCCGCATAAGCGGCGTCATTCCATCCTTATCCTTTGCATTGATATCCGCGCCTGCCTCAATAAGGGCGGTTATCACTTCCGATATTATGTTGTCGCGCGCTGCAAACATAAGAGGAGTCCATCCGTCATTATTTTTCGCGTTTACGTTTGCCCCTCCTCTTATAGCGTTGTTTATTTGCTTTAATGAGCCTTTTTTGCAAAGCTCAAAAAAATTCGAATCGCTCATTGAAGACAAATTGGAGTCTGTGAACAGGAAATAATATCCTGCGAGCAATACAATTACGCCTAAAAGCACCATTTTTAAAACGGAAATGTTTTTTTGCATGACATACCTCCCCATTTTTCAGAACGATTAGAGAAAAATCTTAGCACAAAAGCGCTCTCTTTTGTACTAATTTGCACATAATGGGTTATTAGCCTATAATGAAGCAGTAAATCGCGGGCGGTGTTTATTTGGCAGAACTCTTGACTATCCGGTTTTTAAATGGGAGGGTATAGTTTATGACAGTATACGAGACATTAATGATTACCTAAACTTTAATTAATAATTTGGAATAATCCATATCAATTGATATAATTACTAACATGGCGAGAAAAAAGAGGGATAAAGCTGCTGCTCTTAAATATGATAAAGTTAAGTCCGCTGTGCCGGAGGTTACGGCAAAGGGGTATGACTCTCTTGCGCGAAGAATTGTTAAAAGGGCTAAGGAGGTTGATGTTCCTGTAGTTGAGGACGTTGCCCTTGTTTCGGCTCTGTTGTCCCTTGAGATAGGAGATTCCGTTCCGGAGAATTTGTATCGCGCCGTCGCGAAAGTTTTGAGTTTTTTGTATAATCTTGACAGAGATAAATTTGTTCGTGGGTGAGGATCGATTTTAAGTGGCCAAAAACTTGGAAGTAGGACAATTGGGGGAGAATTACGCCGCCCAATACATTGAAGGTCTCGGATGGGAAATTTTTGAAAGAAACGTTTCATTCTCCGTCGGCGAAATAGATATAGTAGCAATGAATGGTGAACAGCTTGTTTTTGTTGAAGTTAGAACGCGCTCTCATTTTTCAATGGGGGAGACAATGCAAAGCGCAGAGGATTCTATAGGGCCGAAAAAATTACACTCACTTGAACTTGCAGGCAGATGTTATGTGCAAAAACACTGTTACGAGGGAAATTGGAGAATAGATTTAGTTGCTCTTACAGCAAATGAAGGCAATACGGATTATAAGGTTGAGCATATACGTAATATTGTCGGCTTTGGAGGTAATGAGACATTAGAATTTGAATCTGTTTTAAATAATGAATTAATGCCCGCGCATAATGACGTTAAGGCAACCGTCGGTATGAGCAGCATAGGAGGAATTACACTGCGCGGGATTGAAGCGCTTCGTGTTGAGATTGAAGTCGAGATAACGGGAGGGCTTTTTTCAATTTCAATTGTTGGGCTCCCTGATGTATCGGTCAAAGAATCCAGAGAAAGAGTGAGGGCAGCCTTAAGAGTAATGGGATACCCTCTTAAAGGAAGGATTGCCGTGAACCTTGCTCCGGCAGACCTTCCAAAAGAAGGAGCGCTTCTTGATCTGCCAATCGCGCTTGGAATGCTTTGTGCTCAAGGAGTATTGCCTTCTCTCGCACCAGCTTTATATATGGGCGAACTTGCGCTTGACGGGCGCTTGCGCTTCGTTAGAGGGGCTGTTCCCGCTGCTATTTTGGCGAGGAAATTGAATATCCCTCTTTTCGTACCTCATGAAAATTCGTATGAAGTCGGTCTTGTCCGGGGCGTGTGCGCTTATTCCGTCTCTTCTCTTCAGGAGCTTGTGCAAGTATTGCAGGGTGAGTCCGAACCAAGTCGTATTTCTTCGTCGTTTCCGGATGAAGATTCATTTGCTGAAGGCCCTGATTTTGCAGACATCAAAGGGCAGATGGCAGCAAGGCGCGCTCTTGAGATAGCTGCAGCCGGGCATCATAATGTTTTGCTTGTAGGTTCCCCGGGCAGCGGAAAAACTCTTCTTGCCAAAGCGTTGAATAGCATACTTCCTCCGCTTTGCGACGAAGAATTGACGGAAGTGTTGCTTATTCGCAGCACTTTGGGAATGAACTGGAATGACGGAAGAAGGCGCCCGTTCCGCACGGTTCATTTTACGGCAAGCTCCGTTTCTGTTTGCGGCGGGGGGACTAACCTTCGTCCCGGAGAGATTTCTCTTGCCTCAAGAGGAGTTCTGTTTTTGGACGAGTTTACGGAATTCAGGCGCGACCTTACCGAGAGTTTACGCCAGCCCATTGAAGATGGTAAAATCTTCGTGAGCCGTGTTTCAGGGACAGTGGAGTATCCCTCGCGGGTATTGTTAGTTCTTGCTGCGAACCCATGCGCGTGCGGGCATTTAGGAGACCCGGCGCGCGAGTGTATATGCTCTGCGCGGGAAGTTGAACGGTATAAGCGCAAACTGTCAGGGCCTATGCTGGACAGAATTGACCTGCAAATATCAGTTCCAAGACTGCTTCCGGAAGAATTGCTGTCTTTTGGCGGAATTGCGGAGAGAAGCGCAGATATCAGAAAACGCGTCTGTAAAGCAAGGACAATTCAACAGAATCGATGGAGTGAGTTTGGATATAACTGCAATGCTGAATTACCTGAAAAAATCGTTCGCAGGAACTTTAATTTATCAGGAGAATGCAGAGAATTTTTGACAAGAATGGCGGGGAAACTTCATATTTCAGGGCGCGGAATAAGCCGGGTTCTGAAAATAGCGAGAACCATAGCAGATCTTTCTGAAAACGAGAATATTTTACCTTCTCATATAGCAGAATCTCTTATGTACAGGCAGGCAATTAATAAATGAATTAAGCAAACGGATTATGATGAACACATCGGAAAAGAAAACTTACCTGATTGCTGTAATAATAGTTATTGTTGGAACCTTAGTAATTGCTGTCGGCTTTACCGTTGGATTATTATTCCTGACGGAGTCGGACAATCGAGCGCTTACTGAGGACAGGATTGCTTTTGACATTGAAAACAAGAGCTCGGACATAAGCGGTGATATGACGATTGATAGCGATGATATGCCTACAGATAGCAACGAATGGGAAATACCCGTCGAAATTTCGAGCATAGATGAAAGCATTTTTAAAACAGATTTAGAAATAGATTTAGAAGCTGAATTGGAAGAAGCCCCGGCATCTTTGGATGAATATAGGCAAGCAGTCAAAGCAATTGAGAATTTAAGAAAATCGCGCGCTGTTGACCGAAGAACCGGGAATAGATGGATACTTATTGACAAAAGTAATTTCAGCCTTTGTCTTTATAACAGGAATGGAGTATTGCGCGAATGGGAAATTGCTGTTGGCTTGGGCAAGGGAAACAAGCGAAACAAAGGCGATAATAGGACGCCCACAGGTACTTTTATGATAAGTCAAATTCAGGATTCAAGTAAATGGACGCATGACTTCGGGGATGGGAAAGGTGAAATTGAAGGAGCGTACGGTCCCTGGTTTATAAGACTTAAAACGCCGCCATGGACAGGAATAGGCATACATGGAACTCATGACCCTGATTCAATAGGCGAGCGCGTGTCTGAAGGCTGTATAAGAATGAATAACAAAGACGTATCGGAGCTTAAAAAACTGGTTAAAGTGGGCATGGCAGTTATTATTGTAGAATAGGGAATAGGGATTAGGGATTAGAAAAGACAAAGGCAAAAACAACTACAAAGGCTTTAACCACGAACCAGACGAACAAAAGCATAGATTTGTTATATGCAAATCCCAAATCCCAAATCCCTAATCCCTAATCCCTAATCCCTAATCCCTGTATCTAAAGGTTTCCCCCACAAAAATAATCTATTGGACTCTATTTTACGCGTATCAGATCTCATCCACTTTCTTTCAATGGGGTCATTTGTGATTTTTGTATATCCGAATTTTTCCCAAAGAGAATCTCCCGCTCTTTTGTATCTGTCAATCATCTTTTCGCGCTCAACGTATGAAAATACTACGTTCTTTTTTCCGGCAAATTTAGCTTGTTTCTCCGCGAATGACAGCATATTTTTGAACAGGCCTCTGTCGCGATAATCTCTTAGCAGCATGGCTTCTCCAATGTACATATAGTCAGATATGTTCAACCCTTTTATGATAAATGGCTCTTTTATCTCGTTAGGAAGCATGTCAAGCGGAGTTATTCCAATACATCCTATTACGCCGGCGCTTGAAAGGTAAAGCAAAAACCATGAATCATTTGATGAAAGATAAGTTTTCTCCAAATGCTCCACTTCTTTTTCTATATCTCCTTTGTATAGATATGGATAATCTTTTAGAGTATCAACTCTAAGTTTTGCTATATCCTTCAAATATGGAGAAACAGCGAGTCCTCTGAAAACTCTGTCTGCAAGTCCGTCATGCTTGTGCTTGCTTAAGAAATCGTTGACAAAATTCATTTTTGATATTGACCTGCCTTTATATTTCGCTTGCTTACACCGAATACTAGGTGTCTATTATACTAAATATTAAAATATATGATTAATTATGAGAATATCAATTGGAAAATTTTCCAGTTTTTTTTAACTTTGTAGCGATTATATGTTATATACTAAAAATTGAAAATTATAAATTGGTTTATACGAAAAGGAAAATACATATGGATAGCTTTATTAACATAAAGAATGATGAAATGAAAAAAATAATGGAATACCTCTCTAAAATTTTACATGGGAAGGGTAAATCTATTGCAAAAATGCTTGTCTGCATTTTATCCCGCGGTCATATACTCCTGGAAGACTTGCCGGGGCTTGGGAAGACGACTATTGCCATTGCTTTAGCGAAAGCGCTGGGATTAAGTTTCGGACGTATTCAATGTACGAATGACCTTTTGCCGGGAGATATAACGGGTCTTAACATACTCAGAGGAGAGCGCGGAGAATTTGAATTCAGAGCAGGCCCGATATTCAATAATCTGGTTTTGGTAGATGAAATAAACCGCGCTACGCCAAAAACTCAGAGCGCTCTACTGGAAGCCATGGGAGAGGAACAAACCACGATAGACGGAGTCACTTATAATATGCCCAATCCTTTCATAACAATAGCGACGCAGAATCCGGCAGAACACTCGGGCACTTTTCCATTGCCGGAGTCACAGATAGACAGGTTCATGATGAAAATTTCAATCGGCTATCCTGTAAGCAATGCTGAACGCGAGATACTTCGTTTTGGCAGTCAGCGCGAAGAGATCCAAAATATTAAAGCTGTAGTTTCCGTTGATGAACTGTTAGAAATGCAGGGGAAAATAGTCGAAACGGTAAAAGTATCTGAGAAAATATTGGACTATGTATTGGGAATTACGGACATTACACGTAACCACAGCGACATTGAGGTCGGGATATCCACTCGCGGAGCAATGACTTTGCTGCAAGCCGCAAGAGCTTGCGCATGGATACAAAATAGAGACTATGTTATCCATGAGGATATCAAACTTATTGCTGCAGATGTGCTGCTTCACCGGTTGCAATTCAAGAGAAGCTCGACTGCGCAAAAAAGGGAAGTTCTAAAGAATATCATGTTTGGAATAACTGTTTTTTAAGAAAGACATGAATTACAAAGTAGTAGGTATTCGCATTACCGGTGTTTTATATGCTCTTATTTCCGCCGGTCTCGGATTAGTGGCGGTAAATAGCGGAAATAACTTGATGTATCTTATTACTACTATGCTGCTTGGCTTTTTGCTTTCCTCCGGCGTAGCCGGCAGAAGAAATTTGTACTCATCGAAACTTTCTGTTACCTTCCCTGATGAAATTTATGCCGAAGAACAATGTGCGATAAACGTTTCTGTTACTAATAAAAAACACTCTGTTTCACTGTTTTTAATAAGCGTCGAATTTGGAAAGGGCGAGGCGTTCTTTCCTGTTATTCGGTATGGGCAGACTCTCGAAGGCGCAATATTTACTAAGTTCAATAAAAGAGGAAGGTATAATAACAGTCTTTTTTATATAACGTCAATATATCCTTTCAACCTATTCAAGCGCTATAGGCACATTTATATTGACGGTAGCTTCGCGGTTTTTCCGTCACCTTACAAATGCTCGCCTGACGCTGTTTTTATGAGAGATGACCACGAAGATAACGATGACGCTGAGAAACCCGGCTTGAATCACAACGAAACTGATATAGTCGGGATACGTCCATATGAAGAGGGGGACTCCATTAGACGCATACATTGGAAATCTTCTGCAAAGACCGGAAAATGGAATACAAAGCTTTACGAAGGAGAAAGCGCAGGCGTTGGCAGAATTATAGAGCTTGACAGGATAATCTCCGCCGGGGTCGAAAAAGGGCTTTCAATGGCTTCATATGTTATATCCGAGTCAATAAAAAGCGGAGTTCCAATAGGTATGCTGATACAGGGCGTGATAATTCCTCCGGCTGCAGAACGGTCGCATAAACTGAAGCTACTAGAGATGCTTGCAGATTATCATGAATAATACGGTTTCAATAAATAAGCTATTGGTTTTATCAGCGTTCTTATGCTCATTACTTTCTGCGGTCATGGCTTCGGGAGAGATAAACCCAATGTACCTGATTTTGTTTTTAATCTCTATTATCGTTGGACTTGGCATGGAATTTAACTATCTTTCTTTCCCTTCGCGAAAAATGATTAATTTATGTGCAATAGCCCTCCTTGTCATTTTATTATCTCAGCTTAGAAGCAATGAGATTGTTGAGCCTTTTATGAAAGTTATTCTTGCAATGACTGCTGTTAAGATGCTTGAAAATAAAGCTGCGCGCGATTATATGCAACTGCTGCTTCTAAACCTAATGATGCTTATATGTTTCGCAATGGTTTCCATTGATATAAGCTTTATTTTATTCTGCTTTGGAGAGGGGATAATCTGCTCGTTTGTTATGGTGTTGTCCGCTTGGTTGATAAAAGATCCAAATGCGGAAATATATTTTAAAGATATTAAGCAACTGTTTTCCCGGCTGCTATTTATGTTCTTAATGATGATCCCTCTATGTTTATTAATGTTTATTATAACTCCGCGTATCCGTTCTCCGTTTTTTGGAAATTATGGTTCTCAGGGAATGTCGCAAATAGGTTTTACTGACCAGGTAAGTTTGGGCGGCGTCAGCGAAATTCAAAAAAATAGTAAGCTTGCTTTTCGCGCGGAAATGGATAGGCGATTGTTTACTCCGTACTGGCGCGGCGTTGTTTTGGATTTATTTGACGGAAGAACTTGGATATCTTTATCAAACCCGACGCGTCAAAGGCGAGTTTCAGACAACAGTAACTTGGTTATACAGAAAATATACCTTGAACCGGGCAGGCGCAAATATTTATTTGCATTGGATATCCCTGAGTCAGTTTTAGATGTTGACGCTATTGTTTATGAAAACGGAGTAATTTCCTATAGCGGGAGAAATGACGGCAGAAGACTTCAATATACAGCTTTTTCTAATCCTTCAAACGTTATGCCAATGGAAAGAGAAGGCTTCAGAAGAAGACGTTACCTTGAGCTTCCCCCGGACTATATTCCTGTACTCAGGAGCGAAGTAAAAAGGCTTACTGAAGGGCTTGATCAACCCGGAAAAGTTACAGCTATACTAAATTATTTGTCCCCTCCGAATTTCGAATACTCTCTAAAGGAAATGTCAGAAGGTGCAGATGCGCTGGAACACTTTATGTTTGTAAACAAAAAAGGAAATTGTGAATTCTTTGCTTCCGCGATGGGAGTTATGTTACGTATGGCCGGTATACCTTCAAGGCTTGTAGGTGGCTATAAAGGCGGGTTATATAACGAAACAGGCGGATATTACGCTGTTTACGAGGAGTACGCGCATGTGTGGGTTGAATTGTGGGATGAAGAAAGAGCTTACTGGGTTCGTTATGACCCGACTCCATATTCTCCTGCAGACGATTGGAGCCCGGTTGATTATGGGTTCTTTGAGGCTTTTTTTGACTTACTGGACTACCAATGGACAAAATTTGTCCTGAATTACAATCTTGAAATCCAGGGAGAGATAATTCAGTCCGTAAAGAATATAATCAGCAATCCCAATAGCTCTAATTTTGACGGATTTTTTGAATACTTCCCCATCGTTTCTGGAGTTGTATTTCTAATTTTTCTTGGTATATATTTTATACGGAGGATAGTAACTGAGGATAAGAGCAGAGTTATATTACTTAATTTTATACGAATAATGAAAAGAAAAGGTTACAATAAGCACAAAAGCGAAGGGCTTCGCGAGTTTTCCGCCCGCCTGCCGGTTCATGAAAGGACGAAAGTAATGCCGTTCATAGAGCGCTTTGAGGAGCACTACTATAAAGAAAAAGAGTTCGACGAAACGACCGTAAGATTGTTGAAGGAAACCCTAAAAACGCTAAAAGGCTAAATTTGTAAACTCCATTTTGACTATGTTTGATATGAGCCCAATTCCATAGCTCTTTTTATATCCTGTATGATCTGCGGTTCTTTAATTAATTTGATTTTTAATCTATGTACCTCAAATCCTATCTTTAGAGCTGCGTACATGAATTTGTCCATTTTGGCCTTGCCATTTCGGCTTAAATCCCACCATTCTTTTCCATCACTTGATTTTTCTTCGGCGACCCAACTTTTGCTGGCTGATTTAATAACATCAGAAAATTCATTCCATTCTTTCTCGTTAGCAGGATAACCATATGACCGTAATAAATCGGTCTCTAAGCAGCCTTGCCCTGAAGCCGGTGCACTTAGTCCATATATTGGTAACTTTCGACCGCTTGTTCCCTTGATTGTGTCCAGCCTCATGATAGAAGGCGCAATATTTTGAGGCTGTTGCCAATCAGCATAGCTAGCCAATGTTGAGCGGCATTCTTGAGAATATTCCGCGTAGTTTTGTGAAAGGGTTTCCTTTACATCGGAATCGACCACCAGAATAACACCCATAAAACCAGGTCTGACTTGGTCGTTTCGTAAAGTCAACTGTGAAACAATCCGATTTTTAGCTGTATTTGGCAACTTATTCCATTGGTTCATGCGAAAGACATTACCTTTTCCGCCAACATAGTTCATATGAACATCCTTAACTTCAAACTGAATGAGTAATTTCGTAAATCTGTTTAAATCATTGTTGCCTTCCCCCACGATCAGCCATTTATAATTAGCTTCGCTCATCCTCGTACCTCCCATTTGTCAGATAGAATGGTGTCGAATGCTTTCTGCGGGTACACGGTGGTTTGAACTCCTTCATTCTCGTCAAATTTATGCAACCGCACTATATGAGCCATGCCGGTTTTTTCGTTTTGAAATGTCTTGCAAAAGGCGCTGATGCAGTCTTGGCTGTGTGTCGTCATCACCATTTGAATTTGCGGATGTTTCAATGAAAACTTAAAAAGGAAGTCCCACATCTCTTCAAGTTTGCTGTAATGTATTCCCGCTCCGATTTCGTCCGACAGGAACATTTTTATCGGCAAATGCTTCTCATCCGTGCTAACCAACTCCGTAAGCATAAGCAACATACTTGCCCATGTTTCAGCGCCGACTCCCAAAGTTCCCAAAGAGTATTCGGATTCGTCGTTGATGATGACTCTAAGTCGGCCCGGGTTTCCATCACAACGAACGCCTGTCACTTCAGGGTTGATAATTTGCAGCGCCTCAGTCAAAAATCTTTCACTTTGCAGGGACAGTTTATTAGGACAGTACCTAACAGAGGACATATCAACGTAGCGGCATATCGAAGAATTTGTTTGCATTATGATATTCTGGGCGAAATGCTGTTGCAATGACAATTGCATAACAGCTTTTATTCTGTCATTGACGTCAGTAAAACCGTAACTACTATTATCATCCTTTCTTTTACCCATGCATCTCCATTCCCAAAACACATATTGAGCGCCAATACTGTTTTGAAGGCCATAAGTAGCCGCTTTGCTCTTAAATTCTGGATCAAGTTCTGCAAATTCTGATATTCTCATCTCCCATGAGAGTTTGAGATACTCAGAATTTGCTTCAGCTTGACAATTATTGGCGCCATCTGTTGGGCATTCTTCCCAGAACGAAAGATAATCATATCCTTGAATGACAGGAATCTGCTTACTTGAGAATCTATTTTGCGCTAAGTTTATTATTAGTGGATATCTTGGAAACACTGCCGCATCAGGATATTGTGATGATAATAAAAAAAACAAACCCTCCAGAACGGATGTTTTACCGATGCCGTTTGAACCTGTAAGTAACGTTATCGGCGCCAAAGGTATGGTCGTGTCCTTCAATCCCCGATAGTTTAATAAACGTACATTTTGTAACATGGTATGCCTCCATATTTTTTGATAAGTCTTAAAATTTCATTTTAACCTATAAAGCAAATGATTTCCATTATCCTCACAAATAAAATTATTTATCATAGCATAACTATCCAACAACCGTTTTTCTTTGCGCCATCACGCTCTAGCTGACCGTTCTTTTTCAATTTACTGACGTGGTATTCAACGCTGCGCCTTGAAAGGCCAAGTGAGTCAGCTACTGCCTGAGTCGTGATCGTTGGATTAGTGGAAAGCAGTTCTATGATTTTACGCCCTGTTTCGTTTATTCCACCTTTTATTCCGAAGTCAGTGTTGCGGTTATCGGCTTGGCTGCCTGTGTAGTTTACGTTTTTCAGCACAACAGTAAACGAAGAAACCGTGGAATAAAACTCTGGCAGGAAATGTTCGTCATATCCCGGCAGTTTTTTCGTCTCTGTAACTATTTTTTTCAGCCCGCTCCCGCGCCGCTCCATATATTTCATGCGGGGTAATACGATCCTTAATTCTACAGCTGATAAAATCTGCGTCAGATTGTGCGTCGTCCAAACCGATAATACTGTTGTCGTTGCCGACGCCGAAAAATAGTGTGCCTCCAATACCGTTGGCAAACGCGCTCACACTTTTTAACCAGCTAATCGGTTTGTTCCGTTCCAGTTCGCTCTTAAAGTCACTCTCGGTAGCTTCAGCTATTAAGGAAAAAAGCATTATCCGTTCCTCCGATTATAAAAATCTGTACTATAGTGTACTATGACCTTGACGCTTAAATATAAAACCTCGGCATTCGGAACGGGAACATGGCGAGCGTCTGCGAGTAAATTGTGTTGAGCTTTTTCGCAATCTCGGTGAGCGTTATCTCATCGTTTCCCTGTTTGCCTAAGATGACTACTTCGTCGTCAATTGCCGCGTCAGGTACGCTTGTGAGGTCTATCATTGTCTGGTCCATGCATATCGTTCCGACAGCAGGAACTCGGACTCCGCGTACAAGGACGACGGGGTCGGGGTTTAGTCTAGTAAATCCGTCAAGCGTTCCGATTGGGATTATGCCGATTCTTTGTTCTCCTCTGGTGATGTATTTCAGACTGTAGCTTATTCCCGACCTTGGCGGAAGAGTTTTTATATCCGCTATTGCTGTTTTTACTTCTGCTATTGTCCGTACCGGGAAAGGACGCGGTTTCCCCGGCAGGGGGATCCCATATATCATTTTACCTGTCCTCACAGCGTCAAGGTACATGCCGGGGCAGCTCAAAATGGCGCCGCTATTGCATACATGCTTGAAAGGTATTTTTATACCGGCGTTTTCTATTGAGTCGACAGTTTCCATAAACTGCCTGAATTGCCAGTGCGTGTAATCCATATTGTTTTCTTCGGACGTTGCAAAGTGTGTTAGGGCGCCTTCAATGGAAAGCCCCATCCCGGAAAGCTTAACAGCGGCGTCTTGCGCCATGTCGGGAAAAAATCCAAGCCTGCCCATTCCTGTGTCTATCTTTATATGAACTCTTGCCCGTTTCGAGAGTTTTCTTGATGCTTCCGCGAGGGCGGAAGCAAATTCAAGGCTTCCGCATGCGCAGATGATATTATTCTTCACGATGGCCTCAGCCCCGGAACGGGGCGCCGCTCCTAGAATAATTATATTCCGGTCTATCCCTGCTTCCCTTAAGGCAAGCGCTTCTTCTATGATGGCTGTGCCAAACCAGTTGCATCCTTCTTCATAAAGAATTTTTGAGATGGGGATTATACCATGAGAATAAGCGTTGCCTTTAACTGTAGCAATAACTTCACTTCTCCCGGCCAGCTTTTTTATGTCATGGAAATTCTCCCGTACGAACCTCGTATTTATCTCCATGCGAGTTGGGCGGTAGCATTCGTCTTCGTTAAATCTAAATTGTTGTCCAAGATACATAATTTGTCGTCCCCTTTTTTTCAATATGTAATAGAATATCAGAAAACAGTTACTATATCCTAAAATTTATGAGGAGATATGATAATGAATAGAAAATTTTTACGTTGTATAAAAGATGGAAAGATTGTGAGCGGGTATGTGGAAGATGAAAATGTGTTTCCAATTGATGGAGAATTCTGGGAAGATTTCAAAGTAACCGGAGAGAGTTTTCCTATGGCGGAGATTGAAAAATGGCTTCCGCCTGTTACACCATCCAAGCTTATTGCTATAGGGCTGAATTACCGCGCGCACGCAGAAGAAGCTAAACATCAGATACCGGAAACGCCGGTGAGTTTTATAAAATCCACCACGAGCATAACGTCTCATGGAGCGGACATAATATATCCGGTTGGATTGTCTAAAGCTGTCGATTATGAAGCGGAACTTGCGGTCGTTATCGGTAAACGCGCTTATAAGGTTGATGAAAAAGAAGCTCTCGACTATGTACTTGGGCTTACTTGCGCCAATGATGTTTCCGCAAGAGATATACAGAAAAGGGATGGACAATGGATGCTTGCCAAATCTTTTAATACTTTCACCCCTCTCGGACCGTGGATAGTTAGCGGAGTTTCTCCTTTAGACCTGCGCGTGACTTCAAGATTGAACGGACAAACGCGTCAGGATTCGCGCACTTCAGATATGATTTTCAGCGTTCCTCACCTTATTCATTTTCTCTCTCAAGTAATGCCTCTTTTACCCGGGGATGTCATCATAACGGGTACTCCTTCAGGGGTCGGCAGGCTGAGCGATGGGGATGTAATAGAAATTGAGATTGAAAATATTGGAGTCCTTTCAAATACGGTTAAGGGATAGGGAATTGGGAATAGGGAATAGGGATTAGGGAATAGGGATTAGAAAAAGCAAAAGAAAAAGCAAAAGCAAAAGAAAAAGCAAAAGCAAAAGAAAAAGCAAAAGCAAAAGCAAAAGCATTTGCAAAGGCTAAATTATTTTGAATTTTCCATTTGCTAAGTGCCTCGTTGAAACGCTAGTAAGGAGTAAAATTTCTTAGGAAGATGAAAAAAATTCTGCTCCATGCGTTATAATTATAAGACTAGACCGGAAATATTCGGTTCTTATGGTAAATGAAGGAGGAATTTAGCAGTGAAATATGTTTGTACGGTTTGTGCATATGTTTATGATCCTGCGGTTGGAGACGCTGATTCTAGTGTTGCAGCAGGCACTCCTTTTGAAGAAGTCCCCGGTGATTGGGCTTGTCCTGTATGCGGAGTAGGAAAGGACATGTTTGAACAAGAGGGTTAGTTTTTTAATATGTTATGCGGGCGGCAAAATGCCGCCCCAACAGTTTATTACTGCACACTATACGCGAAAAACAAAAGCCATTTACCACGAACCACACGAACAAAAGCAAATACAAAAGGATTTGTTCGTGAATAATGTTTTTGTCTTTTTCTTTTTTCTCGCCACCCGCCGCTCACCTCTCACCACTATATTTTTATTCTGAAAGCGAGCATGTTACAATGTTAAATTTTATTAATCGTTTTATTAGGCTTATATTTGGTCTTTTTCTTTATTCATTAGGGGTTGTTCTCACAATAAAAGGCGACATAGGACTTTTGACATGGGATGTCCTGCATCAGGGAATCTCAATTCATGTCGGCATTACTATGGGGCAGGCTAGTATAACTGTTGGGTTTGTGATTGTCGCCATAGCGTTTTTTATGGGGGAAAAAATCGGATTCGGAACGGTCCTTAATATGCTGCTTATTGGAACATTTATGGATATTTTACTTGAGAGCGGGCTATTTCCGAAGATGGACACGCAAGTATCAGGTTTTGCCATGGTAACAGCCGGACTTATTGTCATAGCCTTTGCAAGTTATTTCTACATCGGCGCCGGTTTTGGCGCTGGGCCGCGGGATTCCTTAATGGTGATGCTTGTGAGAAAAATGAACTGCAGGGTAGGGGTGGCGCGAGCGATTGTCGAAGGTACGGCTGTTGCATTAGGCTGGCTTCTTGGAGGCTTTCTTGGAGTTGGAACTCTTTACTCAGTATTTGGAGTAAGTATTGCCGTTCAATTTGTTTTCTTCCTGCTGAAATTTGATGTGAAGAAGGTCAGGCAGGAATCGCTTGCGGATACATATATCAATTTAAAGGAAGCTTTTAAGACAAGCAAATGAAAAAGGTAATATTTCTATTATTTGTTGTTGTATCAGGCTGCTTGACTGCGATTTACTTTTCTTTTGGCGCGACTCGCGGGAATAGTCCAATTGTAATACCGGAGTTCCCGGAACCAAAATTGGTTCGCTCATTTATTCCTCCAAGTCAGGTAGCGCCTTCTAAAATATCCGTTCCGATTAAATTATCAATTGACGATTTGCAGTCTTTTGCCAACAGGAACCTTGTCAGGCAATATACCGGAGATACTGAGTATCTTGACGGAACTGTCAGGGGCAAATTAAACTACAAATTTAAGAGGGAAGAGGACGTAAAGGTAACAGCTGAAAAAGGGAAAATCAAGATATCTCTTCCTGTCAAGTTTGATGTGCGCTTTGTGGGCAATGTCCTTGCGGCAATTGTGAGGGTACCTTTCAGCGCTAAGACCGACGGAGAGCTCAGAGTTAACATTGCAGTCAAACCAAGCATCAGACGCGACTGGAGCATTAAGACCGAGGCAGAAGTTGATTTCGAGTGGATAAAACCTCCAAGGCTCAAAGTTGCAGGTATCCAGATAGGCCTCCGTAATGAGTCCGACAGGTTTTTAAGGGAAGCTATTCGCGATAACTTATATAGAATTGACGATGCAATAAACAAGGAAGTCAGGCTCAGGGAAGTAATGCAAAGGGAATGGGATAATCTGACTGTTCCGATCATGGCGGCGGATACGATATCCCTTCATATCGACCCTCGCAGCGTAGCGGCGTCTCCTCTTGAAATAACTCCAAAAGAAGTGACATTAAGGGCATACGTGGAAGCGGGGATATCGTTGTCAATGGGCGTGGGCAACGTTGCGGGGGCGCGTAAAAAAAGTTTGCCTCCGCTTGAGGAATATGTACCCGGAGAAGAATCCATCAATTTGAACGTGAAAGCTTTGTTGAATTATGACGCCCTTGAGCAGGAAGCCATGAAAGCGCTCCAAGGGTTCGAAATCGATATGGGTATTACCTCGGTTTTCGTGAGGTCTCTGCGAATAATGGGAAGCGGAGAGCGCTTGATAACGGCATTTAATATTGATGCAGCAGATTCAAAAGGAACAATATATGCTGTGGGAGAACCATATTTTGACGAGGAGACGAGGGTTCTATCAGTAAAAAATTTTGAGCTTGAAGAGGGCACGCGCTCCGGACTTGTTGAAAAAGCGGCTTGGTTGCTGCGCCCGGTGCTCATGAGCATTTTAAGCGGAAGATTGAGTTGGGAGCTAGGCGCTAAAGTTGACGAACTGACCAACGACGCGCGCGAAATAATTGCTTCACGTGAATTAAACGATGAAATTGAGCTGAAAGGGACGTTAAAGTCCGCAAAATTCGACGGACTGCGCGTCACCAGTCAGGGAATTGAAATCGGATTGAATCTTGAAGGCGCGGTGACGCTAACATATACGCCGAAGTGAAAAATAAAAAGGATGCTATAAAAGCACCCTTTTTTGTTTTATTGTATTTAAACGACTCCAATTTTTAACTTCCACTCTTCACACTGCTTTTTGTGAAGAGTGAAGTGAAATGCAAAAGATGTTAAGTTTTTGTCTTTAAACTCCACACTCCACACTCCACACGTTTTTATTAACCTTTTCTTCTCATAAACAACGGGCAAAGCGCAAGCAAAGCAAATATTAATGCCCCGGCATTGCAGCCTGCCTTGTCAAATATCCTGTCCCAAATGCTCTCTTTCTCTCCGGAGAACTTAATTTCAATATCCATCGTTTCAGTTGTTCCGATTTTTTGAAGCGTAACGGTCACGGCTTGATCGTATGCATCTCCGGTGAACTTTACATGAAGCTGGCCTTTTGCAAAGCTAGATTTCCAGTTGGCGCCGCTGTGCGGAGTTGAGCCAATGATTTCCCAGCCGTCAAGCATGCCTTCGCACAGTATTAAGCTCGTACCGCTAAGCATTTCCGTATACTTAATTCCGGTCTCGGTCAATACGGCGTCCTTAGGAAGTTTGCCGTCTTTAAACAAATCCAGTATCGGAGAAGCCATTACTTCAACTATACGCACACCGATAAGATCGTCCCACGTCGGCAATGCTACCGGGAGCGTACGGTCGCTTCCGTCGCCTACTGCAGGGCGGTCATTGCTTGCCAAATCCACAGTGAACGGTTTCTGTCCGTGTCTGTCCACGTCGATTGTCGCTACGTCCCAGCCCACCATTTTGTTTGCCTGAACGGGCAGAACCTCATAACTCCCGTCTATCTTCTGGATCAAATAGTTCTTTACGCCTTCGGATGTTGGCAGGATCATGTCGAATTTGCGGTCTTTCAGCGCGGGCGCCGTCGTATTTCTTCCAGCTCTTGCGTGTACCTGAATATCGTAATCGTAAGCCTTTATGTTATATTTTCCGCAGGCTGCCGCTATAGCGGCAAGTTCTTCCTGTGTATGGAAGCTGAAGAAACGCGGTACTGCGCCTCTATTGATCAACGGAAGGAAGAAGTCCATATCGTAAGTTTGAAGCGCATTCACGTCGCCGATGTAACGATATATGGGCATCTCTACGCCAACGATATTTGGAGACAGCGCGCCCGTACCGGCGCCGCCAAGCGCCACGCTCATGTACTGAAGCATAATGCCGTTTCCAGCGCTGAAGGGCATGTCGGGTTCCAGATACATAGGTATGAGATGTGTCATAAGCTGACTGAGGAAAACGACAAACACGTCTTTCTTAAACGGCCTGTTTGGAATATCGAAAAGAGTTACGTTCCGGTTATTCGATCCCCAGCCGCCTCCTCCGCTGTTACGGAAGTCAACAGTCGGGCGGGCGTTAAATTTCCAACCCGTGACGTTGACTGTCACGTCCTTAGCGAGGCGCTTCACATTGATGCCGGCAATCAACATTCGGCTTGCAACCTCTTCGGCGTATGGCCCTTCGAAGATGTACGCCGTTGGGCGGGCGCGCTCTCTTAAGTTCCATCCCTGAGTCAGTATTTCGGTCTTCAGAGGCTGGTATCTGCCTTCGCCTGAGCCGTCAAGAACGAACGAATGTACCTCGCCGCCCATATTGAATGTCGGGCGACCTTCGACAACGCCTTTTTTAATGGATTTCGTCAAGTTAAACCGTGTTACGCCTACGATATCGTCAGCCGAAGCGTTGGGAACGGTACCGGTTGTGCCGATGTCTATTGCCCAATACGACAGGTCGCCCCTTTCATACGGGAAGCCGTCGCCTTGATCAATAGTTTCATTCCAATAAGTCGGAAGGTGCGGAATTGTTAGAATCGGTATCATGTCGGTCGGGTCGTAGACCTTGCCTTTTTCCGCCCAGCGCGTCCTCATCTCTTCAAGCAGCGGAACTATCACTTCGCCCCGGTTCGCGGCAGTCGATATCGTTGAAAGCATGCAGACATAGCCGGTCGCTACACGGCGTTCCCACATGCCGCGGCTTCCCGTGTTCTGCGGATACGACCTGTTCTCAAACAACTGGCTGATAACGCCGGGCATTGAGTTGATGTTGCGGCTGCTTCGGTGATTGTACGTGCCCTCTGGCGCCAGAATGAAAGGCGAATCGGGGTCAAAAACCTGGCTGTTAACCCAAGTGCCGCCCGAAGCAACTCCGCCGCCGCTTGGGCTTATTCCTCTGCCGGAATACGGCCCGTAAGGCCCTCCGACCGTATCGTCCGGGCTAGGAACGTAGTTGTTCCAAACCTGATAGGCTGAGCCAAGACCGCTTGAGTAATCGTCAAATCCCTCGACGATATACGACCCCATGTAGATGGAGTACTGCTCGGCGAATTTGGAAAGATCCGGTTCCACATACTTGTAACGGAGATAGCTGAGTTCTTTGGGGGTTTGAAGTATAGTCGTTCCGCCCGCGCTGATGTCGCCGGCGTCCCAGTCGAACTTCACGCCAAAAAATGACGTGGCGCTTGAGTTGATTTGCTCCTGGTTGCGCTCGTGAAGGTCGATGGCGAAATGCGGCCCGTAAGCCATGTTCATTTTACGCATAGAGCGCGTCACGTGATGGTCAAGCAGCACGTTGTCGCGGTTCAAGTCTCTGGCTTCCGGCACCGGCGTCCACTGAAGGGCTACCAGGTCGTGCGTTTCTCTGCGCGGCACTTTCGCGCCGTCGGCGGTAACGCGCGGGACGACTATGACGTTGACTTTGTCGAGAAGATCGTTATATCTGCCATTTGCGAGGTCATAGGCGCAGGCAAGCGCTCCCTCGCCGCCCGACCACTCGCCGCCGTGAATGTTGCCCTGAATCCAGACGAGCGGCTTCTTGGTCTTCTTCAACTCTGCGGGAGAACGGTCCTTCGCGTCAACTCCCCCCGCAATAGTCGGATGCTTTTTGAGGTTGGAAAAAACGAGCATAGGGAAGGGGAAACCTCTCGGAATCTCGCCCAAATATTCAACCGTCATGTTCGTTCTCGGCATTGCTTCAATACACGCTACAAGTTCGCTGTGGGTGGTAAACATGGAAACGCCAACCGATGCGGGAACGGCTGTTCCCGGGTTTGCGCTCTTAAACGCCCACGCGTCATTCTGTTGTTTCATTTTCTCTTCGCTAAAACTGGGGGTGTTCCATATTTTCATATCGTTAACGCCGCCCGGGCCGCCGTTAGCTGCGAACTCTTTTACCATATAATTGTGAAGTCGCATGGATTGGGCGTTATTGCTGGCGAACGTTCTGCTCCATGTACCCGGGAACAGGTTGGTCGCACTGGGGGTTGTGACGGTTCCAAGCGCGGGAAGAGTTCCGTCTATTTCACTTGGATTCGGGTCATAAGGAAAAGCGAACGCGACGCTTACCAGTAAAAGAATTACCGTAAACGCCAAAAACATCTTACGTATTGACATATATCATACCTCCTTGATTTAAGGCAAATTCCAATTTTGAAATTTACCCGTCTAATATATTATTATAGTGGAACTTTGTTGCTTTTGTCCAATAAAAATATTAAACTGCAAATATTATCTTTATTTCAATAAAAATACAAAATATAAGAAAAAGGCTATGAATTATGTATATTAGGAAAAAAACAGAAGGTGCTACTAATATGAGCGGCAAACATCCCATCGCTTCGCGCCACCCCTCCAAAAGCTTACCAACAGCTTTTGTTACAGCCCCAAATGAAAAAGTCGGCTACCCAACTAATAGGTAGCCGACCACTCAATTCTTTCATCTTTTATCTTTGTCTTTCCTAATCCCTAATCCCTAATCCCTAATCCCTGTCTTTCCCTAATCCCTGTCTTTATTGCCTACCCAGAATGTAATTCCGCGTTTTGAATCCTTATAAAAATTCAATACTTTAAGCACCTCCGCTGGAGTATCTTCCGCGTTTTCCAGCTTTGTGCGAAGATTCTCGAGCGAAGAAGAGAAAACTACACTTGTGTCATATAATTCCTTGTAAACCAACAATATCTTTTTACGCAGTTCTGATGAGAAATTTGCCCTTCGAAGCCCTATTACATTCGTTCCCATAAGGCGTAAGGGTTCTCCTGCTGCAAGCGTGTAATGCGGAATGTCTTTTGTCACGCGGTACATTCCTCCCACCATACAGTAAGTTCCAATCCGCACAAATTGATGGATTCCTACCATCCCTCCAAGAACCGTGTAATCATCAATTTGCACAAAACCGGATATTCCGACTTTGTTAGCTATTGTGACATTATTCCTGATATCTGCGTTGTGCCCTACATGAACGCCTTCCATAATGAGACAGTCATTGCCTACAGATGTTACAAAGCCTTCTCCGGTGGCTCTGTTAATTGTGACATTTTCACGGAAAATATTCCTGTCTCCAATTTTTACATATGATTTTTCGCCGCTGTATCCATGGTCCTGCGGTTCTCCCCCGATGACGGCGTGGCTGTGTACTTGATTGTCAGAACCCATTTCAACATAGCTGCATACTCGGGAATAAGGTTCCAGTATAGTATTATCTCCTATACGAGCATTTTCAACTATGCAATAAGCTCCAATTTTAACTCCCTTTCCTAATTCTGCTCCAGGAGAAACTATTGCCGTAGGATGAATCATAATTATTCCTCCATTCTTTGCTTCTGTAGCGTCGGAGCTACGAAAAACAAGTATTCCGCCTCAGCTATCATTTCTTCATCCACAAACGCTTCTATTCGTGCCTTACCGACAGTTGAGCGCCGCTTTAACATTTTTGCTTTAATCATTATCCTGTCGCCGGGGCGAACAGGTTTTCGGAACTTAGCTTTATCTATTCCGGTGAGAAAAACAATTTGGTCCTTTATATATTCTCTGTCCGCCTGAGCTATAGCCATTATCGACCCGACCTGTCCCATTGATTCCAATATGAGCACGCCCGGCATGACGGGTTCTTCGGGGAAATGTCCCTGGAAGAAAGGTTCATTTATTGTGACGTTTTTATATCCTACAGCATGTTCAGTATCGCATTCAATTATTCTATCGACCAACAGAAAAGGATAACGGTGCTTCAGAACCTTCATCACTTCGTAGATATCCAACAATTAAGATAACCTCCTTAATTTTTCAATTAATTGCAGGTGAGGTATATGTCCCGCGCGTATAGCTGTTATCCTCGCGCATACCGGCATTCCAACCAATGCAAGGTCGCCGATTAAGTCAAGTACCTTATGCCTTACAAATTCGTCTCTATATCGTAACGAGCCGTTTGTCATAATTTCAGATTCTCCGACCAATATAGCGTTATCAAGCGAACCGCCAAGAGCCATTCCATTTCGCAGCAATTGTTCTATATCTTTTTCCAGCGCAAAAGTTCTGGCTCGTGAAATCTCGTTTATATATAATTCACAATCAGCGTCGTTGTAGTCATATAGCATTGTACCTATCAAATCATTTTGATACTTTATTACGTAAGTTATGCTCAGTTTTTCGCTTGGGACGGCTGAAATAAATGCGCCCCCTGCTCCCTGGCAATAGATTGGAGAATAAAGCTCCAGCGGTTTTACAGCTTCGCATTCCTCCGAGGACGCAAATAATGTTCGTGAGAAAGTCTCTGAACAGCCGTCAATTGCCGGAAATTCGACTCCTTCAACTTCTATGTTTGTCTCCCAAAGCCCAAGCCCGCCTATTGCGGACATAAGGTGTTCCACAGTACGCACTTTTGACCCGTCAGGAGTAATCAAGTCTGAACCTCGGGAGCTCCCTTCAAATCTCAGTTCCTTTATTGAAGTACAAATACCGTTCAATGACAGAGAAAATTCTTTATATGGCGAAAGAGTAACTCTGCACTCGCTGCCCGAATGAAGCCCTTTTCCTTCCCAGCTTACATTTTTCTTAAGGCGGCGGCTCATATTTTCTCTCTTCCAATCAAATTTTCCAGCTTCTTTACTCTCTCATACAGTTTAGGAAGCCGCGACACATGCGCCTGCAGCTTTAATTCCTTTTTATGTTCCTGAGCGGGGAAGCCTGATACTATTGCGTCTTTTGGTATATCATGCGTAACTCCCGCGCGCCCTCCTAATTGAGTATTAGAGCCTATCTTTACATGATCGCGCGCGACAGCTTCGGCTGCAAAAATCACATTATCTCCGATAATAGTACTGCCTGCAACGCCTGATTTACTGCAAAAAATGCAATTCTTTCCTATCTTGCAATTATGGCCTATTTGCACGAGGTTATCAATTCTTGTTCCGTCACCTATTTCAGTGTCTCCAATTGTCCCGCAGTCAATGGTAGAACACGCTCCGACCTCGACATTATCTCCGATTATCACGTTGCCTAATTGCGGTATTTTTAATATTCCCGCAGGTGTTGGAATGAATCCGAATCCCTCGCACCCTAACGCGCAATTTGAGTGCAGAATTACGTTGCTCCCAATTTTGGAACGTCTTACCGAGACATTCGATTCAATAACGGTTCCTTTTCCAATCGCGCAACCGTCGTCAATATATACATTTGCTTCAAGCTGTACAAGTTCATCAATTCTCACATTGTTTCCTATCACACAATATGGCCCAATCCAACACTCCGGTGATATTTCACAATCTTTTCCTATAACGGCGCTTGGGTGAATACCGATATATTTTGTTTTTTTAACTTCAAATAAAGACAACAGCGCCGGAAGAATTAGTTTGGGATTTTCTGATACTAGTCCGTCCCGATTTGCCTCTCTCACACTGAGGACAGGGATATCTTCAGAAATCCTTTTAAGTTCCCTTAAGTCCCATACAACGCATATTTTATCCGGAGAAGCTTCTTCCGGCGTAGAAATTCCATTTATTTCACGGTCTTCTCCCCGGAGCTCTGAGCCAATAAGCTTTCCAAGCTCTGAAAGAAGTATTCTTATATTGCTATTGTGCATGTCTATATATCACCCAAATATTATTTTCCCGGTAAAGTGTAAAAAAATGGTAAAAAATAAAACTGTATAAATTAAAACTGGAAAATACCTCTGATGCTTATTTTATCCCTGTATGTATCGTCAAAATGGAGTTCTAACGCCAGATCATCCCGGAGGCGTACGCCGAGTGCGAAGTTATGCCCTAAATCCGCATTCCAGCGCCACCAGAAATAAGGTTTTCTTCTCCTGTCATCCCACCATAATCGATACCATAGACTATCTCCCGGAAAAGCTATTTCCGCTCCTATCATTACCCCGTTGTAAACTTCGAAGCGTCCTCCCAGTCTTGTGTAAAACTTAAATTCGTCAAGCGTAATGTAAGATTCGCTGTATATATCAAGCGGCATATTGGTAAAATTAGCAGTTTTCCATCCTGCAGTAAGCCATAGTTCCGGTGTTCTCTCCCTGACTCCCGCGTAGCCTGCTAGTTTTAAGCTGAAAAAGAATCTTTCGCTGTCAATCGAAGTGTCTATCTTAGATATCTGTTCCGGAGAGAATGTTGCACTGACAGACGCGTGTATGTTAGTGACCGCGTTACGCGCTTCAAGCATACTTATGGCAAATTGTGATATATCTTCTTCATGCTGTTTCGCCCATGACACCGGAATTCCTATTATAGGAGACATGTCGGCTATCAGTTTTGCGGAAAGATCCGAGTGAAACATTACCGGGAGAGCGTTTGATGTTACTTTTGGCGTTAAGGCAAGAATAAAGGGTTGCAGAGGCGTAAAGGAAATCTGCATTTGTTTGCTTTCGTCGCTCACACGAACGACAATGGAAAAATCCCATCCTGACAGCTTTTCATCTATCAGTTTTTTGATTTGTTCGCGCAATGACGCGTCCATCCATGATAACGCTTCAATTGGAACAGAATCAATGAGCTCGAATATCTCTCTATCGATTCCTTCAATGTCTTTGATAAACCATTCATTAACCGGATGGCGCAATTGCGGAAGATTAATTTCCGTGCCCCAGCTCGAACTGTCTCCTGTACTAACGAATACAATTCCCGGGTCTTTTGTATTTGATAAATTTAATTCTGAAATTTCATACCCTCGGAAAAGTTGTTCAATAACTATCTTAAGCGTACCTTCCTGTTCCTCTTTTGGTATTGAAAGTTCAATTTCTTTCCATACAGCCTCAATACTCCGAACAGCAGAAGAAGCTGCCCAATTTGGCATACCTTTTAAGAAAAACGCGCAGGATTCGGATGGTACATACAAAAAAAAGACTGCGGCAATAAAGCCCACAGTCTTTTTAAGCTTCAAAATATTCATTGTAATTAAAACATCTCCCCAAAACCAAAGTAGAAACGGTTTTCATCTCCTCCGAAGGCGTAATCAAGCCGTATATTCCCCAACGGAGTATTAACTCTGAGCCCGATTCCATAATCTGACTTAAGGTCGCTGTAATAGTCTATATCATCGCCGGCGTCCCCTATATCATAGAATCCGACTATGGAAAACATTGATTGAATTGGTACGCGCAGTTCAACATTTCCAAGAACCATCTTACTGCCTTCAAAAGTTCTGTTGTTATATCCGCGCAAAGTGTTTTCCCCTCCGAGAGAGTAACGGGCAAAAGCGGGAAGGTCTGAAATTGAGGAGGCGCCAATCCTGAATCGGGTAGCTAGAATTATTGGTTTTTCATCGGATAAAGCGTCTATATCAATAAGATCTCCAACTAATTCCTTTAACTGAAAAGGAAGATAATAACGAAGCTGAAGCCAGTATTTTAAATACTCAAATTCTCCCCCTAACATGCTGTATGCCTTTGATAAAAATATATCGGATACGAAGCCCTTAGGGTACTGCGTATATTCATCCATAATGTTGTAAGAAAGCGTCAGGTCAGTGGTGAAATTTTTACCTTCCCAAATAAACAGGTCATCGTAGTAGCCTGGGATTTCGTTCTTTCTGTTGTCATATGCTACATCTTTCCAATCAAGCGTTAAAAACCAACTGAAATTTTCATTACCTCCAAATTTTTTTCCAACCCCTGCGAATATGCCTTTAGTTGTCTCATCGTACTCAAATTGTTTTTGCCTATTGTAGTAATAATAGCGCTCCTCAAGAAAACGCCTGTACGCGCCGACTTTCCATCCATAAGTATATTTGTCCATGTATGGACTCGAATACGAAAGCCAGTATTGTTCATTGCTTCCAAGCTCGAAACCGATCTCCGCGACGTGTCCAAGTCCATTCCAGTTAATGTCTCTATAAGTTATACCGCCGCTGAATCCTCCATCGGAACCATATCCAACGTTGAATCCAATCGACGAGGTTTTTTTCTCATTTACGGAAATTACTATATCGCTGGTCTCCTGAGTGTCTCCAGGTTCAAAACCGACGTTAACATCGTCAAAATACCCTAGGTTATTTAGTTTTCCCAGTTGATAACGAAAAGCAGTAGCGTTAAAAATATCCCCTTTTTTCAATTTAATTTCACGGCTTATTATTTTTGTTTTAGTTTTTTTGTTTCCTTGTATTATTATGTCGCCTATGCGTGGTTCAATAATTTTTACGTAAATATTCCCACCGCTTATTGAGACATCCGCTATACGAACCATAACATATCCGTCGTTAGCATACTTTTCGTTTATCCTGTCAAGGTCGTTACGGAAAAATATTCTGTTAAACACTGCGCCTGGTTGAGTGAAAACTACTTCCATCAGTTCTTCGTCTTTATAAACGGTGTTTCCTGAAAACGATATGCTGTCGACAACAGGGTTTTCATTTACAACAAACGTCACTCCTACGCCGTTGTATGCCTGAGATAACTCCATATCAACAGTCGAAAAGAAACCCAATTCATATATACTTTCAATATCGTGCTGGAGTTTTTCTCTATCGAGTAATGTATCTGCTTTTGTCTCAACTGCTCCAAGAATGTAATCGGAATTAACATTTGTATTTCCTTTTATTTCCACAAAATCAACAACTGGTTCTTCCGCCAGAGCTGAATTGCAGATAATTGACAGTGAAAACAACAATAAAACTGTAATAATTTTTTTTGACACCCTTTACCAACTACCTTTCCACAATTACCGCCGAAGGTTTATTCTTTAATGCGTTTTCTCCTATTTTTAGAAGAGTGAAAATTTGTGTTTCGCTTCTTATGTCAGCCCTGCTATTTTTTAAAGGCTTTTCTTCAGTAATATTCTTTCCGGCTGAAGTCTGTCCTTTCTGCTCTCTCTTAATCTCGTCCTTTGGGCTATCCGAATAATCAATAACTGGTGAATCTGTTAAGTCAGAAACCCATCCGACATTTGCATTGCTTAATTGTTCCCGAAGGTTTCTAAGTAAAGTCTTTTCATCCGAATTTACCCATTCAAGAGAACTGTTTGTCGCTATAGCAGAAAAAGTAGTTTCCATAAATGAAATAGGAGCTGCTATTGATAATAGTATAACAGTTGAAGCAATGGCTGTGCGAATAAATTTAAAAAAACAATATTTTTTACTTACGGGGTTATATTGTTTGTTTAATTTATTATATATTTCCTCTCTTGCGGAGTTAAAGTCTACCCTTGCGCATTCAATATCCATAAGCGCGCTTCCGTAACTCTCGCCCCGGCACGCTAAATTACAACGTTCAAGCCATCTTACAACACGGGATATTTTTTTCTCAATTTTATCAGCCATATGCGAGCAACTCCTTACTTGTTTTTATCTCACATAAATATTATCCCTTCAAGCGCCTATTTTATGGCGTATATTTCTTTCAAATGAGCAACTGCATTTCTTCTGAGCCTGTAGATATGGCTAATATCTAGTCCAAGTTCTCTCGATATTTGCTTTGGATCTTTGCCATCTTTAAATATAGCTGAAATTATCTCGGATTCCCGTTTTGGCAATTTACTTATGCTTTCTTCCACGCTCATCCAGATCTCATTGTCATCGTCATAAATTGGAGTTGTCCAGCGCTCTATTATTTCGTCTGAGACCGGGAGGGGCGCTTTATGCTCGCTCCTTTCAATCATGTTTATCATCTGACCCCTTATTCTATACCATGCGAAAGTCGAGAATTTGACTCCTCTTCTATGTTCGAACCTATCAACTGAGTTAATTAAAGCCAGCATTCCTTCTTGAATTAAGTCCTGCTTCACTAATGAAGGAACGTTAAATCTTCCTGCAAGCCAAAATACAAGAGGTCTGTACGCCACGATGATGGCCTCTCTTGCTTCGTCATCTCCGGCGACGGCGCGCTGCCAGAGTTCTTCTTCATTTAAGTTATCGTCAGTAATAGAAAGGGACATTGTCTTCTGACTCCTTATTCAAATGTAATGTATCGTTCAAAAAGACCAGATTGTTAACTCCGCTGCATATATCAATTGCGGATATTGAACAGTTGTAGACGGCCAATCGCCATGCCGATCGAGGGTCTAATTGAAGAAGGTCAACCATAAGTGCGCGTATTATACCGCCGTGCGCAACAACAATTATACGCTCTTCTTCCCGCTGAAGGCATACTTTTACTGACGCGCTAACTCTTCCGTATACTTGACCCCAAGGTTCAGCATTCTCAGGAATTGAAAAAAAACCATCCCGATGCCATGCGTCAAGCGCAACTTTATCTTTCTTCCTTATATCTGATACAAGAGCTCCTTCCCAATCTCCAAAGTTAATCTCTGTTAGACCATCAAGCGGAATAACCGGCGCTCCGGCGGATATTACTTCTGCTGTTTGCATAGCTCTTTTTAAGGGACTTGAGTAGACAGGAGCCCCCTGCCAGCTTTTTAGTCTTGCCGCAGTTTTAAATGCTTGTTGATATCCGTAATCATTCAGCGGAATGTCGGTCGAGCCCTGAAAACGTACATCAACATTCCAGTCTGTTTTTCCGTGTCTGATAAGAAGCATTTTCTTTTTTACCGTTAGCATTTAGTCCCCCCAAGAATTACTATTCCTGTGTTTTCATATATCTTGAACTTATTTTCAGAGCCTGTCTCGCCTCATTAGCTCCCCATGCAACAGCAAGAAGATCTCTTCGCGTTATTCTATTACACTCGCGTAACTCATTCCATACGGATGTCGGGTAATACGCCCATTGTCTGAAAAGCGGCGTTTTCAGCCCATCCCCATATGAAGCAAAAAGCAGATATCCATTTTTGCTGAAAAGCAAGACAGGAGACACTTGTTGCCCTGCTATTCTATTGATGTCTTCTTCTGAGAACCCAAGCGAATTCATCTTTGCCACGGCTTCCACTTCCGGTATTTGAGTCAGGGAAAACCACACCAGAACTTTAGGTTCTGAGAACGCAATATTTTGCGCAATACGATACCATAATTTTATTCTTGATACTGTACCATGTTCTCCTCGCGCAAGCGCAAACCTTACAGCCCAGTAAGCCGCCTTTGCCTCAATTTTTTTATCGAGTTGCATCAAGGCGTTCGCTTCATCACTAATAAACAAATCATTACTAACTAATTCAGGCTCTAAAATTCCTTTCAGCACAGCCGCCGCTTGACAATGTATCCCTGGCGGCGGGATTAAAGCAAACAGTGCATTTTTAAGTTTTTCTACATCTTCATGCGAAATAATGACTTGGTGACCGCCGTCAAAACTTAAAGTACGCGCTTCTCCTTCATAGAGAAAGATCTCTTCTTGCCCATCAGTTCCAATTCTACAGAGTTTCCAGTTTTCATAACCGTTCTGTACTTTCCCGCGCAGATATCTATTAAAAGGAAGAAGTAAAATTACATCTTCCGGTTGATAACCGCTAATAATACAAGAGTCTTCCGGCAGTTTAACAATAGCCCCGCTCGACATGAGTTCAAATATCATTTCTTCCACCTCTTGTGCATCCAAAACCAAAGAGAAGGGTCACTCCTTATTACATTTTCAATCCATTTGTTAATCTCGCGTGTAATTGCCTCGGCCTTTTCTTCTCGCGTACCTTCCAGCGGAACATTAATCGGTTTCCCTATTAATGCTCTGTGGCTGAATGGCGCTTTGCGAAATAAAAAAAACGGAACTATTGGAACATCAGCAAGTAAAGCTAAAGTAGCTGCGCCAATTGAAGTTTTACAGTCCCGCCCAAAAAATGGCAGCGTAACCCCTTCGTATTCGTTTATATCTCCCGTTATTGCAACAAAGTTTCCTGATTTTAAAAGCCTTACGAACTTTAACGTTTTCGAGCTTTCATCTCTCCGGTCAAACACTGTTGCTCCGCAGTTGCTGCGATATTTCATGAACAATTCATGCAGGTCGGGATCGTTTGGCCCGCGAGTAAGAGAATAAAGCGGATATCCGTGCTGCACTCCCCAAGCTAAAAAGAGCTCCCAATTGCCAAAATGCGCAGTAATAGCAACCATTCCGCGTTTGCACCGCAGGATTTCTTTTATGTATTCTTCGCCCTCTATCTCATTGACCCAAACTTCCGCCATGGACGGGTCGCGCTGCAATACCAACTGCTCCACTACCATCCAACTTAAGTTTCTATACATGCTCTTCAGCAATTTCACGCGTTCGTCCCTTGTTTTTTCCGGAAAAGCTATAGCAAGGTTATCAAGAACTACTTTTTTTCTTGGCCTAAATATGCGAAGTATTGAGTTAATAAAGGAGAACACAACTTTGCTTCTCCACCCGGGGGCTGCTATGAGCCTCAGTGTTTCTATTGATTTAGCCGCTAACTTCATCCTTTCTCGCCTAATATTCTATGATAGATCAAGGCTAACTTTTTTGCGCTTTCAACAGGCTGGAATTTTTCCTGAATGTTGCGCCTGGCATAGCTTGCAATTCCGGAAGAAGAGACATGAACTTCATCTTGCGTATTGTTCCCGTTTACGCTGCTCTCGCCCTGGGTTATTGTGACTTTATTATTCAAATTTGTTTCCATGTCATTAGCTGCTTTTCTTAAGTAACCGCCGCTCCCGAGGATTTCGTCAAGTATTGCAGTATGAGGGGCAACAACGCTTGTTCCATTGAGGCTTGCGTAAGCTCCTAACATCGCGTCCGACATATTTCCATTTTCAAGATACAATTTATCGGCATTTGGAAGCCATTTAACGTTACTTTCGATCATGGATTCAAAACCCGGCGGTATGACTGTTTCTCCGTTTTCGGCTAAAGCATGAGCCATAACGGATGGGTGCCCCCTCCAAATCCCCTCGTTAATAAGTTTTGTGTGCATAGTACGCGCTCTCGTACGAATTATAGACCACCATGAGGGGGCCTCATCCGCATAGCTCCATAAATGCCAAAGCTTTGATTTTCCAAGTATAATTAAACCTTTTTCAATGGGGCGTAAAGAGAGCCAAGAAAACGCGTTAAGTTTTTCCAGTCCCTCTATTCCTCCTTGGGTATAAATCGTTATTTGAGCATCGAAATTTTCGCGCATCTCAGACGCTATACAATTTAAAGCTGCTGTTTCCCAAGAGCGCTTCAACATAACAAACCACACGCAGGACAACATAATACACCCCCTCCAGTCGAAATAAATAAGGGTATTTTTCAAAGCTAAATTATAGTATATCATTTTTCATTGACTATAACTTCAAAGAGGCTTAAACTATCAAAAAAAGAGAGGTGAATGTATTTGTATCCTTATTTTGATTCTTCGATGGTAATATTGATACCGGCGCTTCTATTGGCTGGGTGGGCTCAACTAAATGTAAAGTCGACTTTTGAAAAATATTCGAGAGTTTCAACCCGCAAAGCTTCAACTGCTGCCGAGGTAGCAAGTATGCTGCTGAGTAGAGCCGGAATTTTTAATGTGCCCGTTAATAAGGTTACGGGAAGCCTGACAGACCATTATGACCCGGTGAAAAGGACTGTTAATCTGTCAGAGTCAGTGTATGGAAGCACCAGTATCGCTTCGTTGGGGGTAGCGGCGCATGAGTGCGGACATGCCATTCAACACAGTGTTGGCTATTCTCCCTTGATGGTTAGAAATGCAATTGTACCGGCAATTAATCTATGTTCGACTCTTTCCATACCGTTATTTTTTGTAGGAATACTGCTTAGCGTAGCAGGGTTGGTAACGCTCGGAATATTACTCTTTTCGGGAGTAATAGTTTTTCATTTGATAACTTTACCCGTTGAATTCAACGCAAGTACCCGCGCTCTCACAATGCTTCGCAATACAGGAGCGCTTGCGGAAGCGGAACTTGTTGGCGCAAGGTCGGTGCTTCGCGCTGCCGCATGGACTTATGTTGCAGCTGCTACGATGGCCGCCGCGCAGCTTTTACGTTTAATTGTTTTCAGTAATCGCAGAAGGTAAAGGTGGTGTAAAATGTTCTACTTTTCAGGAAAATTGAATTACAAAGGAGAAAAAAGTTACTATCACGGCACAAATTATTTAGAACGAAACTAAAAAAATGAAAATATAATAGGAGGGATTTTTGTGGCTACAATTGGGTATTACGAACCGGATAATTTTAAGAAACTAAATCAGACGATGCTGCGAAGCACAATTGAAACGGCTTTTTACGGAAATAATGTTCACAGGGTTCAGGATTTAAAAGAAGCTTATTCTCTTGCAAAGGGTATTCCTGGAACGGTGGAGCTTACAGGTATGCCAGTTTATGAAGCTGAAGAACAAGGATTACCGGTAGGGGCAAATGTGCTCCTGTTCAATGACGGAGCCTTTTATGGGCGCACGGCTGCAGCGAGGCGCATAATAGGATATCCAAATGTCGATCCCAATTATTTTGCTACGATAATCCGCGAGGCGATATATCAGACCCGGTTTAAGGATATGCTGAAAGCTGACGCTTACATCGGGCTTGAGGAGGATTTTATGATTCGGGCGCACCTTCTTGTCCCGAAAGCTTTTGCGAATAATGTATACAGCTGGATGTTTAATTTTCAGTATATAAATGAACATTACAAGGATATGTACAACCGCTCACGCGTAATATCGGATGTCGACGGAGATATATTTCTTTTTGCGGATCCTGACTGGACTCACCCTGATTTTCCGTTGGGGCTCGCGTTCTTTTCACCAAAGGAGAACGTCGCAGCAGTTCTCGGCCTGCGTTATTTCGGCGAGCTTAAAAAAGGCACACTTACTTTGGGCTGGGGTATAGGCGCCAGAAACGGATATGCTTCATGTCACGCGGGGCTTAAGCGTTATAATCTTAAGAATGGAAAAAAGTTTGTTATGGCTGCTTTTGGCCTTTCAGGCTCCGGAAAATCAACAATAACTCACGCTCGCCATGGCGGTAAATATGATATAACGGTTCTTCACGACGACGCATTTGTGGTAAACGTAAAGGATAAGTACGCCATAGCGTTGGAACCCGCATATTTTGACAAGGTTCAGGATTACCCTATAGGATGTGAAGATAACAAATTTCTTGTTACTATGCAAAACTGCGGGGTTACTGTAAACGCTGAAGGAAAAAGAATTGCTGTTACGGAAGATATTCGCAATGGCAACGGGCGCGCAATGAAGTCAAAATTCTGGTCTCCCAACCGTATTGATCGTATTGATGAGGCATTAAATGCGGTATTCTGGCTGATGAGGGACCCAACGATACCTCCAGTCCTGAAGCTCACCGGTCCCGCTCTTGCTTCGGTGATGGGCGCCACCCTTGCCACAAAGAGGACAAGCGCCGAAAGGCTAGCGCCCGGAGTGGATATTAATGCGCTCGTCTGTGAGCCGTACGCCAACCCTTTCAGAACATACCCGCTTGAGACCGACTTCAATCGTTTTAAACAGCTTTTTGAAGACGGGGTGGATTGCTATGTCCTTAACACCGGCGATTTTATGGGTAAAAAGATTAAACCGGAACATACGCTTGGAATACTTGAATCGATAATAGAAGGAAACGCGAAATTCGTAAAATTCGGCAGTTTTTCAGGCATGGAAACGATACCGATTCCGGATTTTAATATAAATCTTGAGGATAAGGATTATCGGGAGCAGCTTACACTAAGGTTCAAAGACCGGCTGAATTTTGTAAAATCCCGGGATACTGAAATCGGAGGATACGATAAACTTCCCGAATGCGCTCACAATGCAATAGAGCTCGCTGTGGAAGAAATGGGAAAAAGCAGGGGTTAGGGAAAAACAGGGATTAGGGATTAGAAAAGGCAAAGACAGAAGCTTTTTTCTAATCCCTAATTCCTAATCCCTGATCCCTAATCCCTGATCCCTATTCCCTGTTTTAGTGAGATGTCGGACGATCAAGTGCTTATTCGGGCGAGCGAACCGGGGGACGCCGGTTATGTGTGTTATATGCACATGAAATATTATGGGGAACGATATGGCTTCAAGCCTGTATTCGAATATTATGTGATGAAAGGGCTCGCGGAATTTCTGCGCGACCCTGGCGAAAGCCGCTTATGGATTGCTGAGATTGACAACTCCATAATAGGTTCCATTGCTATTGTGAAAACGCCGCGCGGCGCGCAGCTACGATGGTTTCTTGTGGACGCGGAACATCAGGGGAACGGCATCGGGCGAAAACTAATGAACACCGCGATGCAATTCTGCAAAGAGCGCGGGTACAAGCACATGTTCCTGTGGACTACAAATATATTGGACGCAGCGCGACATCTCTACAAAGAATTCGGCTTTAAGCCTGTGGAGGAAAACACGAACAACGAATGGACTGACGGCACGATCATCGAAGAGCGATGGGAGTTTGTTAGTGAAGAATAAAGAGTGAGTATTGAGTATTGAGTATTGAGTATTGAGTATTGAGTATTGAGTATTGAGTATTGAGTATTGAGTATTGAACTCCTCACTCCTCACTCCTCACTATTTTTACCTGCTCGCTTCCTCCAGTTGCTTGAGCGCTTCGGTATTCTCAAATTTCGCATTCTCCCTCGCGTAATCTATTGCCATTTTGCCGGAGCTGCTCTTCACTTTCGGGTTCGCGCCAGCGTTGAGAAGAATTGTTATAACTTCAGGATTGGATTCTTTGCTGAACGCCGCCCAAATAAGCGGCGTCCAGCCGTTCTTTGTCTGCGCGTTGACTTTGGCGCCGGCTTTTATAAGAGTCGTTACCGTCTCTGGGTCAGTGTTGCTATTGGCTGCCCACATGAGGGCTGTCATTCCCGATGTATTAGTCGAGTTTGCGTTTGCTCCATTTATGATAGCGTTGCTTATTTCCCCCGGTGAGCCAGTTTTGCAAATTTCAATAAAACCCTCGTCTCTACGCGAGTCATTAGATGGTCGTATTTGGATTGTTTGCACTCGGCCTGAAGGCGTCTGTTTTGTTTGTTTTGCCTGTTTTGTTTGAGTGGTGGCAGTTTTGCCTTGTAATCTGTCTATAGCTTCTTGTCTCGCATATAATTCCGCGTAGTCCAAAGCTGTTTTACCAGAGTTATCCCTCGTTCCTGTGAGCGCTCCAACATTGAGAAGAGCCGTTATCACTTCCGGATTGCTGTTGTATATTGCATGAATAAGCGGTGTCTGCCCTTGTGCATCTTTAGCATTGACATCAGCGCCTGCTCTAAAGAGGACTTTTATCACTTCCGGATCGCTGTTGCTACGTGCTGCTACAATGATTGCAGTATAACGTTCGCTACCGCTAGAGGCTCTCGCGTTTGCGCCTTTTTTGATTGCATCCTCAATTTGCCATAAAGGGGCGGATATGCAAAGTCCGACAAACTCAGAATCGCTCATCCCGGTAGCTTTCGGTTGTTTTGGTAGTTCGTTTACTATTAGTCTTCGTTTAACTTTAGAGCTACGCACTACTACGGCAGATTCTGCGGGGTGTATCAGCGCGCATATAACTAAACTCCATATTATTATTTTGAATAAGTTATTGTTCTGCATTACGAAACTCCTTTCCGTTATGCCCGGCTAATATTTATCCTACCGTTGTTTTTCGTAGCGGTTGCCACCACCACGCTCATACGTCTTTGCGAACCGCGTCTTTTTGCGGTGAAGCAATCCAGCGTCTTTGTTTTAAAGTATTTTCCTAATCCCTATTCCCTGTTTTTAGACGTGAATCAAATTGCTTCGCGATGAAGCCGTTCGCAAAGGTCAATCGTCGTTGCGATTGTTGCGCTTCGCTCGCAATGGCGGCGCGGTAAACAAGAACGACCGAAGGTCGGGGAGATTGAGAGCGACCACACCACCTCAACAATTGTTTATATTGCGTTTATTATGGTTACATGCACGGCGCGATGCGGACATCGCACCCTACATTAAAATTTGTTGCGTTTGAACATTGAACACTGTCTTTTACGTTTTCACTCCAAGATACGCAGCGGCGATTTCCGGATCCGCGAGGAGATCTTTTGATTTCCCTTCCTTGAAGAGGCTTCCTGTCTGCAGAACATACGTTCTGTGCGACAGCAACAAAGCCTGGCGCGCGTTTTGCTCAACTATGAGAATAGTCACGCCCTGCTGATTTATTAACCTTAATTCCTTAAAAATATCCCTGATAACAACTGGCGCCAGCCCGAGCGACGGCTCGTCCAAAAGGAGCAGCTTGGGGCGGGACATCAGAGCGCGTCCAACCGAGAGCATTTGTTGTTCTCCGCCCGAGAGGGTTCCGGCATATTGCCCGATTCGTTCCTTAAGTCGCGGAAATAGAGTAAAAACCCATTCAATATCATTATTTATTGCTGCCTTTTCCAAGGCCGATCTTGGGAACGCCCCCATTTGAAGGTTCTCAAATACAGTCAAAGGGGCAAATATCTTTCTTCCTTCAGGAGAAAGGGAAATTCCCTGGGATACGACTTGATAAGGTCTCGCGGAAAGAACTTTTCCGTTCAGCGTGAGCGTCCCTTTTTCTCGTTTCACGGCGCCCATTATGGCGTTCATAAACGTTGACTTTCCCGCTCCGTTTGAGCCAATTACGGAAACAATCTCGCCCTCGTCAATATGCATTGAAAATCCATTAAGCGCCTTAATCGCGCCGTAGCTGACATGCAGATCATTCACAAGAAGCAACGCCATTTAAGCCACCTCCTCATCGTCGCCAAGGTACGCTTTTAATACCTCCGGGTTTTTCTGGATTATGTCGGGGGAACCCTCCGCTATTTTTGCTCCGAAATTCATGCATATTATGTGAGGGCATATCTGCATTATCAAGTCCATATGGTGTTCTATGACGAGTATCGTAAGAGAGTGGTCCTTATGTATGTCCTTGATGAGGTCGTTCAGGGCGAAAACTTCCTCCTCGTTCATTCCCGCCGCAGGTTCGTCGAGCATGAGCAAAGTGGGTTTGAGCGCCAGCGCGCGGGCTATTTCGAGCCTTCTCTGCATTCCGTACGGCAGGGTTCCCGCTATTTGTTCGGCTCTATCGGCAAGTCCTATGCGCTCAAGAAGCTTCATGCTGGCTATTCGGTTCTTTTTTTCCTTTGAGTTCCAACGTCCAAAATGTGTAAGTGATTCAGCAAAGGAATATTTTTCATGTGATTGAGCTGCTGTCATTACGTTTTCGAGCACCGAAGAACGTGAAAAGAGCCGCAGATTTTGAAACGTGCGCGCTATGCCGATACGTACTATCTGATAGGCGCGAAGATGCGTTATGTTTTTGCCATTAAATAGTACTTGACCTGAGTCTGAGTTATAAACACTTGAAATAACATTAAATACGGTCGTCTTCCCGGCGCCGTTTGGGCCTATCATTCCCGCAAGTTCGCCTTGTTCTATGCAAAAGCTCATGTCCTTTATTGCCTGAACACCGCCGAAAGCCTTGTTTACGTTTTTAAGTTCCAGAAAAGCGCTCATTTTTTCACCGCCTTTCTTCTAGTGGAGAGCTCCCACATTTCACGGTTGCCAAGTATTCCTTCGGATCTCAATACCATTATAAGGACTAAAACCAATCCGTAAATTAACATACGGTACTGCGAAATATCGCGGAAGATCTCAGTTATTAGAGTGATTATTGATGCGGCAATCAAGGTTCCGCTCATGGAGCCCAGCCCTCCGAAAACGACTAGTGACGTTAACTCCGTAGATTTTTTCATGTCGAATATGCTAGGCTGGATAAAAGATGTAAACCCCGCGAGTAGGGCGCCAGCGACACCGCAGTAGAAAGCTGAGAGCATGAGAGAAAGGGTTTTGGTCCTAAACGTATTGCACCCCATCATGGAAGCGGCTATCATGTCGTCGCGCACCGCTTTAAACTCCCTTCCGTGTTTGCTGTATATCAGGTTAAACATCAAGAGCCCCATCACGGTAAAAAATCCGACCGCCACATGACGCGTTGTGAACGTTGTTATTCCCGGGATTCCGCGCGCGCCCCGCGTGAAGGACTGCCAGTTTTCAAGGACGAGCTTGATGACTTCGCCAAACCCTATTGATACTATCGCGAAATAGTCCCCAACTAACTTCAATGTCAGCGCTCCTATTACCCATGCAGATATCATAGCCACTACTCCACCTGCCATCACGGCCGAAAACCAATGCACGCCATGCCGGAGCGTAAGGATGGCTGCGGTATAAGCGCCAAGCGCTAGAAATCCCGCGTGACCGAGCGAGAAAATGCCCGTGAATCCCGTTAATAACGAAAGTCCCATTGCCGCAACCGCGTTTATGCAAAGCAACGTCAATATACCTTCATGATAACCGGCTAAAGGGCAAAGCGCGAGGTATATTCCCAAACATATGAAGAGTACATTTCCGACGATAGATTTTTGGAGCGTCGATAACCTGTTCTTAATTTTGGCAAAAAACATCGAGGACCCTGCTACAATAACCGCAGTACCTAATATTATTCCCAGAATAATGGCTACTGTTTCGAGTATCGCGGTAACGGAGAAAACTTTTCCGAGGATAGTATATTGAGGAGAAAGTCCAAAAAACTCAATGATATAATTCATCTATTTATCCCCCTATACCTTGTCGCCGATTTGCTTTCCGAATAGTCCGGTAGGTTTTACAATGAGTGTTATAACTAAAAGAGAATAAACCACTAGGTCTCTCAATTGGCTGCTTATGAACCCCGCAACCAACATTTCTAACAGGCCTAGAATTATGCTTCCGACAACAGCCCCTGGGAGGCTTCCCAACCCTCCGACGACTGCTGCGACAAATGCTTTGAAAGTTATATCTCCAAGCTGCGGATAAATGGTGTAGCGCATTCCAAGGAAAATGCCGCACACTCCCGCAAGCCCTCCGGCAACAAGGAAAATAATTGAGATAAGACGTCCTACGTTAACTCCCATCAGTCCCGCTGTCCTCAGGTCACAGGCGGCAGCCCGTATTGCAAGCCCCCACTTGGTCCTTTGCAGGAATAACTGCAGTCCGAGCAAAAACATAAAGGCCACAACAAATGTAATAATGTCGAATGTGCTTATCGTTATTCCCTCAGCGAGTTTTATGGTATGCTGCAACGGTATAGGCTCCGGCGGCAAACCAAGGAGCCGCATCAGCCATGGGATATCCAGATTCACCTGAGGCAGTGCTCTGAAACGTCCTCCTATAGTGACGACAAATAGATTTTCAATGACAATGGAAACTCCCATTGAAGCGATGAGCAGGTAGAGCGTCAACGAGGTCTTCTCGCGAATTGGTTTGTATGCCATCCGTTCCGTTATTACCCCCACGATACCGCTAAAGACAATAGCCGCTACTCCTCCTATTAATAATGCAATGCCCGCTCCTAATTGCCATGGAAGATACGTGCTTGAGCTTATAAGCTCTCCCATAATCAAGTAACATGTATATGCGCCGACCACGATGAACCCTCCATGAGCAAAGTTAGAGAATCCCAAAATCGAATATACTAAGGAATATCCAACGGCGATCAATGCATAAACCGAACCAAAAGACAGTCCGTTTATGATTTGTTGTGTAAATGTCGTCCAAGAAAAATTATTTACGATTTGCTGTAAAAACTCTGGCAAAATTACACCTCCTCAATACTATTATGTAACTTGGTAATTATACCATTGACAATGGAATAATACAGTTTTTTTCATTTAGTCGCATCAAATCGTCAGCAAGGCAAATATCCCGCCGCCGATGTTGACGCCTTTGATGCTTCAAGCATATTAAAATTCTGCTCTCTAAATCGGGTATAGTTCCAGCCCTAACTTGGTAAAATGTTTTCTATTGAAACTTATTACGCCTATATGTTTATCTTTTGCCACTACGGTATAGTATATCAATACGAGAGAGCAATGTATAACTCACAATGTTCAACGCACAATGAAAAGTAAAAGCAATTCAGGTGACATCTATATAGAAGGGCGGAAAGAAAGCATTTTTTGTTTTTTCGTATCATGGTATCAAAAAAGGGCGGTTGCCCGCCCCTACATTGTTTCATCTTATGCTTTTGTCTTTTTCATTGTGCATTGAACATTGCACTTACTGCGGCATTTTCATTGGAACATAGAATGTTTTACCGTCGCGCCAGATCAAGAAAGCGAGAGATTTTTTGTTTGTTACGGCCTTGTTGAGGTCCTCAAAGCTATTCACTCTCACATTGTTTACGTCAAAAATCACATCTCCCTCTTTGAGTCCTGTCACATGCGCGTCGGATCCCTGCGCTATTTTTGTTATAACAAGCCCTTTATCCGAATCAATTCTGTATTGCTTTTGAAGTTCTTTATTTACAAGCGATACGGTTATCCCTAATTTACCGAGTATCTCCTGTCCTTTTCCTTCTAAGGCGACTTCCGCGCCGGGCATCATGCCAAGCTCCACTTCTACGCTCAAAGGAGCTTTTTCTCGAATAATATCAAGTTTTATTTTTGTATTTGGAGAGAAGGAACGGATCATATTTACAAATGTATTTACGTTCTTAACTTTTTCTCCGTTGACATGCGTTATGACGTCTCCGCGCTTAATACCTGCTTTTTCTGCGGCCTCTCCCGTCAAAACATCGCCAATTACCACGCCTTCTTCTGATTCAAGTTCGAACGCTTCAATGAACTCCTTGTTTAAATTCTGTACTGATACGCCAAGATAGCCTCTTTTCACTGTTCCGAACTCGACAAGGTCATTCATTATTTGCTTTGCCATATTGACGGGGATGGCAAATCCGAGTCCCTGCGCAAACGGAACAATAGCCGTATTGATGCCGACTACTTTGCCGTCAAATCCAATAAGCGGTCCTCCGCTGTTCCCCGGGTTTATCGCCGCATCGGTCTGAAGGAATCCGTCGAAATTGATATTTTGGGCGTGTATGCTCCTGTTCTTAGCTGAAATTACGCCTACGGTCACAGTATGCTCAAGCCCGAAAGGATTTCCAATAGCAACAACCCAATCTCCGACTTCAATTGCATCCGAATCTCCCATTTCAATAACAGGGAAGTTTTCGTCACTGTCAATTTTTATTATTGCAAGATCAAACGTGGGGTCTTTGCCAATGACTTTGGCCTCGTAAGTCTTTCCGCTAGATAGAGTTACAGTAATTTTATTTGCTCCGTCAACGACATGATTATTAGTTAGTATTTGCCCCTCCTTAGAGACAATAAAACCGGAACCGCGCCCTTTCATCGGGATTGAGCGCGAGAAGCGGTTAAATTCTTCTCCAAAGAAACGTCTGAAAAACGGGTCGTCTTCAAGTCCGCCAAATCCGCCAAAGGATTGGGTTACTATGGACTCTACATCAATATTGACTACTGCCGGGGAAAGTTCCTTCGCTATTTTCTTTACAGGATTATCCTGTAATAGCAGTTCGTTGAAAGGCGCGCTGCTTGACGCAAATACGACTGTGGAAAAAACCACAACAAAGCATACTGCAAGAGATACGAATAAAAGTTTCTTTTTTGTTGCCACAATAATACACCTCCGAAAAGTATCGCTCAAAAAGAGCCTTTTTTATGCCGGAATTTTAGCAATAAATTGTGAAGATTTTGTGTAAAATCAAACTTCGCTTTAATTTGTTGCGTTTATAGTTTTAACATGGGACGCCCATGGGCGCCTCCTATACCCGTAAAACCTTATGCGTTTTCTTTAAGCTTTTGTTTTTTCATAAACGAAATTGTAAGCCATACTAAACATACGGCAGCGCTTACAGCAAGAACCTTATCGGACATTATTATTCCTTGTGTATTAGCTTCAATACGGTACGGATCAATAAACAGCCTCATTACAGAATAAAGGCCAACGCTAACGGGAGAAACTATTCCGTATTTAAATATTATTCCGTTCCTCTTGATATAGTTTTCAATCGTAAGCACTATTGAAAGTATTATAGCGGCGGAAAAAGAATAGTAAAGTTGCGTGGGGCGCCCATCTATTCCTCTGCAACAGCCTTCTAAGTAACATCCCCATCTTCCAATTGCTACAGTGAGAAGTCCTGCAGGCGAGACCATTTCAGAAAGTTTCCAAAAAGAAACATTCTTTACTTTGCACATAATAAATGCAACTATTATGGCGCCAAGCGCAGCTCCGACTTCAGATATTCCGCCGCGGTTAATATCAAGAAAAAATGATGGGTTTTCGAAATACAACCGCCAGTTTAAAAAGTACTCAAAACAACGCGCTCCAAGTATCATTCCAAAAAATGCGTATGATATGACTGAGGAGGCTTCTTTTGCCGGTAGACCGCTTCTATCAATGCGTTTGTTTGTCCATAGTATTGCTGCTATGAGAGCGATGCTCCAGAAAACATAATAGCTTTCAATTTCAAAAAAGCCAATTTTGAAAAGTACGCGATACATATTTAGCCAGCCTCTACCTGCGCGATCTTCGCCTTGGGCGCGATCTTACTTCATAGTGGTTCACCTTAGGCATTATTACAACTTTTCTATCAGGCGGCTCTCCTATTGACTCCGTAAACACGTCGCTGCTGTCTTGAAGAGTTAAATGAACAATCCTTCTTTCCCAACTGGCCATAGGTTCAAGTTTTATAGGAATTCCGCGCGTGGCTGCTTTTTTTGCCATTGAAATTGCAAGCCGCTGAAGGTTTCCAGCTCTGCGGTCACGATATCCGTCACTGTCAAGCCTTATTCTTGGAACATCTTTAGTCTCTCTGATACACAAGTTTGAGATGTATTCAATTGCCTTTAGCGTATCGCCGTATTTCCCTACAATAATTGCCGCATCCTCTCCTTCTATTGAGATAAAGTAATTTTCCGTTACTTCTGCTGAAACATTTAAATCCATTTTTACAATAAGCTCATTAATAAACTTTACGCTTTCCTTTATTAATTCAAGTCGAGCTTCATCATTATTATCTTCGTTATCATCTATTTTGTTTTCTCTAACATTATCCGGCGCGACCTGTATTTCCTGCTTAACTTCAGGTTTTTTCTTTTTCTTCGAATTATCCGCCTGTTTTTCTTGTTTGGCGTCTCTTGTTCCCTTCTTTTCAGGTTTTTCAACCGGTGTTTCTTGTTTAACTTGTGGAGCGTTCTTTACTCCTGTATCTTCTGTTTCTGTTTGTCCAGCGTTTACTGTTATTTCAAGCTGTAATCTTTTCCCGAAAATGCCCAAAAAGCCTTTTCCCTCCGATATGATTTTTGCCTGAAGGCATGATTCCGGAACTTCAAGCTCTAATGCTACTCTTCTAATTGCATCCTCTATTGATGAAGCTTCCAGATTAATTTTTTTTATATTTGTATACATCAGTGATTCCCCATTGGTTTATCTTTATAAAGAGCCGGTTTTTCTTTCATTTCCTGCTTTGTTCGTTTTGCAGTTAATAACTGCTGGGCCGCTGCAAGCAGTGAAGATACTCCCCAGTAAAGCAATACCCCTCCAGGCAAGCTTAAGCATATGAACGTAATAAGTATCGGCATCATTATACTCATCGCCGCCATTTGAGGGTTTCCGCTTGAAGTTAGTTTTTGCTGATACCACATTAGGCCCCCGTTAGCAAGAAGTATTAACGAGTTAGCCAGATAGAAATTTACATTGACCAATCCTGCAGGGTTATTCAACACTGCGTATCCAACGTTAAACATTCCGATACTATTTGAAGGCATGACCTTAAGTATATAAAGATTTTTAATAACTTCCTTTGTAAACCCCGTATTGCTCGCAAGCTCTCTCATTGCTCCTTCTGTAAGCCCCGCATTAAAAACAATATCTCTCAGAACATCTCCTGTAAGTTTCGTATTAACAACAAGGCTATTAATAATATCCTCAGCAATGCCCGCATTAATAACAGAATCTTTCAAGACGTCTAATGTAAGATCCTTGCTCATAATAATACTTTCAACAATGCCTTCAGTCTGCTCCATATTAATAACAAGGCCATTTAGTGTTTCTTCAGTAAACTCAGCAATAGCTATAAGGTTATTTAATACTTCTTCAGTAATTCCTGAATTAGTAATAAGTTTATTAATAACATCAATAGTTAGCCCCGTATTATCAACAATTCCTTTAATAGCTTCTTCTATGTAGCTTGCAGTAGAAGCATTACACGCCTCAATTACCATTGTGTAAACTGATCCGCCCAAATCGATCCCAAGAAAAGTCGCTGAAAAACCCGCTGTTGAGACAAGTTTGATTAATACTTGATACAACAGGATAAAAATTGGAAGTTGAACCAATAATGGTAAACAGCCTGCCATAGGGTTAATTTTATGATCCTTGTAAAGCTGCATTGTTTCCCTGTTCAGAGCTTCCTTGTCGTTTTTGAATTTTTCCTGCAGCACTTTAATCTGCGGTTGCAGTCGCTGCATTTTTTGCATGCTTACCGCCTGTTTTTTGTTTAGCGGATGCGTGATAGCGCGAATTAGAAGTGTAAACAGGATTATTGCAATTCCCCAGGAACCAGTAAATGAATACAAGATATCCAGAAGTTTTGCCACCCAGTCACTTATCATTTCCCACAAAAAAATCACCTTCTTTTAGATTGTTAAGGAGAGCAAATTCGTTTCTCCTCCTGCTCTTCCTTTTTGCTCTTCGGGACCGGGTCATACCCGCCTTTGCACCAAGGCGCGCAACGTAATAAGCGAATTATCGTGAGATATAACCCTTTTATAAAACCGAATTTTGTGAAAGCTTCCATGGCGTATTCCGAACAACTGGGAATGTAACGGCAATTATTACCCAGCATTGGCGATATAAATTTTTTGTAGCACTTAATTAGAAAAACAGCGCCCTTAACAAGCATTCCCTTTTATACCATTACATTCATAACCAAAGTACGTATCAAGGCTATCAACACGGGACGCCGAGGGCTTCGTCCCCTACATTAATCACGTAATGTCCGTTTTGTAGTAGGCGTAGGGGTCGCACCCGTGGGCGACTCTCGTTTATTGCCAAGATACCCGTCTTTATTCCCATTTGGCATGCCATTCCTTTGAAAGCAATCCGCGTTTTGCAAGGATTCTGGCTGAATCCAAATACACATCTATTGCACTTACGTTAGCATTTACGGCAACGTCCTTTAAAGTCGCAATGATTGAGAACCCCGGCGGCACGAACGGCATAAGGCGGCGCATAGCTTCCCGCAGAATTCTTTTTCCTCTGTTTCTTCCGCAAGAGTTAGACTGCTTTTTTCCTACAGCAAACCCAATTCGTGTATTCTGAATTTCTGAACAATTCATCGCAGTTTCGGAAGAACGATTCAAACATAACAAACGCACCAGCTCTCCATGAATTCGAAAGCCAGTGCGAAAAACTTTATTAAATTCCCAACCTTTCTTCACGCGAATCGTTGGAGGCAGCGAATATTTCATCAGAGCATATAAACACTCTAAAAAACGCTATACATTTACGAGGTTTTTCCGCCCTTTTCTGCGTCTATTGCGCAGGACGCGGCGCCCTGTCGGTGAACTTGAGCGGGCAAGGAATCCTATTTTTCTCTTTCGCGGAATGCTGTGTGGCTGAAATGTTCCCTTTTTCATAAAAAAACTCCTCCTGTATTATTTACGTCCCAATAAAAATTGGAACTATATTCTTATAGTAAACAGTAATCTGGTTGTCTTTGAGTTCCATCACCATTGACTGTATTTTTGCATTATCAATTAGAAACAAAATAAAAAACCGCAATTTGCGGCATTCACTTTTATTGTTCCTAATAAAAAGGCTATCGTACTATACCACAGAGTCATAGGAAAAGATAGTGTGAAGTGTGAAGTGTCAATAGTGAAGTGAAAACCAAAACAAAAGCAAAAAAAGAAAAAGCAAAAAGTCCAAAAAACAAACAAAAAAATCCATTTAACTCCACATATTTTTATACCCACACTGTCTTGTATTTATCTTTATCTTTTGCCTTTGTCTTTTAACTCCACACTTCACCCTCCGCACTTCACCCTGTCTTTAATAAACACTGCGAGTCCTAATAGCGTTGTCGGTATAAACTGAAGCGCGTGGTTGAAAAGAGCTATTCCGAGAGCTTGCTCTTTTTCAATTCCAAACCATGACAAAGCTAACACGGTAGACGCCTCATATACCCCTATGGCGCCGGGGGTCGATGGCAAGAGCATCCCGAGAGAGCTTATTGCGAAAATACATATTCCTTGAGTTATTGTTACATTCAATACTGCTATGTATTTATAAGATGAAATATATACCGCTGCATAAAACGTCCAGATAAAACCGGTTGAAATTGCGAGCCATGAGAGCTTCTTTATTGTCATGTTTGAGTTGACTTCTTCCTGTAGCGTGTTGATGAAATCAGAAAGTTTGCTGATTTTGATTTTAGAAAACAGCGAGGGGAAAAATTGGGGGTAAATTTTGGCGAAAAAAAGCAAGATCCAAATAGCCGCCAAAACAAGTATTCCCACTAGAAGCCCGGATTCAATATCTAGCGTCCAGGCTGTCCAAACTCCTATCAACAGCAGCATATTGACATCAAAGAAACGTTCCCAGAAAACAATTCCAAGCGCCGCGGCAAACGGAAATGCATTCCTGCGAGAAAGCCAGGCGGCCTTAATTATCTCTCCTGCTTTTGCCGGAAATATATTATTTGCTCCAAGGCATAAAACTCCCGCCTTGACACAATCCCAGAACGGCAACGCAGGTATCTTCATATATTTTAACCTTATCCCCAGAGCGAGGTATGAAAAAAGCGAAATAGCAAACACTACCAGCATTGAGTTAAGAGAATAGTTGCGAATTGTTCTCCAAAGAGTTAGGAATTCAATTCCGCTGAACGCGTAATATGCGCATATCAGCGAAATTGATAACTGAATTATAAATTTTACTCCGGCTTTATTCAACTGTCACGCTCTTCGCTAAATTGCGCGGTTTATCAATATCGCATCCCTTTATAAACGCAAAGAAGTAAGCGAAAAGCTGCAACGGAACTACCGTAAGCATGGGATAAAGCTCCTCTTCCGTCCGGGAAATGAAGAAACAGTCCTCCGATATTGATTTTACAGCATTATTACCCTCTGAGGTGACGGAGATTATTGGTGATTTGCGCGCCCTTGCTTCCTCAATGTTTGACATTGTCTTTTCAAGCAATGAGTCGGCGGGCGCCAATGTTATTACAGGCGTACCGCTGTCAAGCAGAGCAATAGGGCCATGCTTCATCTCGCCTGCAGCGTAAGCTTCAGCATGGACGTAAGCTATCTCTTTCAGCTTTAACGCTCCTTCAAGCGCTATGGCAAATTCATTCCCGCGACCTATAAACAGGAAACCTTTTGAGCGTTCGTAAACTATTCCGTAGCGGGAGGTGGTCTCCGCGTATTTTTCCGCCAGAAGACGAAGTTCATCCTGTCGCGACAGAATGGATTCAACTTTGTATGGTAAACGCGTAAGTTCAGCGCAAATGCGCGTTTCATCGCTTTTACAGAGTGTGCCTCTTAGTTTCCCAATCCACATCATCAACAGGCTAAAAGCGGCAAGCTGCCCCATAAAGGTCTTTGTTGCAGCTACTCCGATTTCGGGCCCTGCTTTTAGTTCCAGTATACTGTTTACTTCTCTTGCGAGCGACGAGCCCTTTACATTAGTCACGGCTAAGCAGTGGGCGCCCTTAGATTTTGCGAGCCTTTCCGCTGCAAGGGTGTCCGCTGTTTCTCCAGACTGAGAGACAAAGACCGCTAGCGTGTCAGCCCCGCATCGTATGTTGCGGTATCTATACTCGGAAGCTATATCCACTCTGATTTCAAGATCGGTGAATTGCTCCGCGAGCCTTTCCGCTACAAGTGACGCGTAATATGAAGTTCCGCAGGCTACTATATGGAGTTTTCTCCATGATTTGACCTGTTCAAGATCCCACTTAAGGTCGGAACTTAAATCAATTTGATTGTCGATTACCCTTTTATCTATCGTTTGACGCAAAACCGTTCCCTGCTCGTTTATTTCCTTAAGCATAAAATGCGGATAGTTTCCTTTTTCAACCATTCCGTAATTCCAGTCTATATGAATTGTCTCGCGTTCATGTTCCACTCCGCTGAAGTCCCAGAATTTTATCCCGTTTACAGAAAGCTCGGCTATCTCTCCTTCGTTCATGTATACGACATCTGCGGTGTAGTGTAGTAATGCCATTGCGTCGGATGCGCAAAAAGCTTCGAATTTTCCCGCCGCCTCCTTTGCCGATTCATGGCGGCAACCGACAACGAGAGGCGAGCTTTTTCTTATACAATAAAAACGGTCGGGGTAATCTCTAAACATTACGACAAAGGCAAAAGCACCGCGTATTTTTTGAACTGCTGCTTTTATGGCTTCAAGTGTAGGATTGTTCTCCCCTTTCTCTATACAATCTTTGTATGTTTTATCAATTAAACATGCTGCGGTTTCCGTGTCCGTTTCGGAGATGAAGGCATAATCGCCTGATAGCTCCTCTTTTATTTCCATCCAATTTTCAATAATACCGTTATGTATGAGCACAACATTATCTCCGCCACAGTGCGGATGTGCATTAATATCCGTAACGCCGCCGTGGGTTGCCCATCTGGTGTGTCCCATCCCAATGCTTCCGCTGAGTGAGGTTGATTCAAGCATTTTTTCAAGTTCAGCGACTTTTCCAGCTTTTTTTAGAATTTTGAACTCATTATTATCAAGCACCGCAAGACCCGCAGAATCATATCCTCGGTATTCAAGCGCAGAAAGTCCTCTTATTATTATATTCACCGAATCTTTGCTTCCAACGTAACCAATTATTCCGCACATAATGATCATCCTCCGTAATTTCGATACTTCATTTTATGTGAATTCTTAATATTTGTCGAGAGTTAGGGAAAAGCAGTTAGGAGTGAGAATTACTAACTCCTAACTAAAAAAAGAGGAGCCTTCAGGCTCCTCTTTTTTGCTTTAGTTCTTCATGAAATTACTTTCTGCGTCTTACTACAAACGGAATTGCCAGTAATGCGAAGATCGCAAACCCGGCGTTGCATCCTGTTCTCTTGTCAATTCTATCCTCAATTGCTTTCCTAACTGTCTTTTTCGCTTCTTCTTCCTCTTCCTCTAACTCGCCAGCTGCGTCGAGAGGCACAGAGTAGCCGTTAGTCACGGCAAGAGCGATTACGCTGACTTCCACTATATCTGCGGATGCCGCTGGGGTTTGGTCATAAATTCCGTTGGCGGCAAATACGAAGGAGGCAGAACCGTTGGTTCCGACATCGACCTGATCCCAATTTGCATTTATATCTTCAGCAGAGCCTACTTTAGCAAACATGTATATCTTGCCCATACCACTGTTAGTCCCATCAGCATTGGTAAGGTTTGTTGTAAGGGTCATTGCAGGAGAAGTCCCCGTGAGTCCATCCATTCTAAATTTACGTGCATAGAGGATCTCTGTTGACTCATTCCTCGGAAGCGTATTCGTGGAGTAGAGTTTTGCAATTACCGGTCTGACAACTGACTCCTCAGGGATATATATGTTGGGGGCAGTTTTACCATATGTATTGATGTATGCAAGGCGATCCTTTTGTGTTGCAGCAGTGCTTCCATTGCCGGATACAGTCCAGGTGTGAGGCACGCCGCCTGCAAATTCGGCAAACGTTCGCGCTATGCGCTTCGCGTGGTCGATTATACCATCAAGCTCAATTCTTTCGTTCCATCCATGAAGGGTTCCGTGACCGCCCCATCCGCCTATTCCAATCATGCGTCCATCCTGCGGGGTGCCCTGCACAACAAAGGAGCTCGCGTAAGTACCGCCCGCGACAGAGTCTGGCTTATTCTCCATGATTTCGCCTGTGTATCCGCTGTCAAGAACTCCGAACGTTCTGTAATAGGTATTGTATGATCTCATTGACTTTATCAGGACGTCTGAGTCAGGAGTGCAGTAGCCGAATGATGTGTGGTTTGCTGCAGTTGTAGTCGTGGTAAGGTTGAGCCCGAGGTCATTGCATCTCTCTCTTATCGCGTTGGATATTGTCGCCGCGCTTGTACGAACGTTAAGATAGCCGTCTCCATCATTTGGCGTCGGAACATTACCGTACGCGAATGCGTAGGCGGCGTCAAGGGTGTTGATGTTTTCATCATTGCGCCCTCTGAAGCTGTAAGCCCTAGCTGCTGTAGCATATTTGGGCGTCCACGAGGTTGGCGCTGGCGCCGTAGAATTGTACACCGGGGTGAGGCCGCTGATGTTCACTAATGTCCCGCTGTATACCTTGGGCGCGTAATTGCCCAACATAGAGTTTCCGTTCCAAATCTTTCTCTCGCGGAAGTTATCGAATGGGAAAAATGCGATGAGCTTGCGCATCTCTGGCTGCCATGCGGCTGAAAAGCCGGAAGGTATGACGAGTTTTGAGAGGAAATCTACTAAAATATGCCTTGGCGAGAAAAATTCTTTGTGCCAGAGTCTCGTGACATGTCCTTTTGTTACAATCTGAACTGCGTCTCCTGTTATAGAGTAGTTTCCGGTGGCGCTATCAACCTGCTCAATAGCAATTCCGGTTTCCCAACGATCTGCCATGGGAACTTTCGTAACTGGCGGACGTAAACCTTTCTCATCCGGGAATTCCCATCCTCCCCAATTAATTCTGTAGGAGTCTCTTAGCGCCCGCGCAGCACTGGCAAGATCCGCCGCCGACTGCCCGTTGGGCATTACAAGCCACGCCGCCTGAAGCAAGTTCTGTCCGCTTGACGTCATAGCAGTTTCTCCCGCAAAGTATGATTTATATACATGTTCCTCGCGTACCTGATTGTACAAAAGTGCTGGCAATGCTATAGGAACTCCGCCATTTGCTGCGGATCCATGAATCATTTGGTTGCTTATGCTTCCAGTTCCGTATACGTCCTTATAGTCAAGCACGTTCGGGAAACGCAGGCCTATGCCTGTGCTGGCATTGTCTGTCCACGTCAAGCGTATATTCGGAGACCAGGTGGTTTGAGAGTTCATGGTATTGATAGGAAGTACTCCTGCGTCCGCGGCTACTCCAATTACCGGCCATTCGTCCTGTGCTGTATACCACTTCATGTCGGAGAAACTCCCAGACCCTCCGAAGTAGCTGGTATTCCACGAGCTGCCGCCGTCCTCTGTTTGACCGAGAATAAGGCGAACACGGCGGCGAAGCGGTACGCCTGAATCTTTCAGCGCTTTCATCGCGTAAAGCATCGCAATACTTGGCGAGCGGTCATCGTCAGTGCCGCGTCCGACCATGACCCATCTGCCTGTTGTAGGGTCAACTATTACGTTTGCTTGATGAGATCCACCGAGCGTCCAGTACGCGTTAGGGTTAGTAACGTGAAGCGGCCTTACAAGCGCTCCCGGCCATCCGCCGTTGTCGCCGCGAGTGGAGCTGTAATCATTCGTTGTGTCCTGATGAACTATATTAATAGCTACTTCAGGAAGCTCTTTGGCGCCGAGTTCCATCCAAAAGTAAATCGGCAACACTGAAGGAGCATCCAGGTCGGTTACGGGATGACCGCGCTTTGCTGGCGGCACGCCTCCATTTGGAAGATATGAATAATGTATTCTTGATTCTGCGCCGTCCTCCTCAAAGCCCAACTCCAGCCAGCGCTCTTTGTGATAATTAAATAGACGTGCAAAGCCCGCTTTGGGAGGATAATCCGCCGGATCATCCGCAGTCGCATTCTCCGCATCCTGTTCCTGAATTATGAAAGCGAGATCCGAAAGAAAGTCGTTACGATTACTCTTAATACTATTATCGATCGTGTGACCGTATAGAGTTTCAACATTCGGGAGCATGAGCGCGGAAGCGTCGAAATCCAGCGCGTTCATAACGGCTGCTCTCTCCCTTGCCGCTTTATAGCCGAGGGCTTCGTCAAGCTCGGCATTCGTCAGTGAGATGCGGTCAACCATCTGGCCTTTCCAGAATATTTTCCCGTCATCTTCAAATTCCGGGAAAATGGCTAAAACCGTGCTTGCAAAACACAACATTAACACAACAGCTAAAAAAATACTTGCAAATTTTCGCATAAAATACACATCCTTTCTGAATTTTATTTATTAGTTGATTTAAGCTGCCTATATATCGCTAGTATTTTTTCAATATAAAAACTCCTCCTTTCAAATTACTAAAAACGAGAGCTTCTTTTTGTTTGTAAGGGCTCTCGTAATATTTTTATTAAAAAAGAGCCGAACAAGGTTTTTTTTTAATGTTAATCCCTCTTCGTCTCCTTTGTTAATTTTAGTTAACTTAAGAACAACAAATAGGGGACAGCTTTAATACTGCCACCACCTAAACTCATATATGCCTCCGACAAATAAATTCATATTATTCATTTTATTAAAATACTACCTGGAATATAAAATGTCAACAGGTTGGGGAGAAAATAATAAAAAAAGGAGCCCGAAGGCTCCTCTTAATCTTGCAAAATTACTTTCTGCGTCTTACGACGAACGGAACGAGCAACAAAGGAAGGATGGCAAATCCTGCGTCGCATCCTGTTCTCTTGTCAATTCTATCCTCAATTGCTTTCCTAACTGTCTTTTTCGCTTCCTCTTCTTCCTCTTCCTCTTCCTCGCCAGCTGCGCTAAGAGGTACAGAGTAACCGTTGGTCTTGACAAGGGCTATTACGCTGACTTCAACGTCTTTCGAAGTAGCGCCGGTTGCCGCCGTCATGTCAAAGCTGGTGTTGGGCTCAAAATCGAACGTAATTGTGCCGTCTGCAGCTGGGGTGCCGACCGCAACCCAATTATTGTTGCTTGCAATTTTGGCGAACATACGAACCGTGCCGGAGCCTTTCGCGGTTCCATCAGCATTGATGAGGCTCGTCTTAAGCGTCATTGCAGGAATGGATCCTGTCAGTCCGTTCATTCTGAACTTGCGAGCAAACAGAATCTCCGTTACTTCATCTCTCGCTATATCGTTGTTGGAATAGAGAGCAGCAATTGCCAATCTGGCAGTTGTTTCTTCCTGAATATAGATGTTAGGTACGTTGCTGTTCGTTGCTGCATATGACAACCGTTGCTTGTGCGGTAAAGCGGCGCTTCCGTTGCCGGAAACTTCCCATGTATGCGGCACGCCGGTTGCGTACTCAACAAAAGTACGCGCGACACGCTTGTTGAAGTCGACCATACCGTCAAGCTCGACTCTCTCGTTCCATCCATGAAGCGTTCCTCTTCCGCCCCAACCGCCGAGAGCGATCATGCGCCCGTCCAAGTTAGCCGCAGTTTGACCGGATGTTGGAAGTCTGAAGGAGTTGGAATAAGTTCCGCCGTTGATAAAATCAGGCCTGTCTTCCTTAATCTCGTTTGAATAGCCTGGATCAGGAATCCCGAATCTCCTATAATAGTTATTGTAGGCCTTCATAGCTTTCAGCAGGACGTCCGAGTCCGGCTGCGTGTAAGGAACTCCCGTTACGTTGGCGGAGTTCGCGACAGTGCCTGTAAGCCCGAGGTCATTAAGTCTGTTTCTGACGGCAGGCGCTACTAATGTTCCGTCATACATTGCTCTGAAGTAGGATGGATCGTCGTTTGGCACAGGAGCGTTCGTAAATGTGAAGTTAATGGAGGCAGTGATGCGCGTGAGGTTCTCATCATTGCGTCCTCTGTTAGTGTAGTTTACATTTGCTCCTGTTGTCTTGGTTACCCAGATTTCATTCGTGCCTGACATTTGCCCGCAGAATGAGCTGTCGCCTGAGATCGGAGTATTAAATGTTGGGGTGAAATTACCGAAGCTTGACAGCGTTCCTGAGTATATCTTCTTGTTGAGATAATTGCCGACCATCGTGTTTCCGTTCCATATCTTTCTCTCGCGGAAGTTCTCGAACGGATAGAAAGCTATGAGCTTGCGCATCTCATTCTGCCATGGAGCGTTGAAGCCTGTCGGGATGATAATCTTTGAAAGCACTTCAGCCATAATATGGCGAGCTGAGAAATATTCTTTCTCCCAGAAGCGCGTTACATGACCTTTCGTTATTATCTGAACTGCGTCTCCGCCGGTGGTAACTGCCTGTCCAGTGGCGGTGTTCACGCGCATAACGTCGATTCCGGCATCCCAGCGTCCGGCAAGAGGGACTTTTTGTACAGCCGGGCGCGATGCTTTCTCATCCGGATATTCCCAACCGCCCCAATTAATTCTTGTGTTGCTCTTAACGGCGTTTACGGCATTGAGAAGCGCCGTTATATTAGCCGCCGATGTTCCCGCTGGCGGTACAAGCCATACTGCCTGAAGCATGCTCTGTCCTGTCGATGTGCCTGACCAGGCGCCCGCGTAATAAGTCTTATATACGAAGGATTCGCGCGCCTGATTGTAGAGAATGGCAGGCAGAGCAGTTGGGGCGCCGTCCGTAAAGTTCGGCCATGTGCCGCTGCCTGAACCCCACTGGTTAGCGGCGCTTATGGCGGATCCGCCATTGTATTCATGCCTGTAGGGAAGCACGTTCGGGAAACGTAATCCTATACTATTAGCGTCATATGTCCATGACAGGATTATATTGCTTATACTGGAGCTGCTATTTGCCTGTGAGAACATGATAGGAACCACGCCGGAGTCAGCAGTCGTTCCCATTATCGGCCATTCGTCCTGATGAGTGTACCAGCCCATATCGCCGAAGCTCGTAGTACCATAGAATGGGCTTATCGTGCTTTCTCTTCTGAACATGGTGGTGGCGTCCTCGGTTGTTCCCCACACGCAACGTATGCGGCGGCGCAGAGGCACGCCGGAATCCTTTATGGCTTTCAGGCCATAAAGCATTGATACTATCGGTCCTCTGTCATCATCACCGCCGCGCCCGATCATAACCCATCTCTGAGTTACAGGGTCGCGGATGACGTTTGCCTGATGCGATCCGCCGAGCGTCCAGAATCTATTGGGGCTTGCAACGTGCACCGGCGTCGGGAATACTCCCGGGAGCTCTTTACCGTCTTCGCCGTATTCAACCCAGCCGCCGCGGTCGCCGCGAACGCTGCCTGTGTCTTCCCACGGATCGGTGTGAGAAACGTTGAGCGTCACTTCAGGAAGATCCTTGTGTCCGAGCTCAACGTACATATATAGCGGGAACATGGAACCCTGGCGCCAGTATTCGGCGTCGGTCTGTCCCGGTTGCCTTGCGCTTCTTTTATGAGGCGGCACAACATAATTAGGAGCGGGGACCTTTACTATTCTCGACTCAACTCCGTCCAATTCAAAACCAAGCTCCTGCGCGCGCTCCACGAAATACTCAATTATCTCCACGCTGCTCTCATAAGGAGAATACTGACCGGGGTCCTGATATGAACTTCCACCGGTTCCCTGTTCTTGAATTATGTAAGCAAGGTCGCCGAGAAAATCGCTGCGGTCTTTTTTAATTGCTTCGTCAAGCTTATCGCCGTAAAGCGATTCAATGTTCGGGATTGAAAGAGCATAGGACGAAGAGTCTAAAGCAGCCATTGCAGCCGCGTTTTCCCTTGCCGCTGTAATGCCGTAAAACTCTTCAAGCTGTATAGTTGATAATGTGCTTGGTTTTACTTCTTGACCATTGTAAAAGATTGTCTCTTCTTTATCATCATCTGTTATATAGGGTGTGGTGATAGCAAGAACTGCGCTTGAAAAGCATATTACTAGCGCGACAGCTAATAAAATGTTAAAAAACTTTCGCATAAACACACTTCCTTTCTGAATATGTTGTTTTCACAGTTTATATAAACAATAGAATTCCGCATGTAGTCTTTCCTTCAAAAACTCCTCCTTTCATGATTTATCAATTACTGCCTTATAGCTGTTAGTCTCATGTAACATGCGGTATCATATAGCAATTTTTATATGCTGTCAATTGTAAAATATGAAATAAACCTGAGTTCTATTATGAGGTAAATTTCACAAAGTAAATGCAATACTCGTTGTATATAATTTCTTAAAATTGAAATTTTTTATTCGAACGACGATCAAAACACATTCCTACCCGCAACCGCACCGGTACTCCAGCAGTTTTGAAGGTTAAATCCCCCAGTCGGGCCGTCTATATCAATAACTTCGCCAGCGAACCATAAATTGCGGCATATTTTTGAGCGCATTGTGGCAGGATCAATTTCTTTCAGCGATACTCCACCCCTTGTTACTATGGCGTGATTGAATCCAGCTGTTCCGCTGGGATACATTTTTATGCACTTCAAGAGATTTACGAATTCGCATATTTCTTCTTCTGAAATGTATTTTATGGGTTTGTCGTGCGGAATATCTGATAAATGCAAGATAAGCGGCAGAAGATGCGCAGGTACGAACGCCCGGAGCGCGTTATTGAAGCGCGCGCCTTCCCTCGCTTCAAATTCGCGCATAACGCGCGAGAGGAGCGTTTCTTTATCCAATGCCGGTTTCAGGTCGAGCGTAAGGGATATGACGTCTTGCCCCTGATCTATTTTTCCGCTTTCAAGAAATGGATATTCTATTATCTCACGGCTCATGTCCATCACAATAGGCCCGCTTATACCAAAAGGCGCAAATTCCATTTCTCCGAAGCGCTCTGAAATTTTTTCGGTTCCAAGCCAAGCGGTCAGTTTCACGTTTCTGAGGTCGAATCCTTTAGCGAGCTTTACCCATGTTTCATGCGTCTTTATCGGAACAATTACGGGGCGAGGAGTAATTATTGTGTGTCCCGCGCGCGCGGCAAAAATATATCCGTCGCCTGTCGACCCCGTCTTTGGAAAGCTTTTTCCTCCGGTCGCCAATATATAACAACTTGCTTCAATCTCCTGACTTCCGTGTTCGCGGCTTCCGCTCATTTTTACTATTAGCCTGTCTATTGAGTTACCTTTCATGACGATATTTTTGACCTCGGTATTGCGGTTTATCAGGACACGGCCTTCTTTACAGAAACTCAAGAGGCATTTCAGGATCAAGCTCGCGTCGCCATCCTCCGGAAAAACGCGTCCCCCTCTTTCCACAATAGTTTTGATTCCGCGCGAATTAAAAAAATCAATGGCGTCGCTAGCTCCGAATTGACTGAAAGCGGAATAAAGAAATTTACCGTTGTCTCCGTAACGCGAAATAAAGGTATTCATATCCTCTTCGGCGTTCGTTATGTTGCATCTCCCTTTGCCCGCAATGAGCAATTTCTCGCCGACTGAAGGATTCTTTTCAATGAGAACAACCCTCGCTCCGTCCTTAGCCGCCGTCCCCGCAGCAAAAAGCCCTGCCGGCCCGCCGCCAATTACTGCAATATCGAATTTTTCCATTAGTATGCCCCTGTATTTAAGCTATATTTTCTCAAAAAGCAGGCTATTTCAGGCTTTAATACTTCGCCTCCTGCTATTGATCGAACAAATCTCTCAAGCTTATATGGGTCAACTTCAATTTCAATGTCATTCAATGCGAGGAAATACAGGCATGTTGCAAGCCCTGCCCTTTTGTTCCCATCTATGAACGGGTGATTTTGGACTATATGGAACAAATATGCCGCCCCCATCTCAAAAATATCCTTATGAAGATAGTTACCGTCAAACGTCGATGATGGTTGAGCCAATGCAGATTCAAGAAGCTGGATATCACGTACTCCGTAGCTTCCTCCATACAAATCAATTTGCTCTTTATGGAAATCCAGGACTTCCTGAAGAGAAAGAAAAAAGGTCATCTAATTTGCCAGTCTTTCAAAGGTTTTTGCGTATTTGTTATGAATTCTTTCCCGAATTATTCTTATTTTAGCCGCTCTACCCTCTGAATTTGTTCCATTCCTAATTGGGGTAACGACTAAAACATCTCCGTCAGTGGATAAGGACATTGGCATATCAGGGGTTATGTTTAAGAGTTCCAAAATTGGGCGGTCTATTATCAAAGCAAAACTGTTCCCATGTTTCGTTAGAGTTTTTATCACTATGTATCATCTCCATTATAATAATGTAAATACAGTATATCACAAATAGTGTAGAGAGTAACGGGGTGATTGCTGCCTCTATCAAAGCTTACCTTGGGCAACTCGAAGTCTTTTTTCTTTTGTCTTTTCTAATCCCTAATCCCTGTCTTTCTCACTTCCCGACGCAAAAATCGCTGAATACTTTGTACAATAAAATATCATCGCTTAGTATTCCCAGTAGCCTTTCCAGCGCTATTCTGGATTCTGCCAAGCATGACGCTACCAGGTCAACTCCGCCTATGCTTTTGGCGTCCGCTGCCGCCTGCAATGATTCCAGGGCGTTTCTTACCTCGTTCAATTGTCTTGCCGTGACATTCAGTCCGTAACTCGGAGAGCTCCCTATAGGGTTTCCTCCTCTGTAACCTGCTATATCCAGTATTTTTTCTTTAAGAGAGTCGACTCCTGCGCCGCTCTTTGCCGATATCAATATTATGTGGCTTTCCGGAAATTTATCGAAAAGATAGTCCTCATTGAGTTTTTGCGGCAAGTCAATTTTGTTGACAACAAAAATATGCGCGCTATTGCGCAGCTTTTCTTCCATATCTTCTGAGAGTTCACCCTGATCCTCTATCGGCCTGCTTCCGTCAAACACCCAGAGGCATATATCCGCGCGCGTGAATTCTTCCCTTGCTTTTTTTACACCAAAAGCCTCGGCTTCGTTTAAGGGAATACGTATTCCAGCAGTGTCAATTAGCCTTATCGGTACGCCGTGCCATGTTATCGATTCTTCTATGACGTCCCGTGTTGTTCCCGGCATTGATGTGACTATTGCGCGGGCTTGTTTCACCAGCGCGTTTAAGAGTGAAGATTTTCCGACGTTGGGGCAGCCCACTATGGCTACGCGAATTCCTTCTCTCAGTAAAAACCCGCTTTTGCAACGATCAAGCAAATCTTCAAGTTCCATCTTGAGCGTCTCAATTCCGTTTGAGAGTTCATCCTCAGCAACGTATGGAGTATCTTCCTCGGGGAAGTCCAATCCTACTTCTATTCTGGCTTGCAGGTTAAGGATCTCTTCATGTATGTCCTCTGCAAATTTAGAGAGTTCGCCGCGAAGGGTTCTTGTCGCAGCTTTTAACGCTTCCTCGCTGCGGGAGCGTATGATACCGAGCACTCCTTCCGCTTGAGACAGGTCTATTCGGCCATTTAAGAAAGCTCGCTTGGTGAATTCCCCGGGTTCTGCGATGCGGGCGCCCGCGCGAATTAAGAGTTCTAAGCAAAGCTGTGAAACTAAAGACCCGCCATGAGTGTGGATTTCAACTATATTTTCGCCGGTGTAGCTTCTTGGAGAAGAAAAACGCACGACGAGAACGTTATCGATAATGTCGCGGGTCGTTTTATCGTCTCCTGTCGGCTTGCCAAGAAGGTTAGCGAGCTGCATTCTTCTTGCTTCGACTTTGTCGAGAGGTTCCGGTGTTTTTAGAATTTTTGCCGCTATTTCACATGCGTCTTCACCGGAAACTCTCACTATGGCTATCCCTGACTCCCCCCAAGCTGTCGATATTGCTGCTATTGTGTCCTGTTTCATTGGGCTCTCTCCCTGTCTTCAAGATATTTTAGCAATTTGAAGTCTTTATTGCGGGTCGCATAACCACCCCGGCGACCAACCATCTACTGGAGTGGAATGCCGCCTCTACGATCATAAAATCGGCAATTCAAAGTATTTAACGCGGGCGGCTACAAGCCGCCCCTACAAAGCTGAATTAAGCAGCCCGAAGTCTATGGCGTTTGTTTTGTTTTTCATTAAACATTGAACATTGTGCATTGTTTCACCGTCTCTTACGTTTTCTTAAGCGTACGGCGCCGACATCCGAGGTATTCGGCAGCTTGCCTGCGATAATATCCCTTATTTGGGCGGCCCGCTCGAAATCTAACTTTTCCACTGCTTCCCACATCATGCGTTCAAGTTCCTGCTGCGAATACGAAATCTCACTTGAACTTGTTTTTTCGCGTATAGCCCCTGAATCAGTGGAATAAGCGGCAAGGAGCTCTTCCGGCAGCAAATTTACTACCTTCTTTTTTATGTTTTCCGGAATTATTCCATGTATAGTATTATATTCCATTTGTAGTTTACGGCGCCTGTTTGTTTCATCAACAGAAAATTCGATGCTTCCAGTGATATTATCCGCGTACAGTATAACTTTTCCGCTTGTATTCCGCGCGGCTCTCCCCATTATTTGTATCAATGAGCGCTTTGAGCGCAGATATCCTTCCCTGTCCGCGTCAAGTATCGCAACTAGTGAAACTTCAGGCAGATCCATTCCTTCCCTAAGCAGGTTTATCCCAACAAGCACCTGGATGTTCCCGCTTCGTAAGTCCCTTATAAGTTCCGCCCGTTCAAAGGCGTTCAACTCGGAATGTATGTATTTTACCCGGAAATGCAGCTCGGATAAGTAGTCGGATAAGTCCTCCGAAGATTTTTTTGTTAATGTTATGACAAGCGCCCTTTCCCCTCTTTCGCATATTGCGCGCAGCTTATCGACGAGGTCGTCAACTTGCGTTGAGGCGGGTAAAATCTCAACCTCAGGATCTACGACTCCGGTAGGGCGGATTATCTGTTCCACCAACTGAGCAGAGTTCTCTATCTCCCAGTCGCCCGGCGTTGCGGATATGAAGACCGCCTGTTTAAAATGCGAAAGGAATTCATTCCAGTCGAGCGGCCTGTTGTCTAAACATGAAGCAAGTCTGAATCCGTTTTCCACGAGGACGGTCTTTCTCGCCCTGTCCCCGTTCAGCATACCTCTAACTTGTGGTAAAGTTATGTGCGACTCGTCGACTATCATAAGGAAATCTTCCGGAAAGAAATCCAGGAGCGTCCCGGGAGGCTCCCCCGCGTTCCTTCCATCAAGGTGGCGGGAGTAGTTCTCTATTCCCGAACAGTATCCCACTTCGCGCAGCATCTCCAAATCGTAACGCGTGCGCATCGCTATTCTTTGAGCTTCAAGAAGTTTTCCCTTCGATTCGTATTCTTTTACTGCACTCTCCAATTCCGATTCTATCAGCGGCGCCGCTTTTTCTATAGCGTCATCCTGCGTCACGTAATGCTTTGCCGGAAATATAGAGGCTTCGTCGAGCCTTTCCACACTGCGCCCGTTCACCGGGTCGAAGTTATCTATACGGTCTATTTGTTCATCGTAAAAAGAAATTCGGATGCCGCTCTCCGAATAAGCGGGGAATATCTCAATGGCGTCCCCCCGCGCTCGAAAAGTGCCGGGCAATAACGTAACGTCATTCCTCGTGTAGTAGTTGGCTATGAGTTTACTCATAAAGTTCCTTAATTCATAACTTTCCCCGACGCTGAACCTGAATATCACATCCTCATAGTTCACTCTCTCTCCAAGGCCGTATATGCAGGATACGCTTGCCACAACAACAACATCTCTTCTTTCAATGAGCGCTTTTGTGGCGGCGAGCCTCAACCTCTCTATGCGTTCGTTGACGGAAGCGTCCTTTTCTATATACGTGTCGCTTGACGGTATGTAAGCCTCCGGCTGGTAATAATCGTAATAACTCACGAAATAATGCACGGCGTTCTCCGGGAAGAAAGACTTAAATTCGCTGTAAAGCTGGGCTGCAAGGGTCTTATTGTGCGCAAGCACAAGCGAAGGTCTGTTTACCTGCGTTATCACGTTTGCCATTGTGTAAGTTTTTCCGCTTCCCGTAACGCCGAGAAACGTTTGGTATCTGTCACCGCGCATTACTCCCGCCGTTAGTTTTTCTATTGCTTTTGGCTGGTCTCCGGCCGGACTCCACTCCGAATGCAGGATAAAACATTTGCGCTTTCCCGTCATTTATCTAAACCTCCATCGGGTACAGATAATTTGAATAGTTGTCATACGACCGACGAAGAATGATTTGGTCGTTTAGTTCTTTGTCAGCCCCATATGGGGTGATAGCTGTTTGTAGATGACCTAAACGCTTATATTATATCTTATCAATTATTATACCTTTTTTATTTTTATCGTATACTATAGTATGGCGGAATCTTTGACCAAATTTGCTCTTATCGCTCTTTAACTGAGGCGCGCTGTCTTTACTGTGATTAACAATTTGTATATAATAAATTACGTAAGCTGTGGGCGGTGTTTATTTGGCCTGACTCCCGGAAGGGGGGACGCCTATGTCGATATATGAAGCATTGATGATTACATTAACTTTTGGGTTAGTAATAATCGCGATAATGTCGAACATAAAAAAATAAGCCGCCCCGACGAGGATAGGCTTATTTTTTTAGCTCATAAAACTAATTTGTGAGTCCAGCCATTCACCGCCGAACTGCTTATAACCGAGGGGACGTTCACTCGTCCTCTCTTTTAATATGTATATATTACTACATTTTGACGTCATGTCAAACAAATTTCTATTTGTTGGTTATTCAAGGATGGAGGTGTTTTCATTGCTCGAATTGAAACCTTTAGTTCTTTCTTTGCGTGAGAGCTATTCAAATTGCTTTTATGCGGCTTAAGAGAGAGCTGCAGAATATTCTTTCATAAATATAAGAAAGCACTCAGTGAAATGGAAAGGTTAAAATCAAACAGTAAATCCGGCTATATGGGAACTGAACCTATCATAAGGCTCATAATCAAATTTGCGCTTCCGTCGATTTTAGGAATGCTCGCTCATTCGCTTTACAACATAGTAGATCGCATATTTGTCGGTCATTATGTTGGCCCGGATGGACTTGCAGCGACTATTCTATGTTTCCCATATATGATGCTTACATTTGCTTTATCCATCATGCCTGGCGCCGGAGGAGGAGCGTTGATATCGATAGCGCTTGGGGAGCAAAAAAAGCCGCGCGCTGAGAAGGTTCTCGGTAATGGCTTGTTTATGGCTTTCGTTGCTTCTTTGATAATGAGCGTAACGGGTTACAATTACGCCGCTTCCATCATACAGATGAGCGGCGGAAGCGGCGCTATTGGCGTAATGGCAGAGGGTTATTTTAATATAATAGTTATTGGCGTACCGATTTCAACTTGCGCATTTGCGATGAGCGGTTACATCAGGGCTCAAGGTTCGCCTAAATATGCTATGGGAGCTCTTATATGCGGCGCGTTGTGCAATATTGTTTTGGACGCCGTGTTTGTCGTTTACTTTGGATGGGGTGTACGCGGAGCGGCTATTGCTACCGTTTTATCGCAATTTATTTCATTTATTTGGTCGTCGTCATTTTTTGTATTTAAGATAGGTGAATTGCGGGTTCATTTTGTAAATTTTATTCCAGCGCCTTCAATTATTCTTCGTATTTTTATGCTAGGATTATCTCCTGCTATAACTGAATCAGCTTTTGCTCTTTTTATGTTTCTTTGTAACAGGGCGCTTTCTTTTCATGGCGGAGATCTCGCTATATCCGCCATGGGGATATTTATGGGATGGGATTCTTTGCTGTTTCTTCCTGTGCTTGGTATAGGGGAAGCTGTTCAGCCGCTTTTTGGGTATAATTATGGCGCGCTGCTTTTCCGTAGAGTGGAAGCTGCTTTAAAAACGGCGATAACTCTAGCCTGCGGGTATTTTTTGTTCAGTGCGTTTGTAGTATGTTTCTTTACGGAGTTCATGATAAGAATGTTCACGAATGACCAGGAACTTATTAATATTGCCGTGGTAGGCATGAGAATCAGCTACGCGGGCGTTATATTTGTCGGGATAACTATAGTCACAAACAGCTATATTCAGGGAATAGGACGCGCCAGACTTTCGATATTTCTCACGTTTTGCAGGCATTTATTATTTCTCTTCCCTGCAATATTGATTTTTCCAAAGTATTGGGGGCTGACTGGCGTTTGGGCAAGCTTCCCGGTTGTTGACCTTTGCGGAGGAGCTTTATCCGTAATTTTGCTTTTGTATCTTCACTTCAAAAATAAAAGAGAAGGGACGGTTGATTAAATGAACAACTTCACATGGTTTATCCCTACTATCGTTATGTTCGGAAAAGGTACAGCAACGAAAATAGGAGATCAAATAGCGGGAATAGGCGCTAAAAAGATAATGCTCATCATGGGCGGGCAGTCGGTATTTAAAAGCGGAGCTTATGAACAGGTTGCGGAATCTCTCAAAAGAAATAAGATTGAATTCATTGAGATGACGGGGGTTAAGTCAAATCCACGCGTTGAATTTGTACGAGAAGCAATAGCCAGACTTGCTGTAACGCCGGTCGATGTTATTGTTCCTGTTGGAGGAGGCAGCGTTTACGATACCGCTAAGGCGATAGCAGCGGGCGCTAAATATAACGGTGATATATGGGATCTTGTTAAAGGCAAGGCGTCCATATCAAAAACTCTTCCGGTAATGGGCGTTGTTACAGCCTCCGCTACTTCTTCAGAGATGAATAATATTGCCGTTATCAGTAATCACGAGACGGAAGAAAAATTATCCTTCACAAGTCCGTTGCTGTATCCCAGATTGTCAATAATCGACCCCGAACTGCAGTATACGCTACCGGAACGCCAGACCGTAGCGGGTGGAATAGATGCTATGGCTCATGTCATGGAACGATATTTTGAAGGAAATGAAATCCCCGAACTGCTTTGGGATCAACATGAGGTGTTTTTACGTTCGATGCTGCGCTGTATTCCTCGCCTCAGAGCAAATCCAAGGGATTATGACGCGCGCGCGGAATACGCATGGACTGCGGCTTTGTGCCATAACGGGAGCTTGTCTTGCGGATTAAAGAACAGGGGGGATTTTTCGTCTCATAAACTTGGGCATGCCCTAAGCTTGTTTTACGATACGCCGCACGGCGATTCGCTTTCCATAATGATGCCTGCATGGATAGAATATGTCTCGAAATTTAATCCGCTCCCGCTTGAACGCTTTACTAAAAATATAATGGGACTGGATGAACTTAGGAGTACATTCCGCAGTTGGGGCGCCCCAGTTACTCTCAGGGAAATAAAAGTACCTGAGTGCGATATTGAGAGAATAGTCGACAACGTAGCGAAATTAGGCCCGATTGGGACATTTAAAATTCTTGAGAGGGAAGATATAATTGAAATTACGAAAATATCATGGTGAAAAGACAGGGATTAGGGAAAGACAGGGATTAGGGATTAGGGATTAGAAAAGATAAAAGATAAAAGATAAAGAGGAGATTAAGTAATGAAGAGAATAATAGTGTGTATAGCGTTGCTTTTTGTAATAGAATCAGTTGCCTTGGCTGCCCAGATGCTTTCTGAGTTTCCGATGGGAATGGCTCAGAAGGATGCGATAGCCAAAGGGCTTGTTATGAAAGATCAGCAAGGCGGAGTTGTGGTTACCGAATTTGGTGGTAAAGAATGGCCTACAGCAATGGTGTTTGAGAATGAAAAGCTTGTTTATCTTATTCTCAAAGGAGAAGGGAATGAGTATTTAACTGGCGCTGATTACGGATTATTAGGCTGGTTGGTAATTCATATGGCTACGGATAATAATCTTGTATTTGACGCAATAAAGCTTGCTTCTTCAGGTAAGAATGAAGATGAAATAGGCGTTGAATTTGAAAAATTCCTTGATATCATGCAAGCTCAGAAGTATACGAAATATAGCGCTTCATATATAGGCGAAGCGGTCTGGTTGACAATAAAGTATTTGAGAGGAGATGAAAACCCCGTTGAAAAGTATCCTAGTGCAAACATATGCAATATGACGGTCAACGGAAGCGATATCTCACTCGTGTTCACAACATTTGGTTATATGGGGAAGATAAAGTAATAGGCTAAATAAGTTTAAAAGATAATCTGTGTATTGGGGACGGGCCATACTTGGCAATGGCTGCACGATGCTCTTTTGTCGGGTAGCCTTTATGCTTAGCGAAACCATATTCGGGATAAATCGCGTCGAGCCGTTTCATCGTCCTGTCTCGCAACACTTTTGCGACTATAGAAGCAGCCATGACTTCAGGTATCAACGCGTCAGCCTTCACTACAGGATATTGTTGAATTAATAAACCGGGTATTGCCTTATTCCCGTCGACTATGACATGATTGATTACATGCGGTAAAGCCATTATGCTTTCCTTCATCACCCAAAGGGACGCCTGCAGAATGTTCATGTTGTCTATACGTTCATGAGAAGCTGAGCGCGCCCTCCATATGACGCCTATGTCGTTGATAATTGAAAAAATTCTTTCTCTTGTATTTTCGGAAAGTTTTTTTGAATCCCTTAAACCTGAATATATCAAACGCTCCTTTTGCTCTTCGGTTAGAATAACAGCAGAGCCCACGACCGGCCCCGCAAGGGGCCCTCTTCCGGCTTCATCCGCTCCGGCTCTAATCATCAGGGTATTCGATAGTGACACTTCCCAGTTTTCCCGTTGAAAAAGACTCGACGAGCTTTCGGCCTGCGAGTTCAAGATTAATGCTTCCGCCTGAGACTAAGCATCCAAGGCGTATACCGATTTGTTTCATAATTTCTTGCGCCACGTAGTTTTCTCCCTGCTCAGAATGAGTTACTATATTCCATTTATTTTCAAGGATTGTAAGCAGATTCTTTGTTCGTAAAAAATCTATCAGGTATTCACCCATTGATTCAAATCCGCCTATAACTTCAGCTTTTGTGCAGCCAAGCCATGAAAGCCGCCTCCCTGTTTCCTCTCCGCTGTGAGGGTCCAGTATACCCGGGGAGTCAACGGCAAGAAACCCGTTCCCCTTATACCAGGATACTCCGCGAGTGATGCCCGGTATTCCGCCGACTTTAGCCGCGTTTTTTCCAACAAGCAAATTTAAAAAAAACGACTTGCCGACGTTTGGGATACCAACGACGGCAAGTCTTAATTCTCTATGCGGAGGCCGCAATCCGGTCAGAGTTTTCAACATCGGCTCAAGTTTTGCACTTCTCATGTTAAAAGCCCATGCGCTTATTCCGGCGGATTTAAAGTATTCGAGCCAGGCGGCGGTTCCTTCAGGGGAGGCCAAATCTTTTTTTGATAATACAATTGTGACAGGGCGAAGCTTTGATATGCGCTTTATAATCGGAGACGAGGTAAGCTTGGGCGCTCGCGCGTCTCTTACTTCCACTATCAAATCCAGTTTATCAATTAACTTGGAGATCTCTCTCTCCCCGGACGCCATATGTCCGGGGTACCAGACAGTCCTTCCCGACATCTTTAATTATTAACTATTCCAATTCTATTTATTGGCCAATATCGAAAAAATGCAGGCCCTCTAAGGTAATCCCTTGGGACAAATCCCCAATATCTGCTGTCTTGAGAGTTTCTGCGATTATCTCCAAGAGCGAGATACATGTTTTCAGGTACTTTGACCGGAATGGTTTTAAATATTTCGTTTTGGCGAATGGTAAAATTGTCCATATTTTTTACGTATGGCTCGTCAAGCTGAACGCCGTTTACATATACAATTCCGTTTTTAATGTCTATCTCATCGCCGGGCAGTCCAATTATTCGTTTTATGAAATCTCTTTCCGTATCAACCGGGTACTTAAAAACATAAATTGACCCTCTTGACGGCTCTTGAAACCAATTCCAAAATTTTGCCACTAATACTCTGTCGTCCACTTGCAGTGTAGGAAGCATGGATCCGCTTGGTATCCAGAATGCCTGAACGACAAATGTTCTGAGAATTAATGCAAGCACAAGCGCCCATAATATAGTTTCAATGGTTTCTCTCCACCAAGGTTTTGCCGCAACTTCCGCCATTATTTCTTTTCCTCCTAAGTAAACTGTCATATTATATTAATATACTGCGAATGACAAATTCACGCAAGATAAATGAACGTGGATTTACGTAAAAATCATATACACTCCGCCATATTCATCTCTTATTTTTCACGTTTAGCGGCAAGCTCAAATATTTCTTCCACTGACATCCCTTTCCAAAGGTTATTACGTCGCCATTCGGTATAGTCAAATGTGTTTTCCCTGACAATAGATAAAAACATTTCAGCTTCTACAGAACCAAGCTTATCTATAAGGCATTTCATCCCTGCACTCATTATGGCGTTAGTAGCTACGTTGTTTATCATAAAAACACCTACCAAATCCCTATAAATTCTATTGGGCCTAAAAGTTTTATCCGATTTGTTTTATATTTTAAAAGTCGCTTATCAGTAGTTATGAAGTAATCGCAACCTGCTAAAATTGCACAAACAACATGAGCAGCGTCAGGAGCTTTTACACCTGATTTCATTATTTCGCCTGCAACAGTTAAAGCTTCGGATACTGATTCACTGCCAATGTACTGCTTTGCGTATTCATCAATAAAGCGAAGAATTGCATCCTTTTTATATTCATAAGGATTGTCAATTATTTCGGAATACAAAATAAAAGAGCTCACCAACGAAATATCTCCGTACTTTATAAGCGATTGTATGAATAATTTAGCCGCCGCTTCCATTTGAACACTGTTGTCGCTTGAATTATCGAATGGTCTGTTATAACAGCAGTTGTCAATATAAATTTTAAGCATCAAATTCCTCTTCTCATCCTTGTCAAGAAATATGGTTAACAATGCCTTGCCCATATTACCTTTTTTGATAATTTGAGTCAAATCAAAGCGAGGAGATTTTAATTTGTATTTTACTAAATGTAATTGCAGAGGATACGTGTATAATCTGCGCAAAAGGAGTGGAGATTAGACGAATATATTCCCGCCACCCATTTACGGGTATTGGCAAGCCTGAACCTCTAAAGGGTCGTAACCGCTTGACCTTCGTCATTGTTTAGGTTAATATAATATCGAATGTTAAATTAACATAAAATAAAAGAACAGTTTTGCGCATACCTGAGATTTGGAAAATAATTCATCGCGGCTGCCTGCCCGAGCTCGCGTTGAACTCGGATTACGACTGGGCGGATTTTTATGCCGACTATATTAAGACCTACATTGAGCGCGATGTAAGAAGGCTCACGCAAGTCGCGGACGAGGATAGTTTCTATAAATTTATTACCGTCTGCGCGGCAATGTCCGGTCAATTATTAAACTTGGCCTCGCTTGCAAATGACGTTGGAATAAGCGTGCCGACCGCAAAAAGATGGCTGTCGGTATTAAAAACAAGCGGAATAATATATCTATTGAAGCCCTACAGCAACAACGCTATCAAGAGAGCGGTAAAAACACCGAAATTGCACTTTTTAGATATTGGCCTCGCTTCTTACCTGACTCGCTGGATGACAGCCGATAATCTGTGCATTGGGGCAAATAACGGCAGCTTTTTTGAGAGCTTTGTCATTTCAGAGATACTAAAAAGCTATCGAAACGCGGGAAAAGAAGCGGATTTGTATTTTCTTCGGGATGGCAATAAAAAGGAAATAGACCTGATAATCCACGAAAACAACACGCTATACCCGGTTGAGATTAAAACAAAAGCTGAACCGGATGAAAAGGATATAAAAAATTTTAGTATGCTTGACGCCGTCAAAGGAGTCAATATCGGCGAAGGCGGGATTATTTGCCTTGCTGGCGGCTTGTTGCAGTTAAATGAAAAAGACTATATTATTCCGCTATCAATGGTGTGATTATTTACACGATGACAAACTGGAGATAGGCATAGAAACCGTTGAAAAATACCGCGGTATGGGCTTCGCCCGCGCGGCGTGTATGGCGCTCATCGACTATTGTATTGAAAACGGCTTGGAGCCCGTGTGGTCCTGCCGACTGGAAAACACGCCCTCAACGAATTTGGCGAAATCTCTAGGGTTTTTTGAGACTATGCGTTTGCCGTATTACCATATACCGGTTTGATTCGACATTCGTGCATATTGCTTTAAATGCACGTAATATTATGATACAATATGAATCACAAGATCATGGAGGTGTTGGAAATGGCTGAAACAATTAATGTAACAATCAGGCTTGATAGAGAAATAAAAGAACGGGCGGAAAGAATGTTTAACGATTTTGGCATGAACCTGTCCACAGCGATTAATATATTTGCACGCCAAGCATTACGACAGGGAAAAATACCTTTCGAGATATATGATCCATTTTATAACGAAAAAAATCAGGCAGAATTAAGCCGTAGAATTGCTGATGTTGAAGAGGGAAAAAACCTGACAGCTCACGAATTGATTGAGGCTGAAGATGAATAAAGTATGGCATGACAAAGCTTGGGACGAATATATTGAATGGCAAAAAGAAGATAAAAAAATATTGAAACGCATTAATGACCTTCTAAAGGATATTTCCCGTCACCCATTTACAGGTATTGGAAAGCCTGAACCTTTAAAGGGCAACAAGCAGGGTTATTGGAGCAGACGCATTGATGAAACAAACCGTATAGTTTACAAAATTGAACGTGATCAAATGATCATTGTTCAATGCGGTGGTCACTATTAAGAACGGTTTTGAGCCCGTGTGGTCCTGCCGCCTGAAAACACGCTCTCAACTAATTTGGCGAAATCTCTTGGATTCCGTGAGACTATGCGTTTGCCGTATTACCACATTTTGGCTTGATTAAACATTCGTGCATAAAAAATACTATTTCCGCCATGAGGCTCTGACTGCTTCGACATCCTTAATTGTCACAGCTTTCCATCCTTCAGCATCCTTTATAGGATGTTGTTCTTTTAAGTGCATGATAAATCTGTGTATATCACCGTTAAAGTCAGCTAAAATGGCTTCCCGATTATTACGAACTTCGGCAACAATATGGTCATTCCAACAATCCATTACTCATTCCTCCGTTCCAATTTCTAAAAGAGCATCAGGAGTCGTCATCTTCGGCGTCCAAATCCCATTTGTATCGTTGTGTCTTTGAACGATTTGCATACTTTCAACACCAAGATGTTTACAATTCCAGCTCAACAATATATCGATTTTATAGATGCAACATATAGCTAAATGAAGAGCATCAACCTTACTTCGTGCCGGAATTGATAACAGATCCGTGTAGATATCAGCCAATGGTTCAATTTCATCAGTAATGCTTAGACGTTTGATACCCGTTAAAAATGCCTTGCGTCGTTCAACGGCATCCTTGTCCCCTCTTTCGCACTCAAGTAAAACAAAGTCGGAGATGTATAAATCATATTTATGCTGTTCAAACTCAAAGAAACGAATTGTCGCAGCCTGCCGCCCGGCAATTATAGTATCAAATGATGTTCTGGCAATAGCATAACTTGGTATGGTAGTTTCTACATAAACGCTTTGCTTCATTGTTGATATCCTTTCTCAGTATACTGTGTATATGCTTCCACAACGCAGTAGTTGTTTGTTTAGCAATCTCCAAGAACAAACTTAGTCTGCCCTCAATGCGTCTATCGGTCTTAATAGCGAGGCTTTCCATGCGGGGTAAAAGCCGAAGAATACTCCCACGAAACCTGAAAAACCTGCCGACAGGATTATTGAGAAAACTGATACTTCGGTTTGCCAGCCTATAAATTTTGTTATCGCTTCCGACACTCCGAATCCGAGAAGGATTCCGATAGCGCCTCCCAATAAGGACAAAATCATCGCTTCAAGAAGGAATTGAAATCTTATGTCCCCTCTTCTCGCGCCAATAGCCATCCTTATTCCAATCTCGCGCGTCCTTTCCGTAACGGAAACGAGCATTATGTTCATTATTCCTATTCCGCCAACGAGAAGCGATACCGACGCCACAGCGCCGAGGAGCAATGACATGACGTTCGACGACTCTCTTGCTGACTCCATCATCTGGGCAAGGTTTCTTATGGAGAAATCGTCCTCCCGCCCGGGGGTGGATTCCCTTCTCTGGCGCATCAACGCTGTCACCTCGTTCATTGCGGATTGCACGGAATCGGCGTTAATTGCCTGAATGCTAACGTTTCTGACCTGGCCTGAAGTCTGGCTGCGAACGAGCCTTCTCATTGCGGTAGTTATAGGCACCATTATCACGTCGTCCTGATCGTTGCCGAATTGCGCTCCTTTCGGGGCAAGCACTCCTATCACCTCAAAAGGCACCTTGCTTATTCTTATACTCTGGCCTACCGCCTCGGCTTCATTTCCTTCTCCTACAAGGCTTTTAGCGACGGTAGAGCCTAAAACGCATACTTTAGTTGCTCCCCTCACATCCGATTCTCCAAAAAAGCTGCCTTCAGCAATGTTCCATACATTTACCGAAAAAGCTCCTGTTGTGACGCCCTGAGTCTGGGTCGCCCAGTTTTGATTGCCAAGCACTACCTGAGTTCCTGAGCTCACCATTGGCGACACTTCAAGCACTGATGGACATTCGCTTTTGATTGCAAGGGCGTCCGCGTAAGTTATCGGAGTACCGCTTCCCGAACCCAGCTGAATTCCGCCCTGCCTGTTTGAACCCGGCATGAGCATGACGATATTGCTGCCCATTCCGGACATTATCGATTCCATTTGACGGCTTGCGCCAGTGCCCACTGCTACCATTGTTATGACTGCCGCGACCCCTATGAGAACTCCAAGCATCGTCAGCATCGAACGCGATTTATTGGCTAACAGCGAGAGTATTGCAGTTTTAAAAGTTTCATACATTATTCTTAGCCTTTCCTTTCGTCGGATTCCAATTTTCCATCACGAAAATGCAGCACTCGTTTAGTGTATTCCGCTATGTCGGGTTCGTGCGTGACGATTATCACGGTTTTTCCTTCGTTGTTAAGCTCCGTCAACAGGTTCATTATTTCGTAGCTCGTTTTGGTGTCAAGATTTCCGGTCGGCTCATCGGCCAGAATTATCGGCGCGTTGCCGACGAGCGCGCGCGCTATCGCAACCCTTTGCTGCTGCCCTCCGCTCATCTGGTTCGGCCGGTGTTTCGCCCTGTTGGCAAGCCCGACGCGCTCAAGCGAATGAAACGCCCGCTCCCTTCTCTCTTTTGCCGGGACTCCCGCGTATACGAGAGGGAGTTCCACATTTTCAACCGCGTTATAACGCGGAAGAAGGTTAAACCCCTGAAAAACAAAGCCGAGCGCTCGATTGCGCAGGTCGGCTAAAGAATCGTTCGACATTTTTGAGACGTCCTTGCCGTCGAGCTTATAAACGCCGCTCGTTGGCGAGTCCAAGCAGCCCAGCATGTTCATGGTCGTTGATTTTCCTGAGCCTGAGGGTCCCATTATCGCAACGGATTCTCCTTTGTTAATTGTAAAATTAACGTCATTTAAGGCGTGAAGCTCAACTACGTCAGACTCAACGCCGGAGTAGTATATTTTCGTCAGCCCAATGACCTCTATTATTTCCCTGCCTGTTTGCTCCATGATATCGCGACCTCCTGTCCTTCTTTAATATCTGGGGAGGCGAAAGTTATTTCAACAAATCCGCTTTCAGTAATACCTTGTCTCACTTCAATTCTTTCGCCTAACTGACCGTCTTTGACCGTCCAAATATACGATGTAGGCCCCTGACCTTGCCCCTGCCTCGCGCGCTGAGCTTGTCCGCTGACGGGGCGGCGCATTGCAGGCATGAATGGTGATGCTGCCGCTGCCGGCTGCTCCTTTGGCTTGGCAAAATCCGGAGGAGAAAATCTCACAGCCGCTGTCGGAACTTTTAACACGTCCTTTTTGCTTTCCGTTATTATCGAAACGTTGGCAGTCATTCCCGGCTTGAGCTTCATATCAGGGTTAGCAACGTCAAGCACCACCGTATAAGTGACGACGTTTTGCACTATTTGAGGGGCAAGCCTTACTTGAACCACTTTTCCCCTGAATCTCGTCTGCGGCCATGCGTCAACTGTAAATATAACTCCCTGTCCTTCATTAATTTTTCCTATATCGGCCTCGTCAACGTTTGTCAGAACCCGCATCTGAGTTAAGTCTCTCGCTATGGTGAACAATGTGGGCGCCTGTAAGCTTGCCGCCACTGTCTGCCCTACGTCCACCTGCCTGTTTATTACAACGCCGTCCACAGGCGAGTGAATCTGAGAGTAATTGAGGTTAGTTTCAGCTATTTTATGTGTCGCTTCCGCCTGAACTACGCCTGCTTCAGCGCCTGACAGCCCCGCTTTCGCTATTTGCAGCTGCGTTTGGCTTGAATCAAGTTCAGTCTTCGCCAACGCATTTTTTCCGACGAGCTCTTTATTTCTGTTGTATACGCGCTCGGCGTCGGACAAAGTAGCCTTCGCTTTTGCAACGTTTGCATTTGCCACGGCGACATTTGCTTTAGCTGAAGATACCTGAGCTTCAAGCATGTCCGTATCGAGCTGCGCTATGAGCTGTCCTTTTGTGACATTGGAATTATAGTCGGCATAGAGCGCTTTTATTGTGCCTGATACCTGAGTTCCCACTTCGACCGTCTCAACAGCGCTGACGTTCCCCGTTGCGCTTACGGTGGCTGTAATGTCGCCTGAGACAATCGGCTGGGTTTTGTACTCATATGATTCCACAATATTTTCGTTGTATTTATCCCAGCCGTACCACGCGGCTGCTCCCAAGATAATAATAACTAAAAATTTTTTCATTATAAGTTACCCCTCCTGATGTTGGATTCGCGATAAGTATAACGTAAAAAAATGGATTTGATGTGAATTGTATAAAAAACAGTGTGGAGTGTGGAGTTAAAAGATAAAGACAAAAGAAATATAGGAATTATGGATGTTTGGATAACGTAAGAGGTTTTACAGGTAGGGCGCGATGTCCACATCGCGCCCCAACATTGCTTAATTGTTGCGTTTTTCTTGTGTATTGAATATTGTCTTATTTGCTTTTCTTTCTTGCAAATATTAACATGCCGAAAAGCCCAAGCGCTGCATAGCCCAATCCCGCGTCGCATCCGTCGCCGTCGCCCGAGAAATTATGTGTTGATGTGGGAGTCGCAAGCCAAATTGAGCCGTTAATATCGCCATCGGCGTTGCCGTCAAAGACTACCAGCTTGTCGTTGTACACGCCTGAATTCTCTTCTCCATCAGCAAGAATGTACTCAATTGTCACAATCGCGCCATCGGTGGTAAGCGTCAGCGTGGCGATTCCTTTAGTCAGCGCGTCGGTGAACGAAATAAGCGCGCCCGAAGGGCCAACCAGCTTCAACGTTTCGCCGCCCAAGGACATGACGAACGCCAGGTTCTTCTTTAGATTGTTTAACCCGCCGAATGCTGATATGAGGCTGTTATTAAGCTCCACTTCATAGATAAGCTTGGCGGCTGTTTGATTCGCAGCTACCTGTTCGGGCTTCAGTGCGATGTCCACATCGGCGCCTGGAAGGTCGAACTTATATCCAGAGACATGAGGAGCAACGCTGGCTTCGACGGGAGTAACTTTAACATTTCCGTCGTCTCGCGTCAGCAAGAGTCCGCCGAATGCTTCCTGAACTGCTTTCTTATCATCGTCTGTCGGGTTTACGAGAGCTGAGTCGTTGACTGTCGGTTCAAGCAGTTCCGCAGGGATCTTGAACAGTGTGTTCGGAGCAGTGGCAATGTGCGCTATGAGAGCGTCCTGAATTTTTATCGCCGCGCGCCACATCCTGTCGGATACCGCTATCGTGTAGTCGGTAGCGAACTTGGCGGACGCTGCGGGGCTCACTTCTTTGTGCAGCCGGATGATTTCCGCTTCGATGACATTCTGCTGATCCTCGTAGAGCTTAAGCTCGTAGTCGCGCCAGAATGCCTTTATAGGCGCGGCGTAATTAACCCTGTCGCCGCGCGCGAGGTAACCGAGGTGGGCGAAAATCATGAAACCGCTCCTTTGGTCGTAGTACGGAACGTTAGTGGGATTGCCAAGACCTGAAGTGGGCGTGTTGGCTTCTGTGATGTCAAACTTGTGAATAGGGTGAGTGTCCGTTATGTTGCCGTAGAACGGAAGGCTTACCCCTGTCTCAAGAGGCCCCATGCCGATGAAAAACCGCGAGCCTATTTCTGGTGGAAATTCCGTACCCGTCTCGAAGACGTGGGTCATTCGATGCGTTGTATGCCCAACCGGGCGCACCGTCGCTGCTGTGGGGTAGGGGCTGCCAGGAGGCGACACGATCGTTCCGGTATAGGAGGAAGCGCCTGATCCCTCAAGCACCTCAACACCTGTCGCGCTTGTGTACTGCGGGAGGTACGTCACGTCGAACGGAGTGCCGGCGTATCTGTCGCGCTGGAACCAGGTGACATCCATCGCAGATATCTTTCTGTCCGGCTTTATGTAAGTGGGATAGCTCATGCCCATGTCGCTGGATGTGGCGCTAGTCCCGCCTCCTCCGTAATAATCCTCCGTAGTCAGCAATTTAATTTTGCTGCCCTGCGAGGGTGCGAACATGGTAAAGCCGCGCCAAACGCGGTACGTATTGCCTGCGCCGTTCAGGTCAGGGCCGTAGCTGAGCGCGATGTTGACCCTTTTAACGCCTTTATCGTCGGACTGGAATCTGGCGAAGCCATTGTCTATAGCGTACTGCTCCGGGTCAAAGTTGCTTCTGAAATTTGCGGTATCGGATTTATCGAAAAACTGAGTACGCATGACATTGGCAATAACGCCGAAACTGTCGTCGGGGACGCGGGTCGCGACATAGTGATGCCTGCCGACCGGGTCGATTATCCACGCTTCGTTTTGGTCGGCTATCTGGGTGATTTCAGCTGCCATGCCTTGACCTGACGCCAGTATCTTCTCGACGACTGCCAGTGCTTCCTGGCAGTTGGCGGCTTCAGCGAGCAGCACCTTAGCCATCGCGGGTTCCGTCCATAAAGCATTGCCGGTAGTCATACCGATGCCGCTTCTGATGCCGGTCGTGTTGGTGCCCGATACCGCAAGCCCTTTTTCGTTGACTCCCGCCGAATCGTGAGTGAAATGGTATCCGTCCTCCCAGTGCGGAAGCGCGTCCTTCGAGGTAGCTTCAGAACCTAAAGAACCGTCGTTAATCGCGCGCCGCGTCGTGTTCGGAACTGCGGTGTACTTGTAGCTGGGGTGCGTGAACGTAAATTTGAAACCGTTAGCCGTGAGCGTATGTTCGCCAGCGCTGTAGAAACCGGCTGGAACCACTATGAACTTTCTGGATTGAGTTACTCCCGAGTCCGCGGTGCGCGAGATCATCGGGCGGCCTGTAGCGGACGCGTTCTTGCCGACGATCATGGAAGAGCACGCCCAGGAAGTTACGGGAGAAAGCAGGTAAAACGCGAGAATTGCTAATGCGAGAATTCTTCTTTTTGACAAATACATGATATAACCTTCTTTCGTAATGTTTTTGGCGCGGGCGGCAGGATGCCGCCACTACAAAGATATTTGTTGCATTTTCAAAGTTTTTTACTAAGGCGCGATAAATCGAGCCCCTACAATTGTCTTTGTTTTTCAATTCGGAATTCCGAATTGATTTCACTATCGCTGTCCGGAAAACTGATGTTAGGTTTTAGGGATTAACGTATAGAAAAACAAAAAACTCCTGTCTTTGTCTTTCTAATCCCTAATCCCTAGTCCATAATCCCTAATCCCTGTTCTTTCTTGCGAATATTAACATGCCGAAGAGCCCTAATGCAACGTAGCCCAAGCCCCAGTCGCATCCGCCGCCGCCTGAGCCGGGGAGAATAATTTTTGAAGTCGGAGTAGCTACCCATATTGAGGCGCTCAGAACGCCGTCGTCATCTCCATCGCAGATTACCAGAACGTTGTTGTGCACTCCCGAGTTACCGGGGCCGTCGGCAAGTATGTACTCTATTGTTACTATTGCGCCATCGGAGGTCAGCGTCAGAGTGGTAATACCTTTCGCCAGCGCTTCCTCGAACGTAATCATCGCGCCTGAAGGCCCCACTATATTCAGTGTTTTACCGTCGGCAGACATGATAAATGTTAAGTTCTTCTTTAGGTTGCCTAAACCGCCAAATGCGTTTATAAGCGCGTTATCCAGTTTCACTTCGTAGAGCATCTTAGCGGCTGTTTGTTTCGCAGTTATCTGCTCCGGTTTCAGAGTGATTTCGACCTCGGCGCCGGGAAGGTCAAACTTAAATCCGGAAACGTCAGGAGCAGCGCTTGCGCCGACAGAATTAACCTGAATGTTCCCGTCGTCGCGCGTCAGCAGGCTGTGTCCGCTTCCTTGAGCATTTCCAACCGCCGTCTTGTCGTCGTCAGTCGGGCTTCTGAAAGCTGAGTTGTTAATAGTCGGCCCGACTAAATCAGCAGGGATAACGAATAGCGTACCCGGAGCGTTCGCAATGTGAGTTTTGAGAGCGTCGTGGATTTTTTCCGCTGCGCGTAAAGTTCTGTCGGATACCGCAATGGTGTAGTCCGTTATAAACTTTGCCGCGATCGCAGGATCTTCTGCGTACAGGCGGAGCAATTCCGGCTCAATGACTTTTTCCTGATCCTCGTAAAGGCTCAGCTCATGGGCGCGCCAGAATGCCCTAAGTGGCGCGGCGTAGTTCCTTCTGTCGCTGCGCGCCATGCGCCCCGTGTCGGAGAAAAGCCAGTAAGCGCTGTTGGAGTCGTAGTAACCCGGCGAGGATGAGTCGGGGTGTGTTTGATTATATTTATATTTCGGGTGAGTATCCGTGATGTTGCCGTAGAATGGGATGTTGACCGAGGTCTCGGCTGCGGACAAGCCAACCCAAAAACGCGCGCCAATTTCCGGAGGCAAATTGCCCCCAACATCGAAAATGTGCGTATGCCCAGCTGTTACGTATCCTATCGAGCGCATCGCTATCGGGCCGGTGCCAAGTCCCCAAAATGAGAAGTCGTCTCCATGCCCCTCGCGTAACTCAGCGCCGGTTGTGGGATGTATGTACTGCGGGTAGAATTCCACGTCAATAGGCGTGCCTGCGTAACGGTAGCGCTGCATCATAGCTATGTCCATCGGCGATATCTTCTTGTCCGGTTTCAGGTAATTCGGGTATGTCCTGCCGGTGTCGCCGGATGTAAGGTTCGTCCCGCCGCCTCCGTAATATTCCGCTTCAGTCAGAGCCTGGAGCCCCAATGAAGGCTTGAACATGCTGATGCCGCCCCAGAAACGATACGCGTTGTAGCGGCTGTGCTGTGAGCCTCCGGTGGCGGAAGGCGTCCCGCCGAAAGTGAGCGCTATGTTGATCCTTTTTACGCCGTTCTCGTCAAATTCAAATCTTGCGACGTCGTGGCTTGTTGCGTATTGTTCGGGGTCAAAGTTGCTCCTGAAGTTTGCGGTGTCAGCTTTGTTGAAGAATTTGTGCGTCATCGCGTTGGCGAACACCATAAAACAATCGTCGGGGACCCGGCTTGCGATGTAATTTCTTCTGGTGATGAACTCGATTACCCACGCCTCGTTCTGGTCCGCTACTTTGATTATTTCGCTTGACGAACCATGATATGTTCCGTCCACAGCCTGCGTATTAAGAATCCTATCGATAACGTCCATCGCCTCTTGACAATTGGCGGCCTCAGCGAGCAGCACCTTTGCCATTGTATGTTCCGTCCATCTACTATTGCCGTGGGTGTAGCTGCCAAGTTTGTCGGGTGCAACATTTCTGAAATTGTTAGTGGTTGTGGCCGACACAGCAAGTCCCTTTTCATTTACTCCGCTGCCGTCGAAAGTGAAATAGTACCCATCCTCGTAAAGCGGCGGAGGGGTAAGCCCGTATAGGAGCGAGCCGGGAGCGGCTGCAGATACTCCCAAATCCTTCGAGGTCGCCTCTGAGCCAAGGCCGCCTACCCCTGTTCCGTTTCTGGTCGTATGCGCCACAGCAGTGTACTTGTAGCTGTCGTGAGAGAACTTAAAATTAAAACCGTTGGACTGAAGCGCATAGTTGATGTCCTTCTTGAAGAAACCGGCGGGAACCACTATGAACTTCTTGGGATTATTAGGGTTTAAGTCCTCAGTGCGGGCAAACAAAACGCGTCCCGTAGTGGACGCGTTCTTTCCGACGATAATGGAAGTACAAGCCCATGAAGTTACCGGTGAAAGCAGATAAACCGCGAGAATTGCTAACGAGAGGATTCTTCTTTTTGATAAACTCATAATATAACCTTCTTTCGTAATGTTTTTGGCAAAGGCGGCAAGATTCCGCCTCTACAAAGTTAATTTGCTACGTTTCAAAGTTTTTGGCGCTGGGCGCGTCTCCAACGCGCATAACTATGAGCAATTCAATGTATTTGGCACGGGTCGCCCATGGGCGTGACCCCTACGAACTTCTTATTTGACAAATCAAAGCATCTGACACAGGTCGCCGAGGGCTGCGACCCCTACGGCGTTGTTATAAGTCTTCACTATGTTCATTGCGTTAAAAAGGGGCGGTTTTTCCGCCCCTTAAAATTGATACTTATTTTCTTCTTAAAACAAACGGTATAATACCCAAAAGTAACACAATGAAGCCCAATCCTGCGTTACATCCGTGTTCGTGACAGTCGCCCGGCGCTGTGTATGTGGTTGGAGTAAATGTCCATACAGTGCCGTTCAGGACTCCGTCAGTAGTTCCGTCGAAGTATACCAGTTTGTCGTTATAAAACCCTGAGTTTCCCGGGCCATCCGCAAGAATGTACTCAAGAGCAACTATGGCGCCGCCCGAGGTCAGCGTTACAGTGGCGATTCCTTTTTCAATCGCGTCTGATAGCGTAACACCCAAGCTGCCTCCGCCTTGGTTAGCGATATTGAACGTAACTCTTTTCATGAAATTGTCCAAACCGCCGAATTTAGAAAATTCTATGCCGCTAAGCTCAGTCTCGTATAGCAGCTTCGCCGCAGTTTGCTTCGCAGCGACCTGCTCGGGCTTCAGAGTAATCTCCGCTTTAACTCCGAGCGAGCATTTAGGCGCTCCAACTACAGTGACCACAGCCATCGCAGGGACCGTAGTAATTTTAACGTTCCCGTCGTCGCGCGTCAGCAGGCCGAGTCCGCTCTGCGCCAATCCGGCGGCCTTCACGTCGCCGGCGTTCGGGTTCAGGAGAGCTGAATCGTTGACGGTCTCCTCAAGCAATTCCGCGGGGATCTTGAAGAGCGTGTTCGGCGCTGTCGCCATATGTAATACGAGTGCGTCGTGGATTTTTTCCGCCGCGCGGAACGCCCTGTCGGATATTGCGATGAGGTAGTCTGTCGCAAACTTGGCGGACGCAGCTGGGCTCACATCATTGTACAGCCTGAGCAGCTCCGGTTCGATGACGCTATCCTGATCTTCGTTGAGCTTTTTCTCGTAGTTGCTCCAGAATGCCTTAATCGGCGCTACGTAGTTTTTCCTGTCGCCGCGCGCGAGATATCCCAAGTGGGCAAAAATTGAGTAAGCGCTGTTTGGTTCGTACGGCGGCACGGTATTTATACCGTTGCCTGTAGTGGCGGAGTTGACCGCTGTAATGTTAAACTTGTGTCTCGGGTGAGTATCCGTGATATTTCCGTAGAACGGGATATTAACCGAGGTCTCGGACGCGGCCATGGCGATGAACATGCGTCCGCCTATTTCCGGCGGTATTCCGCCGCCAGAACCGATGTCGGAGACGTGCGTGAACTGTTGTGTAAAGTACCCGATGGTACGAATAGCCGCTGCATTAGCAGCTGTCGGAGTCGGCGCGCTGCTTCCGGGGGGAAGAATGGTCACTATTCCGGCAGCTGTCGTGCCCTCGCGAACCTCGCCGTTATTGGAGTTTAAGTACTGCGGGGAGTATGTCTGGTCGAACGGCGTACCCGCGTAACGGTCGCGCTGCAACCAAGCTACATCCATCGGCGATATTTTCTTGTCCGGCTTTACATAAGTCGGGTAGGTCTTGGCAATATCGCTGGAGGTAGCAGCTGTTCTTCCTCCTCCGTAATAATCTCCTTCAGTCAAAACGTTGAGACCCAAGGAAGGAGCGAAAACGCTCATGCCGCGCCATCTGCGGTACGTGTTGGCCTCGCCGTTCACGCCGCTTATGCTGGTCGGTCCATAGGTGAGCGAGATGTTGACCCTCTTAACGCCGTTATCGTCGTACTGGTATCTTGCGATGCCTCTATCCTCCGCGTACGTCACAGGTTTAAAATTGCTCCTGAAGTTTACGGGGTCATTCTCGTCAAAGAACTGGTGCTGCATGGCGTTAGCCGACACGGAAAAACAATCGTCGGGCACGCGGCTTGCGACATAGTGATATCTGCCCACCGCCTCGAGTATCCACGCCTCGTTCTGGTCGGCCATATGGATCATTTCATTTGCCATGCCCTGCCAGCCTAAATTCGTACCCACGTCCAAGCTCAGCAGCTTATCGACGACGTCCATCGCTTCGCGGCAGTTAGCGGCTTCAGCGAGCAGCACCTTCGCCATCGTTTGTTCAGTCCAGAGTTGGGTACCGGTGGTTATTCCCGTGCCGCTTCTAAACCCTGTCGTCGTGGTGGCGGTGACAGCAAATCCCTTTTCGTTTATCCCCGCCGCGTCGAAAGCAAAATGGTACCCGTCCTCCCAATGCGGCAACAGATCTTTTGATGACGTTTCGGAGCCTATGACGCCGGCGCTTGACCTGGTCGTATCCGGTACCGCGGTGAACTTGTAGCTGTCGTGGGAGAACGTCCATTCGAAATTGCTGTTTGCCAGCAATTTATAATTGACGCCCGCTTTATAGAAGCCAGCCGGGACGACTATGAACTTCTTGGAATTATTGGGTTGCGAGTCCTCCGTGCGCATGAATAATACGCGCCCCGTTGTTGACGCATTCTTACCGACGATCATGGAAGTGCACGCCCATGAAGTTACCGGCGAAAGCAGGTAAAACGCTAAGACTAAAAACGCAAAAACTCTTTTGTTAAACATTTTTGAATATTTCATTTATTATCCTCCTCTATGATAATGTGGTAATGCAATTTTATACCTTTATGTAAAAGAGTCAAGATAATCATAAATTAAATATTAAACTGCAATAATTCCCGACTAATGATGCCCAAATATAAGCGCTTCATGTTAAAATATAACTTTGGTTTAAACCGCAGAAACTCCCGAGGAGAAAAGTACATGACAGAGGAAAAAAAAGGCAATTCGCTTTTCGACCGCGTAATACCTTTGCCGTTGGTCGACGAAATTAAACATAGCTATCTAGATTACGCAATGAGCGTTATTGTGGGCAGAGCTCTTCCTGACGCGAGAGACGGGTTAAAGCCAGTCCAGCGCAGAATTCTCTATTCAATGATGGAGCTTGGCCTGAAGCACAATACCGCTTACAAAAAGTCCGCGCGCGTTGTCGGAGAAACTATGGGAAAGTATCACCCTCACGGAGACAGCGCCATATATGAAACTATGGTGCGAATGGCGCAGCCTTTCAGCTTGAGATACAGGTTAGTAGACGGTCAGGGGAATTTTGGCTCGATAGACGGCGACAGCGCTGCCGCGATGCGCTATACCGAAACGAGGCTGCACGAGGTCGGAGAACTCATGCTGGCCGACATAGACGAGGATACGGTGAACTGGGGTAAAAATTTCGACGAATCGCTTGACGAGCCGCTGTGCCTGCCGTCAAAAATACCAAACCTGCTTATTAACGGAAGCTCCGGGATAGCCGTGGGCATGGCGACGAATATTCCCCCACATAATTTAAGAGAGGTTGTCGATGCGCTCCTATATATGCTTGATACGGAGGAGGAGTTATTCGATATAAACGAGATTTTGGCCAGGATGCCCGGCCCGGATTTTCCGACAGGCGGCCTGATTTTAGGCCGTCAGGGGATATACGACGCTTATACTAAAGGGCGCGGGCGCATAGTAATGCGCGGGCGTATGCACACCGAGGAAATAAAACGCGGCAAGGAAATTGTCGTGATAACCGAGATACCGTATATGGTAAACAAAACGACGCTCATAGAAGGAATGGTCGAATCCGTTCAACAGAAGCATATAGACGGAGTGAGCGATATCAGGGACGAATCCGACCGCGACGGTATGCGCATAGTGGTCGAGCTTTCACGGGACGGCGACGCCGACCTGGTTCAGCGTCAGATATATAAGCGCTCTCAAATGCAGCAGACATTTGGAGTTATTAATTTATCCCTGGTCAACAACCAGCCGATGGAGCTGTCGATGAGGCAGACTCTCGAAGTGTTTATAAATCATCGCCGCGAAGTTATAAGAAGGCGGACGCAGTTCAGGCTCAATAAAGCGCTTGCGCGGGAACATATTGTTGAAGGGCTTGTGAAAGCGCTTGATATAATAGATGAAGTAATATCGATAATTCGCGGCTCGCAGACCGCTGCTGAAGCTAAGGCGTCTTTAGTTTCAAAGCTTGAATTTTCTGAAATTCAAGCGCAGGCAATTCTCGAAATGAGGCTGCAGCGCCTGACGGGACTTGAGCGGGATAAACTCAATGAGGAACTTGCGGAGCTGAGAGCCGATATTATGTCGTTGCGCGCGATTTTGGCGGATGCCAAGCTCTTGGATGGAGTCATAAAAAAGGAACTCATTGAGATAAGCGGGAAATTCGGGGATGAGCGCCGCACAGAGATAGTCGCGGATTACGATGAGAACATGTCCGTGGAAGCTTATATTCCGGAAAATGATATCGTGGTGGTGCTATCGAAGGACGGGTATCTTCGCCGTAAGAACCTTGGCGAGTATCAAACTCAAGGGCGCGGAGGGAAAGGAAGAAAAGGGGCTGTAATACAGGAAGAGGATGCAGTGGCAAGCGTTACTGTCACTCATACTCATAATGACGTCTGGTTCTTCACCTCAAAAGGTAGAATACTCACGCTCAAAGGACATCTTATTCCTGAGACCAAGACCGGAAAAGGAAAGCTCATAAGCCGCATTATTCCCCTAGAAGAGGGAGAACGAGTTGTTGAGCTTCATGGTGGAGAACTCAACGATTTGAATTTCGGATTCTTCATTACCCGCAACGGAATAGCTAAACGCCTCGAAATGTCGGAAATGTCGGATTCTTCGCGTCCAAGGCGCATTATAACGCTGGATGACGGGGATGAAATAGCTCAGGTTCGCTTGACGAACGGAGAGAATGACCTGCTGCTCATGACCGAAAAAGCTCAGTGCCTTCGGGTATCCGAAAAAGAATTCAGGGCAATGGGGAGAGTTGCGCGTGGCGTTATCGGAATGAGGCTTGCGGAAGGAGACAGAGTCATAAGCTGCGATGTCGTCGAGGATAATCGTTATGTGTTGGTGATAAGCGAAAAAGGAGTTGGAAAACGCAGTTTATTCAGCGACTATACAGCTCATCACCGCGGAACTTCCGGCGTCCGCGCGATGCTGCTTGGTTCTAAGACGGGCAAACTTGTGGGTTGCTGGTCGGTTGGAGAGCACGATGAAATTATGGCAATAACAGCGAGAGGAAGAATTATTCGTGTGGCAGCCGCGGATGTGCGCCTTCTCAGCCGTATGGCGCAAGGCTCGATAACCATGAGGCTCGATGATGGAGATAGCGTTGTCGACTGCAGTGTAGTGAGGAACAGTTCCGCAAGAATCCCGGAAGAAGACGGGGAGAAAACAGACGATACAGAAAATACAAATCTGCACAATTCGCTCACATTGCCGATAATTGAAGGAGAGAGTCCCGAATGAAATTTGCACAAGGCAGCAGACCGGCAATCTTAGGATCAGTACTAATTACGGGAATTACCATGTTAATACATCCGTTACCGGCGATGTTGATGTGTTGTATAACCGGCCTTATTATTTGGTTTTACAGAGACCCTGAGCGCGATGTCCCGCGCGGCGCCGGATTATTTGTCAGCCCTGCGGATGGTAAGGTTGTTGAAATAACTCCTGCGACGCGCGAGTTTGCGGGAGAATCTCTGAAAATAGGCATATTTATGAACGCGTTTAGCGTGCATGTAAATAGAGCGCCTTGTGAAGGCGTGATTGAGTATATGGATTACGTTCCCGGCAAGAAAATCGCAGCGTTTTCCAGCAAGGCGTCCGAAATAAACGAGCGTTTTTACGTAGGCTTGAGGACTCAGCATGGAGCGGTATTGCTGGTTCAGATAGCGGGGCTTCTGGCGCGGCGTATAGTATGCAGACGCAGGGTTGGGGACAGCTTAGCGCGCGGGGAGCGATACGGCATGATAAAGCTGGGGTCAAAAGTCGATGTTTATCTTCCTGTTAATGCAACGGTAAAAGTTAAAATCGGAGATAGAGTACTCGCTGGAAAATCAATAATTGCGGGAGTGGGAGAATGAATTTAAAATTTCTTAAGTTTAAGCCGCGAAGAAAGAAAAGTTCCCTGACATGGCGCGAAATAATACCAAACATGGTTACGAGCGGCAACATAATATCCGGCGTGATTTCGCTGGTTTTGTCCTTTCACGGATATTATGCCGAAGCGGGATGGGCGATATTTGCCGCTGTGTTCTTTGATTTCATGGACGGGGTTGTGGCAAGAATGCTCAGCGGCGGGACACAATTTGGCATTGAATTTGACAGCATTGCGGATGTCGTAAGTTTTGGCGCCGCGCCCGCATTGTTGTTTTATGGCGCGTATTTACAGGACATAAAGATTACGGGCGTTATTGCCGCATGTTTATTTTCCCTTTGCGGCGGATTGCGGCTTGCCAGATTCAACGTGGTGCACTCGGCCGGGTCTTTCCAGGGGATACCTATACCGGCAGCGGGGCTTTTCATCTCGTCCTTTATTATTGCGGGTATAGATATTAATCAGATTATTGCAGCATTATTGATGTTTTCATTGTCAATTCTCATGGTCTCAAAAGTTCCTTACGGCAACCTTAAGACACTAAGGAAAGGGTATGCCAACAGGTTAAAATTTGTTTTTGTTTTTTCGCTGATGTTTTTAACAGCAGTTTCAGCTGGGAAATATGCTCCTGTAATTCTAATGAGCATATATGTAGCAAGCGGGTTATTGCGTTTTGATTGGGGGAAATGGCTTTCATTGCCAGCGCCTGAATAATTCTGCCTGATTATTTTTAAAGATGGGAGCAATCTCAATGCTTCAAAAAACCATTCATACCGTTATTTGCGGAGACTGCCGCGACATGAGGATTCTGCCCGACAAAAGCATCGACCTGATAATAACATCGCCTCCTTATTGGCAGCTGAAGGATTACGGCGGTGACAATCAAATCGGCTTCAACGACAGCTATGAAGTTTACATAAATCATCTGAACCTTGCGTGGCGGGAGTGTTTCCGCGTCCTGCACGAAGGTTGCCGTCTATGTGTGAATATAGGCGACCAGTTTGCGCGGAGCGTATATTACGGACGGTACAAGGTGATTCCAATTCACAGTGAGGTAATTCAATTTTGCGAGACTCTTGGCTTTGATTTCATGGGGCAAATCATATGGCGAAAGTCAACGACAACTCATACAAGCGGCGGCGGGAGCGTAATGGGCAGTTACCCGTTTCCGCGCAACGGAATAGTAAAACTTGACTTCGAATATATCCTTCTGTTCAAGAAGTCCGGCAATGCAAAAATACCGGCTCTCGATCAAAAAAACGCGGCTAAAATGACACCGGAAGAATGGAATACATATTTTGCAGGACATTGGACGTTTCCGGGCGCGAAACAGGATAAACATCTGGCGATGTTCCCCGAAGAATTACCGCGCCGCCTAGTTAAAATGTTTTCGTTTCCGGGGGAGACCGTGCTTGATCCATTTGCCGGAAGCGGCACGACGGCGAAAACCGCGAAAGCTTTGGGGCGCAATTCAGTGAGTTACGAGATAAACGCCGCTTACATCCCGCTCATTGAGAAAAGGCTCGGAAGCACGGACACGCAATCGGAACTTCGGGTCGTTTTTGATACCGAACTTCCATCGCGTGAACAGCTGTCATCACTAATATCAGAACTTCCATATCAGTTTTATGACGTTCATAAGTTTGACAAAAAAATAGACGTAAAAAAACTGCAATATGGTTCTAAAATAGACGCGGAAGGAGCAGTGAAGCAGGTTGTCTTATATAGCGTCCGCAAGATAATTTCCACGGAGCTTGTGCAACTGAGCGACGATACCATAGTCAGGCTCATTGGTATAAAGCTGGACGCCGAAAAGTCCGAGAGCGCCAAATCGTTTCTTGCCGAGAAATTTAAAGGGCGGCGTGTTTTCATGAAACATGACACGGTGAAATATGACGACGAAAATCATCTTCTTGCGTATCTCTATCTTGAGAACAAAGCTTTCATCAACGCCCACCTCTTGAAAAAAAAGTATGCCCATGTCGATGACGTCATTCCATTCAGGATGTCCGAAAAATTTCATGAACTTAGGTATGGAGGGGAGAAAAGCAGTATGGAGTGTGAAGTGAAAAGCAAAAGCAAAAGCAAAAGCAAAAGCAAAAAATAATTAACCACGAACCACACGAATAAAAGCCCAAAAACACTTATATTCGTCTTTATGGTAAAGCATATCAGGTGGAGCTTTTGCCGCGTTGCGCTCGCAATGACGCCTGACCTCCGGCCGCTCCCGGTCTCCTGACCTCCGGCCGCTCCCGGTCTTCCTGACCTCCGGCCGCTCCCGGTCTTCCTGACCTCCGGCCGCTCCCGGTCTTCCTGACCTCCGGCCGCTCCCGGTCTTCCTGACCTCCGCGGCACTCGGTCTCCTGACCTTCGCGGCACTCGGTCTCCTGACCTTCGGCCGCTCCCGGTCTTCCTGACCTCCACGGCACTCGGTCTCCTGACCTTCGCAATCTGATATAATAATAAATTATGAGGAATTGGTCTACTGATACTAAACGCTTCGATATGACTTCTGACGAGTACGAAATATGGCAGTTGGAGCAACTGCTCAATTTTGGCTTGGAGCCGGGAGAAACGCTTCTGCGCGCCAAAGTAGAAAAGTATTTACCGTTTTTAGAAATTGACAATGATACCAGAAACTATTTAGAGTTTATTCTTTATGACAAAAAGCCTGCTTGCTAAAGAACAGATTCGATTTCTTGAATTTGTCGGCGCAGAGCCGCAACTATTCGGGCGGTTTTATTTTTCTGGCGGTACTGCTTTATGCAAGTTCTACCTTCAGCATCGTTTTAGCGAGGATCTTGATTTTTTCGCTGAAAATGAATTTGACGCCGTCGAGTTAAATCAGTTTTTGCTGTCCCGTATGCGCGATTATGGAGCAAATACCTTGCAATATCAGCAATCTTTCAATCGTAATTTGTTTTTTTTGAACTATGGCAAAGGGCAGCCTCTAAAGGTTGAATTTACCTATTATCCATTTCCGCGCATAGAAACAGGCGTGAGTTTTGGCAACTTGGCAGTGGACAGCGTTCTTGACATTGCCGTCAATAAAGCTTTTACCCTCGCTCAAAAAGCCAGAGGAAGAGATTATTTTGATTTATTTGAGATAAATCAAAAGTATAATTATAATTTTGTAACTTTACTTAAGCTGGCGCGCCAGAAATTTGACAGCCCGATTAACTATCTGCAGCTTGGCAAAAACCTTGTGAAAGTCTCCGCATTTTTAGACGACCCGATTTTAATCAAACAAATAGACAAAAAAATCGTTGAGGAATATTTCTTAAATCAAGCGCGACAGTTAAGCATTTTGACTTAAGCGGTATGAATCCAGCAACTCAAAGCCATATAAAGCGGGCGGCTACAAGCCGCCCCTACACGTTAAATCTTCTACGTTGCCCAAACATCCGCTCTTTTGTTTTTGTTTTTGTCTTTTCTAATCCCTAATTCCTAATCCCTAATCCCTGTCTTTCTAGCTGTTTCCAACAACGTCCTTGTCGATAAAATAAGCGGCGTCAGCGACTCTACATTATTCTCCGTTAAGTTTTCTTCGATTAACTCCGCTATTCTCGTTATATCTCTAAGAGCTGCTTTAATATTAGCTTCCAACTTCTGCTTTTCGCTTGCGTGGTGCAGAAGAACAGTTTGTACGCCGCTCGAAATCAATTCAAGGATGTCTCCGCGTTTCGGGACAAAGGTTTTATTCCCCGCAGATTTAAGTTTCTCTGAGAGGGCAATTGATGATTCAGGCTCCCCGTGCGTTATCACATACGTTGGATTAGTCTTAAAATTATGCGCCCAGTCAATCAAGTCATCCTGGTCGCCATGCGCGGAAAATCCATTTATAGTGTGAATATTCGCTTGCACTCGAACTTCTTCTCCGGCCACGCGAACAAATTTCTGCCCGTCGACAATTCTGCGGCCTAAAGTTCCCTGAGCCTGGTACCCTACAAAAATAACGTGGTTATTATTGTCGTATAGCCCATGTTTTAAGTGATGAACGATTCTGCCGCCGTTGCACATTCCGCTGCCTGCAATGACTATTGCGCACTTTACTTCATTAATCTTTTTGGATTCCTCTACGCTTGCCACAACTTGAAGCCCATCAGGAGAAAATGGATCATTTTCCAAGGCTATGTAGTTTTGGATTTCGGTTGAAAGAAAGTCTACGTGCGCTTTGTAGATAGCGGTAGCTTTCGCGCCCATTGGTGAATCCAAATAAATTGGTATATTTTTTGGGATGATATTCTCGTCCTGCATAAGGCAGATTTCGTAGAGGATGCGTTGTGTGCGGTCAACAGCAAAGCTCGGAATCAGCACTTTTCCTCCCGAGCGTATAGCGTTTGATACCGCATCCCTAAATTCCTGCCTCGTTTCGTCTTGGGACTTGTGGTTCCTATCCCCATAAGTGGATTCCATTATCACGTAATCCGCTGAGCTCAGGCTTGCAGGGCTCCGTTCCATGACTGCTTTCATTGGACCTATATCTCCGCTGAAAGCGAGCTTTACTGTTTCATCTCCTTCATTAATCGTCACTTCAAGCATCGCGCTTCCGATAATATGTCCGGCGTCGCGGTAGCGCACTGAAATTCCCGGCAGCACATCAATATTTTCGTCATAACTTATGGAGCGAAGCTTCTTGATAGCTTTCTCAACGTCCTTTTCGTCGTACAACGGCGCCACGGGGCCAAGCCCCTTCCTTGAGTTTTTGCGGGTCTCCCATTCAGCGTCCTCCTGCATCAATCGCGCGCTATCGTGCCACAGTATCGGGATTAATTCTCTTGTTGGAGTCGTTGCCCAAACTTTGCCTTTGAACCCGTTTTTTACAAGAAGCGGGATACGACCTGAATGATCCATGTGTGCATGTGTGAGTAAAACTGCGTCAATTGCTGAAGGAAGTATCGGAAACGGGATGGAATTATCATTCTCGCTTTTTCCCTGAAACATTCCACATTCAACGAGAATTTTTTTCCCTGCGCATTCAATAAGGTACGCCGACCCTGTCACTTCTCCAGCGGCGCCTAAAAATCTTATATTCATATTTAAAACCCTATTTCCTTTTCAACAGGGCGCAGAGCAAGTATAACCCACTCAATTATCTCTTCGATGGGCTTTCCCATTGTTTCCGCTCCCTTAAGTATTATTTCGCGGTTTACTCCCTTTGCGAACGCTTTGTCCTTCCATTTTTTCTTGACGGATGGGACTTCAAGGTCCGACAGGGATTTGCTTGGCCGCACGAGCCCTGCTGTTATTATCAGTCCCGTTAACTCGTCGATAGTGAATAGGGTTTTTTCCATATCGTTTTCAGGCTTCACATCCGTACACGCTCCGTATCCGTGCGACTGCACGGCGTGAATTATATCCTCGCCGAGACCGGCCTCTCTCAAAATCTGCGGCGCCAGATTGCAGTGTTTTGATATGTCGTTTTCGCATAACTCCCAATCTATGTCGTGGATTATTCCGACGAATCCCCAAAGATCCGGGTCTCCCCCCATTTTTTCAGCGAAAAATCTCATAGTTGCTTCCACTGCGAGAGCATGTTTCACGTCGCTATTGTGTTTTAGCAATAGCGATAAAGCGTTCTCTCTCGTAATATCCATGTATATCACTCCCAATGTATTGTAAAAATAGTTTCCGCGTAAGAAACAAACGGTACGCCGGGTGCAGCGTACCGTTTACCCTTTATCCTAAATTATTTCTTTTCTTCGTATCCCAGATTTTTGGCCTCGTCTTTATATCCGAGTTCCCAAAGAGTATCGCGGTAAACTTGAAGGTACCATTTCCCCTCTTCGGTCTTTTCGCATTCGTCCTTTATGAGTTTTTGCCCTACGGATCTTGCCGTTGCTTCATCTTCCGGGCTCCATCTTACTATTGTGATATTCGGCAGCGCTCTCCACTTTTCGCGCGAAATCATCTCCGTCACGTATACCATGGCTGAATGGTAACGCGCGCGGTCACGGGCTACTATAACGACATCTTTAAGGTGCTGTGAAAGGCTGTCCCATTTGTCCTGATTCACCACAAGCGGGTAATATTCGCATGTTCCGTTCTGGAAAGCGGGGTCTACAACGTAGTTAACGACCTCGTGAAAGTTCATCCGCATGTTGTCATCCCAGAACGTCCATTCCGCAGCATCCAGATTCTTTGTCTGTAGCGCGGGATAAATTTCCGGCGCGGGAAGGCCCACAGGAGTGGCGCCGAGCGCTTCATAATAGAGGGCGCCTATGCCCGATGTACGAATTTTTTTCCCTTTCAAATCCGCTATTGAGTTTACAGGAACGACGGACATCAATTGCTCATAGATGGGGCTCACCATAAGATGCCCAAGGTGCTGAATGCCAAATTTCTTGTATATATTGGCAAAAAATGGCTCAAGTTTTTCGTCAAGGTACGCGCCCTCGGCGAATGTGCTCAGCGGGCAGCCCGGGCGCGTCGTCAGCAGGAACCCCGGGTGTTTGCCCGGCCAATACGCGCCGTATACCGAGCCCATCTCGACCACGCCATTTGCTATATTATCAAAAGACTCGAATACCGGGAAAAGCACGCCCGCCGAGAAAGGTTCAATTATGAGCTCCCCTTGGGAAATAGTTTTTACCGTCTCGCAAAAATCCTCAACAATTTTATGCTGAATAGTCCCTGGCATCGCATGAGATACGATGCGCCAATTTAGCGCTGCGGAAGCTGATGTGGCAAAAATGGATATCAAAACTAAAGCTATGAGTATTTTCTTCATTCTTCATCTCTCCTGCCTTTCAAGTATAGTACTGTCATTTCATTTTACAATAATTCAGTTTGAAAATTTGATTTTAAATTAAAACTGCATTAGTTTTATTTCAAGTAATTAGGCAGCCATAAAACTATTTGCGGGAAAATAGTTATTAACGTTATGCCTACTATTTGCATCGCCAGAAAAGGGACGCTTGATTTATATATATCCATCAAATTTATCCCGGGAGGAACGACTCCATGAAGATAAAACAGGCTTAACCCAAATGGAGGCGACAGGTAAGCGGTTTGAAGGAGGATATTGAAAGCAAGCCCCACCCAAAGAGGATCGAACCCCAATTTCGCCAATATAGGCGCCATAATCGGCGCCGCGAGAAGAATTATCGCGTTCGTTTCAAGGAACATCCCAAGGAAGAAAATGAATAAGGCAAACACCAAAAATACCATATTCGCTCCGCCCGGCATGTTCATCGCAATATTGGAGACGAGCGTGTTGCCTCCCAATCCGGAAAAAACCGAGCCGAACGTCCCCGCCCCAATCATCATCCAGCCTACCATTGCTGTTATTGTCAGGGTTTCATAGCATGAGGAGTAAACTATATTCCATGTCAGGCGGCGGTTTATCAATCCTATCAAAAGCGCCCCGCCTGCGCCGAACGCCGCGGCTTCAGTCGGCGATGCCACGCCTTTGAGTATGGACCCGAGAACAACTATAATAAGAAGAGCCGGTAAAATAAAATTCTTTAAGGATATCAGTTTTTCATTCCACGTCGCCCTTTCATTGATTGGCAGAGCGGGGCAAAAATTGGGGTTAATAAGCCCTCTTATGACTACATACATTATGTACATGGCTGCAAGAATAATTCCCGCCATCATGCCTCCGGCGAAAAGCCCTCCTATTGAAACCCCTGTCACGCAGCCATAAAGCACCATGTTTGTGCTTGGAGGTATCAACTGCCCAAGGGTACCGCCCCCCATCACGCTGCCGAGGGACAATTTTTTGTCGTATCCATGTTTCAGCATTTGCGGCAACCCAATCAATCCCAGCCCGATAACTCCTGCGGCGACGACGCCGGATACCGCGCCCAGAATTGCCCCCACTATGACCGTCGCGATGGCCAGCCCGCCTCTAAGGCCGCCAGACCATTTGAATATGGCGCCGTAAAGGTCGTCCACAACTTTTGTTTTTTGAAGTACATACGCCATGAATATAAAGAGCGGAACCGCCACTATGACGAAATTGTTCATTGCCCCCCACGTTGTTGATATCAAAATGTTAAGTGAACTGAATCCCCAAAGGAAGTATGAAAAAATTATCGCCACTGCAGCCAAACCGAAAGCTATCGGAACCCCCAGCATCAAAAAAATGAAAAGCGCGATAAACATAAGGAGCGGATAGAATTCACGCGGCATTATTGGCGCCTTCTTTCTTTTGCCTGTCTTTAGCGAGCCCTTTTCCTGTGATAAGCCCCCTGATATCTTTGAAAGCCTGCCACGATACCAGAGCGCATGATATCGGGATAACGCATTTGTACCACCATATCTCAGGGTTAAAAGGAGTTTGGTGCATCGAGCGTTCGCGTATCATAATTGATTTATAGGCGGATTGGGCGCTCATATAAAGCATTACTATAACAACAAACAAGACTACTATTTCCGCAAATATGGAAAGCGCGCGCGCCGTCTTTGGCTTGACGTGATGAATAATAACATCTACCGCCACGTGTTTTTTTTCCAGATGGCAATAGCCCGAGCCGAGCATGAAAAACGAGCCGTAAAGAAAAATAGTAGTTTCAAACCCCCAAATAGGAGGCGCTTTGTAAAAATACGACATCAGCGCGCCGTATATGATTTCAGCTATCAGTGGAAGCATCAGTAAAGAAATTATTTTTCCGAAAGTTTTCATCAATTGTCTCCCTTAGTTTTCGATTTGTACCTGTGCCGGCAGCAAGCATCCCCGTCCATGAGGGTGCATTCCCTTCTGAAAACAAGCCTGTCTGAATAACCTTCGGCCATTGCGGCGTCAACGGCGCAGTAAAGTTTTCCTTCCTTTATCATGCCCATTTTCTTCCATTCCTCGCACATGGGGCAATATGTTATATCGCTCCCGTCCTCAAATTTGACCGACTCCCACGCAGCGGACAAAGGCAGGTCGTAATTTTTATTCATGGAGGCTAGGGTAGGGGCTTCTCCCTTTGCATCCGAGCATTCCCTAATCCTTTTTCCGCGCTCCCTGCCAAATCTGGCGACGACTCTGCCGACCAGCTCCGTTCCCTGTTCCTCTCCCAGCATATCAACAGCCTCGTTTGCAAAAATAGCGTGATACATCGCAAGCCCCCGCGCCATGACTTCCACGCTTACTTTCAGTTCATTGGACAATATCTTTCCCTCCTGTTTATATTTCCCCGCCTTCTTTTTTGCGGTTTCGAGCAGCGCTATAATGTCATTCTAAGCTTTTTATGGGTATTTGTGAAGGGGAGAAAAAGGCAATGCTCAATGCACAATTATCAATGAAAAGCAAAGACAAAAGCAAAACATTGAATATTGAACAGAATTAGAGTTCATTACGAAAAATGAGATATTTGGAATTTAATGGTAAGAGACTGTCTTTTGCCTTTGCTCGTCGCTCGCTGATATCTTCTGTATTGGCATATATTTGACTTAATGTTAATATCCAAACAATCAGGAATTCAGTTTTAAAAGGAGCTGTCGAAGCAGATGAAGAAGACGATGAAAGATAAATATACATACCCGGCCCTCTTTGCTTACGAAAATGGCGTTGATGGAATCGGAGTGGTGTTTCCGGATTTACCGGGATGCGTGTCGCATGGAAAAAACGAAAACGATGCTTTGCGTATGGGCAGGGAAGCGCTGTCTTTACATTTATGGGGTATGGAACAGGATGAGGACGAAATTCCGGCGCCAACTCCTATTCATGACCTGAATTACGAAGAATATAAGGCGTCCGGCGTCCATCTCGCAGTTGTACTTGTCGATGTTTGGATGAAGCTTTTCCGTGAGGAAATGGACAATAAATCCGTAACGCGTGCCGTGACTCTTCCTCAATGGCTGGATATGCGCGCAAAAGACGCAGGGCTTAGTTATTCGAAAGTTCTTCAAGATGGATTAATGAATAGACTTGAACTCAATCGGCAAATCAACCATAAACCGGGTAGAAAGAAGAAAATAGTTTCCGCGTAAAGAAAGGGGTTGTAACAAAAGTAATAAAATTGTCAATCCAACCGCAATATATAGTTGTCGTATAGAATTTTGAACACAATATGTTATGAGCAAGATTTCACTAATATCCTGAATATCGGCAATTCAAAGTATTTAGCGCGGGCGGCTGCAAGCCGCCCCTACAAAGCTGTGTTTGACACCTCACAGTCTCTGGCGTTTGTTTTTTGTATTTTAATTTTCAAATTTCCATTATTAAATAGGTCGCCCGTGTAGATAACGTATGGGATGCAGCCCTCGGCGTTCCATGCCCGATAGCGATGATATCGTTAATAAACCAGACAATCGGCAAATCAAGGTTTCAAACACGGTCGTTCTAACAACCTACGCCGAACGTGTGGATACCGTAGGGGACGCAGCCCTCGGCGTCCCGTGCCCGATAGCGATGATATCGGCGATAAACCAGATAACCGGCAAATCAAGGTTTTAAACACGAGTCGCCCATGGGTGCGACCCCTACGCGTCATAAAACTGGCAATTCAAAGCATTTGGCGCAGGAGCGACCAATGTGCGCCATCCCAATGCGCCATAAATCTGGCAAATCATGGTTTCAAACACGGGTCGCCCATGGGTGCAACCCCTACGCGTCATAAAACTGGCAAATCAAAGCATTTGGCGTGGGAGCGATCCATGTGCGCCATCCCAATGCGCCATAAATCTGGCAAATCAAGGTTTCAAACATGGGTCACCCATGGGCGCCACCCCAACGCGCATAAATCCGGCAATTCAAAGTATTTGGCGCGGGCGGCTACAAGCCGCCCCTACCCGTTAAACCTTTTACGTTGTCCAAACATCCAAAAATCTTTGTTTCTTTGTCTTTCATTGAACATTGAACATTGTGCATTGCATTTGCGCCACTTTCCATTTATTTAATCTTTTTAAGTGGAACCAAAAGCGCTAACAACCCGTACCCTAAGAAAAATCCTGCATTACATCCTCCTCCGCCTTTTTTGGATGTCGACTCAACGGTGAAGCTTACGTTAAACGATTGCGGATCTATATCGGCGCCTCCTGAGACCGTGACGGTCGCTTCATACGTTCCTGCTTTCAGCCCTGTTATCGGCGCTACCGAGAAGCTATCGCTTCCTTCTACTGCTATGTTGGGCATTGAGGTTTTGTTGAGGGCGAAGCTTGACGCGTTCTTGCCGGACAGCGCAATGTTCAGCGCTCCCGTTGCCGCGGCGCCAATGTTGTTGACTGTCACGGCGCGCGGATTCACTGCGCTGTAGCGTTCTGAGACCGAACCGAAATTCATATTGGTTGCGGGATCAAGCGATATGCCGGAGATTGCGTTTCTTACTATAACGGTGAAGTCCTTGATGAAATTAGCATATCTGAGCCTGCTCTCCACACCGCCCCAAATCATTGCCGTGACGACTACCTCGCCCGGCTTTGCGCTGAACAGGGCGTCGCCGAATATCACGGCGCCGGTGCTTTCCGCGTCCTTAACGCTCCAGACTATTTTCTTGTTGGTCGCGTTATCCGGTATAACCGTCCCTGTCAGGGTAAGGGGCGTATTCAATATGGCGGTATCAGGCGCGCCGACTATGTCCGTCACCGGCACGAAGTAGATTATTTCCTCGTACATAGCTGACACCGTCAGATCAGAAGTGATGTTTTTAATGTTGCTGTCCCAGTCGGCGAATATATAACCTTCCTTAACCGGCGCGCCGGGATCGGTTGCGTCGTCGCCGTGTTCGACCGTCTGGCGGTTGAACTCAACGCCGTCAACCATGAAAATTACCGTGTATGTATTGATTACGAATTGCGCGCCCACCGTCAGGCCTGAAGTTATGAAGGAGAAATCTCTATCCCAGTTGGTGAATGTATGACCTTCCTTAAAAGGTTCGCCGGGGTCGTGCGCCGCTCTGCCATATTCCACGGTCTGGCGGCTGAATTCTCTGTCATTAGCCATAAAAGTGACTGTGTAAACGGGGTTTGTAATGTCCTTGAATTGCGCCGACACTGTCAGATCCGATATGATGTTGGAGTAGCCTTTGTCCCAACCGGCGAATGTACAATCCTGCTTGGTCGGTACGCCGGGGTTCACTGCGGCGTTTTCGTGTTCCACCGTCTGGCGGCTGAACTCGGCGCTGTCCGCCATGAAAACCACGTTGTGCGAAGCGGCTGTATTGCTTTTGAATTGCGCGATCACCGTCAGGTTTGACGTGATATTGGAGAAATTTTTGTCCCAGCCGGTGAACGTATAACCTTGCTTGACCGGTGTACCGGGGCTCTTGGCCGCGCCGCCGTGTTCAACGGTCTGGTGGTTTATAACAACGCGGTTCGCTACGAAATACACTGTGTATGAGGCGGTTGTATTGCTTTTGAACTGCGCTGTCACCGTCAGGTTTCCCGTGATGTGGGAGAAGTTTACGTCCCAACCGGTGAATGTATAACCCGCCCTCGCGGGGTCAGCCGGAGCGGTTGCGCTTAAACCGTGTTCCACCTGATACGAAATGATCACTGCGCCGTCCCAATTAAGAAATGTCACGGTATATTTGTTGGGATCGTACAGCGCGGTCACGGTCAGATCGACGGTGACGAATGAGAAATCCCTGTTCCAGCGCGCGAAAGTATAACCCTGCCTGGCAGGATTTGCGGGCGCTGTCGCGCTTGTACCGAAGGCTACAGTGTCCTTTTTAAGCGCCTCTCCGTTCCAGTCAACAAAAGTCACGGTGTAGTAGTTGATATTGTATGTCGCCGTCACCGTCAAGTCGCTGGTGATGCTTGTGAAATCCTTATCCCAGCCGGCGAAGGTATAGCCCGGTCTGACCGGGTCCGCCGGAGCGGTCACTCCCATGCCGTATGGAACCGTACGTTTTATGATAACGTCTTCGTTCCAGTCAACAAAAGTTACGGTGAAGTTGCCGACAGTGAACAGCGCGTTCACCGTCAAGTCTGAGGTTATGTTCGAGAAATCCTTATCCCATCCCGCGAAGGTGTAACCAGGCTTAGTAGGCACGCCGGGATCAACCGCCGCTTTGCCGTGTTCGACGGTCTGGGTGTTGAATACCTTGCCGTCCGACATGAAAGTTACGGTGTAGGTGTAAGTATCGTACACCGCCTTAACAGTAAGGTCTGAAGTGATGTTCGAGAAATCTACATCCCAGCCGATGAAGGTATGGCCGGCTCTAACGGGGTCGGGCGGCGCAGTCGCAGGATCCTCGTATAAAACCGTCTGCGTATCAAGTACGGTACCGTCACAGTCAACGAAGGTCACCTTGAAAGCCTTAACGATGCGAACAGTGAAGTCCTCGTTGTAACCACTGACCAGTACAGGAGCAACGTTTATATTTCCTAATGTGCCATCGCCCAGCTGTCCGTTAGAATTCATTCCCCACGCCCAGAGGCTGCCGTCAGTTTTTTTAGCCATGGAGTATTCGCCACCAGAGAAAACCGCTACCCAGTTATTCGCAGTTCCCACACGTTTTGGTGAGCTGTTGTTAGTCGTCGTGCCATCACATAGCTGGCCTTTTGAATTGCCTCCCCATGCCCAGAGGCTGCCATCAGTTTTTATAGCTATGGTGTGATACTGACCCACGGTAACCGCTGCCCAGTTTTTGTCCATTCCCATTTGGTCTGGTGAGTTGCATTGAGTCGTCAAGTCATAGCCTAACTTACCGTTTTCATTACTTCCCCATGTCCAGAGGCTGCCGTCAGTTTTTATTGCTGCTGTATGATCATAGCCCGCAGCAACCGCCGCCCAGTTTTTCGCACTCGTCTCCTCTTGGACGGGAGTGTAACTATTAGTCGTCAAGCCATTGCCCAGTTGACCATAATCATTTCTTCCCCATGCCCAGAGGTTGCCGTCAATTTTTATTTCTATGGTGTGACCAAAACCTGCATCAATCGACGCCAAGTTATAGCCTGTCCCCACATTAAATGGAATAGTTTGGCTTTTACCATCAGTATCAATGCCCAGCTGACCATATTGATTATTTCCCCACACCCAGAGATTACCGTCAGTTTTTGTGGCCATGGTGTAATGATATCCTGCGGCAATTGTCTTCCAATCAGTTGTTAACCCAACAAGTGTGGGGTTTAAGACAAAATCTGTTGTGCTTGACGTGCCGTTGCCTATCTGGCCGCTTGAATTATATCCCCACGTCAAGAGGCTACCGTCAGTTTTTTTGCCAATTGTATGATTAGCGCCTGCGACAACCGCATCCCAGTTATTATCCGTACCCACTTGGACAAGATAACTGCGATTTATCCTTGAACCATCGCCCAGCTGACCGTAATAATTATTTCCCCATGCCCAGAGGCTGTCGTCTTTTCTTATGATAAAGCAGGAACCGGCGGCACCCACGGAAACCTTATCCCAGTCATTTCCATACGGGTCGTTTACCACCGACGCTCTGACTGTTACTATGCCCTCATTTGGAGCGAACAGGGTATCTCCGGATAACGTCGCGCCGGTCGATCCGTCGTCAATTATGTTCCAGATTATGTCCTGATTTGTCGCGTCAATAGGAAGCACCGTGCCCGTGAGGTCGAACGACACTCCGACCTCTATTTTCTTCGGTACGTCATCAATACTTATCACCTTCACAAAGTCAGCATCCGCCGCCCCCGAGCAAAAAACCAGAGTAAGCGCCATCGCCAATAATACAGCAGGTTTACTTCCGTTACTTTTCATTATTATGGCCTCCAATCATTAAGACTATATTTTGTCAGATTAATCAGCAGTTCTTTGCGTGAGTATCGTAGGATTCAAGACTTTAATCGGCATAATTTGTGATTAACATTACATGCGAATCAAGATGATAAAAAAGAGCGGCTCCCGCGCTCGCCTCTACCTGATAAACAAAAATTACAAATATAATACAAAAGACTTTGAATTGCTCAAGATAAGCTTTGTAGAGGCGGATTGTAGCCGCCCGCTGCAATGACTTTGAGTTGCTGGATTTATCATTGAACATTGAGCATTGTGCATTGAACATCTCATAGCAACACGGAACCTCTTGTCAAAACGGGTCATTGCAATCCCGGCGTAAGCGTGGCATAATTACCCGCGTGGAGGGACGATTCGCTATGTCAAAACTTAAGAACACATTCAAGACCGATATTCTTTTTAAATTGTTATTTATAAAACACCCTGATTTGTTGCGGCGGTTGGTCGCACATCTGCTGAGAATTAAGCTAGAGAGTATCACGCAGTTTGAAATTCGGAACCAGGAAATGCCGCCAGAGGTGCTAGGAAACAAGTTTTGCCGTTTGGACATTCACATGATGGTAAACGAACAACAGGTGAACCTTGAGGTGCAGGTAGAGGATGAAGGAGACTTCCCGGAGCGCGCTGTTTTTCATTGGGCGCGAATATTCTCGAACGCCCTCCCTGCAGGCGGGAAGTATTCAGATTTACCGCGTACGATAGTAATCAGTATCGTAGACTTCCAGTTGTTTAGCTGTCCTGAGTTCAACTCGGAATATCAAGCCATTGAAGTCACTCGCCATGAGCCACTGACTGACAAAATGGTCTTTCACTTTTTTGAATTACCCAAAGTAACTGAGGACGTTAACAGAAATGACCTTTTGCTGTTATGGTTGGCGTTATTTAAAGCAGACACAGAAGAAGAATTATCGAAAATCGAAGCATTGGGGGTGCCGGAGTTGAATCAAGCAATAAGCGCATATCACAGCGTCACTGCTTCATCGGAGTTCCGCGAATTGGAGCGTTTACGAGCCAAAGCCCGCCATGATGAAGCGCAGGCGTTATACCATGCTGAAAAGAAAGGTGAAGCGAAAGGCAGAACTGAAGGCAGAGCTGAAGGCAGAGCTGAAGGCAGAGCTGAAGGTGAAGCGAAAGGCAGAGCTGAAGGTGAAGTGAAAGGCAGGGCTGAAGGTGAAGCGAAAGGCAGAGCTGAAGGCATATTAGCCATAGCTTGTAATATGCTGAAACGTAACAAGCCGATTGATGAGATTATGGAAGATACCGGATTAACGCGCGCTGAAGTCGAAATCTTAGGGGACTGTAACAATAATTAATAGTTTTTTTTCCAAATTCTTAGGGTTAAATACAGATTTGAAAAAAGTGACTTCGCATCAAATTCATCTGAGATACGAAGCCGCTTTTTTCATCGAAATCGACTAACCTGCCACTTGTTATGCCTCTAAATAATCAAAATCGAGCGGTCCCGCCCATGTGCGCCGCCAATACGGTCATAAATCCGGCAATTCAAAGTATTTAGCGCGGGCGGCTGCAAGCCGCCCCTACAAAGCTACGTTTGACATTCCAAAGTCTTTGGCATTTGCTTTTTATCTTTCATTGAACATTGTGCATTGTGCATTGTATCTATGCATAATCCTTTTAATCGGAATCAAAAGCGCCAACAACCCGTACCCTAAGAAAAATCCCGTATTACACCCTCCTCCTCCTTTTTTGGAGGTCGAGTTGACCGTGAAGCTTACGTTGAACGATTGCGGGGCTATGCCGGCGCCTCCCGAGACTGTTACGGTTGCTTCGTATGTACCTGCTTTGAGCCCCGTTATCGGCGCTACCGAGAAGCTGTCGCTTCCATCTACTGCTATGTTGGGCATTGAGGTTTTGTCGACGGCGAAGCTTGACTCGTTCTTGCCGGAAAGCGCAATGTTCAGTGCTCCTGTTGCCATGATGCCAATGTTATTGACTGTCACGGCGCGCGGATTCACTGCGCCGTAGCGTTCTGAAACCGAACCAAAATTCATGTCGGTTGCAGGATTGAGCGATATGCCGGAGGCTATGGACTTAACCTTAACGGTGAAGTCCTTGGTGAAATTTGCAAATCTTTGCCTGCTCTCCACGCCGCCCCAGATCATCGCTGTGACAACTACCTCGCCCGCCGCCGAGGCGGTCAGCTCGTCGTCCGTTATCGCAGCGCCGGTCACGCCTGCGTTCTTGATGCCCCAGACTATTTTCTTGTTGGTCGCGTTATCCGGAATCACCGTACCTGTCAGGGTAAGCGGCGTGTTTGTCATGGCGGTGTCAGGCGCGCCGACGATGTCCGTCACCGGTACGAAGTAGATTATGTTCTCGTACAGCGCTGTCACCGTCAGGTCACCTCTGATGTTGGTAAAGACGCCGTCCCAGCCTGCGAATATATAACCTTCCTTGACCGGAGCGACGGGATCGATTGCATCGTCGCCGTGTTTGACGGTCTGGCGGTCGAACACAACGCCGTCAACCATGAAAATTACCGTGTAAGTATTGATTGCGAACTGCGCGCTCACCGTCAGGTCGCCTGTGATGTTGGAGAATCCTTTATCCCAGCGGGTGAACGTATATCCTTCCATAAAAGGTTCGCCGGGGTCGTGCGCCGCGCTGCCCTGCTCCACTGCCTGGCGGCTGAACTCTTCGCCGTTCGCCATGAAAATCACTGTGTAAACAGGGTTTGCAATCGCTTTGAATTGCGCCGACACTGTCAGATCCGATGTGACGTTGGAATAGCTTTTATCCCAACCGGAGAACGTACAATCTTGCATGGCGGGTACGCCCGGGTTCTCGGCGTCGTTTTGGTGTTCCACGGTCTGGCGGCTGAACTCGGCGCTGTTCGCCATGAAAACAACGTTGTGCGAGACGGCTGTGTTGCTTTTGAATTGCGCAATCACCGTCAGGTTTGACCTGATATTGGAGAAGTTTTTGTCCCAGCCGATGAATGTATAACCTGCCCTCGCAGGATCAGCCGGAGCGATGGCGCTTGAGCCCTGTTCAACGTACTGATGGTTTATCACAACGCGGTTTGCTACGAAATACACGGTGTACGAGGCGGTCGTATTACTTTTGTACTGCGCCGTCACCGTCAGGTTTCCTATGATGTGGGAGAAATTAACGTCCCAGCCGGTGAATGTATAGCCAGCCCTCACAGGGTCAGCCGGAGCGGCGGCGCCCGAGCAGTATTCCACAACCTGCAATTTGAGCACTGCGCCGTCCCAATCAACAAACGCCACGGCGAATTTGTCAGTATCGTACAGCGCCCTCACGGTCAGATTGCCTGTGATGTGGGAGAAATCTGTACTCCAACCTCTGAATGTATGACCATCCCTCACAGGGGCCTCCGGGGCGGCCGCGCCCGCGCCGTATGGCACAGTTTGCTTTAAAAGCACTTCTCCGTTCCAGCTGACAAAAGTCACTGTGTAATGGTTGATATTGAACAGCGCGTTAACCGTCAGGTCGCCGGTGATGTTCGAGAAGATCTTATCCCAGCCCGCAAAGGTGTGACCAGCCTTGACGGGCGACCCGGGATTGAACGCAGCGGCGCCGTATTCCACGGTCTGGCGGTTGTACTCAACGCCGTCCGACATGAAAATCACGGTGAATCTGTGGGCGGTGAACATCGCGTTGACCGTCATGCTGCTGGTTATATTCGTGTAAACCTTATCCCAGCCGGTGAATGTGTGCCCTGCCTTGGAAGGCGCGCCAGGATTGGCCGCTGAGCCGCCGGGTTCGACGGTCTGGCGGTTGAACTCGATGCCGTCCGACAGGAAAACAACCGTGTATTTGTTGCCGGGCTCGAACAGCGCTGTCACCGTGAGGTTGCCGGTGACGTTCGAGAAGTTAGTATCCCAGCCGGTGAAAGTGTAGCCCGCCTTTACCGGTATTCCGGGATAAACTGCCGCGCTGCCGTGATCGACTGTCTGGCGGTTGAACTCGGCGCCGTCCGATATGAAAACAACGGTGTATTTATTGGCAACGAACACCGCAGCCACAGTCAGATCGCCGGTTATGACGGAGAAATCCCTGTCCCATCCGGTGAAAACGTATCCTGTCTTGACAGGCGCCCCGGGCGCCGCCGCCGCACCGCCGTGATCAATTGTCTGGCGGCTGATCTCAACGCCGTCCGCGATGAAAATTACCGTATATTTGTTGATAACATAAAGCGCGGTCACGGTCAGATCGCCGGTGACAACGGAGAAATCCCTGTCCCAGCGCGAAAAAGTATACCCAACCCTAGCCGGATCCGCCGGAGCAACAGCCCCAGCGCCGGAGGACACCGTAACCTTCTTGAGCACATCCCCGTTCCAGTCAACAAAAGTAACGGTGAAGCCGTCGCCTGAGTCGGGTTTGTACTGAGCGGTCACGGTAATGTTTTCAGAGACAATATCGAAATTCTTATCCCAGCCGATGAAGGTGTAGCCTTCCCTGATCGGGTCCGCCGGCGCGGTGGCTCCCGAACCGAAGGATACAGTATGCGTTTTTAGCACAGTTCCGTCATGGTCCTTAAACGTTACGGTGTAGTCGTTGACATCGAATTTCGCGTTTACCGTTAGGTCGCCGGTGATGTTCGTGAAATCCGAAGGAATCCAGCCAGTGAAGGTGTATCCCGTCTTGGTAGGCATGCCGGGATCAACCGCTGCTTTGCCGTGTTCGACTTCCTGAGAGCTGAACTCAACGCCGTCCGACATGAAAATTACGGTGTAGGTGTTGATTTTGTATTGTGCTTTAACTGTCAGGTCGTCGGTGATGTTCGAGAAAACCGGAGGATCCCAGCCGATGAAGGTGTGGCCCGTTCTAACGGGGTCGGCTGGCGCCGTCGCGGAATTGCCTTCTACAACTGTCTGCGTATCAATTACGTTTCCGTCCCAGTCAAGGAAGGTCACTGTGTAAGTTACCGATGAGGGTTCGCTCACCGTGATGGTGAAGTCTTTGTTGTACCCATTCAACAGTACAGGAGCGTTGCAGCTAGCCTTTGTGTTGTCACCAAACTGACCGGAAGAATTATTTCCCCACGCCCATAAGCTGCCGTCGATTTTTATACCCATAGAGTGATTTTCGCCTGCGGCAACAACCACCCAGTCATATGCTGTACCCACACGTGTTGGTATGCTACGGTTAGTAGCCGTGCCATCGCCAAGTTGTCCACTGTTATTAAGTCCCCACGCCCAGAGGCTGCCGTCAGTTTTTATGGCTAAATTGTGTCGATAGCGTGCGACAACTGCCTTCCAGTCATTCGACGTCGATATTAAGACGGGAGTAGTCTTGTTTAATGTCGTGTCATCTCCCACCTGTCCAGCATTATTAAATCCCCACGCCCAGAGACTGCCGTCTTTTTTTATGGCTATGCTGTGTGCAGAGCCCGCAATAACTGTAGCCCAGTCATCGTCTCTGCCTACTTGTTGGGGAGAGGGACGGTGTGTGCCTGTGCCTGAGTTATCAAGACCAAGCTGACCGTTTTGATTACTTCCCCACACCCAGAGGGTGCCGACTTTTTTTATAGCTATGTTGTGATTAGCGCCAGCTTCAAACGATGCCCATTCATATAGTGCCCCCACACGTTGGGGAGTTGTTTGGTTAGGTGCGCTTCCGCCTAATGAACCATTGCCTATCTCGCCGAAATAATTACACCCCCACACGTAGAGGCTGCCGTCAGCTCTTATGGCTATAGTGTGAGCAGAGTTGGTGGAACCGCCCACAGCTGCCGCTGCCCAGTTGTCTGCTGATCCCACTTGTGTTGGCTTGTTTTTATCAATCTTCGTATTATCGCCCAGCATACCCATTCCATTATATCCCCATGCGTAGAGGCTACCGTCTTTTTTTATGGCTATGGTGTGTTGATATCTCGCATCAGCTGCTGCCCAGTTATTATCACTCCCCACGCGGACAAGCGTTAAACGTTGTATGTTCGTACTGTCGCCCAGCTGACCTTTATCATTAACTCCACACGCCCAGAGGCTACCGTCTCTTCTTATGGCTATTGTGTAATTCTGGCCTGCGTAAACCGCCTCCCAATTGCCATTCGGGTCGTTTGCAACTGACGCCGTAACTATAACTGTGCCCGTTCCAGTAGCGGTTAAGGTATCGCCGGATAACGCCGCGCCGGTTGTTCCCGCGTTTTTGACGCTCCAGTGTAAATACTGATTTGTAGCGCTACTAGGACTAACATTGCCCTTGAGGGTGAGCGGCACATTGGTTGTTGCATCCATCGGTACATTAATGATATCCGCCACCGGCACGAAGGCGGCGTTCGCCGCCGAAGAGTAAAAAACCAGAAAAAACACCGCGACCAGTACTATTGCTGTTTTTATTCCATTCCATTCCATTCCATTCCATTCCATTCCATTCCATTCCATTCTATGTCTTTGCATCATAAAACCTCCTTTTCAATGCACAATGTTCAATGCACAATGTTCAATGAAAAACAAAAGCAAAAACAATTGAGCAGCCCGAAGTCTTTAGCGTTTATCTTTGTCTTTCATCTTTGTCTTTTCTCTCGCAACTGGCAACTAGCAACTGTCTTTAAGTCTTTCCCTCGCCCTATACGTCTTTGCGAACTGCGTCTTTTTGCAGTGAAGCAATCCAGCGTTTTTTGTCTTTATTCTTTGTTTTTGGCTTTCTGGATTGCTTCGCTGCGCTCGCAATGACGTGTAAACTAAATCGTTTATGTCTTTAGTCTTTGTCTTTCATCTTTTCTCTCGCAACTGGCAACTGACAACTGGCAACTGTTTTTAAAGTCTTTTGTCTTTCATTGAACATTGAACATTGAACATTGTGCATTGCATTAAAAAAACGGTCCGCCTGATTAACAGACGAACCGTATTTATAATGATTACCTTAGAAGTTGCAGTATATTCTGCGGCAGCTGGTTCGCCTGCGCCAGCATCGCTTGACCCGACTGCATCAGGATGCTTAGCTTCGTGAAGTTCATCATTTCCTTTGCCATGTCTAAGTCGCGTATTCTGCTTTCCGCTGCCGTCAGGTTCTCTGCGGCGGTCGTAAGGTTGTTAATTGTATACTCAAGACGATTCTGATACGCTCCCAGTTTAGATCTTTGGGTGGCCAAAGTGGTAAGCGCAGTGTCTATTATCGTTATCGAACGGGAGGCCGACTTGCGGTCCGTTACCAATACTTTGTGCAATCCCAGCGACCGCGTGCTCATGTCCCCTATATCTATCGACATGTCCTCTCCCTCGTTCGCTCCTATCTGGAATACCGCGGTGTTGTCCGATATATGGATTACCGTGCTGTACGCTTCTTCTGTAACCCTCGTTTCATACTTCTTCGTCAGGTCGTTCCACATTACTTTCATATTAGCGTTCGGGTCAAACTCGAAATCAAGGTTCGGATGAATAAGCCCGACCGCGTAGTTGCCCGACACCTTTACATTGTTCACTACCGGCTGGCCGCTGTGCGCGTCCTGTATCGACACGTAGAATTCGTTCTCGACCGGCGTTTGAATGACGTTCAGCGAAAGCGCGTTCATAATGTCGGGGTCTCCCGAGATATTCAGCGTCCCGCCGATTCCGTTTATCGCCGAGCGGAGAAGTATTGTGCCGAGTACCGACTCCGACGTGTTGGCCGCAGTGGTCGTAACGAAAGACGCAAAGTTCATCGCGTTGTCCTTCACCAGCCCCGCCTGTCCCAGTCCGTTCGCTATCGCGTCGTTGAATTTGCGAACCAGGTCTCCCATCGTGTCATTCGAATAGATAGTCACAGTGGTGGACTTTCCGTCTCCCTGAGTTATCGTCAGCGTTTTGGGGTCGTCCAGCATGAACCTTCCGTTAGGATCCCAGAACTTGTCTATATCTCTGAGCCTTGTATCCAACTGAGCGGTTTGCCCAATGTAGGTAGCTTTGAAAGTTGCAAGCATAGTTCCCGAAACGACGTCGGCGAAAGCGGTTTTCAGGCTCAGGATAATATTTGTATCGTACAAGGTTCCGTTGGACGGGTTCAAATAGAAGCCGCGGAATTGAACATCTTTCGAGATGACGGCAGTTTGCTTCAGTATGAATTCAACGTCGTGCACAAAATTAGCGGTTAAACCAGGCAACGGGTTACCGTCCCAGTATCCCGGCCATTCTTTATTCAGCCCTCTCGCGGAGACGGTTATCTTTATCGAGCTGGTCACCGAATGTTGGAAAACCGCTAACACTTTTTGCCCGACTTTAAAATCATCCGTGTTGGAAAATCCGGAAAGAGAAAATAGAGTTCCACTCATTCCAAACGCCGTCCATCTTACCCGTCCTTTGACGTCGTCACCGACGCCGACCTGTAAGTTTTCAGCGACAAACGTCTCGGACGTTCCGTCAACCCTCAGTATTTGAGCGACTGCCTTAAATGTAACGGTGTTGCTCACATGGTCAACGTTTGTAATTTCGTATGATAACTGAGCGGTGCCGCTGAGCCCCGACAAGCTGAATCCCATGCCCGGCCCCGACATACTGGATACAATCGCGGTGTAATTCGAGGTTTCAAATCCAAAAAGTGCGCGGAGAGCTGCGAACCCGGCGCCCGCCGCAACGGATGAAGCAACCTGAACTGTGTAGTCGGCCGGAGGAAGGTTATCCACTCTAATATCGGTTGCGTATTGTTTATTTAATGTAACGTTTGAAAGAACGTTCTTATGTTTGATTTTGAAGATATCGCTTTTCTGTATTTCAGCTTGTCCCGGATTCGCGGTTATGGTAACCTTATAGTTTCCTTCCGACACGTTCTTCTGTCCGAACTGGTCTATCTGGCGAAGGCCGCCTCTCACAAAGAGTTTTGTGGTTAGTGAATCCGAAGACCATAACACGGACGCGCTTCCGTCAAGAAGCCTCTTCTTGTTAAATTGTGTGGAAGTGGCTATTCTGTTGATTTCATCCCTCAATTGGTTAATTTCAAGCTGAATGTATTCCCTGTCCTGTTGCGTGAGGGTATCGTTAGCGGCTTGCACTGAAAGCTCGCGCATACGTTGAAGGATCGAGTTCGTTGACTCAAGGGCTCCTTCCGCCGTCTGGATCATTGATATGCCGTCCTGAGCGTTCCTTGCCGCCATGTCGAGGCCCCTTATTTGCGCCCTCATCTTTTCCGATATTGCGAGACCCGCCGCGTCATCGGCCGCGCTGTTGATGCGCAACCCCGAAGACAGCTTCTTGATTGAGTTTGCCAATGCGTTTTGGGTTACAGCTAAGTTGTTATAAGCGTTCAGCGCTGGTATGTTGTGATATATCCTCATCTTTGAATACCCTCCTTAGTTTTGTTTACAAAACCAACACCAAATCCATCCTCCTGGAAACATTTTTAGTGAGGTTTCATTAATATTATTATTATTATCGGAATTAAATCGGATTTCTAAAGGGATTGCAGAAAGTAGGATAGTTGCGAGTTGCGAGACAAAGACAAAAGACAAAGACAAAAGACTCTGGATTGCCGCGCCGCAAAAAGACGCGGCTCGCAAAGACGTGGAATGGGTAAGTTTTGTTTACCGTGGCGAGTGCAGCTCGTGACCATTGCTCCAATAGAAGCAATAAGGCATATTGGCCATAGCTTGTAATATGCTGAAGCGTAACAAGCCGATTGATGAGATTATGGAGGATACCGGACTAACGCGCGCTGAAGTCGAAACCTTACGGAGCTGTAATAGTAGTTATTAATTTTCGTTTCAAATTCTTGACCTTAAAACAGACCCGAAAAAAGAGACTTCGCATCAAATTCATCTGAGATACGAAGCCTCTTTTATTCTGTTGATCCCGCTAATATAGCCATTTGTTATGCCTCTAAATAGCCAAAGTAAAGACGGGCGGCATCTGCCGCCCGCTTTTTGTGTGTCTTATGATTTTTTAATACTGCTTCTTAGCTAAAATAAACTATTGGGAAATTGCGCTTGTCGGGCACGCAGATACACAACTGCTGCATTCAATACAAACATCAGCATCAACTTTTGCCTTGCCGTTTTCTATGGCTATTGCCTCAACCGGGCAAGTTCCTACACAAGCTTCGCATCCAACGCAAGCTGCACTGTCAACAACTGCCTTTGCCATGACTTCGACCTCCTATTAATTTTCAAAGCTTCGGTAAATGATTATAGCACAAATTACTTCCTTCTAAACAACAATCCAATCATAAGCGCTATCCCCAAAAGAATTCCGGGATTAAATACCTGACACCCCTAAACCTATTCTGGAACAGAAATGTCCCCAGAATCAAACTCCTGTTTGGGCATTTGTTCAACCAACATTATCATTCCGCTTTTTTTGGAGAATGTGAATATGTATCTAATGTTATCAATTGTATATATGTGTTTCTCCCGCAAAGTCAAAGCTTTTCCATCCTCATATCCCATCATGTCAAGCAAGACTTCTTCGCGGATGCTTGCTTTCATAGTCGGATTAAAGATGCTTATCAGTCCAATGTTATATTTCATGAACGCCGTAGGGTTTTCACTGAATTGCGCTGAAACAGAGACGGATATGACGGCGGCGCTCCCTTTGCGCGTGGCTATTGATATGCTGACATCATCCTTAATCTCTCGATAAATATCAAGCGTATCACTGAATTCAGGAACGAGTTCCGCGATACGCAATGAATCGGCGCCTTCGCTTTGAAAAAAGGAATTTAGTTTGTTCATAATATCGTCAGGAGTGAATTCCAATCCGTCCCTGCCCTTTAGCGTCTCAGTCTGAATCTGTGTTTCTTCTTGGTTAAGCTGGGGAAATAGCCTGTCGCGCTCTAAGTATGCAGCTACCACAAATATAATTACCACAAAAACTATGGCTTTGGTTGTCAGGCGATACTTTCGGGGCTGAGCTGTTTGGGGAATCGGAAAACCGCAGTGAGGACAATTTTTTACATTGCCGGATATTTTATTGTTGCATGATGGACAAAAAAACACTGCCATATTACTACCACCTTATTTAATGTTTGATAAAAATTTAAACGTTTGAGTATTTTATGTTAAATATTATACTTTTGTTCAAGAAAAAAACAACTCCAGAAAAGCATTGAACATTGAACATTGAACATTGAACATTGAACATTGAACATTGTTATTAAAGCATATCATCGACATTTATCAAGGCAACGCCGCGCTGTTCAGCCGCTCTTTCTTTAAGTGCGTCTGTAAATCCGCATTTTGAGAACAATATATACTCCACGTTTATGAAATGTTTGAATAACGTGGATTTTCTTATGAGTTCCTCCAATACGTCCTCGCCGACTGGCTCGTTACTCCATTTGTATTCCCCAAAAATAGCTGACTCTTCCGCGAGCGCGATGAAATCAATCTCTTCCTCGCGCCGTTCCTTTGGATTATTTCCCCACCATCTGCCGATTTTCTTAAAAGAAAACGGCAGTTTATTTTCTTTCTGCATCCGCCACATGTATTGTTTGGCGCATTCTTCAAAAGCGCAGCCAACATGCGCGCCGAGTTGCGAAGCGAACACCCCGTCGCATACCGCTTCGCCCATGCCTGCCGTTATTCGGCTTATCTCCGGCTGTACGAAACGATGCCAGAAAATGAACATCCAGTCATCCAAACAATAAATAGTTTTCTTTGATTTTATCTCGGTAACCGGGTATTCTTTGCGGACAAGTCCGAGGCTTATTAGCGTGGATAGCATATTGCTGCATTGGCTTGTCTCAATATTTACTTTCGTCGCTATTTCATTTAATCTGCTGCTTCCGGACGCGATAGCGGTAATGACAGCGTTATATGTTTCCGGTATTTTCAACTCCTGCTTTAGCAAACTCGCAGGTTCTTCAAACAATCTTCCTGAAGGGTCAAAGAATAGATCTCTCACATTTTCCTTCAAGGACAAGCCGGCGTCGATTCTGGAAAGGTATTCGGGAATGCCTCCTGTGACGCTGTAAAGAATGATTTTTTCCTCGTTGCTGAATCCGGCGAGCATGTCGGCGCTCGTGTAATAATCAAATGGCTGTAGTTTATATTGCGCTGTCCGGCGTCCGTATAAAGGGCTTTTATATCCAAGAATCTGTTTCTCCATAAAGGACATGCTGGAACCGCACAAGATCAAAAAGAGCCTGCTGTCCTCACTATATTTGTCTATTGCCGCCTGCAGGACGGAGGAGGCGGATTTATCGCTTTCCGCCAAATATGGGTATTCATCAATTGCTAATATAATGTGCTCTGTTTTCGCGCGTAGGAACACATACTCTATAGCGTCGCGAAAAGACGAAAACGGGTTACGCGGCGCGTCAGGCGCAAGCGCCGACAATATCTGCGCCGACAAAATCTCAAGGTTGGTTTTTGCTGTGGATTGTATTGCGACAAAATATACTGTTTTTTTGCCTCTGCAGAATTCATTTATTAATGTTGTTTTACCGACGCGCCGCCGCCCGTAAATAACTGGAAACTGAAATGAATACTTGTTGTAGCTTCTATTCAGACTGTCGAGTTCGCTCTTTCTGCCGACAAACATATGCTAATCCTCCAATTACTAATTATACAATTAGCATAATATGAATTCGTATTTATGTCAACATATTTTTGTCAAGTATCATGAAAAAAAGCGCCCCCGCTTGCAAGGGGCGCTTTTTTGAAGGAGGTGGAAAAAATGCTGCACTGTGAAGCTGATTTGTTTCGAGGGGGGTTAATGGGTTTGCTGATTTTTGTACGCCATTGCTTGTTGATATGTTCAATTCATGCTGAATTGTTTTTTAACCTACGTGAAGAATAACATTAATATATGTAGATTTTATGAACAAATGTGAAATTTTGAAAAGAGGCGATAAAAAAACAAAGACGCCGTCGATTTCAATTCTTAGGCGTCTTTACTTATGAAAATGATACGGGAATTTTCAAGATTATTACTTGCGAACCTTTTTCCCTGCTCCTTTTTTCGGAGCCGAAACTTGAACTTTTTCTTTAAGTCCTTTTCCTGGTCTGAAAACCGGTACCTTCTTGGCAGGAATCTTAACTATAACTTTCGGATTCTGTGGATTTCTTCCCTCACGGGCTGCGCGATGCCTTACTTCAAAAACGCCGAAGTCAACGAAAGTGCATTTTTCTCCGTTGGCAAGCGCCTCGCTAATTGCCTCAAAAACTACGTTTATTACAGGGGCAATGTCTTTCTTCTTAAGAGCAACTTTCTCCGCAATTAAATTAATCAGTCCAGCTTTTGTCATATTATCAACCTCCACATAAATTGAATAACTATATACATTCTAATGAAAAAACTATGATATTAGCAATCCTTTATTTAGGAGTTGCACATATTTTTTGTTCTTTATGCCCATAAATGAGTCTTTAGTAACATGTTTTGATTAATTTTTCGTATTGTACTATATAATAGCGAATAATTGAAAACACGGAAAGTTGAGATTGCATGGACAACAAAAATCGTCTAAACTTATTTTTTAGATTTAATAGAGAAAAGAGGACATCTATATTTGAGCAAAAATAACAGAGTATTTCCATTAATTCTTGATAAACTGATATTGAACGAAATTGGCAAGCCGTTTGTTTTTGGAGTATTAATATTCACAATGATATTTGTTTCAGCTGATCTTTTGTTTCAAGCCGCGCGCCTGATGATTCAGAGAGGGATATCGTTCTGGGTTGTTTCAAGATTGTTTTGTTATCGTATACCAGAAGTAATAGGCCTGACTCTTCCGATGGCAGCTCTTCTTGCGGCATTGCTCGGTTTCAGCAAACTATCGGCCAACAGCGAACTTGTTGCTATTAAATCAATGGGCGTCTCCTTTAGAAGGATATTGAGACCTGTGATTATTTCTTCTATTATGGTGTCTATTGCAACTTTTCTATGGACGGAATTTGTAACTCCAATAACTTCTATAGCAGCCAATAACCTTATGCAATATGAAATTTATAAAAATCAATCGAAATTAATTAAAGATAAAGTGTTTTTACGTGATGAAAAGGGAGGAAAACTCAGGCGGACTTTTTATGTTGAAAAGCTTAATATTATGGAAGGTACTTTAGAGGGCATTGATGTGTACGAATTCGCAGATGACGGTCGTATGATCAGGTATTCAAACGCTGCCACCGGATTATGGAAAGAAGGAGAATGGTGGATAGATAACGGGCAGATTTTCGAGAAAGATAAAAACGATGAGCTTAAACTATTGCTTCAATTTGAACGTCAAAAACTGGCTTTGAGTTTATCCCTTGAAGACCTTGAGCGAACCACGCGCAACCCTGTAGATATGAGCGCGAGGGAATTGTGGCTTTATATTGAGAAGGCAAGCATAATGGATATATCCAATGTGGCGCCTCTTTTGGTGACTTTTCATTACAAAATATCAATTCCATGGGCAAGCTTTGTGCTTGCCATACTCGGCGCGGCCATTGGAGGAAAGACCCGCGGGCGCTCAGGCGGAGGCGCGAGTTTCGGGTTGAGCGTACTGATTGTTTTTGCATACTATTTATTGATGTCTTTATGCCGCGCGTTAGGCGAATCAGGCAATATGGCGCCTTTATTAGCAGCTTGGCTGCCCAATGCCATATTTCTTTTTGTCGGCTTATATTTTGTCAGAAGGGCAAATTGACAAGTGAGAGTTGCTATAATAGCCGGCGATGGCAACCTGCCCGTTGAAATAGCGAAGACTCTTATATCGCAAGGAGAGCTTCCGGTCTCGCTTACTGTTTGCAGCGACCCGGAGAAAATGGCGGACTGTTCCGAGCCGGTTTTAAATTTGGGAAAATTAAAACTGTCTCTTGGGCTGAAACTGCTGAAAGAAAACAACGTAGATCGTGTCATTATGGCGGGCACGGTCTCAAAAAGAAGCATATATACTCCCTCAGTACTATTGGACCCCGTATCGCTGAAAATCTTCATGCGATCCCGCAAGGACGATCATTCTCTCCTGGGAGCGGTCGTATCATGGTTTGAAAGCGAAGGGATAAAAGTGCTCCCTTACGCTTCTTATGTTGCGCGCTGCCTTGCCCCGGAAGGGCTCATATCCGCCCGCGCCCCGAGCGGCGAGGAAAGAAAGGATATCGAATATGGAAAGAGGATACTCGTTGATATTTTGAGGTACTCTTTCGGTCAATCCCTTGTCGTGGCGGACGAAGCCATCGTAGCTATTGAAGCTATGGAGGGCACCGATGGAATGATTAAGCGTTCGGGTGAACTATTATCCGGGAAGATGGCAAAACGTAAGGGGACCGTGGTTAAGATGATGCGGGCAGATCAGGATGAACGCTATGATTTACCCACGATTGGACCCGATACAATTGAAAACATGCATAAAGCAGGATTAACGTGCATAGCGATAGAATCGGAGCGAACTCTCGTCCTGGAATACGACAAGGTTCTTGAGAAAGCTAAACGTTATGATATAGCTATTTTAGGGATAGAAAGGCAAGTTACAAATTACAAATAAAAGATAAAAGACTTTGAGTTGCTCAAGGTAAGCTTTGTAGGGGACTGTAACAAAAGCTGGCGGCATAATGCCGCCCATTCAATATATTGTGTTCATAATGCCACTAGACCACTATATATATATTGGTTTGGCTAGCTTTTGTTACAGCCCCGTTTGATTTTGGCCTTATATGGCGAATTTATTCAACGTTTTTTCCATTTCTTGTAACAGCATCCCAGAGCCTTTTGTTATAACAATCGTTGCAATCCTAACGTTAGCGTGGCATAATTACTACGTGGAGGAGCGAATGCTATGTCAAAACTAAAGAACACATTCAAGACCGATATTCTTTTTAAATTGTTATTTATAAAATACCCTGATTTATTACGGCGGTTGGTCGCGCATTTGCTGAGAATTAAGCTTGAGAGTATTACGCAGTTTGAAATTCGGAACCAGGAAATGCCGCCCGAGGTCCTAGGAAACAAGTTTTGCCGTTTGGACATTCATATGATGGTAAACGAACAACAGGTGAATCTTGAGGTGCAGGTCGAGGATGAAGGGGACTTCCCGGAGCGCGCCATTTTTCATTGGGCGCGAATCTTTTCAAACGCACTCCCTGCAGGCGGAAAGTATTCCGATTTGCCGCGAACTATAGTAATCAGCATCGTAGACTTCCTGTTGTTTAGCTGTCCTGAGTTCAACTCGGAATATCAAGCCATTGAAATCACTCGACATGAGCTACTGACTGACAAAATGGTCTTTCACTTTTTTGAATTACCCAAAGTAACTGAGGACGTTAACAGAAATGACCTTTTGCTGTTATGGTTGGCGTTATTTAAAGCTGACACAGAAGAAGAATTGTCAAAAATCGAAGCATTGGGGGTACCGGAATTGAATCAAGCAATAAGCGCATATCACAGTGTCACTGCTTCATCGGAGTTCCACGAATTGGAGCGTTTACGAGCTAAGGCCCGCCATGATGAAGCGCAGGCGTTATACCATGCTGAAAAGAAAGGTGAAGCGAAAGGCAGAACTGAAGGTGAAGCGAAAGGCAGAGCTGAAGGTGAAGCGAAAGGCAGAACTGAAGGTGAAGTGAAAGGCAGAGCGGAAGGTGAAGCGAAAGGCAGAGCTGAAGGCAGAGCTGAAGGTGAAACGAAAGGCAGAGCTGAAGGCAGAGCTGAAGGCATATTATCCATAGCTTGTAATATGCTGAAACGTAACAAGCCGATTGATGAGATTATGGAAGATACCGGACTGCCCCGCGCTGAAGTCGAAGCTTTAAGGGGCTGTAACAATAGTTAATAGTTTTTATTCCAAATTCTTAGGGTTAAATACAGATTTGAAAAAAGTGACTTCGCATCAAATTCATCTGAGATACGAAGCCGCTTTTTTCATCGAAATCGACTAACCTGCC
>WRHH01000002.1 GCA_009783355.1 Synergistaceae bacterium
ATGATCATTATACATCATTGGCAAAGAATATTTCGCGAAGCAGGCTCATTGGATATCTGCTTGTTGTCAAATTTTGATTTAGAAATTGAAATAATTAATCTATTAACCAAATACAACAATTACGACTCTTTGTAAATATAGTTCGTATCATAATTTTAAGGCTAAATAGTGCTAAAATAGTCATGTGTTCTATCTATTCTTCATGTTTTGAATGAAATCGCAGGAGGCAAATTTTATTTATGCGAAAGATCGGACTTCATTCTGTCATGTTCTTTCGCATACAAAATTTAAGAAGGAGCAATCTAAAATGATAAAGAAAAGACTATTTTTAAGTATGTTTATATGCATCCTGTTCACATGCGGAGCGTTTGCTGCAGTAAGTAATCCTGATTTTATTGTTGACGATGACGATTATGACTATAGTGATGACGACGCTGGTTTTATGATAGTTTGTTCGTTAGGTTCTTTACAGGATGTCAAAAACGCTATTAATAGCGGAGGAAACGTGAATGCAGTTTATGATGGAGTAACTCCGCTCATTTCAGCAGCGATGGCTAATGACAATCCGAAAGTAATAACCGCCCTAGTAAATGCGGGCGCGGATGTAAATCTGCGAGGTAAATATAGAGAAACTCCGCTTATATATGCAGCGATGTTGAACTTCAATCCGGAAGTGACAAGGGCTCTAGTTGAAGCGGGAGCGGATGTCAATGCAAAGAATGATGAAGGGATGACATCTCTAATGGCAGCAGCTAGAGAGAACTTCAATCCAAAAGTAATAACAACCCTTCTTGAACTTGGAGCTGATCCAAAAGAAAAGGATAATTCCAGTAAAATGGCAATTGACTATGCAAGGGAAAATGTAAAACTAAAAAATACCTATGCTTTAAAGAAACTCGAAGAAGCGATCTAATAATCAAAATGGCGCCGCAAGAGATATCAGAATTCGTCAATCAACCCATACCGCGTAACGTGCCGAATAGTGTCTTTTGTAAGAACGGTATGTTGGAGAACACGTCATATTTTTGTGGTGTTACTTTTTGCTTCCTTTGCGTTATTATGTTTTGATTTCTTTTGCTTCTCAAATTTATTTGGTGATGTTATATTAGATATAGGAATTAAAAAGAATGTGCAAGGCGCCATTACCATGATTAACCAGATAGATGGAATAAACGATGACGATACATACTGTCACGTGCAGATTCGCTTTCAAACTCCAAGTGGAGAAAAGCTACTATTTTGTAATGTCAATAATAAAGAGGACATACCGGGTTGGGGAGTAATTCCTGAAACCCGGAATAATCCGGACCTCAGGAAGCGACTGAGACTTAAAAAGCCCTTTATTATAAACATCGAATACATTCCATGGAATTATTCCGTCGCGCGGGCAGTGGGAACTCGTTTTTCTTCCCATACAAACTTTTATAGTTTTATATCCATTTTAACAACTCTTGTTATATATTATATGACATTTCGATTGCACCGGAGCTTCCGTAGGATCAAGCATCTGTTGGCGGAAGGGTTGTTTACCACCGGGCAAGTCCTCATACCTGAAGGACTACTAAGAAATCCATTTTACTTTATCGTTTGTTTTATAGATAGACACAGCGTGAGGCGGAAAGGTTCATGTATTGTGATGTCGGAACTCACCTATACGGTATACAAGTGGGCTAATGATGGTCAGTCTGTTGGTCTTCTATATCTGCCAGATCTAAATAAGGTCATTATCACAGACCTGTGGCTGGATATGTATGAATAAGAAAAAAGCTGGCGGTCTTACAATGACATCCCAAGAAATCTTAGAATTTGTTAGTAAACCCACGCCTCGCAAAGTGCCGCGTAATGTATTTTGCGTAGCGACTGATAAAAACGACCGTTCCCGTTACATGTGGTTTCTCATTTTTTCATTCTTGTTTTTCTTTTATAACAAAACAAAACACACTAATTATCTACATATATAGCAAGTTTTCTAATTGATTTTGTTCATTTACTTGACTTTTTCAGCGCCCTCGCAAAGACGTTGGAACGCGGCAAAAAGACGTCAGTTTATCATGCTTCGTATTTGTTCAACTGATAAACCGGTACTCTTGGCGATAATATCCAGTGGGATTCCATTAAAAAGGAGATTTCTAGCCACTTCTTTTTTTCCTTTTTCCATGCCTTTTTCCATGCCTTTTTCCATGCCTTTTTCCATACCTTTTTCCATGCCTTTTTCCATACCTTTTTCCATGCCTTTTTCCATACCTTTTTCAATGCCCTCTTCTATGCCTTCTTCTCTAGCATATTGGATCGCTTTTTCTTCTTCGTATACCAATGAAAACATTACTTCCACCTCGTTTCTATATCTTTCAAAAAATTCGGTTAACATTCCTTCCTTCAAACATTCTTCCACTGCTATCCGAATTCCTTCCGCTAATGTCTTTCCTTCCTTTAAACGTTCATAGACTTTCGCTGTAAATATGGAATAGCCTTTTAGGTCTGTGTTCTTTTCCAATACTTCAATATTCTTATCGTAATTAATATTGATTACGTTCACAATCAACTCTAATCCTGGCTGCTCATCCGCTTCCATCCCTAAAAACGTATCGGATAATCGCAGTACGCCGCTTTTGGGATAATTTCTACGTCCGTTATACAATGCATAAAATTCTGGCTTCGGCAGCTTAATCTGCTTTTCTTTATACAATGATTCTCCAAGTTTGAAATTGTTTTCATAGAACAGCAGTACATATTTCAGCGATCGCAACGGCATGTTCATGTTCAGCGTTGATTGATGTTCTATGATAACTACGAGCTTCCCGTCGATTATGAATGACAAATCGTTTCGCAATCTTGACAGTAATACATTATCCAGCGTTTTCATTTCAATGGTTGTATTCTTATCATAGCTTTTACCGGTGATATCACAGTATAATTTCAGAGCTTTCTCCGGCGCCTTAAACAGTATCCGAAAAATGCTGTCCTTATACTCCCTGTTTACGTCCAAATATCCCACCTCATTCTCTTTAGGGCAAGCTCCCCGTTCAGCGGCGATTTCGAAGCTTAAAACCGTATAAAGCGGTTACACGCCTCTTCAATGATCATTATACATCATTGGCAAAGAATATTTCGCGAAGCAGGCTCATTGGATATCTGCTTGTTGTCAAATTTTGATTTAGAAATTGAAATAATTAATCTATTAACCAAATACAACAATTACAAGCGCAGATGTCAATGTAAAGAATGATGAAGGAAATACTCCACTTGTACGCGCGACATTTAAGGACGAATCAAAATTAGATATAATAATAGCTCTTATAAACGCGGGCGCGGATGTAAATATACGGGGCAATTCTGGATATACGCCGCTTTTGTATGTAGCTGCAAGCAACTCAGATCCGGAAGTAATAAAAGCTCTTGTAAAGGCTGGCGCGGATGTCAATGCGAAGTCTTCACTTGAACCATTAAAAGGTTACACTTCACTAATGTTTGCGGTAACCAACCTCAGCCCGAATCCGGACGCAATAATAACGCTACTGGAACTTGGAGCAGACCCAAAAATGAAACATGACTCCGGCAAAATGGCAATAGACTACGCAAGGTGTAATTTTAGACTTTGGAATACCGATGCTCTAAAGAAATTGGAAGAAGCGAGCAAATAACCTAAATGACATCCCAAGAAATCTTAGAATTTGTCAATCAACCCACGCCTCGCAAAGACAAAGATAAAAGGTTATAATAATCAATTGGGTGATATTATAATTTAATGAATGAAAAGTCACACTTCGGAGAGTGAGCTAACAGTGATAAATAATAATGCGCCATCCAATAAAGTGTTTCAAATTGAAGCAGCGCTTTCAATAAGCGAACCTTTACCTGCTGTTGATGTGTGGTTGGTTCTGGATTTACTAAGGGCAAGCTCCACGATAGTCACATGGTTTGAGCGTGGAGGGAAGAAAATATATCCTGAAGCAACAGTTGATGTAGCGCTCTCATTAAAAGAAGAAATGCTCAAGAATGGCGTTTCTCCTCTGCTTATGGGCGAAGTAAACGCGTTCCCTCCCGATGGGTTTGACGCTGGGAATTCCCCGCTTGAAATTGACGGGGGAGCTGTAAAACAACATCCGACTGCAATTATGGCAACATCTAACGGAACAAAAGCTATAATTAAGGCGTTATCTACCGGGGCTGCCGTCTATATCGCATGTGCCAGAAATGCTTTGTATGCGATAGATGCAGCTCTCAGCCACGGGCATTGCATTGGCGTATTATGCGCGGGGCAAAACGGACGCCCGGCCATTGACGATACAATATGCGCCGGATTGATAGTCGACAGGCTTTGTCGTTTTTTACCAAATTACATCATATCCGACGGGGCTGATATCGCGCTTAAAATATGGAAGAATGCGAGAGGCTCTTTTGAAAATAACATAAAAGCTTCCGGTCATGCAAAATATTTGAGTAAAATTGGTTTTGATCAGGATATCAGTTTCGCTTGTGAGAGAGACAGCGTCGCATATGTTCCTGAAGTAAAAGAAGTATCCGATTTTTGTGAAAGCGGGCTTCGAGCGGTAATAACCTGCGAACGTAAAAGCGTTCTTCGATTTCTGTCGGAGGAGAACATATCTTCCATTATCAACGAAGAGCAAAAGCAAATTAAAGCAGATGAAGAGATGAAAATATACAAAGACAAAATAAAAATAGTGAAAACGGCGGAGGACGGGGATATATTCCTGGGCGGCAGTTCTTATTCGCACAATAAGCAAGGGCGTCGAAATCTGGATTTCGATTTTGGGAGTAATTAATTTTGAGGACTATTTACATTGACGCACAAGCCGGCGTTGCCGGAGATATGATGGTTGCAGCGTTGTTTTCTTTATTGGCTTCCGCAGTCGGAGATGAAACTGCGGAACGAAAATTCAGGGATGAGCTGGCTAAAATCCCGCTTCTGGGCTATAGGATAGAGTTTAAGAATGAAATTAGAGGAGGGATTTTTGGAAGGGCGTTCAGCGTTTATGATGAATGTAGCCATTTATCCGGGGAATCTCATGGAAATGTTCACAGAAATTTTCACGATATTGAGAAAATATTTTTAAACAGCTCTCTCGATATGCGCGTAATTCGGGAATGCATACACGCTTTTGCCGTCCTTGCGGAAGCTGAAGCAAAAGTTCATGGCACTACTGTTGATAAAGTTCATTTCCATGAAGTGGGAGCTGTTGATTCAATAATTGACATTGCAGGAACATTTATCCTAATGGATCAACTGAAATGGCCGAGGGTAATATCATCAAACATAAATGTCGGTTCGGGAACAGTGAAATGCGCTCACGGCATACTTCCTGTCCCTGCGCCTGCTACATTGGAACTTATAAAGGGCTTGCCTGTTTTCTCTATGGGGGAGGAAATGGAGCGCGCGACCCCAACCGGAGCGCTGCTTATTAAGCTGCTTTCGTCCGCGTTTTCGCCCATGCCTCGCGGAAAAGTCGTCTTCGCTGGTTATGGGGTAGGGAAAAAAGAGAGCGGCGATATACCAAATGCTCTTAGAGCAGTTATAATGGAATCTCAAGAAGATTCTTCGCGCGATAATGATTTTTGCGTTATAATTGAGACAAATATTGATGATATGTCTCCGCAGGATTACCTTCCAGTAATGGATAAGCTGTTTGAGTGCGGAGCACTTGATGTTTGGATGGAACCGATTTACATGAAAAAGAACAGGCCGGCAGAGAAATTATGTTGTATAACTAGGCCGGAGAACAAAGACTCTGCGGTGGATATAATATTGCGTCATACGACCACACAGGGAGTAAGACATCATATTGTATCCCGCGACAAACTATTTTGGAGGATAGAAGAGATTAATACTCCGCTCGGTACGGTCAGGATGAAGATTTCAAAACTGGGGGATAAGGTTTTAAGAGTTACTCCGGAACACGATGATTTAAAGCGTATATCGGCTCGGAATGATATGACGCTTAATGAAGTGCGCGCAACAGTGGCAGATTATTATAAAGGAGAGTGATTTGCGCATGACAGCTCTTGTAATGTTGATTTTGTTTGCTATTATCACTGTATCGATATGTATAAATGTGTATATGTGGAGTAAACGCAAGAAGGTATCAGCCAAAGAGGTATCATCCATTCTTATGCAGGGAATACAGGAAGTCAGTGATCTTGCTACCATCCGCCAAAATTTTCAATCTATTGTTATGTTTGAGGACTCCCGCTCGCTGTTTGGATTTCACTTACCCGGGACTCATAAGAGTTTCATCCTGAAATATTCCGGAAATATTGTTGTTGGAACGGATTTATCGAAGGTGAACATCACGCAGTATGTTTCAGGAAAGGTTAAGATTGCGCTGCCTCACAGCAGGGTTTTGGATATTGCAGCAGATATGAAAAATATAAAGATATATGATCAACACTCGGGGCTTTTCAACTCTCTGTCTTTTGACGAACAAAACCGGGCAATAGCTGCAAACCTTCTTGAAATCGAGGAAGAAGCCAAGTCCGGTGAACTTTTATCCCGTTCGGATGAAAACGCTAAAAATATTCTTGTATGCCTTTGCAGAAGTTTTGGAGTTGAAGCTGAAATGGAATTTATTGAAGGAGATGAGCTTCCAGAGTTAAAATCAGTTTCTCATGCAAACGCGGAAACTCAGCCGGAAGTTTCTTTGGTCAGCGAAAACGCTGCTGAGTGAAATCTCAAGTTTATGCACGCTAATTCCATTTATAGAAAGATAGTGGAGGATAATATATGAAATTAACCGTAGTTGGGACAGGGTACGTTGGCTTGGTTACCGGCGTCTGCCTTGCGAAATTTGGTAATTACGTCAGGTGCGTTGATAATGATTTAGAGAAAATTGAGAAGCTCAAGAAAGGAGAAGTTCCGTTTTTTGAGCCGGGGCTTTCGGAGATTATCCGAAATAATATTGAGGCGGGCAGGATTGAATTTATGACGTCGCTGCCTGAAGCTCTAAAAGGCGCGCAAATGTGTTTTGTTACAGTGGGCACTCCGTCAAATCCTGACGGTTCGGCAAATCTTTCATATGTTCAGGATGTAGCGGCGACAATTGGCAAACATATGGAAGAGCCGCTCATTGTCGTAGTAAAATCCACAGTTCCTGTTGGAACTTGTGAACTGGTGAAAAAACTTATTTCAGAAGAACTTGATGCCAGAAAGAAAAGCGCAGAATTAACTTTTAGCGTAATATCAAATCCTGAGTTTTTAAGGGAAGGCAGCGCTGTTTTCGATTTCCTTGAACCCGACCGGGTGATAATTGGAACTGACTCTGAACAAGCGACAGAGTTGATGAAGGAACTTTATAATTTCCAACCTTCTGAAAAACTGCTTTTTATGGATATACGCTCGTCTGAAATGAGTAAGTATGCAGCAAATGCGATGTTGGCGACGAGAATTTCATTTATGAATGAAATTGCTAACATATGCGAACATGTCGGGGCGGACATTGAGAGGGTCAGAGTCGGGATAGGATCAGATCCTCGTATCGGCTACCCTTTCCTGCGCGCGGGGTGTGGTTACGGAGGTTCGTGTTTCCCAAAGGATGTTCGCGCACTAAAAGATTTTGCTCGTCAGAAAGGATATTACCCGCGAATTCTGCAAGCGGTCGAGGATGTCAATGAATCGCAGAAGCATGTCTTGTTCTCAATGCTCTCGAAGTATTTTGGAGAAGATAGTTTGAAGGGAAAAACTATTGGATTATGGGGACTTGCGTTTAAACCTAAGACCTCTGACGTAAGGGAAGCTCCGGCGCAGACTTTGATTCGTTCTCTAGTCGAAAGCGGCGCCGCTGTGAGAGCTCATGACCCGAAGGCCATTGAAGAAACTCATGCGGCTCTTGGAGATTTACCTAATGTCATATATGTTCACGATCAGTATGATGCTGTAAACGGTTCTGACGCTCTTGTACTTCTCACCGAATGGGATATCTATAAGCAACCGGATTTTGAGCGGCTAAAGTCTCTTTTAAAAACTGCAGTAATTTTTGACGGTAGAAATCAGTATTCGCTTTCGGAGATGAAAAGAAACGGGTTTCAGTATATGTCAATAGGCAGACCCGATGTATATTAATACCAAGTCGCAATCAAACGTATGCTTCGTTGTTTCAGGGGGAGCGAAGCGACGGAAGTGCCAGCGAGTATAAGCGAGCGTTAGGTGTTGCTCGCCTTGATCAACGTAGCTCTATCTACGCCTTCGCGGCGGCTCGCAAAAGCCGCCTCGCCTACGTTAGATTTCAACTTGGTATAATTTATTTTATGGAAGGGTGTTTAAATAATGAAAAAGTACATAGTTTTTGTTGTTTCGTTAGCGTTAGTTCTTAGTTTTGCAGGAGCAGGAATGGGTGCAGTTCCTGAAGTCGCGCGTATTGGGCATACGGTCTCGCTCACGGGCGGAGCGTCAATGTGGGGGCAGTCTGAGGCTAACGCCATTGATATGCTCGTCAATAAGATAAACAATGAAGGCGGGCTTCTTGGTAAGGTAATTGAGGTAGTTCGATACGATAATCGCAATGATGCCGTCGAGGCTGTCAGCGTTGCAAGGAGATTAGTCGCCGACGGAGTTATTGCTGTTATCGGGCCTGCGCAGAGCGGAAGGGCTATCGCCTCGGCGCCTGTCTTTGAGCGCGCAAAAATTCCGATGATAGTAACTACAGCTACGAATCCTTATGTCACCATTGACCAGAAAACGGAAACGCTTCGCGAATATGCTTTTCGTCCTTGTTTTATTGATCCTTATCAAGGGACGGTGGCCGCGCGTTTTGCGGCTGACGATCTGAAAGCGACAAAAGCGGCGATACTTTATGACGTTGGAGACGACTATGGGCAGTGGCTTTCAAAATACTTTGAGGAAGCGTTTGTCGAGAAGGGCGGAAAGGTAGTTGCGAAAGAGGCGTTTAGGACTGAGGAGCTCGACTACCGCGCGCAGCTTGGAAAGATGAAGGAGCAGGAGCCTGATGTAATATTTATTCCGACAAGTCAAAAAGAGGCGGCAATGGCGGCAAAGCAGGCAAGAGACCTTGGCATAAAAGCTATTCTTCTTGGTACGGATAACTGGGGAAGCCCTGATCTTATAGACCTTGGCGGAGAAGCGGTCAACGGTTCATATTTCGTGAACCTTGCTGACCTTGACGATCCCGATATTCAGGCTTTTGTTAAGGAATATAAGGATCTTTTCGGCGCGGACCCCGTGCTTCCAAATCCTGTAATGGCACAGGACGCGCTGATAATGATAGTTGAAGCCGTTAAAGCGTCGGGATCATTTGAGGGAGAGGAGCTTGCAAAAGCCCTTGCCAACCTCAAGGACATAACGGTGACCAGCGGAAAATTGACAATGGACGCTACAAACCATAATCCTCTTGACAAACCGGCAGTCATTCAAAAAGTGGACGTCCCGAATAATAAATTTGTATTTGTAAAGAAATACGGTTCGATGTAGTTTCTTATGGAATAGTGAATCAAAACAACATATTGCGGGCAAACTGCATCCTGTGCAAAGCATGTTGTAGGGGCGGCATTTCGCCGCCCGCTTTTGTTACAACTCCACTTTCGTTACAGCGCCGCTTAGTGTTTTTTGCGGCATTGCTTTTTGTGTGGATGTGGACGTTCAGTGTTAGCGCGTCGACCGACTCTGAACTTTATTTGCGCATCCGCGACTGGAAAACCGGGGAGATATACGCTGCGTCACCCGCAAAAATAGGGGACGTGGTATTTTTCGGCTGGATACACTCGCTTGAGAAAATTCCCTGGAACGAGTATTACCATATCGGAGAAGACCGCTCGTTTATCCTTGACGCCATCACATTCCCGGCCTTCGGCGCGGGGATTCCCGAAAATAAAGGGCGCGTCTGTTATGTGGAAAACGGCTTGATCCACATGGAGGAAATAGATGAGAAATTCGAGGAGATTGTGTGGCTAAACTCCCACACCGCCACTCAGGAGATTATGCTCGACCGCGTGGTCGTAGCCAAAGGAGACTCTTTGCCTCAGCATTCGCGGCTACGCATGGCCGTCGAAATGGAAAAATAAAAGAAAGAGGCAGGTGAACTGATTTGAATAAGTTGAATTGGGCGCCGGACGATATAACCCGGGCGATGGGGGGCAAACTCACGCAGGAACAGCAAGCGCTCTTAAAGAAATTCGACAAGGAGTCCAGTACCCGAACCTTGGAAAATCACTTCATTTCGCGGCTTTTCTATTGGGGCTGCGTGGCGGTCGCCTTATATCGCTTCGACACATCGTATTTTTGGCCGTCTGTTATGGGCGCCATCACGGCGGAGATCTTGAGCATCCCATACGTATGCTATTGGCGTTGCTATTCTCGCGGGATTGATAATGTTCCAGCGGATTGTAGCGAAATATAATAAGCCTTCCGTTGCGTGAAAAATGCTGAATAAAAGACGGAACATTAGCATGAGTTATTTAACGTTTAGTGTAGCCACAATATATTTATGCAATGTCCGAATTGTTTAATGTAATCCGTAAAGCGATGGGTTTAGGGGAAGAAACAAAGCGGCATGAAAATACGGCTTTGCTCAGCGCCGATGCTGAAGCCTTGGCAAAATTCGCCGCGAACGGCAGCTTCGAATCAAAAGTTTATCAGGACGAGCCAATATTCATTAACGCAGAACAAAAGAGGATTCATCCTAAATACCGGGATATGAGGAAAATTGGCTCACACTATGAGCCTGAAGCGAAAGTATTCTATGAGCAGGCCAAATTCATGGAGGACTTTGAAGACGATTACGATTATCGGGGAGAGTTCGTAAGATATTTCCCGACATACCGCTCCATGAGCGACCAACAGCTTCGCGGGTACTTTTCATGGCGCGCAAAAGTCAGGCGCGGCGTTATAAGCAGGACATCGCTCTCCTTTGTTTTCGTGTATATTTATGAATTGATTAACCAAATAGGCGTGGACTCACCGGAGAAAGGCTTTCACGCCCTTAAGAACTTCTGGATGATATATAGGGAAATTGACCCTAAAATTACCCGCTACGTTAGGATGTGGCTAAAAGACTACGTTGTTTACAATAACCTCGATAAATCTCTGCTTGAAGGTCTTTTTGACGAGAAATTTGACAATGCAATTATGACGCTGTTCAATCATGAATCACGCAACGCAGATGAAGTATTTGAGGCGCTAAACTCCATGTCCTCATATAATATAGTGAATTCCCGGCTTTTCAAACAGTATCCCGACGACGTGAAAAATGTAGTAAGGAGCGTTTATTCCGCGCTGTCCGATTATTACGGCGATGACCGTAAAGACGAATTTCGCGAAAAATTCTTTGGCAAGTTTTTTTCCGGTTCCTATACCATATTCAATTCCGCTGTGTTTTATAATAGAATCAGCCGGAAAGATTACGTCTATGAAATCAACGATCTTTGTAAATACACATGCAAAGGTGGAAATTGGAGTTGCGAGAGGTTCTTTTGCTACAGCGGCAAAAACCGGCAAGTGGGTGCAATGATGAAGTCCATTGATTTTTTCATGCGCCCGAAGTGCAATTTCAAGCCCGTAAAGAAAGCGGAAAAGACGGCTGAAATACTTCAATTAATAATCAGCGACGTCATAGATAAATATCATACAAACCAAGAGGAAGCCGCGCGCCCAAAGATTGAAATTGACGTTTCAAAGCTTGAGAGCATTAGAAGCGCCGCGCTCGAAACGCAGAGCAAATTGCTGGTCGAGGAATTGGAAGAAGCTAAGGCGCCGGAAATACTTGATAAAAAGAGGGCGGAAAACTGCGTCGGCTTGAGTGACGACGAATATTTATTCATGAAATGCCTGCTATATGGAGAGGCATATGACTATTTGCTTCGTTCTAAAGGGTTGATGCTATCGGTAATGGTCGACGCTATAAACGAGAGCCTCTTCGACAGGTTTGGCGACACGGTAATAGTCGAGACAGGAGGACGGGCGGAACTTGTATCGGATTATATTGAAGAATTAAAAGGTATAATAGGGGAATGAAAATTCCAAGAAGGGTATCGACAGTAATCATAAATTCTTTGAAAGGCGGGGTCGTACCAAGAGTAGGCCTACCGTATATCACAGTCGGGCGGGAGACGGAAATCAACGCCCTATTGCATGACGTCGATATAATCAGAGAAGGCGGCGCATCGTTCCGGTTCATTGTGGGAAAATACGGAAGCGGCAAAAGTTTTCTTTTGCAGACTCTTCGAAACTATGTGATGGACAGAAATTTTGCCGTGGCGGACGCCGATCTTTCATCCGAAAGGCGCCTACAGGGAACAAGAGGGCAAGGAGTTGCAACATACAGGGAACTTATCCGGAATATGTCGACTAAAACAAAACCCGAAGGCGGCGCTCTCTCTCTGATATTAGACAGATGGATAAACAGCGTGCAAAACGAAGCCGCGATGGAGCGCGGCATTTCTTTTGAAGACAGCGGATTCAAGATGCTTGTTGAAAAAAAAATCCATGAAGTGGTAAGCTCATTGAACGAGATGGTACATGGCTTTGATTTCGCGAAACTGTTGACCGTTTACTACAGGGCGCACATCGAAGGCAACGAGGAGGACAAGGCAAAGGTCGTTAAATGGTTCCGCGGGGAGTACGCAAACAAAACTGAAGCAAGAGCTGAACTCGGCGTGAATATAATCATTAATGACGACGATTGGTATGAGTATATTAAACTGTTCGCGACGTTTTTCCGGAAAGCGGGATACAGCGGGCTCATTATCCTAATTGACGAGCTCGTTAACATCTACAAAATACCTAACAGCATCGCGAGACAGTATAATTACGAAAATATCCTAACCATGTACAACGACACGTTGCAAGGGAAAGCGCAGTATCTGGGCGTCATCATGTGCGGAACGCCTCAGTGCGTTGAGGATACGAGGCGCGGAGTTTTCAGTTATGAAGCCCTGAAATCCCGCCTGGAGGAAGGGAGATTCAGCTCAAGCGGCGTCAAGGATATACTGTCGCCCATAATTAAGCTGTCGCCGCTAACTTACGAGGAAATGCTGGTGCTCATTGAAAAACTAGCCGGCATACATTCGGAGCTTTTCGATTACGAGTTGACACTGAGCCAGGAGGATCTCATAAATTTTATTAAAATTGAATTCGGGCGCATAGGGGCGGATACAAATATCACTCCCCGCGAAGTCATTCGCGATTTTATTGAAGTATTGAACATTGTGCATCAAAATCCGGGAACCAATGTCCCGGAGCTGCTGGGATTGAAAACATTCGCATACGCCAAACCGGAGTTGCAGGACGATGAAGCGCTGGAGAAAGAGTACGAGGAGTTCGAGTTTTGAAATTCATATATTTAGGGAGTGTTGAAACATGGGTTTAGGAGACGGGATTCAATATAAAGGCCAAATGAAAGAGTGGTTCGACCTCTCGAAGGGATCTCATTTTAAGTTGCGGGAACCAATATCCCTGGATGAGTTATATGACCTTATGACGGAGCGATGGGACACACGGGCGTTTGGTAATTTCTACCTTGAAAAAGGACTGATCTCCGATTGTATATTACTTGAAAATTATTATGTAATGGGGCTTTCATTGTGTCTTACGATATATGTAACAAGCTATTTGGAGATGGGTGGAAAAAGTTGGTATAACAGGAACAAAATGGTTATTATAGCGGCGAAAAGCAACAAGCCTCCAGCTCATACCAAAGCGGAAAAAGAGGAAATCGAAGAGGTCTACAATGAGGCGTTTCCACTCGCGCTGGAGCGTTTTCGCGCCGTGCGCGACGCGATGCGGGACGTCCTAAGCGATAGGGTTTTGTAAACATTGTCCAACCAAAAAATTAAAATGTTTCCCAGACATTCATAAATAAAGTAACAGGGGCGAATCCATGTATGGGTTCGCCCCTGTATGCGTATAAAATATTGTGTGAGTTCCTTGACCTATGATTTGGCAATTCAATTCTCGCTATGGCCGGAAACTGCCTCCGCCGCGATAAGTGTTCACTACGCAGGAGAATTGTTGCCCGCATTTTTTACATCGTATTCTGTGGCAGATTATATCGTCTATCCAACAGCCATTTTCGTCCCTGATTCTATCAATCGGCCGAGAGCCCGGCGCCAATTCGAAATCTCCCGAAGCAACAAGCTGTTGCATATAAATATTACACTCCAAGTATTCCTTTTGAGAATAGAAATTTTCATATAATTTAATATTCATGCAAATCTCACACATTAAATTTATGAAAACCGCTGAGCAATTTATATCTGCTATTTCGTGAAAATGCTCTTTGGGATCATGCCATGAATTCCCTTGTTGCCGTCTACTATTTGCGTTACGCGGAAGTCAACAGCCATGCTGCACAGTGCAAACGCTTCCTCTCTGCTCATATCTTTTGTGGTAGCCAGGAAATGAATGGCTTCGCGCAGCGCTATTCGCATCGCTTCGCCCAAGTCCTCGTGGAAGCCCATGGTAATCCAGTGAGTTGGCGTTTCCGCTATGGGAAGATTGAGCTTCATATCCTTCCTGACAATGAATTCCGCTTCCACTTCTTCCATATAGGTCTCCATGCCGGTGATGCAGACTTCGCCGTCGGCTTGTACGGCGTGCGCGTCAGCCGCCATGAACAGCGCGCCGGGAACGTTTATCGGCAAGTACAGCGTCGTGCCCGCTACGAGCTCTTTGTTGTCCATGTTGCCGGCAAAATAGTCAGGAACTGCCGGCGGTCGTCTTTCGCCGGGTTTGGGAGAGACCCCCATGGTTCCTAGGAAGGGGCTTAGCGGTATTGTTACGCCGGGCTTGAATTCAAAGGATTTTCTATCCTCGGAAAAATAAAAGCTGCCGAACCAACCGTCCTTAAAGCTGCCGCTTCCGTCCGGCAAACCGCCCGCTTTTCTCTCGTCCGGATATATATAGGCGACGCCATGATCGGTTGGAACTATCCTCTTAATGCGGACTTCAAGAACATCTCCCGGCTCGGCGTCATTGATGAAGAACGGGCCGGTAAACGCATAGACGCCGTTGCCGCTGGCCACAATATCATCCCGTAATTTCAGAAGCTCAGGAATGGTCATGCCGGGGCGCAGTTTCCCCTCAAACAGCATCACGGTGTTAAAGATAACGGTGTCACCGTTGTCGATTGTCAGGACAGGCGGAATAGTGCTCTCCCACCAGCCGTTATACGCTTGTTCCGGGGTGATTTTAAAGGTGTGGACTTTGCTTTCCGATGGAACGGCAATCAATAGAACAAGCAACATGCAAAGCAACGATAATAAAAGAAATTTTTTCATAAACATTAACAAACATCCTCCTTTTAAATTAGTTTTTTTTAAATTCCGAATTGTCTTTTGTTTTGTCACGAAAGAAAACAACGCCGAGAACTACAATAAAAGAAGCTAACAGCCAGAGAATGATGAACATATTTGGATTTGCATACATCATTCGGGTATTTCTCATCATCGCCGCGAAAGCCAAAAATGCAATCAAAAAGAGCCATCTGATATATTTCTTCATGATTTACCAACCCCCATCAATTTCGTATTGACCGTATTCTTTTTTGACGCGAGGTAGTTGAACGCCATAATTGCGATACCCACCAACATGCCTGAAAAAGTAAAATCCCAACGAGGGCTTAAGACGACCAAAGAGCATACCGCTAAAATTACCCGAAAAATAGGGTTGATTTTTTCGAATGCGTATCCTTGTATGGCGGCCGACATGTAAACTACCCCCGCGATGCAGCCTACGCTATTGATGACGATATCGGCTACAGAGCCTATCATTAACAGCCCCGGATTATAAACAAATGTCGCGAACACCAAAAGACCGGGAATACCTATACGAAAGCCCGCAACAGCCGTCTCCATCGGCCCAGCTTTGGCTATGCCCGCCGCTGCAAATGAGGCAATGGCTACCGGAGGGATGATATTTGACAGCACGCCCCAAAACAGCGCGTACATATGAGCGGCTAAAGGAGGAACCCCCATCGCTTCAATGGGAGGAATGACCGTCACGACCATAATGATATATACGGCGGTAGTGGTCAGGCCCATTCCCAGAATAACGGCCAAGATTGCCGACAGAAGCAAGGCTATCCATAACTGCCCGCCCGAAAGGCTTACGATTTGCGTTCCCAATTTCAATCCCACGCCGGATAACGTCGTGGAACTGACAATTATGCCCGCCGCTGCGCAAGCCATTGTGGTCACGACTGTGGCTCTTGCGGCAATTTCACAGACGCGAACTATACTTTCAGCGCCCGGCCGGCTCTCCTTATGAAAAAAGCTTATGACAAACAATCCGACTATTGACCAGAAACACGCAGTGGCGGCGGTATACCCTACAACCAACAGGTAAACCAAAGCGATGATAGGGATGAGCAAGTGCGCGCCTTTTTTCAAAACTTCCTTTACAACGGGCATCTCTTCCTTACTTAAGGGCTTGATTTTTGCCTTACGGGCATGGAAATCCACGGTGGCGAAGAGGGCGGTATAGTAACACAACGCGGGGATGGCTGCCGCCGCCGCTACAGTTATGTAAGGGAGTCCCAAATAAGCGGCCACCACAAACGCAGTAGCGCCCATGATGGGCGGGGTGAACATCCCGCCTGTTGAAGCGCAGGCCTCAACCCCGCCGGCAAATTTGTTCGGATAGCCCACATTTTTCATCAATGGAATTGTGAAAGTACCGGTAGTCGTGACATTAGCCACAGAACTGCCGGACAGCATTCCAAAGAAAGCGCTGCCAACAACCGCCGCTTTGGCGGGCCCTCCGACTTTTGCCCCGAACCCGCCCAAAGCCAAATCGATAAAAGTGCGCCCCGTGCCTGTTTCTTCCATGAATGCGCCGAATATCAGGAATAGCACCACAAATGAAGCTATAGTGCCGACGGGCATACCGAATATGCCGCCCTCCTGCATGTACATATCAAGCGTCAGCGCTTTTAGACTTGTGTTTGGTCCATAGAAAATCCAAAACATTTTGTCGCTGTACAACGCCTGAAAGGTAAAGAAGAGCGCGATAATCACCATGGGCAGCCCGAGGGCGCGCCGCGTGCCTTCCAGCACCAACACCCAGAGGATTATTCCCATACAGACGTCGTAGATAGTTATGTAGCTAGGCGAGACTTGTCGGTATTCAAACGCGTCAATGTCCCAAAGGTAGTAAATCTGCATTGCGAGAGTCAGAATGATGCACAGGACGTCAATCAACGTCCATAAATTGGGCTTATCGCTCCATGACTGTCTGTTGAGGGGAAAGATGATAAAGCATAACAATAGTATGCCGGTCAAGTGCAATGATCTGTAAAAATGCGCTTCCGGGTGACCATACATGCCGGCATACAGGTGGAAAGTGATAAAAGCAAAGGACAAACTTACAATGATGAGAGCCAATAATTCCCTCGGCCCGAATTTTTTAGCGTTAAGCAAACAATTTATGGCGCTCATCTGGCGTCCTTCCGCATGAGCCATTTTAATTAATTCCTCCTTCATTCCAATTGCTATAAGAAAAATTGCGGGACGTCAAAAATGAAGTCCCGCTTAAATTCTGTGGAAATTGTTTAATTGAAAATCTTATTTAACCTCAATACCTTTCTCTTTCAAGTACTTAATAGCGCCCGGGTGAACAGGAATATTCGCGACTTTCGGCAGGTCCTCAGGATTGCAGATCTTCGGCCAGCCTTTCGATTCTGTAGCGGCGTAAGGGCTCTTATGATACCCGGACTCATAGATGGTCTTGGTGATGATATATACGACGTCATCCGGAAGTTCGGCGTTGCACAGGATAGTCGTGGGAACGGCGACTATATTAACTGGATAATCCTGGTGATCATAAGTATTTGGCTGCATGGTTGCCTTTACAAATCCCTGCATGGTGGGATCCGCAAGCAGTTTATCAATATGCTCGTCGTCAAGGCTCAAAAATCTGATGCCGGGCTGCACAATAAGGTTCACGATGCTCGGCATAAGCCCGCCGAAAGTGCCTATGCAGTCCATATGTCCGTCCTGCATCATCGCAGCTGCGTCGTCCCATCCCAACCCCATGACTTGTCCTCCTGCCGCCTTCACATCGTCGAACGATATGCCATAAGCTTTTAAGAGCGCTTCCATCATTATTCTGTCTGTAGACGCTGACTTGCCTCCGTTAACTATCTTGTCTTTCAGTTGAGAGACATCCTTGATATCGGACTTTTCCGGTACGACTACTTGCGTTATCATGAACTCCTGAGTTCCAACTAAACGTAGGTTTTGTAACGGTTCCTTATAAGGGTCAAGTCCACTATAGGCCAAAAACTGGTTTTGCGATGTGGTAAGCGTCATTTTCATGTCCACGCCCTCGTTTACTGCGGCTACGTTAAAAGCGCCTCCTGTGGGCTGAATGGAACAATGAGTGGGGACACCGGCTTCTGTCAAGGCTCTCTCCAACTCCGCCGCTAATATAGCGGAAGCGGGATACCATAACCCTCCCGGAAAACCTGTGCCGATTTTGATCATGAGAGTTTCAGCCGGCGCTGCGGCGACACTGCCGCAGCTGAGCAAAACAAAACTCAGACAAAGGATAAGCGCAACTGCAAAACTTTTCGAACGATACATTATTGTAACCCCTTTCATATTTTATTTATGCTTGTAAAAACTTTACAATAATCATACTGCAATTTCTGCTTAGAAAAACGTCTGATCCTTAATATTGGTTGAAATTGCCCAAAGTGCGCGAGCTATGTACTTTTTCTGCATCTTCTTCTGTTCGTCAACAGGAAGCGACACATCACTGCAAGGGTTAGTGAGGGCAACGCCGGGGATTATTCGGTTACTGCCCGTTACTTTTGCAATTGGAGTCAAGTTGGTAATGTGAGCTATGGGAATTCCAGCCCTGTCTATTTCCTTTACCATCGTTGCGCCGCAACGCGTGCAACTCCCTCAGGTGCTGACTAGAATAGCGCCGTCTATCCCTTCGGATTTGAGAGTTACCGCGATTTCCGCCCCCATTCGCCTCGCGTCCTTAAGAACAGCAAGGTTGCCGGTCGTAGAATAGAAATACTCATGAACTTCACTTATTTCTCCATTGCTCTTAAACTCTCTGAGCGACGACAGCGGGACCAAAACTTCAGGGTCGGCGTTTACGAAATCCGTATTGATACCGCAATGTACGCTGTAAAACTCTCCTGATTTTATGGAGTCCATCTTGGAGATATCATAGCGTTTCCAGATAGTGGCGGTGCCTCCCGGTATTCGATCGGGGTTACCCGTGGGGACCAACCCTCCGGTAGAAATAAGAGCAATTTTAGCCTTGCTAAGATCGGCAATTGGTTTCGAAGGGATTACTCTGTCCCGCACTTCAATCTTATATTCCGTCTCGAAAGGTACGCCTGAGAGTTTGGCTAAAAGCATGTCCACCGTGCGATTTGCCGCAGTCTTGTCAACGAATACTTCTTTTCTTACGCCGCGGGAGAAATAACCTTCAGCGTCCGCCCAAAGGATCTCTTCACCTGCAGCTATCTTATTGGCAAATGACGCCATAGCGGTTATGTCTTCGCGCATCTTTGCAGCGCCCGCGCCGCCTTTCAGAATATAAAACGGGTTTTCCCGGTATAATTCTACACCCGCATTCTCTTCATTCATGCTTGTGACAGCAGGCGCGCCGTAAGTTTCGTTAGCGAATTTGCAAATTTCCCCGCAGCTCACGCCGTAACGACCGGAGCGGAAGGAGGGGCCCGCCAGGAAAATATCAAATTCCCTGCCTGCCAAAAATTCCATTATGCGCTTTGTCGCTTCGTCCTTATGGCTTGCCATAAAGTTATCGCCGCAAATCACGGTATGCGTTATTTCTATGCCTTTTAGTTCTGCCTGGAGCGCAACCCCCGGCCCAACAGGCCCTTCTTTGACGATAGGTTCGAAGTCCGCTTCATCTTCTCCGCCAACGCCGCCAAAGAATTGATTGATATAATGTATCGCTTTTTTCATTTAGCTATCCTCCTTTGATTGTGTTTGAACTAGAAATCCTTCACAGACTTCGTGGTGAAGGCACAGTTATTAGTGCTGTCGACAATCATACAGCCATTGACTATCAGTGAACCATCCGGGCGCAGGCTGGGGCCATATTTCTCATGCACCGTCCATGCGGCATGATAGAAATCACGCACCACAGATTGGATATCCCCGATAACGAAATCCATAGGAGGAAACTCAAAAATTGTTCCCGATTCTCCGCCGGTAACGATGGCATCGCCCTTGGGATCAAGCATCGCCTTCCCGTTATGCTCCGCTGTAAACCCAACGGTCTTTATTCCACGGTCCTCTAGTTCAGCCAGATGATAGAAAAAGTCAATATCATAATTACTTCCGCCCGCAGTAGAATGAACTATAGCGCCATCCGCCCTCAACATGGAACCCAGTTCGCCGCTCGTGACTTTTGCGGTTTGTTTGACCTTATCGGCCGAATCGCAAGCCCAAAAAACTACGCCCAAAAAATTAATGGTCTTGCCGTGTTCCTGATACAGGCGCTTCAGCACGGGCTGATTTTGGTAAGCGTAAGTATAGAAACCGTCGCCGTACAATCCGCCAAAGCTGGCAACTTGACCGTCAAACACTGCGTTTGGATGCACCAGCACCGGCAGCATATTTTCAACGTCGATTCCAAATATCTGATCGTTGAAGAATTTATCCCTACCAACCTGGCCTCTCATTTGGCTATAGTATAAAATCCTCGGTAGACCCTTACTCTCAGCTTCCGCAGCGCCCGGTTCCAGTTCGTAGCATTCCCAATTCTCCGGCTCTTGGCCTGCCAAGGACTTCGCTACATAATCCGCTAAAAAATGCGCCGCTAATTTCAGAGGCGCCTCATTCCTGAAAGGCTGATCAATATTTGTCGGGTTAGTTAATTCCGCATATACTATAAGGTTTACCATTTTGGCAAAAAAACTGTGCCCGGCGCCAGGCCCGGACATATCGAGCATTCCATCTGATGACTGCGCGTATTTTCCGCAGCTGATAACGCTTATGCCCTTCATTGCGTAAAGTGAGCCGTCGCCGCAGCTTGCAAGCGGTCCGGTTAAACCGGGAAAAGTGCTTCGCCCATCCGGACGGAAGCGCGGTTCTACAGCGACCTTGCATGGTAAGATACGGGTGCTGTCACCCGGACGAACAATATGTATTTGTATGTTCTTCAGTTCCTTGTTCGGATCGAGGCATGCAATAGCCTCCTCCTTATTGACAGTGAGCACGCCATTATAGAATGAGGTCTTTTCGCCAAACACAATGTCCTTCACATTAAAATTACCTATTCTCAGTTTTTTCGTACGCCCCACATTCATCACACTCCTTTGTAAATTTAATCAATAGATTACCATTAATTACGCGGACATAACAGTGTGAAGTGTGAAGTTAAAAAGTAAAGATTGTTTATTCTCTTTTGTCTTTAACTCCACACTCCACACTCCACACTTCACACTGCTTTTACTATTTGCTTCTCTTCCTTAAGAACATAAATACTGCAATAAGCCCCGCTATTCCGAAACCAAGCCCGGCGTCACATCCGATGATGTCTCTCCACGATTCTTTTATTTCGAATGTAAAGTTGCCTTTTGTGAAGGTTCCGAACCCGAAGATGTCTCCCCATTCGTTGCTGTAATGGACAGCGTAAACAGTTTTTGGCTTAAGTCCAGCTTCTTCAAGCTCTGAGCATGTGAAAACCGCCTCGTATGTTCCGGGCGTATTCGTTGCAAAAACCTGTTGGAGGACAGCGGCAGCGGGCTTATCAATGGCGCTGTTTTTGTCGTAGAAGAAGAACGTCAGCCACATTCCGTCGTGCAGGCACGCGTCCTTGATAGTTATAGTGACGTCTCCATTTTTGCCGTCCTGGGTTGCGTTCACTACAGTTGCCTTATCATCAGTCAGTCCGGCGAAGTCACCGTATGGAGGGTCAAAAGCGTCGTCCGGTTTTTCATTTGAGTCTTCCGCTAAAGCGACGCTTACAAGAGCGTCGGCCGGGATGGCGCTATAGCTATAAACCTTCGCTATATCTATGAATGCCGGCGTCAAATCCGCCAGAGTTCCGATTGGCTCGCCGGAAGCGCCGCCATGCCGCCCGGGAAGGTTGCCCTCCTGGCTGAATAGCTCTAATTTCTTATCCAGCGCGTCATCGAAGAAATTCCATAAAAACGCGCCATCATTAGCTTTAGGCTCTACCCAGAAAGCCCCGAATCTGCCATAGGGCTGTGCGGTTGACAGTACATAGGATCCCGCCTTGGCTACATAATTGTCATGCGGATGCCAATCGCCCACTTCGATCCTTGTAGCAACATGACCTTCATAGGGATTTGGGTTAAGCCTTGATCCAGATCCGGTTCCGTAATGCGGGCTTATGCCCCAGTATCGATCCTCGCGTCCCATGTTGACGAACGAAAAAGCGCCGCTCGGAATCGTGACGTCCCTAGTCAGTTTTGAAACTGCGAGCCCGTGCCTCATAAGCCCCTCGGCAGCTTTGGCGGCCTTTCCATCAAAAATGTAGAAGGCGCCCATTTGCGTCCGAATGCTAAGAGGATATCTCGGCCTGGCGCTATGCTGTGAATGAGCCTCGCCGGGATCGGGAACATTGTGGTTCCAGATATTCGGAAGGAACGAGCGGAGATCCGTATCGGCGGCGCGGTTTACGGTAGGGTTGTTACCTGTGCCGGACAAACGGTATCCGTCTATTCTGTATTTTCCTGCGCCCCATCCGAAGTCATGCGGGTTCAAAGCCGAACTTGGAGACGGGGTGTAGTCCCAGTTGCCGGCGTATACGCCTGTTCTTACATCAAGTTCGCCAAGGGACAAAGGGACAGACCCGTCGGTGGTAGTTTTGCCGACAAATTCGGTGTCTTTACTGTTAAAGAAGGCAACCATATCATTCGCCTCTATTGATGCCTGATACACAGTGCTACCGACTGAAGCGTAATGCGCGTGAGCCAGTCCGTAGGGCCTGAGGTTGCTGGCGGGAACTTCATACAGGATGCCAAATCTTCCTTTGGCCGTCATATACGCGAAAGTAGTCCTCGAATTGTCAGGGTTGATGTGCGTTATTCTGGTCATTTGCCTGTCGTTTGAGATTACGTCGTCAAACAGATAGCTTGCAGAAAAGCCGCCCAAATATGGTACGCAATGATCCGAGATTTTTGAATTAAAGGCTACGGTAGTAGCGCCGCTGGATGAGAAAACAGGGACAGGCGCGTTCGTTCTGAGCCATTGCATATGTTTCATGTAGAAATTAGCGGCCTGTACCGCCGCGCTGTTCGGCCCGTATCCGCCGTATTGTCCTATTCCCATTCCGAATACGTGGTCGAGGAACGCCTGATTGTACTCGTAAACGTCATCATGGACGTTAGTGCCTCTTCCTATATTGAACGTCTGAAGGTGTCTATCCCCCTGGCCGCTTGCATGGTGCAGGTCGACCAAAATGTGCGGATGCCACTTGCGGTGACCTTTTAGGAGATTTACAACATTCGGGGTATCCATCTTGGTGAAGTCCCGGTTTATGTCGTAACTCATGTCGTCCCGCCGATTGTTATCACGACCGCCGACATTGAAGACCGGGTTAAAAAATACCACCACGTTCTTCAGCATTTCATCGTGTTTTCCCTGAGCTGCTTCGCGCAGGAACCAAAGTATGCCTTCCGTGCCCGAAGGTTCATTGCCGTGCATACTGCCCAGAATCCAAAGTTTGGAGCGGTTGCCGACGTCGGAAGGGTTATTGGGCGCAGAGGGGTAACTCACTATCGCAAGCGGTATGGGAATGCCCGTTGCTGAGTGCCCCATGGTCTCGTAGCGAATCCGTCCGCCGCTATTCTGCGCGCAGATTTTCACCCATTCTGTGGCCTGCGAAGACTTAGCCCACGGGGCGGAACCTGACGATGTGGGGTAATTCGGCGCCGTTTTCTCAAAATCTGTTTGCAGGTCATCCAGCACGCTAGCGCAAGCGGAAGTCGCTGCAAACGCCATTAACACAAAAACCAATATCAACTTCTTCATAATTTTTCTCCTCCTCAAAAATAATTAGTTTGACCATTGAAAATGAATACTCATTATGAGACGCATCTCCAAAATATATATGGTTTCATTTTGCGCGATATTTGAAGATTTGTCAATTTGTTTGGTTTAGTTTTTTGCTAATGACGGATTTGCGTTCAAGCTTGTTTCAGCTAAAACTAAGCTGCTGTTTGAGTAAAAAAAATATAAGAAGTGGAGATTGTCGGAATTATGAAACTTCAGTTGTATTTTTAAACAATTAGCCAAAAGAACCATAAAGAAACCTATATTCTTCTATGTAAGGGAGAGCGGTATGGTACAATTTAGCCGTTAACTAATCTGGAAGGAGTTGAGAATACAATGATCAGATGCAGCAAGTGCGGCGCCGAGCAGTATAGAGTTGAATCACGGTTTTGTCTCAAATGCGGGGAGGCGTTGAGCGTAAATGGAGAAACACCGACTCAAAATATTTGCACAAACAATGAGTGCGACTGGCACAAAACGAAGTTTATCTATCCGGATGACGCGCGTTTTTGCGATGTCTGCGGCAGTCCGACAGCTTACAACAAATGAAGTACAGTGATGTAATTTTTAAAATTCCACGCGAAAGTGAATCCTGCCAAAGTGATTCACAATTCGTTATTATGGCGATTGAATCGATAATAAAGTATTCTATTGATAATGAACATTTTCAATCGTTACGCGCCGTTTATTCAGGATTTTATTTATCGTAACAGCTGGGAGTCGCTGCGGGCGATTCAAGTTGCTGCGGGCGATGCGGTATTCAATACGGACGACAACATATTGCTTTCCGCGTCCACCGCTTCAGGAAAAACAGAAGCAGCGTTTTTCCCAATTCTGACATTGTTCATGGAGGATATGCCGAAATCCGTCGGCGCGCTCTATATAGGTCCGCTAAAGGCTCTAATAAACGATCAATTTATGCGTCTCAATGATTTATGCCTCGAAGCGAGTATTCCAGTCTGGCATTGGCATGGAGACGTTGCGCAGACTCATAAGAATAAGCTCTTAAAAAGTCCTTCCGGCATCCTGCAAATAACCCCCGAATCGCTGGAAGCCCTGCTGCTCCATAAACACGCCGACATTGCCCGTCTGTTCGGCGACCTGCGGTTTATCGTTATAGATGAAGTTCATTCGCTGTTGCGCGGCGACCGCGGAGGACAGACTCTGTGCCTTATCGAGAGGCTTTCAAAACTTGCGGGCATAAACCCGAGAAGGATAGGTCTTTCCGCTACAATAGGCGACCCGGAGAGCACTGCAAAATTCTTGTCGTCAGGTACGGGCAGAAACACTCTCTTTCCGAAAATCGAAACAAAGGGCATCAAGTGGCGGCTCTCAATGGAGCATTTCTACGTTCAGGGCGCGCAGTCGGCGGATGACCGGAATGTCTCGGACGCGTTGCCGGTTTTGGATATGAGCACGGATACCGCGCCCGTCAACGCCGATCCGGGCATGGGGTATATCTTTGAGCACACGAGAGGAAAAAAATGTTTCGTATTCGTGAATTCCAGGGAAGAATGCGAAGCGGTCACAACGACGATGCGCCAATACTGTGAAGAGAAGCGCGAGCCCGACAGATTTTTAATACACCACGGCAACCTTTCGGTTTCGTACAGGGAGACCGCCGAAGCGGTGATGAAGGACGATGAACAGTATCAGACGACCGTGACCACGGCGACTCTCGAACTGGGAATTGATATCGGCAGGTTGGAGCGCGCCTTTCAGATAAACGCTCCGTTCACTGTGTCCTCGTTTCTGCAAAGGATGGGGCGTACCGGTCGTCGAGAATTGCCGCCCGAGATGTGGTTCGTGATGCGTGAGGAAAAGGTTGAAACCAGGGCTATGCTGCCGTTGACTATTCCGTGGGCGCTGCTTCAGGGTATTGCGCTAGTTCAACTGTACGTACAGGAACGCTGGGTCGAGCCGCCGAAACTTGACAGACTGCCTTTCAGCCTTCTCTATCACCAAACTATGTGCACTTTAGCTTCATGCGGGGAAATGTCGCCCGGAGCTCTTGCTTCCCGCGTGCTTTCGCTGAGTTATTTTCACAGAATAACGCAGGACGATTATAAAATTTTACTGAGACATCTCCTGTTAACCGATCACATTCAGAAGACTGAAACGGGCGGACTCATCGTCGGTTTAGCGGGAGAGAGGCAGACGAACTCCTATAAGTTTTACGCCGTGTTTAAAGAAAACGAGGAATACACCGTCCGCAGTAAATCTCAGGAATTGGGCACGATAGTGATGCCGCCGCCCGTCGGCGAAAAAATAGCACTGGCGGGGCACGTATGGGTCGTTGAGGAAATAGACCACAAACGTCGTCTGGTGTACTGCGCGCAGGTCAAGGGCAAAGTGCCCGCGTATTTCGGGCAGTGCCCCGGTGATATCAACACGAGAGTGCTCGAGAAAATGAAGGACATTTTGCGCGAGCGCGCTGTCTATCCATATCTGATGAAAAATGCGGTCGCAAGGCTTGGCGAAGCCAGGCACACAGCCGTCAATTCAGGGATGACCGAAGATTCCCTGATATGTCTTGGCGGCGATATGTGGTGTTTGTTCCCGTGGCTTGGAACATACGCGTTTCTGGCGCTTGAACGGTTCATCAAAATCAAATGCGCGCCCGCGCTGGGCTTGTCAGCCATGGACTCGTCAAGACCATATTTCATTCAATTCAGGATGAGCGCGACGAAAGAGGAATTTTTCAGTATTTTGAACGATGCAAGTAAGCAACCGCTTGAGCCGATGGAATTGATATATAGGGGGGAAGTTCTGCTGTTTGAGAAATACGACGAATTCCTGCCCGAAGAACTGGTAAAAAAAGGCTTCGCCTATGGTATCCTCGGCATTGAAGAAATGAAATACCACATTCAAGGATGGAACTCCAAACTCTGACCAAGCTAGTAGCACAATGCACACCTTGGACAATTCAAAGTATTTTGTCTTCTATAACTTTTGTTGTGACTTCAACCTCAATTAATTAATGCTCTGCCGCTTCACCAGCCTCTATATCTGCGATTGTTTTGCGATGCCGTTTCATGTTTGTTTCAGAGTTAATCTGGCTGACTGACACCTCGAATGGGATTCTCTTTTCCCTGCTGACCTTGGTTGCAAAGATTGTAAAGGCGTTGGTCATGCTCAAACCCATTTCTCTACAAACTTGTTCCATGCTTTTTTTTAATTCTTCATTCATACGGAAATTAACCGTAGCGTGCGCCATTAATATCTCCCCTTTCGCGAATAGTATAGCATATTTAAGGCATTGTTCAATATATTGCTTTACGTATTTTGAAGGAAGCTAAATTTTAACTTTTTATGTCCGTTTCTGTTCGTAAATTTAGTGTAGCTTTCAGTCGAAAACAATATAAAATGCTAGAATCAGCTTTTCAAAACTACAAAATTGAAAGGATGGTAGATAATGAAATTTAAAAGCATCTCGGCGCGCATACTTGTTCCAGTTGTTTTGACAATCTCTCTTTCGGTTATCATTTTCGTAATAGTTATTTCAAAAGAAACTGGAAGCCAAATAAACGATCAGATCAACGAGAAAATGAACGAGTTTCTGGACCGTTCGACGCTTGAGATTCGGGGGGAATTTTTACTGAATGCCTCGGTCGCTAAAAGCCTTGCTCTTTACGCGGAACTCTGCACCGATGAAGCTATCGAACGCGACGAGATGAAAAATTTCCTCATGAAATCCATCCCGCTTAATAAAAACACGATGGGCGGAGGGATATGGTACGAACCATTTGCGTATCGTAATGAGCAATATTTCGGTCCATACGCCAGCCTGAACAATGGCGTTGTGGAGTACGAAGCGGATTATGCCAGCACCGTGAATTTCCACGAAGAGGAATGGTACATCAACGGAAAAGGTTCAAAAGGCGAGCCCGTCTGGTCTAGCGTCTACTTCGATCCCGTTCCTAAGGTGACGATGATAACCTCGACAGTGCCCTTCTTTGACTCTGCAGGCAAGATGAAAGGAGTTGCCACGACGGACATGGACTTATCCGACGTTCAGAACATCGCAAAGGAAATGACCGTAGGCAAGACGGGAAAAGCTTTCATTCTAGGCCCGGGCGGCGAATACGTTGCCTTTTATGACGACAGCAGAAAACTTGAAGACAAGATAACAGGCGAAAAGGACGGAATGGCGGATTTTGGCCGCCGCGCGCTTTCATCCAAAGAGGGAGTCGAAGTTGTCAACACTTCGGGGAAGATGAGCCGGATATTCTATAAAACTATACCCGAAACGGGTTGGATAATGGTTATAATGATAGACGAGGATGAAATATCCTCCAACATACGAAATCTGATTCTGGCAAGCGCGGCGGCGCCGATAGCCGGTTTGATCATTGTTGCGCTCCTCATATTCTTTACCGTCGCGTATATCCGCAGGGTCGCGAGAAAAATCAACAACTTCGCGCTACGAGCCGCCGAAGGAGATATTTCCGGAAGGATAGACATCACGGAACACGACGAGTTCGGCACGCTGGAAGAACACTTGAACAAGATGATGGAAAACATGAGTTCCATGTACGCAGGCTCAATACAGATGAATGAAAAAATCGTAGCAGCTGCGGAGAAATTCACTCTGTTGGCATTGAGGACGAAAGAATCCGTGGATCAATTAAGCATCAATGTCAACGAGGTTGGGGATAACCTGACGATGCTTGCTTCTGCTGTAGAGGCCGCCAACGCATCTGTTGAGGAAGTAACCGCCGGAATACAGACCACAGCGGGGAGCGGCACAAATATCGCAGTGCAGGTGGACGAAGCGATGAAAGCTGGAAAAAATGGTATGGAATCTGTTGTTAAAGCAGTGGCAGGTATCGAAGAAGTGGCTACCGACGCTTCCACTGCAGCGAAGAGCGTCCGCGAACTGGGCGAGAAGGCTCAGCAGATACAGAATTTCGTCGCCGAGATAGGAGGTATCGCCGATCAGACTAACCTTCTCGCGCTCAATGCTGCTATTGAGGCGGCGCGCGCCGGCGAGTCCGGGCGGGGCTTCGCGGTCGTCGCCGAGGAAGTGCGGAAGTTGGCGGAGGACAGCAATGTCGCAGCGAAAAATATCGCCTCGCTTGCAGGAACCATAACAAACGATCTCGTGAACGTCGTCGGAATGTCTCAACGTAACGCGGAGGCGTCTCAGGAAGCTAAAGCCCTCTCAGTTAAAACGAAGGATCTGATTGGCAATATGATCTCGATCCTTGGAAGAATCGCCGAAAGTACGCAGTCGCTTGCGGTCGTCTCAAAGGAGCAGGCTGGATCAAGCGAGGAAATAGCGAGAGAAGTGCAGGATATCACCACGAAGGTTGCTGACACAGCTAAAGCCAGTGAAAATATTCGCTTTGGCGTAAGCGGCGTCTCCTCGGACGCGGAAACAATGACGCGCGGGGCGGAAGACCTCGCACTGCTCGCAAACAATATGGAAAAGTCGCTGGAAAGAATAGGGATAAAAAACAGGGATTAGGGATAAAAGACAGGGATAAGGGATTAGGGATTAGCAAAAGATAAAAATAAAAGATAAAAGATAAAAGATAAAAGGCAAGGACAAAAGGCAGGATGTTGTAAATGAAAGGCGTGCAACGGATAGGAGCGATAAAACGTGAAAAAAATACTTCCAGCAAATCTGATCGTATTGTACCTGCTCCTGTCAGCCGGAACGGAGATTTTTCCTGTCTCTTCACTATGGCGCGTCAAAGCGGCCTGCGCCAATCCCTCAGTTGAGCAGGCCGAAAAAATTATGAAGTCTCTATCCAAAGCTTACCCGGAAAAAATCAGCTGCGTCGAATACCGAAACGGAGACTGGGCAGTTCTGATGGAGGGTAAATGGTACTTTTGCGCTGATAACCGCTTGCTACCGGAAGAACTTTTGCATCGTAAGGAAAGTTACTCGCCGCAGTCATTTTACGAATACTTTCCAAATCTTCCCGAATGGATAGCATATGAAGGCGAGGCGGCGGAAAGGCAATTCGGAATTCGGAATTCGGAATTAAAAAACAAAAGACAAAGACAGAGATAGGGGCGGTATTTTGCTGTCTGCGCCAAATACTTTGAATTGATAAACAGAAAATTGTAGGGGCGGCTTGTAGCCGCCCGCGCTAAATACTTTGAATTGCTAAACAGAAGGCTGTTGGGGCGACATTTTGCCGTCTGTGCGATAAACCTTGAACTGTCAAAATTATGACATAGGGGTAAAGATTCTCAAAAATACCAGAACACTAGAAATACCGAAGCACTCAAGAGACTGGAAGAAGCAGGCAAGTAGGAGGGACTAATATCGTGACAAAAACAGGAAAAAGTTCATCTAAATGGGGCTGTATTCTTGTATTCATATTATTAGGATGGATAGTGTTGGCTGCCATTTCAAGCGTCCCTGGAGGCGACCCAAATCATCGCGGGAACCGTTTGATTAGACAATTGCGCGACTTGAAAGTGGCGGCTATTATGTTTCTCTACAATAATTCGGATAAACTGGATACGATTAAGCTTGAAATTGAACTATTGGCGCCATATCTTGACAGCGTCCTAAAATACATAAATAAGCCAGAAGAGTATCTTTTTATTGAATCTGACGGGAAATGGTGGGTGGGGCATAACCTTGCGGTATCCGGATACTCCTCTCAGGATCGCAAAGCTGAGGCAATAAAACTGAACGCACACGTCGGCAAAGCAATTTTTGGCAGTATGGACGTAAATATACCTTATGATGGAGAAGATATCGTCTTTATGCTTGTGAAGTGAAAGTTTTCTGCGTAAATTTAATAATGCAGACGAAATGTTCAATAAATTGGGTCTCTGATGAAAAAGCCATCATTTACAACCCAATTCGACAAAGATTTGAAGATTTTCGAAAAACGCGGGGAAGATTTGTAGTAGATGATATAATTCGGAATAGATAGCCAATAACTGGCAAATCACTTTACCTTATTAATGTAAGGGCGAAGGGAGAGTTTTTTGTGCTCGTTTCTAATTTTTTAGAAGGCAGGTTTTAACTTATGGATAAGGCTATAAAAATAACGGACGGGATTCACTGGATTGGAGTCAACGACAGGGAGACCGATATTTTTGAGGCGTTATGGCCGCTTCCTCAGGGCGTGGCGTATAACGCTTATGTTATCGAAGGGGATAAAACGGTCGTAATAGATGCTGTCAAGGGCCCATGGTTCAGCGATTATCTGGCGAAAATAAAAAGCGTGATAGGAGAAAAACCGGTCGATTACCTCGTTATAAACCACATGGAGCCCGACCATTCGAGCGCGATAACTTCCCTATTGCTTGCATACCCAAACATGAAGCTCATAGGTAATCCAAAAACATTTCCGCTTCTAAAAGGCTTTTACGGAGAGTTTTCCGAGGGTAGCACCGTCGAGTTCAAGGACGGCGCTGCTTTCGACATAGGAGGTCATGTACTTACTTTTGCGACCGTCCCGATGGTTCATTGGCCTGAGAGCATGGTCACTTACGACGCTTCAGCGAAGATCCTCTTCTCATCCGATGCTTTCGGAGGATTCGGAGCTCACGAGGGAGGGATTTTTGACGACCAGAAGAATTCCGAACGCTGGGAAAACGAGATGCTGCGATATTTTGCGACAATAGTAGGTAAATATTGTTCGACCACGCAGGCAGCGCTTAAAAAACTGGGCGGAATTGAGCTCGAAATGATATGCCCCGCTCACGGGACTCTTTTCCGTAAGGATGTCAAGAAAGTTATCTCACTGTACGACCGCTGGAGCCGGTACGAAAATGAGCGCGGCGCCATGGTGGTGTACGGTTCCATGTACGGAAACACCAAACGTATGGCGGAGGCAGTTTGCAGGGGGCTTGCGGAGAGCGGATTTTCAAATACCCTTCTCTACGATGTCTCCCGTACAAACGCGTCGTACCTGCTTCGCGATTTCTGGAAAATGAAAGGGCTCGTCGCGGTCTCATGCACATATAACGGCGGACTTTTCCCGCCAATGTCGGATTTCTTCAGCAAACTTGCAAACCGCAAGCCAAAGAACCATGTGTTGGGACTAGCGGGAAGCTACAGCTGGAGCAAAGGCGGACTTGACGCCCTTCGCTGCTACGCCAACGAGCTTGGCTGGGACAGAGTAGAACCCGAGCCGGAAGTATTCGCGTCGCCAAAACTCGACGACCTGGAATCCTGCGCCCAACTTGGAAGAAACATGGCAAAAAAACTTCTGGAAGAAGACTAAAAAGTCGATTTTTCTTTTATCTTAACATCATCGCGACATAGCTTTACTGAGAAATATAGCGTTAAGAAAAATTTATCTGCGACGGCGTTTTGATTTTGCATTCAAGGAGCGTGTAGAAGATGTCTCATGCTAATACCGATGGTTTTGAATTTTTACTTTTTTCTGACTTACATAGCCATAAGGATAAAAATTTCAACTTAACGCAAGCGCTTAGCCGTTTAAATAAATTCTTGAAAAAGAAAGAATTTCAGAGTGATTATATTTTTATCGCGGGGGATATCGCCAATCAATGCGACTACACAGATACCAGAGACTTTATGGGCAAACTGCGGGGAGCGGTTAAGTTACCGGAAGACGACAAACAACGTGTCTTTTGGGCGGTGGGCAACCATGATATCAAGCGCGGCAGGAAAAATCGGGAAAGTATTATTCAAAAAATAAGACAAGATGTTAATCCACCAGAAGCCTTTGAGCGGGAGATGAGGGACGAGGAATCCCGAATACTCCTCACACAGGCCGGGATGAACGAATACCTGGAAGCTTACCGGGATATCTGTGGCTATGATTTCCCAATAAATGAAATTCAAAACGCGCATCGTTTTTTCCCCTTAGACGAATTGAATCTGTTTGTCCTCAACACATGCCTGACTTCCTGCGACGGGAACGACATCAAAAATCTATATATCATTGAGAGCCGACTGCATTTTTTATTTGACAAAGCCCGGCATAACCTGCCAACCATCGTTTTGGGGCATCACGGCAAAGATTATTTTCGTCCAGAGGAAGAAAACCGCATGCGCGGATTATTCGAGAATCGAGTCGACATGTATCTTTGCGGGCATTCGCACCGCGCGAGTTATTCGTCTTTTAACACATCACCTTACGAAATCCATCAAATCACATGCGGCGGCGGCATGATCGACGGGTATTCCAAACTTGTTTTCATGCACGGCATATACAACGGCGCCGGACAATTGACCGTAACGCCTTACAGTTATGCCGAAAACGGCGACCAAAGTTGGGGCGAAGACTTCCGACTGCATTCAAAACTGTCAAGCGACAACAATACATTTTGCTTCAACCGCCTCGGGCTTAGCGCGGCAGTCGGCGTTGACAAGCCTAAAAGCGCAGCGGGAAAGCTGTTGTTCGATCAATCGCAAAAATACTACGACCAACAATTAAGCCAAGGAGGGCGATTTTCATATGTTAAACACGACGATACGCTCCTTGCAACAATCAAGCCATTTGAAACTACAGCCCTCTCGGAGCGTGGAAACGAAACCCCTAATGAAACGCCGAAGAATGTTGTCCGTTGTGTTCTCGACGAAGACGGGCATATATTGTTTATCGGTGAAGGCGGCATGGGCAAAACAATGTCCCTGCTCCGGGTCTGGCAGCATGAGCTTGTTTCTGCGGAAAAGAACAGAAAATTGCCCGTCTATGTTCCTCTGAACGAATACAACATAGAAGGGACGCCAAAATTCATTTACAACTTCGTCAAGGACAAATACGGAATTGACCTGCAAAATAAAGCGGGCGATCTAAAAACCGTGCTGCTGCTGGACGGTTTTAATGAAATAACAAGGGACAACCGCCCGATTGTCAGCGAGATAAAGGACTATATGAACCGCGATAACATTCAGGTCGTTCTGACCTCGCGGTACGATTTCCGTACGCCGCACGGATTTACCGGTTTGCGGGCATTCCATCTCCAGCCGCTGGAGGAAGCAACAATCAAGGAATACCTGTCCAGCTTGACGCTCAAATATGACGAGGGGATGCTTGACGTATTGCGGAACCCCATGATGCTCACACTGTACGCAAACACCTCAATTTCGAGGGAGCAAATTGAGAAGAAGTTCCCCAAACTTTTCGACTTCATCGAAAACCGTACCGTCGCGGAAATACTGCGTAACTATATGACCTGCCAAATAGGTAAACTGGCCGCCCACAGAGATCAAGATAAAATAACGAAGGCCGCCTTTACCTTGCTGTATTTGGCCCCGTACATAGCGTACAAATTGGAAAGCGAAGGGAAATACTCCATGCCAAGAGAACGTTTGAGAGTACTCATTCAGGAATTTCTTGACTCTCACGGCAAAAACAGCTTTGACGAAGCGGAAAAGGATTTTTTCGGCGTCCTGCAGGCACTAAATGCCATCACTGACGAGTATAAAGGCAACGCGCTGGAATACGCGCAGCTTTTGATAAACGAACACCACGTTCTGTTGGCGGAAGATGAAAACTATATCTTCCGCCACCAATATTTCCGCGACTACCTTTCAGCGTCCTACATGCGGAAACTTATGGAAAAACATAATTACAAAACAGATTTCGGCTTGCCCGACGTTCTGAGCGGCAGGGCGTTTACGCCTAGCATCGCGAAAATGTTGGGCGAATGCTTCGGCGAGCACGAAAATATGCAGCTGTCTAATAAAAAAACTGAACTGCACAGAGCTGTAGACGCCATGCGCGGGCGTAAGCATTCGGAGACGGGTCGCGCGCTCTCGAACGTCATCAATTGCTGGAAAGAAGCGCGGCAAGGGCAGATTATCGGCGAGGATTTAACCCAGCTGGATCTGTCCCGCGTTCCGATGAACGGCATACGCTTCTCGTCAAATGCGGGGACAACAAAATTTGATGGCGCCATTCTGTCCGCAAACAGTTTATTACCGATGGGGCACAGTAACTTTGTAAACAGCGCGGCGTACAGCCCCGACGGCCATTATATCGTCACGTCTGGTGATAATACCGCGCGCGTCTGGGACGCAGAGAGCGGCGAGCTCGTCAAAACCCTGGAGGGACACAGTAACTTTTTGACCAGCGCGGCGTACAGCCCCCTTGACGGTCGTTATATCGTCACAGCTTCGCTTGACAAAACCGCGCGCGTCTGGGACGCAGAGAGCGGCGAGCTTGTTAGAATTCTGGAGGGGCACAGTAACAAGGTGACCAGCGCGGCGTACAGCCCGGACGGTCGTAATATCGTCACAGCTTCGGATGATAACACCGCACGTATCTGGGACGCAGTGAGCGGTTCGCTTGTCAGGATTCTGGAGGGGCACAATAACAGGGTGGCCAGCGCGGTATACAGCCCCGACGGTCGTTTTATCGTCTCAGCTTCGAGTGATAAAACAGCGCGAATCTGGGACGCAGAGAGCGGCAAGCTCGTCAAAACCCTGGAGGGACACAGTAACTTTTTGACCAGCGCGGTGTACAGCCCCCTTGACGGTCGTTATATCGTCACAGCTTCGTATGAAACCACCGCGCGCGTCTGGGACGCAGAGAGCGGCGAGCTCGTCAAAACCCTGGAGGGACACAGTGACAAGGTGACCAGCGCGGCGTACAGCCCGGATGGTCGTAATATCGTCACAGCTTCGGAAGATCTCACCGCGCGCGTCTGGAATGCAAAGAGCGGCGAGCTCGTCAAAACTCTGGAGGGGCACAGACGAAGTGTGATCAGCGCAGTGTACAGCCCCGACGGTCGATATATCGTCACTACTTCGGAAGATTACACCTCGCGCGTCTGGAATGCAAAGAGCGGCGAGCTCGTCAAAACTCTGGAGGGGCACAGACGAAGTGTGACCAGCGCTGTGTACAGCCCCGAAGGTCGTAATATCGTCACAGCTTCGTTTGATGATAATACCGCGCGCGTCTGGGACGCAGAGAGCGGCGAGCTCGTCAAAACCCTGGAGAGACACAGTAACAAGGTGATCAGCGCGGCGTACAGCCCGAACGGTCGCAATATCGTCACAGCTTCGTATGATAACACCGCGCGCGTCTGGAACGCAGAGAGCGGCGAGCTTGTCAGGATTCTGGAGGGGCACAGTAACAAGGTGATCAGCGCGGCGTACAGCCCGGACGGTCGTAATATCGTCACAGCTTCGTACGATAGAACCGCGCGCGTATGGGACGCAGAGAGCGGCGAGCACGTCAAAACCTTAAAGGGACACGGCAAAAGGGTGACAAGCGCAGTGTACAGCCCGGACGGTCGTAATATCGTCACAGCTTCGGAAGATAATACCGCGCGCGTCTGGGACGCTATGAGCGGCGAGCACGTCAAAACTCTGGAGGGGCATAGCAATATTGTGACCAGCGCATCGTACAGCCCCGACGGCCGTTATATCGTCACAGCTTTGCATGATGGGACCGTGCTTGTCTGGCACGAAGAGAGCGGTTCGCTTTTTAAGATTCTGGATGGGCACAGTGGTTGGGTGAACAGCGCGGCGTACAGCCCCGACGGTCGTTATATCATCACAGCTTCGGATGATAACACTGCGCGCGTTTGGGACGCAAAGAGCGGTTCGCTTGTCAAGATACTGGAGGGACTCAGTAATTGGGTGTTAAGCGCGGTGTACAGCCCCGACGGGAAGCGAATCGCGACGGGTGACGACAACGGCCTTGTAATTTTGTGGGACGCCGCTACGTGGGAGCGTATTAACAGCATCGAGAACTGGCCCGGATTGCACATAACGGGTTGCTCTTTCAAAAATGCGATATTCACTACTCCGGCACTCGAAACAACTGTGCGGCGTTACTGCGGCGTATTGTTCCGTACGCATCTTGAGCGCATAAGCATAAATAAGCTCGCCCATTTAAGCAGCCTATCCATAGAGTTTCCCGGTAAACAATACAAGCATCTCATTATTACCGGGAAAAATGGCAGCGGTAAGACAGCGCTGTTGGATTCAGTCGATAAATGCTTGAATGATTTTGAAGAAGACAAAGAGAAGCATAATCTTTCAACGTCTGTACTTGCGCTTGAGTTTTTTGATCATGAAAAAGATAGTTTTATATCTGATTTCAGAGAGTATTTTCGAAAAGAGAACATGGTTTATTGTTACTTTCCCGCAAATGACAGGCTCAGTGACAGTCGGATCAGCGACTTGAGCGGGTTTCTTCAAGGATTGAAGATAAAAGCGAACGAACAATCAAGGGAAAACGTCAAATACGCGCAGATCATCAGTTCATTTGAAAGCGCCACTAAAGAACTTTTAGAAATTAATACCGATGTCGCTTTCTATTTCAAAGGAGATACGGATGTTTATCTGCGGGAAGAAAGTGGAAGGGAACATCCTTTACACAGGTTACCGCATGGATACAAAGCGCTGCTGGGCATCTATGGCGCCCTCCGCAGCGCCATACATAAACAAGGCGGCGAGCCGGAAACGGCAAAAGGACTTGTGCTAATTGACGAACCGGAGCTACATTTGCACGTGGCGCTTCAAAAAGTATTTATGCCAAGCCTAATTAAAATGTTCCCGCAAATCCAGTTTATCATCGCCACACATTCAACGTTTATATTAAATACAGCGAAGAACGCCGTGATATATGATTTGGAACATACTGAAGTAGTTATATCTCCCAAAGATGTTGTAAATGGTATACAAGGTTGGACGCTCCGAGAAATATTGACGGTTATTTTAGGTCAGGATGACGATATGTCAAAGCCTCTTTCCGAAAAAATCAATGAATTTGACAGGCTTACCAATCAGGAAGACAATGTGAGTGCCAGCAAGGTTTATTGTGAGTTGAAACAAATGATGCATGAAAGCAATCCAATGCTGAAAATATTACGTCTCAAACTGGCGGCGATTGGCGGTCTTGTCGATGATTAAGATTGATGATATGGAAAGACCGCCGGAATTGACGAATGAAGTTGTGGATAAAAAAACAAAAGAATATATCGAATCAAAAAAAATTAACATAACCAAACACGTTTGGAATGAAAAATACATAAAAGATAGGCTTGAGCAGATGTCAAATGGAAAATGCTGTTATTGTGAGGGCAAGTTAGGCAAAGATGACAAAGAGATGAATATTGATCATTACCACCCCAAATGTAAATACCCTGAGGAAGTTGTTTCATGGACAAATTTACTCCCCGCCTGTAAAACATGTAACGGAAACAAAAGATCGCACGATACAAAATTGAAACCGATTATAAATCCAAGATATGAAGACCCCCGCGAGTATTTATTCTTTTATCGTGATTTTTATCGCTCCAAAAACAATTCTTCAAAAGGGAATCTGACAAAGACGGTTTTAGATCTTAATAGAACTGAAGCTGTGCAAAAAAGGCATGAAATTACAGATGAAGCAAGCAAATCCTTACAGAGTCTTTTTTGTGAAGCGAAAAGAATTTGCAATAGAAAAGAAAAAAAAGGGGAATCAAAATACGACATTCGAAATGGTGTAAAGGGCCTACTGAAAGAAGCCCAGCCAGAATCAGAGTATAGCGCAGCTGTAGCGACCTGTATATTTGAGGATCCATATTTTAAACCGTTAACTAAATATGTGAAGAAGCTGGAATTATGGGATACAGAAATGGAAGAATTATACGAAAAAGCTGAAGAAATTTGTTTATTTTGTGAAAAGGTGAAATCATAAATCGGTTCATGGAAGCATAATCAGTAAGCAAAAATGAATCCTGTATATAGGTTTTGGTTTTTGTTCGCGTGGTTCGTGTGGTTCGCGGTAAAAATCTTTTTGTCTTTTGTCTTTATAGGAACACAAACAAGCTTAAAATAGTGACAACTGCCTAGGCGTGGTATCTTTGAGTTTTTCTTCTATTAATTTTAAATAATTTCCGGACATTTGATATTTGTACTTAATGTCGTTTACAGTTTTGTAAAGTTTGCCCTTATATTCTGTTGAAGCTCCGCCTGTTTTGTACAGGGTTTGCAGTGAATCATACAAGTACGGAAATTCATTTTTTATGAAATCGAAGAAAGTGACTCTTGTTTTGCCTCTCAGGTTCATGACACATGGCAGTACGTATGAAGCATTGGCGTCCTTAGCGTTCGCGTATATCCAGTCTATGTTCTCATAGCTGTCAGTGATGTATGGGATTATCGGCATAAGGTGCAGGCCTGTTGAGGCGCTTGTTTTTGAGAATTCGCGCAAGGCTTTCAGCCGTCTTTCCGATGAGACGGCGCCGGGCTCTATTTTTGCGCGTGTATTCTCGTCTTTGCAGGTTATTGTCGCTGCGATATTAACGTAAGTTATTTTTGACAGCTCGTCTATTAAGTCGTAATCCCGTAATATCAAATCCGACTTTGTTGAAATAATGCAGGGAGTTCTGTACTTAATCATTAAACGCAGAACTTCCGGCATTATTCTATATTGCCTTTCAGCAGGCTGATAGCTGTCGGTTACTCCCCCAATATTCACTATTTCGTGTTTCCATGACGGGCTTGAGAGCTGTTTTTCCAAACTTTCAGCAATATTCGTTTTTACAAAAACATGTTCAAAGAATTTCTCATTTCCCAGATATTCATGAGAATAAACCGCAAAACAATACCTGCATCCGTGCTCGCAGCCGCGGTAGATGTTCAAATCCCACGTGAAATGAAATCTTGGTTTTAATTTGTTGCAAGCCATCGCGCATGTTATTTCTTTATATATTGGCATTTGAGTTCCTCCTGCCCGGAGCTTGCTGCACTCAAAATACAGTAAAAGCAAAATAAAAACGGGCATTTGCCCGCTATATAGTTCATTTATACTTTGAAGGCTAGTACTCAATGCAAAGCTATAAAAAAGAATGAAAATCCAGGTTTTACAGCTATTTTCTCCAATAAAGGGGCTGTTGAAGGTAAAGGAGCTGTTGAAGGCGCTTGAATTTCTTTCAATTCACATCTAATACCATAAAAAAGCGTTGTTAGAATTATTAGAAGAAGCAAAAAAAGAAAAAGCACAAAAGAGCGGGTCCACCAACAAAAGCAAATGTACGAATACATATTGCTTACGTCTTGCCGAATATCCTCTGGAATACTTTTTAGCAAGTTTTTATACGCACTATTGGACGGAATATTCTTGAACGCTAATTTGGGTAACATGTCTCTATCCAGAGCACTCAGCGGATTTATTGCATCCAAGTAAGGAATAAACCACTGGAGGCTTTTCTCCAGTTCAATAAGTTCTGTTTTACCTTCAAGGGAATAACGCCTTGATTTTGCCGTAAAGTTAAAAAGCATTGTTAATGCTTTTGTATATGAACTAATACGCAGGTAGTAATACCCATAAATCAGCAAAACACATACTATAAATACCGCTATAATGCTAATTGTGGAATAAAAGTTATCCATTGTCTTAGTCACATCCTTTTTTTGAGTTTTTTTGAGTATTTCTTTTTTTTGTGTTCTCAAGCTCTAAAAAAGTTAATTTCACACATTCTTTTATAGTATCTCGACGTGTTTCTTCTGTACTTTTTAACGTGTTTTCAAAAAAAATAGCAATTCTAGAGACGATAGAAGAAACCAAAAATATAACCATCACAGCGCAAGTGAAAAATGCCAATACCCATGGACCAAAAGCTGTTTCAGTTAGTGTTACTATAAGTTTCATTGTCCCTTCTAAAAACGAAGTCCAACTTAATGCTAATCCGACAGATAGGCCAAACATGAAAAAAAATGTACTTTTTAAAAATCTTTTCAAAACTGGCATCCTCCGTCAATAAATCTTATGCTTCATACATAATTATACACGATATTATGACAACTCGTTCTCATATCTGTCGCTATTATCTTGAAATCTCGAAAAAGTATAAAAAGACATCTATACATGAGTTTTGAACCTGAGCATTTCTATCGCAAAAACGATAAAATATATTTAATTAAGGCTTCGTTCTATAGAACTCTTTTAAGAACTTCAAGCGCGCTTACGACAAGTTCCTCCTGCGCCTGCGCTCCCATATGCCCGAACCGGAAAACTCTTCCGGCAAGAGGGCCGTAGTTTCCGCCAAGTACCACGCCTTCGGAACGCAGCTTGTCGTTTAGAGTTTTCCAGTCAGTATTTGGCGGGACGTTTACAGCGGTTACCGTTGGTGAACAAATACTCTCGTTTATCGGGAAAAGCTCAAGCCCAAGAGCTCGCACGCCGTCCCTACAAATCTTCGCCACGCGTTCATGACGCTCGTAGACTTTTTCTATTCCTTCCTGCATTATCAGATTAAGTGATGCTTCAAGAGCGCTCATTGCGTGCCAGTCATGGGTATACGGAAGATAGCGGTTCTGAACGCCGTTCCTCCATGGCTTAAGGGCATCGTAACCAGCGTAATTAACCGCTGATATCTTCCGCCATGCGCGGTCGCTCACCGTCGCTATTGAAAGATGCGGAGGCATTGAAAGAACCTTTTGACTGCCCAGCAATCCTATGTCTATGTTGTTTAAGTCAACATCGACAGGACAGCCGCAGCCGCTTGCCACAAAGTCAACTATGAATACCGCTCCAACTTCTCTCGAAATCTCCCCCAGTTCCTTCAATGGAGTCAATGTTCCGCTTGGGGTTTCGCAGTGAACTGCGGTTATGATGTCCGGGCGATAAAGGCGCGCAGCTTCTCTTACTTCATCGAAATCGGGGATACTGTTTAGCCCGAAGTCAAGCATTTCAACGTTTAATCCCATATCCTGTCCCATTTCTCCGAATCCTAAACTGAAAAGCCCGTTAGCTACGCAAAGCAATTTACTGCCTTGATCCGTCGTGCTCTTCAGCGCCCCCCAAAGAATTGACATGGCTTCCCCGGACATTATAGCTATTCTATTTTTTGTTTTAAGGATTTGCTGGAGCGTACGCTCATTTTTTTCGTATAATTGGAAAAAGTCCTCTTCAAGATCAGCGCTCCCAAATTCAGCAAGATATGCTCTGCGTATCTCCTCGGGGATGCTTACGGGGCCGGGAACCAGTCCAATTTTATATTTACTCATGTTTAAAACCCACCTTCAAATTAATCTTTATTTAAGCAATACGATATTATAATATATGACACTCAAGTATTCGAGGAGATAATAATGATAAATTTCACAATGAAAGTTTACGGCTGTCAGATGAACGTTTATGACAGCGACAAATTAAGGACGGCGCTAAAAAATAGAGGTTGGACGGAATGCGCGGACGAAGAACGCGCGGACGTTGTTATTTTCACCGGTTGCAGCGTCCGCGATAAAGCGGAACAAAAAGTATGGAGCGAACTTGGCAGATATTCGCCGTCGTGGGAGAAATACAGGCGGCCTGTTGTCGCCGTTGCCGGATGTATAGCTCAGAATATAGGAAAGAAAATGTTGTCGCGCTATCCATGGGTGCGCCTTGTAGCCGGCCCTCGTAATATAGGGCGCGTCCCGGACGCGCTTGAGTCCGCGTTATCGCAAGTCAACACGAAGGGCAAGGTGGCGCTTTTGGATGACGATCCGCGCGCGTTCACCGACATAGAGCTTGGAGAGACTCCGTATTCCCGGCTTAACCGTTGGAGAGCTTTCGTAACGATAGCTCACGGCTGCGATAATTTTTGCACTTATTGCATAGTGCCTTACGTGCGCGGCAGGTTTCTGTCGAGACCTTTCAGCGAGATAATTAAGGAGGCGCGTATGCTTGCGGACGACGGCGTGATTGAAATAACTCTTCTTGGACAAAACGTCAACAGCTATCCCGGCTTTTCAAACCTGCTCAGGGAGGTGGCGAAAATCAACGGGATTGAACTTGTACGTTTTGTGACCTCTTTGCCTCAGGATTTTTCGGATGAAATAATAACGGCAATGGCGGAAGAGCCCAAAATCTGCCCGTCAATAAATCTTCCGATACAGGCGGGCAGCAATGAAGTGCTTAAAAGAATGAACAGAAAATATACGCGAGAGGAATACTTCGCCCTTGTCGAAAAAATCCGCGCGCGCCTTCCGGAAGTGGGGATAACGAGCGACCTCATAGTCGGATTTCCCGGAGAAAGCGAGGAGGACTTTCTGAAATCCATGGACGCAATAAACCGTGTTCGATTTGACCAGGTTCATACAGCGGCTTATTCCGTCCGGGAAGGAACAGCTGCAGCCCGTTTCCCCGATCAATTGCCTTTAGAGGTCAGAATGGAAAGGCTGAACCGCGTCAATGCCCTTCAAAATAAAATTTCGCTTGAGATTAATCGTGAATTGCTCGGAAAAGAATACAGGATTCTTCTCGACGACCATGCGCCAAAAGGGGAAGCATTGCTCCAGGGGCGCGCGCCGACGGATAAAGTTGTCCTGTTAAAAGGAGACGAATCCATGCTTGGTAGTTTTGTAAACGTAAAAATAACCAATGCCGAAAATTGGTGTCTGGAAGGAGAAAAGACAGAGATTAGGAAAAACAGGGATTAGGGATTAGGAAAGACAAAGACAAAGACAAAATAGTTATCGTGTCGTTTCCGTCGCCTAAACCAAGATGTACGTGTCCTTTCCATATCGATTTGCAGTACGGCTTCTGCTATGTCAAGATGTATATGCAAGCCCAAATAATGATGGCAATCTGCTTGCAGAACGGTTTTGCTCTAGAGTAGAATAGATTGGCGCTCCAATTAAGAATTAATATAGCATGGAAGCAGTGAGCAGACAGAAGAGGAGAGTTGCAGTTGAAGAACGCCGCAAAAATCGCGATATTAAGGAGTGTTTTAATAACTATAATTTTTGTGTCAAATATCTCCGTTCCGGACTTTTCGAACGCAGCAGTTTATTTGTCAACTGATTCCCAGAACGTTCGGACAGTTATTACCACTTCCGCTAAGTCTCTTGGCTTACAAACTCAAATGCCCGCTGCAAACAAAAGATCAATGTCAGAAGGGCGTTTTTCAGAATGGACTGATAACCATAGCGAAGGCGCCGAGTCTGACCGGGATGCCGGCCTTAACATGGGTAACGAACCTTATGTGGATATTGACTCTGACTTAGCTATTGATTCTAACGTATCTGTCGACTATAATGCGGATATCAACTCTAATGCAGCTATCAACTCTATTGCGGCTATCAACTCTATTGCGCCTATCGTCTCTAATGCGGCTATCTTTTTGCTTTGCAGTTCTCTTATTGTTATAGCAATCATAATAATCAAGACATGGCGAGACAATTTATGGAGTTCAAGCCGCGCGCGTGTTTTGAAACGAAGTGTCGATGATATTGTTTCGGATGTCGAAACTATCGAACGAATGGAAAGAACACAATTCGAAGCTGACTTGCTCGCTAAACACAGTAATTTTGCAGAAGCAATACGCATGCTTCTTATTCGAAGCGTAGAAGAATTGCGCCGCAATCTCAGCGTTTCCATCGCTGCCTCGCTGACAAGCCGTGAGATTTTACACCACGTCAACCTTGCCGCTAAGGGGCGAGCCGCTTTCGCCTATATAATTGATCGAGTCGAGGTGTCCTATTTCGGAACGCACTGTCCCGATGAGAACGAATACAGGTCTTGCCGCGACAGTTTTAATGTCCTAACCGACGTGCTGCGCAGCCCCCAGTGAGCCCATGAACAAAGCTCCTTTCTCCCCCCGCTCCGTCACGCTCCTAATAGCATTCACCACTGCGCTTGCTGCAATGTCAGTGTTGTTGCATAACAATGATATGGTCCCGATTACGGCTGGCGAACGTTTTGCATCCAACTCCTATTCGATTTCCGCTATCGGACACTCCGGGTTTTACGATCTATTACGACGGCTTGACCAGCCGGTCTCAAGAAACGCCGGCAACGCGCTCGCTGCTGCTGGAAAGCAGGGAGTTCTGATTGCAGCCGAACCCGACCTCAGACACGCCTTATCAGCAGGAACCCTAAGATTCATGGACGCGCCGAGGCTTCTTATAGTCCTGCCGAAGTGGCGCGGAACTCAGGACAGAAATCGCTCCTTGTGGGTTTCAGAGGTGGAGCTGGTTTCTCAGAACACTGCGCAGCAAGTCTTGACCATCGCCGCAGGGAGAGAAAGCGCGCTTTTTTACCGGATATTGAATGACAGTGAAAACATGGTATGGCATGTGAATGAAATAGGGATAGAGCCTTCCCTGCCGAATGTTATTCAGTTAATTCGTTCGGAAAAAATCATGCCAATTGTAGGCAACAGAGACAATATGTTACTGGGAGAAATTAGAACAGCGAACGAAAATAAAATCTGGGTGCTTTCCGATCCGGACATTTTATCCAATCACGGCATCGTTAAGGGCGAAAATGCAGCCTTTATGCTTTCTGTCATCGACTCTCTGAGAAAGTGGAACAACTCCGGCTCAAAAACGGTAATCGTTTTCGACGAGACCATTCACGGATTCCAAGAGCAGCCGGGCTCAATTTTCAGTTTGCCGTTTCGCTTTCCCTTTGTTATTGTTACCGTTCTGACGTGCATCACTGCTGCGCTCCTTATACTGTCCGGAACGGGGCGCTTTGGCGTGCCCATTGTTCCAAAACCGGCTCTCGGCTTCGGTAAAGTAAACTTAATAGGCAACAGCGCTCGGCTGCTCGACTATGCCGGACATCATAGAGCAGTATTAGAACGCTACATCAATATGACGCTTCGCTCTGCCGCCGCCGCTCTTCACGCTCCGCACTTCGGCGATTCCAGAGCCGAACGTGCGAACTTGTGTAAGTGGCTCGATCGAGTTGGCAGGTCACGCGGAGTTACCGCATCCTGCAAAGATTTTTTGATTGATGGAGAGCATGACCGCCTTTTCGAAAGGGCGATAAATGCACACGACTGGAAAAAAGAAATCCTAAAAAGGGAGAGTGTTTATCATGGATCTTGAATCCATAAGCGCCATAGTTAAAGATATCAGAGAGGAGGTTAGCAAGGTAATCATAGGACAGAAGAAAACTCTCGATCTAATGCTCACCAGCCTTCTTTGCGGTGGGCACGTCCTTCTTGAAGGGGTTCCTGGATCCGGTAAAACTCTCATCGTTCAATCTTTTGCAGCAAGTATCGATCTGCAGTTCGGGCGTATCCAATTCACTCCTGACATGATGCCGGGCGATGTCCTTGGCGTCAACCTCTTCAACTTTCAAACCAATTCTTTCGTGATTACTCCTGGACCTATCTTCACTCAGATACTATTAGCCGACGAAATTAACCGCACGCCTCCTAAGACTCAAGCAGCTCTTCTTCAGGCGATGAGCGAACGGCAAGTCACCATAGACCGGCAGACTTACCCCCTTGGCAATGAATTCATGGTAGTGGCAACTCAAAACCCCATTGAGCAGCAAGGCACATACCCCCTGCCGGAAGCGCAGCTCGATCGTTTTCTGTTCAAGATAGCAATAGACTATCCGAACATGGAGGAAGAACGCAAGATTGTCCGGCGTCACGGGCAGTATTCAGCTATGCCTAAAATATCTGACTTTTCGGTGAACGCCAGGGTTAACCGGCAGATTCTTACAGACGCCCGCGCCATAACCGCTGGAATTCGGCTGACGGATGCTTTAATAGACTACATTGTGGACATCGTGCGGACGACACGCCAACACCATGCGATAGAAACCGGAGCCTCGACCCGCGCAGCAACCATGATGTCCGCTGCAGCACGAGCATACGCCGCCGTAAACGGGCGTGATTTTGTCATCCCCGATGATATAAAGTATTTGGCGATACCGCTTCTACGGCACCGCATAGTCATGACTCCAGCGTCCGATATTGAGGGAGTTACAGGCGACAATGCCCTGCGCGCTATAATTGACGAGACGCCTGCGCCGCGCTGAAACCTCAGCATAGGCAGATAATGCGTCCAACGCCTAAAGCCGTTCTTTTTTTCTCTATGTCCGTACCACTGGCTCTCCTGATCGTTTCTGTCTGGAGCGTTACATGGTATATATCGCTTTACCTGCCAGTAATTGTCCTCACATTTCTTGTTGCAGACGCATTCAGGATCCTGCCGGGACAGCATCTCTTGGTTGTCTCGCGTGTTCCGAAATATCTCTACGTCGGACAATCCGGCTTTATCGAACTTGATCTCTCAGCCAAAAATTATTCAAGACTTATCCGCATTAAGGTTCTTTTGGAATTGACTGGAGATGCTGAACTGTCTGGGGAGAACATAGATTCTAATACAATAATTGACGGACGACTTTCGCTTTCTTTGAAAATTGTTCCCCACCGCCGCGGGCAAGCGAAGGTCGATGCCATTTGGCTTCGCTGGCGCAGCCCTCTTGGACTTATTGAGGTTACGCGGCGACAATCCATCGAAAGCGTAATAGACGTTGTTCCTGATGTGAAAGGAATACACGAGGCTGCGCTTCAGTTTTTTTCGCGGGATGCTGTTTACGGGGTAAAAACTCAGAGACTGAGAGGAGACGGCACGGAGTTTGAAAATTTGACTGAATACGCGTCAGGCATGGATAGCCGCATGATAGACTGGAAACGCTCGGCAAGCCACAGAAAACTTTTGTGTAAGGAATTCAAGCAAGAACGTAACCACCAGATCGTATTGGGTTTTGACTCAGGACGCCTGATGCTGGAACCCGTCGACGATATACCGAAACTCGACCACGCAGCTAAAGCTGCTTTGCTTTTGAGCTGGATTTCCCTGCATAACGGAGACTTCGTTGGCGGATGTTGCTTCGATTCGCGTTTCCGGGCTTTTATCAAACCAGGCAGCAGAATGCCCTATTTCATGCAAATGCAGCGTTTCACAGCCGCTCTCGCATATCGAACGGAGGAGACTAACTTCACGCTTGGACTTTCAGAGCTCAACTCAAGGCTTAATCGCCGCGCGCTTGTCGTTCTCTTTACTGATTTCGTAGATTCAATCTCAGCAGAGCTTTTAATAGAAAGCCTGCAAGTAATGACCAAACGGCACGTAGTCGTATTTGTCACCCTGCGCGATCCGTTGATGGCAAGTTTACAATCCGCTCCTCCAAATGACTTCCACAGCGTTGCGGAAGCTGTCATCGCCAATGACTTTCTGCGCGAGCGGTCAATTGTATTGGAGCGTATCGCCCGATTGGGCGTCCACTGTATGGACGTCCCGGTTAAGGAAGTCTCATCTGCTCTCGTCAATCGATATCTTATGATTAAGCAGAGAGGCTTATTATGATAATGAACGAATTCTGGCTGGATAAACCACAGTTAAAGGAACCACGGCTCACGCTGCGCAGCGCAGAGTTTCGCAAAGGGCGCGAGCAGGCTTGGCAACGGCTTGACGAGATAGTAGAGCGCGTCGAAAAAGAGAGTATTTCCGTTCTTTCCGCTGAGGAGGCGCAGGAGCTTCCAATGCTTTACAGCGCTGCTATGTCGTCGCTCTCCATAGCCCGCACTATAGTGTTAGACCGCAACCTGCTGCTCTATTTAGAAAACCTGACACTGCGCGCTTATCTTATTGTTTACGGTCCGCGCTACGGTATTTCGCTGTGTTTGCGCAAATTCTTTCAACGGGATTTCCCGCGGAGTGTACGCAAAATGAGTCTTCACCTGCTGACTGCGCTTGCAGCCTTGCTTGTTGGCATTGCCGCCGGTTATGCGTTTGTTCGCTCCGATATAAATAATTTCCATCTTCTGGTGTCGGAGCAACTCGCAAAGGGAAGAGGAGCTGCGAGCACAGCGTCTGATCTCAGAAATATCATATTCTCGCCATGGCCAGGTTTTGTAAGTACTTTCATTGAGTTTGCCAGTTTTTTGTTTCAGCATAACACGATGGTCGGTATTTTCAGCTTTGGACTCGGTTTTATGCTTGGCATTCCCACCTTTGCCCTTCTTGCCTACAACGGACTTGTTCTTGGCGCTTTTGCCGCGCTGTACGCTGAACATAGCTTGACTGTAGAGTTCATTGGCTGGCTCTCTATTCACGGCGTCACTGAGATACTTGCAATTCTTTTGTGTGGAGCAGCAGGACTTGTCGTGGCAGAAAAAGTTCTGTTCCCCGGTTCTTTACCTCGGCTCGAAAGCCTCGCTCTTCACGGGCGGGAAGCAGCGAGCGTCGCTGCCGGTTCTATTTCACTCTTTTTCATAGCAGGGATTCTGGAGGGCGGGTTTCGTCAGTTAATAGACTATACGCTATTGCGTTACGCCTTCGCCCTGATGACCGCGTTCCTGTGGTTTTATTATTTTGGATTTGCCGGAAAGGGTAATAACTATGGCGACGCGGATTGATAGAGCGGGAGAGCTTATCGAAGGCATGAAACGCAAACGAAAGGAGCTTTTCACTCCTGAAGGGGTTCCGTTAGACATTCAAATAGCAGGGCATGGCGAACGGCTGACGGCCTTCATTATTGATATGGTCTTCATGATAGCGGTGATATACGGTCTCTACCTGATTCTTTTAATGTTACTATTTTCGCGTACCGGGTTGGTCAGCTTCAAAATAGGTATGACCATTATCCTGTTCATTGCCTTCATTGTACGTAACTTGTATTTTCTGCACTTCGAACTGGCCTGGCAGGGGCGGACGCCTGGAAAAAGAATCTGCTCGCTCAGGGTTATTAGCCGTGCCGGCGGAGAATTGAGCCCTTCAGCTGTGGTCGCTCGTAATCTAACTCGTGAAGTTGAGATTTTTCTGCCGCTCGGCTTGTTTTTGAGCATTGACGCGGAATCCGCCGCATTGGGAAAAGTCGCTTTATTGGGCTGGGCAGCAGCTTTGACAGTTTTGCCGCTATTTAACCGGGAGCACCTGCGCGCCGGAGACCTAATAGGAGGCACTCAGGTTATAGCCCTGCCAAAGCGTGTGCTTCTGGGCGATTTGACAGAACAGCGCATGTCTCACAGAACAGTCGCGCTGCCGAAAAACTACATTTTCACCCATGAGCAGTTGGCTATATACGGTAATTTTGAGCTTCAGGTGCTTGAGGAGATTTTACGTCGTCCTGCGAACGTAGAAAACGTTAATCTGCTGACTGTGGTCTGTGTTAAAATCTGTCGAAAAATAGGCTGGGATGAACCTGTACCGCCAGAGGACACGAGACGCTTCCTAAACGATTTTTACGCCGCCGAACGAGCTAACCTGGAGCGCAGTCAGCTCTTCGGCAACGTCCGTGAAGACAAATCAACTGCTCTTAAGCGCTAATACTGCAACAAAATATCTGCCTCAATCGAACACATTGGCCAGACTGTCGACGGTTTTTCCTTCCTTAGTTTCAAGAAGGCTGTAATAGGTTACAGCGGTCGTAACCAAACCGAACGCCATTGGAACTATTCCAACGAGTCTCAGAATTTCATTAAGAATTACCGATTGTTGCTCAAATAAAGATATGACAAAACCAATAGCAATTGTGAAAATACCAGCGACAATAATGATACCTAATATTTTCATGCGGCAACCCTTTGTAAGGCCAGAACTGCGGCTCATACTTTCCACTGCTCCCAAACGTTCGACGGCACAAACAGGAATTGCGACTGCCCACATGCACATCAACATAAAGAAAAAAACTAAACCTAAAATGGGATTAAGCAAGGAACCCAAAAAGAAAACAAAAACATAGCCCAAGCCCGATAGTAAGCCAATACAAAAAAGTGAAAATATACGTTTCGTTCCATGCAACAAAGATTCTCCGAGGTATGCCTTGTTTCCCTTAAGCGTTTGATAAACGCCATAAGCGAAAGCGCCGCTTATCCACTGCCACAAAAGTACGTTGAAAAAAAGTTTTAATAAAGCATAGGAAATCAGTACTCCACGTGGAGGCGGTATATAAACGTTATATTCAGAAATTAAGATACTTTTTAAGCTGTATTCTATAATTCTAATAAGTATAAAAACTAAAAACGACAAAGCGAAAAAAACGACCGGATTTTTGAGCAATGTATTCCATGAGCGGCTCAAGACGGAGCCAACGGCGAAAAGCGATACGTTTTTGGTTTCAGGTTGCGGTTCCTCTCTTGGGTTTTTGTTTTGTTCTGTTTCCATGGTATTTCCTCCTTATACTATAGAAGTCATCTTTCAGGCGGGTTTCTGCTTCACTGAGACTGCCTGGAGAGGAATTAGCTTGGTATTTGCCTATATATTCCCACAGCGGGGAATTTTACGGAAGCGAACCAACCCCATATTAACCAGGGTCTCACTGTCTCTCCACAGACTGACACGGTTTACCCAGCCGACAAAGTAGAGTATAGTGAAGATTTAACAAAAAAGCAAGATTTAACAAATGGCAATTCCGCGCTTGTTCATGCGCAAAGTGAATTGCAGCTTGCCCGCATGTGGGGCGGCGGTGAAGTTTCCTCTGCTGATCTCGGTTGTACTCCCATTCCGCGATGCCTATATTGCCGGAATAAGTGATATTTTCTTGTCCTTCATTAACTACTAACTCAGCGCATAGCAGCTATTTCATGTGGCGCCGCTTCTTCTTCGCGGGCTCTTTGCCAATAGCGCGGATCACTTCTAATTTATATTAACATTAAAAATAATTTCAATGTATAATATTCCATATATACACAAAACAGCATATTTTCAGTATTTTAATAATATAGGAGGTTTTATGTAAATGAAAAGTAACGTACGAAAAACAATTGTATTAACGATGCTGGCGCTCACGCTTTTTCTTGTTTTCGGCTCCTCGGCTGCGAACATTGACTTCGTTCCAGTGACGGACATCATCAACGTTCCTGAGGAAACAGAGGCAAATACGCCGCTCATTCTGACGGGAACGGTGATTCCCGATAGCGCAACCTATAAGGATATAATCTGGAGCGTCAAGGACGCGGGAACGACCGGCGCCGCTATATCGGGCGACACGCTATACGCCGCATCGGCGGGTACGGCGGTAGTCACTGCGACCGTAAGGAACGGCTTGAAGGGCGATTCGATTAAGGAGGTTGCTGCAGGCTATTATCACACTATGGCCATAAAAGCAGACGGCAGCCTCTGGGCGTGGGGAATGAATTCTGAATGTCAGCTGGGCGACGGCTCGAACATTCAACGTTACGTGCCCATACGCGTGGATTCTGCGAATGACTGGGCGTCGGTTGTTGCGGGGTTATATCACACCTTTGCCCAAAAAACGGACGGCAGCCTCTGGGCGTGGGGACATAATGGAGGTCAGCTGGGCGACGGCACTAATGAAAACCGCAACGCACCTGTCCGCGTGGGGACGGAGAATGACTGGGCGACGGTTGCTGCGGGCTGGTATCACACAATAGCCCTGAAAACAGACGGCAGCCTCTGGGCGTGGGGAACTGATATTTACGGCGAGCTGGGCGACGGCATGAATATTGCTCGCAATACTCCCATACGCATAGGGACTGAGAATGACTGGGCGGCGGTTGCTACGGGTTATTATTGCACCATAGCCCTAAAAACAGACGGTAGCCTCTGGACGTGGGGATATAATTATTACGGTCAGCTGGGCGACGGCACGACTACAAACCATAGAACGCCTCAGCGCGTGGGGACGGCGAATGACTGGGCGGCGATTACTGCGGGTCAAAATCACATCGTAGCCCTAAAAACGGACGGCAGCATCTGGGCGTGGGGATATAATCGTTTCGGTCAGCTGGGCGACGGCACGATTACAAACCGTAGCGCACCAGTAAGAGTGGGGAATGAGAATGACTGGGCGGCGGTTTATGCGGGCCACCAACATACAGTTGCCCAAAAAACGGACGGCAGCATCTGGGCGTGGGGACGGAACGGCAACGGCGAGCTGGGCGACGGCACAACTACTAACAGTTATGAGCCCATAAGCGTGGGGACGGAGAATGACTGGGCGGCGGTTGCTTCGGGCGGCTATCACACGACAGCAATAAAAACAGACGGCAGTTTCTGGGCGTGGGGAGACAATTATTACGGACAACTGGGCGACGATACGACGATACAACGCAATTCCCCTATCCGTGTGGGGACGGACAATGATTGGGGCAGCCATACGACGAGCTACACCAAGGACTTTATCATCACGGTGAGCGCGGCCTCATCTTACACTTACCTAGTGACTTTCTTGGACTGGGACGGGACCGAGCTAAAAACGCAGACTGTCGCTTTAGGCTCGGCAGCGGCAGCTCCGGCGGATCCCGCAAGAACGGGCTACACCTTCTCAGGCTGGGACGCGGATTTCTCGAATGTCACAGACGACCTGTTCGTGACCGCGCAGTATAAAATCAACACATACACAGTAACTTTCATGGCGGACAGCGCTGAGTTCAGCAGCCAAATAATCGAACACGGCTCAGCCGCAGTTGATCCGGGCGTGCCGGTCAAGACGGGTCACGCCTTCGACGGCTGGGACAAAGACTTCTCGGACGTCACAGCCGACATGACCGTGACCGCGCTCTTTAGCGTCATCGACTACACCGTGACTTTCGTCGACTGGAACGGAGAGGTGCTCAAAAAACATACCGTGCCCTATGGCACGGGAGCGACCGCCCCCGTGGATCCCGTGAGGGAAGGCCACGCCTTCACCGGCTGGGATAAGGACTTCTCAAGCATCGCGTCAGACCTGACGGTTACGGCGCTGTACGAAATAAACAAATACACCGTAATATTCATGTCGGACGGCGTCGAATTCAGCCTCCAGACAGTGGAACACGGTAACGCTGCGGTCGATCCCGGCGCGCCGACGAAGGAAGGGCTCGCATTTACAGGCTGGGATGCGGATTTCTCGAACATAACAGGCGATTTGACCGTAACCGCGTTATTCGAAAAAGAAGCTCTTTTCGTGCCGGTGACGGACATCATCGACGTTCCAGACGAGGCCGAGGCAAATAAGCCGCTCATACTGACGGGCACGGTTGTCCCGGGTAACGCGACCAATAAGGACATAATCTGGAGCGTCAAGGACGCGGGAACGACCGGCGCCGCGATATCGGGCGACACTCTCAACACCGTATCGGCGGGTACGGCGGTAGCCACTGCGGCAGTAAGGAACGGCTTGAAGGACAAATCGATTAAGGCGGTTGCTGCAGGCTATTATCACAACATAGTCCAAAGAACAGACGGCAGCCTCTGGGCGTGGGGATATAATAATTACAGTCAGCTGGGCGACGGCACGACTATAAGCCGTAATGCGCCCATACGCATGGGTTTGGCGAATGACTGGGCGGCAGTTGCTACGGGCGAATTACACACCATAGCCTTAAAAACAGACGGCAGCCTCTGGGCGTGGGGAAGGAATAATTTCGGCCAGCTGGGCGATGGCACGACGACTGACAAAAGCGACCCCATACGAGTGGTGGGGGCGAATGACTGGGCGGCGGTTGCTGCGGGCTGGTATCATGCAGTAGCCTTAAAAACAGACGGCAGCCTCTGGGCGTGGGGATATAATAATTACGGCCAGCTGGGAGACGGCACGAATACTCAACGTAATGAGCCCATACGAGTGGGTTTGGCGAATGACTGGGCGGCGGTTGCTACGAGCAGGTTTCATACAGTAGCTTTAAAAACAGACGGCAGCCTCTGGGCGTGGGGAAGGAATAATTTCGGCCAGCTGGGCGACGGCACGACGACAAACCGTAATGCGCCCATACGAGTGGGGACGGCGAATGACTGGGCGGCGGTTGCTGCGGGCTACCAACATACAGTTGCCCTAAAAACGGACGGCAGCCTCTGGGCGTGGGGAAGTAATAGCAACGGTCAACTGGGCGACGGCACAACTACTAACCGTAATGAGCCCATACGCGCGGGGACTGCGAATGACTGGGCAGCGGTTGCTGCGGGCGCTATGCACAGCATAGCCCTGAAAACAGACGGCAGCCTGTGGGCTTGGGGATGGAATAATTACGGTCAGCTGGGCAACGGTACGAATATTAGCAGTAATACGCCCCAACGCGCGGGGACAGCGAATGACTGGGCAGCGGTTTCTGCGTGCGGTTATCACATTATAGCCCTAAAAACAGATGGCAGCCTGTGGGCTTGGGGACGGAATGATTTGAGTCAACTGGGCGACGGCACAACTACTCACCGTAATGAGCCCATACGCGTGGGGACAGCGAATGACTGGGGCGGTGCAGGTTATCGAGATTTCACCAAGGATTTCATCATCACGGTGAGCGCTGCAACCGTTGAAACTTTCCTCGTAACCTTCGTTGACTGGAACGGCGCCGTGCTCAAGGAGCAGGCTGTTGAAGCCGGCTCCGGCGCGGCAGCTCCGGTGGTTCCCGTGAGAGAAGGCTACACCTTCTCAGGCTGGGACGCGGATTTCTCGAATGTCACAGACGACCTGTTCGTGACCGCGCAGTATAAAATTAACACATACACCGTAATTTTCATGGCGGACGGCGCTGAGTTCAGCAGCCAAATAATCGAACACGGCTCAGCCGCAGTTGATCCGGGCGTGCCGGTCAAGACGGGTCACGCCTTCGGCGGCTGGGACAAAGACTTCTCGGACGTCACCGCCGACATGACCGTGACCGCGCTCTTTAGCGTCATCGACTACACCGTAACTTTCGTCGACTGGAACGGAGAGGTGCTCAAAAAACATACCGTGCCCTACGGCGCAGGAGCGACCGCCCCCGTGGATCCCGTGAGAGAAGGCCATACCTTCACCGGCTGGGATAAGAACTTCTCAAATATTACCGAAGATCTGACGGTGACGGCGATGTACACGATAGACGAAGATGACGCAAAATATTCCATCGGGTTCATCGGTTATTACGATTACGATTTCGGAGGCGGGCCAATAAAGCTTAATACTTCCTTCTATTGGCAGACGATTAAAGCAGGCGATCCCATTAATTGGACAGCTGTTTTCGCAGCATACGAAAATTGGAAGTCGCAAGGCGGTTACGGGCTTGACAATCTGGAAGGCTGGCAAACAAGCGGCGCGCGCAGTCATTATTACGCGGAAAAAACACCGCATATAGTAATTGACGAAACTCTGAAAGAAGCATATATGGACAACTATTCAGGAGCGATATACTTTGCGCCCGTGGCGTACGAAAAGCAGATTAAGCTGTTAGAATTCACGAGGCTTGTGAGGGTATACCCGGCAACGATGACTTACAGCGAGATTCAAGACGACATTCGCGGCACGGCGCCAAATTTCACCCTAACGACGATTGGCGGAACAAACATCAACGCGAACGGGATGTCCAACAGAAACGCGGTCGAAGTTAAAATTGGCGGGGTGAACGGCGAGGCTCTCTATATATCGTCCGTCAATACAGCAGGTACTGAATCCTATCGCGTCCCGCTGAAGGAGACGGCGCCGGGGTCGGGCGTCTATGCGCCGACAAACCTGATTAGCTACAGCTTCAACGCAAGCCTTATAGCCCCGACTCCACCGGTATATAAGATTCTCGTTTACGCCGGAGATAAGGTTATAGGCACGCTTACGGTAACAGTAGTTAACCAGTAAAGACAGGGAATAGGGAATAGGGATTAGGGATTAGAAAAGACAAAGATAAAAGCCAGAGACTCTAGGCTGTCAAATATAGCTTTGTGGGCGGCATTTTGCCGCCCGCTCGGCTTTGGCTATTTAGAGGTATAACAAATGGCTATATTAGCGGGATCAACAGAATAAAAGCGGCTTCGCATTTCAGGTGAATATGATGCGCGGAAGTCAGGAAAAAACGGGCGACAAAATACCGCCCCTTTTATTTTACTTTTGCTCACTCCTCGTTCCTCGCCCCTATTCTTTAAATTTAGTTGCGATTATTTAAGAACAAATATATAATCATTGGGCTTTCAAATTTGTTTTTACGCTTAGGCGCGTTATTACAGTGAGGAGAAAGTCTGTTCGTGTTAAAAAGAAGTTATATTATAATGTTCTTGTTTGCCTTTATTATATTGTTTTCAAATGAAGCTTATTCTATTGTAATGCCGAAAGAAAACCCAATGCCGGATAAGCTTTATGTGCCTTTTGAGCTTTTAAATATTAAGATTCCTAATAAATTACCTTCTGCTAATCAAGATGTAGATATGCCCAAGCTAACTGACTTTGAAGGATCAAGCATTCTTGTAGCAAGAGAACCCAATATCAAAACTCCGCTCGGATACAAGCCGGAATCCTTCAAATTGTTTCAAGATCAACAATTTATATGGCCTGTCAATGGTAAAATTTCTTCCGGTTATGGAGTCCGCTCAAATAGAATTCATGAAGGCATTGATATTCCAATGCCAAAAGGGACGCCAATTGTAGCGGCTCGTGACGGCGTGGTTAAGCGCGCCGACTCAGTTATGCGCGGATATGGAATGCTTGTCATTGTAGACCACGGAGGCGGCGTTGAAACACGTTACGCCCACTGTTCCGCATTTGCGATAAAAGTAGGCGATAAAGTAAAGGCGGGGCAGATAATAGCCTATGTAGGCAATAGCGGCAACTCAACCGCCAATCATCTTCATTTTGAAGTTCTTATTAATGGACTGGCTTACAATCCAATGCGCTTCCTTGATGAGTATCAGTCTATTTTTGTTCCGCAGCTTTCGAAAAAAATGAATTGATTAAAACTATACTCGAGCATACATTCCCCGCCTTATGAGGGGGTTAGCTGCTAAGTTTTCATGGAGGGATTCTATTGTTACAAAATTTCCGACGAGCAATTTTTTTGCTTTTTTTATCATCTTTTTCAGTATTCTTACTGTCAAGTATTGGTATGATAACGTTATTTATGGCGCCTTTTGGTGTTCAAATGGAACGGCAATGGCAACGATCTCAAACGGTAAGCTTTGAAAATAGTTGGAATTATTATGTAAAAGATTTTGTTTTCAGGCAACTACTTGGACTTGACAGTAAGTATTTAGATGCAGGAGCAGCTTACAGTAAATATACGTCGGATGTCGAAACGCTATCAAGTTTTATAAAATCTCAGAATTATAATATCTCATCAAAGACAGCGTTTAGAATAGCTTCTGCATTAAAGCATTACAGCGTTAAATATGGCGTTGATTTTGATTTAGCAATAGCCGTAGCGCATACCGAAAGCCATTTTGATCCAAACGCGAGGAGCAGTTACGGGGCGCTTGGCTTAATGCAGGTTGTATGGAGGGTTCATTCCGCGTTATTGAGAGCAAATGGAATTTTCAGCGAGGAACTGCTTCTTCAGCCGGAGTTTGGTGCTGCTGCGGGATGCCTTGTGTTATCCAGATATATAAAGGACAGCGACAGCCTTCAAATCGCCCTTGGCAGATATTACGGAGGAGACAGCGATGTTTACTGGAGCCGGATTTCCCGTTCGCTGAATTCTTATAAGGCGCATACGGGAAAAGAGGGAATAGAAAGACAGTGAGAATAGATTAGAAATAGAGAGAAGGAGAAAACAAATGAAAAAAAGAATTCTGAAATACGTTATATATTCGGTCATAGTTATAGCCGCGATAGCAGGGGCAGTCGGAGGATTCCACCTTTACCGGGTATCGGCCAGAAACGCGGAGGAAATGGCGCAATATTCGGGCTCTTCGGTTTCAGTAAACGTAAATCTCGGCAAAGTTCTCGTTGTCTATTACTCGCTTAGCGGCCGCACGCGCGAAATTGCGGAACTCGTTCAATCCAAGACCGGCGCGGATATTTTCGAAATTGTACCCGCTGAAGAGATCAAATCAGGGATCTCGCTTTACTTTAATATCCGAAACGACTTGAAAAACGGTACTTATCCAGCGCTACAGGGCGATATTCCGAATATGGAAGAATACGACGTCGTTTTTGTGGGTTCCCCCGTCTGGTGGTACACTGTCTCGACTCCTGTCCTGGCGTTCTTAGAAAAGGCCGATTTCAAGGGCAAAAAAGTCGTGCCCTTTTCAACTCAGGGCAGCAATGCCGGTACATTTCTTGAAGATTTCGTAAGAAGCGCGAAAAATGCTAACGTGACGGGTTATCTGTCGTTTAATAATATGGGGAAAGAATACGACAAGGCAATTGACAACAAAATCTCGGTCTGGCTGAACGGACTTGCGCCATAGTTTTAGTGACAATATTTGAAGAGGAAATAACGATAAGGGCGCAACGATGATAACGACTGCAACCAATCAGGGCAATTGCATAATAGAGTTAAAACTCCGGTATGTAAGGGAGCATATAAAAGAAGCTTTGACTGATATTGAAAACGGCAATGTCGAAGACGGCGAAAGTTTTTTTATAGACTTGATGGCGGGAAAGTACGATAAAGTTTAAAGGTTAATTTGCTAAATCTGCCGTAGAGGTGGTGGCATTTTTGCGTTATTTCTTGAGTGTCTTGCTTATTTTGTTATCAGGGGCGCTAGCCTGTGGAACGGAGCTTGCAGATGTTTTGCCATTATCGGCGTCGGGCGATGTCGTTTCGCTGGAAGCAGAGCTTGTAGACGATGTGACCGTCGTTGACGAAAATATCGCGCCTTCCGTTACAGAACCCACGTCGGTGTCTTTTAGTGCGGCTTCATATGATGTTGGAATTGTTGGAAGAAATACTTCAATATGGGCGTATGTTTTGCCCTCCGAAGCTTCCGTTGAGAATTGGTTTATTTTCCTTAGCGCCGCAGACGAGGAGATTGCGATAGTTTCCCGTGATCTGGTAAGCGGGGATCGCGTCAGGGCAATAGTAACCGGAATCTCGCCGGGCGCCACAAGCATCGACATAATGATAGCTTCGATTGACGGCGTCGCCTCGTACGATGCGAGCTGCAGGGTATACGTCAGGGCTGTCCCGGTATCAAGCGTCTTGATAGACATTCATGAAAAAACGTTTTATGTGGGCGCCACGTTTAAATTGACGGCGGCTGTCAAGCCGGATAACGCGACTGACAAGACTGTCGCGTGGAGCTCAAGCTCGGAAGATATCACAAACGTTAACCAGTCGGGCGTCATAAAATGCTTGAAAGCGGGCAAAGCGAACATATACGCAGCGGCGGGCGGAAGATTCGATATGTGCGTAGTAACCGTCAAAGCTAATCCGGTGTGGCTGGATGAGAGCGACGCGGTCAAAGTTCTGCCGGAAGGAGCGTCATTTGATGAAAGGGACGGAACTTTAGTCCTGAACTCTCTCAATGGCGCGTTTGAGGATAATATGACGATACTGAGGAATGCTGATCTGTACGGTTATCATATAGTCGGGTTTTACGGCTATGAGGAAAGCGACGAATTTGTTAATGGCTGGAGAGCTCGAATAAAGGATTCTTCCAGAGTAGAGGTGGCGTTCGACAGAAATGAAGATGAAGTAAAGGGTGAATTAGGTATTGTCATATTGTCGAATGGCGCGGGATATATGCCGGGCGCCGATACTGAAAAACATATCATGGTGAAGTTTTCCGGGAAAAACGAGACCAAGAAAACAACCGGATGCAGTTTGAGTTATGGATTCCTGTCGCTAATCCTCATTGGATTCATCCCTAAACAACGAGGCATAACATCGTAGGGGTCGCAGCCCTCGGAGGCCCGCGTTTAAAGGTAACGAATTGCTTAAACTAAGTCATTGTACGGATATTGTTTTACGCAAATAGCGAAAACCATGAGTAACCGTATCAATATTGACATGGGACGCCTTTGTTTTGCAGTTCATAGTATTTAATATGGGACGCCGAGGGCTGCGTCCCATACACGCTTTACTGCGAGTGATTCACCACTAGCTTCTCTTGCAATTCAAAACTATATAACTCCAAATTCCCTTTTTTATGGTAAAGTTATTGTGTAAAAAATTCCCTTTTCTAGAGGATATATTTTATTTTAAAGGGGTGTGTTTTTTTGAAAAATATTGACTTTATTATGCTGAATAAGGCTTAGATCTCACCGGAAGAGTAGAGCTAAACAGTTTGTTGGAAAAATGCAAAAGTTCTCACTTACAAATTTTTCGCCTTGGGGATTCAACTCGTGAATTAGCGCAGAAGTATTCTTGTTCATCTTTGGTTGCAGCAATATTGCAGATGAACCATAGGGATGCAACGCATGACAGCGCTCGTATTCGTTCATGGCTTAATCCCAAGTTTGAAAAGGTTATTGAGGGACTTTCTCTTGGAAAAGCCAGCAGGTTTGCCGCAGATAAATGGAGAAAACTTAACTCTTTTGGAAAAGTTTTTGTTTACGGCGATTATGATGTAGATGGAATATCATCTACAGTGCTTGCTATGGAAATTTTCGAGGAAAAAGCAAAAGAGGTGCAATATTTTATTCCCAGAAGAGACGTTCAAGGGTATGGATTGCACGAATATGTTGTGCGCCGCCTTGTCGAAATGGGATGCGACACTCTCGTAATTGTTGATTGCGGTACAAAGGATAAGGAAATACTTGATTCTCTCGAAAAAGAGGGCATTAACGTATTTGTCTTCGACCATCATAGCGTTAGAGAAGATGAAGCTTACTGGGAAAGCGCCGTTAACCCTCATATTAACGGTGACAAAGAAACAAGAATGCTATGCGCGACCGCTGTTTTGTGGTTCTGGGCATGGAATGAAAATATTCTTCCAAAGCATTGGCTGCAGCTCAGGATTGACTTAGTAGCCCTTGCCACTATTTCGGATTGCATGCCGCTTAACCTACTGAACAGGGCGCTTGTCCAGCAGGGCATGAACCACATGCGCTCGCAGCCGAGGCATGGGCTGGCTTGCCTCTTTGATAAACTGGGATTAAGCAGATTTACCATTTCGGAAGAGCAGCTTTCGATGAAAGTCATTCCATGTCTGAATGCGCCAGGGCGGGTTGACTGCGCTGATTTGTCGGTTAAAGTTTTGAGAGATGAATACAATACTTCCAAATATGTGGATGAACTTATCAATCTCAATAAAAAAAGGCAACTAATCTCGGACAGCATTGCTTGTAGTATTGTCGGAAGCATTGCAGGCGATAGCGGATTTTCTTATGTTTTGTATGACGCGGATTGGCCTGTTGGCGTGCTTAGCAGTGTCGCCAGCAGGATGTGTAATGTGAGAAAAAAGCCCATAGTCTTGGCTGCTCCAATAAGTCCAACAAGAAAGCAAATTCGCGGGACTTTGCGTGTGCCGGAAGGAATTGACGCCGTCGATATTTTGAAATCCATTTCGCATAACTTATTAGGATGGGGGGGGCATCCATATGCTGCGGGATTCTCGGTGTCGCTCGAAAAATGGGATGAGGTTCAAAATCAGCTTGAAGTGATTTTATCGAGCATTGTGGTAAGCGAAAAGTCTGTCCAGGCAATAGAACTTCGCCCGAGCGAAATAGGAATAAACGATTGGAGAATGGTAGGCCGTCTTGGACCTTTTGGCAACAGCAATCCATATCCGCATTTTTACCACCGCGCAACCGGAAATGAAAGAAATTTACCTCTTGGAAAAGGAAAGCAGCATGTTCAGGTTGAAGTTGATGGAGTCCGCTTGCTTGCATTTAATGGTTATGAAGTGCTGGATATTTATGACGGCAGAAATAAAAAAAGCTTGGGATGGATATATCACCCGCGTATTGATTGTTGGCAAGGGGAAGAAAGGATTCAGTTTATCCTTGACTATATAGTTGCAGAGGATTAGATTATGCAGCAACTTGATATTCAGCAAGACAATCAACGATATAGCCAACATCACAACCCGCAGTATAATATAGAACGCGGGCTTTCAAGAGACGGCTATTTTGAAGCCATTTTTTCTGAAGACAGGTCTGAAGCCGTTAAAACAGCGTGGCAGGAGTTGTGGGCAAAAGTTTACGGCGAATGGACGGAGGCTCAGCTTTCTGAACTGGGAAACGCTTTTGTATTTACGGCATGGGCTCATAGCGGACAGAAAAGATCTTCAGGGAAACCATATATCGTACACACTTTAAGTGTTGCGATAATACTTGCGGACATGCAGTTAGACGTCTCGACCTTAGTCGCCGCCCTTCTTCATGATGTGCTTGAAGATACTAATGTACAAAAAGACGAGTTAATAAGCAAGTTTGGAGAAGATGTTGCAGCGCTTGTTGACGGAGTCACAAAGCTCAACAGGCTGCCGGAAATGTCCGCTGAGGACTATAAGGCGGAAAACTTGAGGAAAATGTTTATAGTTATGGGGAAAGATATTCGCGTCGTCCTCATTAAGCTTGCCGATAGACTGCATAACATGCGTACCCTTGGGGTTTTTCGCCACGAAAAACAAGTGCGGATAGCAAAAGAGACTCTTGAAATTTACGCTCCGCTTGCTCATAGACTTGGAATTTATGAGATGAAATGGGAACTTGAGGATCTTGCGTTTAGATATTCAGATCCTGAAACTTATGAGGATATTCGTAAAAAAGTACGAAAACGTATGCCGGACAGAGAGGCCATAGTACAAAGAGGCATAGACATTTTATCGGAGCACCTTGAACAAGCAGATATAAAATTCCGAATAAAAGGGCGCGCAAAGCATTTTTTCAGTATTTACGGAAAAATGGAGCGAAAAAAACTCTCAGTTGAGCAGATTTATGATCTTATTGCCATTCGTGTGCTTGTTAAGGATGTTGCAACCTGCTATGCTGCTCTTGGAGTCATTCACGCTACGTGGGTTCCTATTCCGGGACAGTTTGACGATTACATAGCAAATCCAAAGAGCAATATGTATCAATCTTTGCATACTACTGTAATCGGCCCCGCCGGAGAACCGCTTGAGATACAGATAAGAACCGAAGAAATGAACCGCTTTGCAGAATATGGAGTTGCGGCGCATTGGCGGTATAAGACGGGGGACGCCGTCAGTAAAACTATAGAGACAAAATTAGACTGGATAAGACAAGTGCTTGAAGGAGAACAAGAAGGAGAGGCGCCTTCTGATTTTGTTGAGCAACTCAAGACGGACATTTTTGCGCATGAAGTATGTGTTTTTACACCAAAAGGCAAGCCAATTTTAATGCCAAATGGCTCAACTATGATTGATTTTGCATACGCAGTTCACACCGAAGTCGGGAACCGGTGCGTGGGCGCTACGGTTGACGGGCGTATTGTTCCGTTATCAACAAAAGTGAAAAATGGGAATATAATAAAAATAACTACATCTCAACAGGGTACTCCGTCGCAGGATTGGCTCAAAATTGTCTACAGCAATAAAACGCGCAATAAGATAAGAACTTGGTTCAGGCAAACTGAAAAGTTCGACAGGCAGGAAAAACTGCAACGCGGAAATGAAATTCTTGAAAAAGAGCTGAAACGCAGGGAGTTGTCGCTTTCAAGCAATAAGGAGGAAATGTCTCCGCATCTCAATAAAATTGCGCGCGACCTGGGATTGGGCACGGGAGAGGATTTGATTGTCGCTATCGGAGGATCTTCTGTCAGTGTAAATACTGTTATACAACGCCTTACGCAGATATGGATTCAGCATCAGGCAAATGAAGGCGCCGCGGCGCCGGTTCCAAGGTTTAGCGGCAAAAAGAATGACTACGATGTAGTTGTATCGGGAGCGACGGGCGTTCAGGTGACGCTGTCAAATTGCTGCGACCCCGTGCCGGGAGATCTGATAGTCGGGTATCTTACTCATCTTAGGGGGATAACGGTTCACCGCTCGGATTGTAACAGCATTCAAGATGTTCCGATGGACAGAATAACGCAAGTAACGTGGAATGATGTTGCGGGAAAGCTTTATATGGCGCGTCTCAGAATTGATGCTTTAGACAGAGGAAATTTGCTTCGCGACATTACTGACGCTATTGGACAGGGCAACAGCTGGATTTACAATATTAAGGGAAGTCTGGTCGGCAACAATATTTACAGAACCAAAGTTGAAGTATCTGTTCGTAACCTTAGTCATCTTTTAGAGATTATGGGAAAACTGAACAATATAAAGAATGTAATAGATGTCGTTCGTGGATAGGAGACAATTATGAGAGCTATAATTCAGAGAGTCAGCGAAGCCAGAGCCATTTTTGAAGGAAAAGTAATAGGAGAAATAAAGACAGGCCTTTGTGTTCTCCTGGGAGTAAAGGTGAGGGATACCGAAAAAGAATCCGCATGGATAGCGGAAAAATTAGTAAACTTGCGTGTTTTTGAGGATGAAGACGAAAAGCTGAATCGCTCCTTGCTTGATATAAAAGGAGAGATGCTTCTAGTTTCGCAATTCACAGTTTACGGGGATTGCCGAAAAGGCAGGCGTCCGTCTTTTACTGAAGCCGCCCCTCCGGGAGAAGCAAAAAGGCTATATGAATTAACTGTTGAAAAAGTTAAAAATTATGGAGTACCTGTAAAAACAGGAATGTTTCAAACGCATATGGTAATAGAAATTGCAAACGACGGTCCTGTTACTTTGATACTGGAAACTCCGGAAGGATAATCATAATGAACGTAAAAAGATTTGCTCTTGGAGCTTTTTGGACGAACGGATACCTTATTTCAGACCGCCACGGAAATGCCGTTTTCATCGACCCGGCGGCAGAAACTGATATTATAATGGACTGGATAAAGGTAAATAAACTGGAACTTAAGGCTATTCTTCTTACGCATGGACATATTGATCATACGGCGGGCATGGAAGATAGAAGTTTTCGAGACATGGTAGCGGGAGAAATTTACATAAATAAAAGAGACTCTGAAATGGTATTAAACCCGAAAAAAGAGATTAATCAAAGACTCGGGTTTATTTTCAGTGGAATATCTGCATATAAAAATTTGGAAGACGGAGACGAATTGTCTTTTGGCGAAATCAAGGTAAAAGTAATAGCGACGCCGGGACACACAGAAGGCAGCGTTTGCTTGCTTATCGGAGAAAGAGAAGGGCAAACCGCATTGTTTTCAGGCGACACGCTTTTCGCACAGAGTGTTGGAAGAACAGACCTGCCAGGCGGTAATTACTCCGCTTTAGTCGAATCGCTGGTAAAACTTTCGTCGCTTCCGCCTGAATTGGTTGTTTTTCCAGGGCATGGGCCGGGGACGACGTTATTTGATGAGATGAGAAAGAATCCATTCTGGCCGAGATGATGATGAAATGAGAGGGGAACAAATTTGAGTTTTTTTTCTAATTTATGGGGACTTGATATTGGAATAGATCTTGGAACCACAAATATTGTAGTTTACGTTAAAGGTAAGGGAAAAGGCAAAGGAATTGTCCTCAACGAACCTTCTATGGTTGCTTTGAGAAAAAAACCCCGCGGAGGCGGGCAGGAGATAATAGCTGTCGGGCGCGAGGCAAAACTAATGGACGGGAAGACTCCGGCGGGCGTTGAGACCATATGGCCGTTACAGGATGGAGTAATAGCTAATTTCGATATGACTGAAGAATTGCTCCGGTATTGCATTCATGAAGCCAGTGAAGGGAAATACAATGTAAGGCCGAGAGTGGCAATATCAGTCCCTGCTGAAATAACCGAAGTAGAGAGAAAAGCGGTAATTGATGCTACGCTCGGCGCCGGGGCCAGGGAAGCTTATGTAATTGAAGAGCCGATTTCCGCCGCTTTAGGAGTGGGATTACCAATAGACGAGCCAAGAGGATCAATGATAATTGATATTGGAGGAGGAACGAGCGAAGTCTCCGTGATATCTCTCAGCGGAACTTCCGTTAAGAAATCTGAACGCATAGCCGGCAAGAATATGGATATTGCCGTGATAAATATGATGAGGCAGCATTATGGACTGCTTATTGGGGAAACTACGGCGGAAGAAGTGAAGAATGCAATAGGTTCGGTTCTTCCTCTTGACGAGGAGCTTTCCATGCATGTAAAGGGACGCGACCTGTCAGGCGGACTGCCGAGAATAGCCACTGTTACCTCTGTTGAAGTCAGAGAGTCAATAGAGCCAATTATTTCCCGTATAGAGGACGTCATCAAATTTGCGCTTGAGCAGACTAAGCCCGAGTTGGCAAAGGACATCGCGGATCATGGCATAGTGCTTACAGGAGGGGTCGCTCAACTTAGAGGGCTTGCAGAGCGCCTTTCATGTACTTTAAATACCCCTGTTTTTGTTGCTGAAGAGCCTCTTTTTGCGGTTGCGCTTGGTCTTGGAAAATATCTTGATGATTTGGATGGAAGAAAAAGGATGATATTAACTGTGCAAAGAGGAGCGCGTTAGCGGGTTATGGATAACCAATCAACTTTTAAATGGGTGCATGGAGTTGTAGCTTTATCGGTCTCTCTTGTTTTACTTGGGATTGCCCCTAGAACTGAGTCGCACTTTTATATCACTAATTTTATTTGTAACATTCTTTACATACCGGAGTATCCGGCTTTAGTATCAAGGCATACTGCGCTTGATTTCTCCGGCTGGTATTCTGACAAGAACAGCCTTATTACGAGAATAAACGGGCTTACAAGAGAAAATGAAAAACTTCGCATGCTTAATGCTGAAATTGTGACCCAAAAAATACTTATTGATGAAACGCGCGACTTAGAATCAGCTAAGGTTATACTGCGCGCTCCAACTGTCTGGTGGAATGAAATCAGGATAAACGCAGGTAAAAAAGATGGATTAACAGTTGGGGGAGCTGTTTTTAAGGAAGGTTACTTAGTTGGGAGAATAAGCTTTGTTGAAGAGGATTCAGCCAGGGTCGAATTGATTACATCGTCTTCGCTTATGCTGCCGGCAGTAGTGGAAGAGACTAGAGACATCGGGGTAATTTGCGGTGATGGAGAGGGTAATGTATGGCTTCAGTTTATTCCGGAAAACAGAGGAATCGAAAGAGAAATGAATATAAGCACAGCCCTTGTAGGAGATAAACTGCCTTCAGGATTAAGAATCGGGAAAATATCTGAGGAAAGTTCCATTTCGCCTAACGGTTTTCATTCTATTCGTATAAATATCGGAGCAGACATGTCAAGGCTATATTCGGTGGACTATAAGAAAATAACGGGACGTAGACGATGATTTTTAACTCCGTACTTTCTTGGTATATTCAGGATATATTGGCGGTGTTGACTTTTGATGCGCTGTTGGTACCGGATATTTTCCTTTTATGTATTCTATACAACAAGTTTTCTGATTTTTCACGGGATCAAGGTTATGAAATACTATTACTGTGGGTGTTATTCCTCGGAGGTATTTTATGGGATCTTCGCTGGATAGAGATACCCGGTATATACGCATTTGTATACACCGGAACTTTTCTTTGCGCCACATGGATTTGGAGTTTGTTTCCTGAAAGCGGGCACACCGCCATCATAGTTTATATTATATTATGGATATCACAGCTACCCGGATTTTTCACCGGGCTGTTTTTGTGGAATGTTGAAGCTGAACATTACCTTAGATCAATGCTTATTTGTCAGGCGTATTCCATTCCTCTTGCGGCGGTGTTTTCCCTGTTATACGCCAGAAAGTTGAAGTTAAAAAATGCCTGACCTGAAAGATGTTGTGGATTCAAGGCTCAAGTTATGGTGTTTTTTTATGTTATGCACAGTAATTGTGCTGGTAGTAGGGCTTTATTTTTTTCAGGTAGTGAATACCGATAAATATGTCTCGCTTGCTACAAAAAACAGGCTGCGGCTGATAAGATTTCCGTCGGCAAGGGGAGAGATTCTCGACAAGAACGGAGCTGCCCTTGCCCTGAATGAGACTACTTATAACATCATGGGATACCCTCTTGACCTGATGAAAGGGGATATATTGGATAAGTTCGCGGGGATTCTTACGAGGCAAGGGATAAACGTAACATCCGCTGATCTTATTAATAATATAAAGAAGCAGCATATGGCGCCATATCGTGTTGTGACAGTGGCTACAAATCTCGCCATGACTCAGATGGCTGAGATAATATCGGATCCGGATTTTGTGCCGGAGCTTTTTCCCATACCTGTTTGGCGCCGTATTTATCCTGCGGGGACGCTTGCATCTCTAATTACGGGGTACGTTGGGGAAATAAGCGAAAATGAACTGAAGCAATATACTGATAAAGGCTATATTGGCGGCGATATAATAGGTAAAAATGGCGTGGAAAAAAGCTATGAAGATATTTTGCGCGGAGAGGTCGGGCAGGAGGCAATAGAAGTTGACGCGAGGGGAAGAAGGGTAAAAAGCATTGAGACGAGGAAAGCTATTCCGGGTAAGAACATAAATCTTACTCTTGATCTTGTTGCTCAAAAAGAGGCTTTTAGGCTGTTTGACGAGAAGGACTACCGCGGCGCTATTGTTGTAATGGATGTGCGTGATGGAGCTATAATTGTAATGGCGTCTTCTCCGGCTTTTGACAATAATCCGCTTGCATGGGGAATCTCGTCGCAGGAATGGCAAGCTCTCGTAACAAATCCTTACAAGCCGATGATAAACAGAGCCATATCCGGCACATATCCGCCTGCTTCCACTTTTAAAGCGCTTATGGCGTTGGCAGCATTGTCAGAGCAGAAAATCACGCCGCAAACGACGTTTAATTGCAGCGGCGGTTTTACCATCGGAGGAAGGACATTCCGCTGTTGGAGGCGCAGCGGGCATGGAACAATGAACGTCCTCTCAGCTCTTCAACATTCTTGCGATGTTTATTTTTATCAGGTGGGGCTCCGTCTTGGGATAGACAATATTTTGAAATGGACTGAGCTTTTGGGGCTCGGTAGGACGAGCGGTCTTGATATGCCGGGCGAAGTGGCGGGGAATACAGCCGGACGGGACTGGAAAAGAAGTAGGTTAAAACAACCATGGTATCCGGGCGACACGGTGAATTATTCTATAGGGCAAGGATACCTCACGACAACTCCCTTGCAAATTGCGCTGCTATATGCCACGATAGCAAATGGAGGGCGCCTTGTGACTCCGTACATCGTCGAAGGTCATTCAAAACCTCCGGTTGATTTAAAATTAGACAAGAATAATCTTGCTCTGGTTCAGAGAGGATTATCCATTGTTGTTCGTTCGGGCACAGGCTCCCGCGCCAATATCTACGGTCTGGAAATAGCGGGAAAAACAGGGACGGCGCAGAATTCTCATGGAGCGGACCACGCGCTGTTTGTAGCATATGCTCCAGCGAAGCAACCTGTTTATGTTGTTTCAATTATGATAGAGGAGGCCGGAGTTGGAGGAGGAAGCGCGGCCGCTCCGATAGCAGGTCAGCTTTTGGCTTACCTGCTTAATAAATAGTAATGTGCGGATTTATGGGTTCTAAGGGAGGAACATATGGTTAAAGACAGTTCAATCGTTCTAAAAGGCGCCAAATACGGAATTAGAATTCACATATCCGAAGACGCGCGCGATATACAAATTATAAAAGACATACGCGAGCTTCCTGCGCAAAGCTTTTTGCTTGCGACAGGGGATGGCGTCATTGTAGATTTGCAGTCAAGGAAATGCAGTGGTTCGTTAATCAGTAAGCTTTTTAAGGAGCTTGTATGGAATAAGAATCTTAACATATTGTCATGGAGTTCGTCTCATCAGGAAACTCTTGATAAACTTAAGGCGGCAAAATTCCCTGTCGGCGAGTATTGCCCGGCGCCTGAAAAACAACCGGAAGAAGAACCTGAAAAACAACCGGAAGAAGAGCCGGAAGAAGAGCCGGAAGAAATGATTAATCAAAGAAATGAATATGTGCTCCCTCCTCTGATTATACGCCGATCTCTAAGGTCAGGGGAGAAAATTGAACACGACGGTGATGTTACGGTATTCGGACATGTGAATAACGGTGCTGAAATCATTGCAAGCGGAAGTATTTTAATATTTGGCAAGCTTAAGGGATTGGCGCACGCCGGAGTCAATGTCCGGGGAGGCAGTGAAGCTTATATATTCGCTCATTCATTTGAGCCTCAGCAAATAAGGCTTGGAAACCTTATGAACTCTAAAATTGGTTCTCAAATGCCCTGGTGGGGAAAATCAGTATTTATATTTTTGGAAAAAAGTTCCTTAATTATTAGGGAACTGTAATTCATAGATAGGAGGGATTGAATTGGGAGAACGAGTATCTGCTGAAAACTCTCAGAAGACGGAGCTTCAAATAGAACAGCAAAAGATTGAAAAAAATGAATCCCATGTGATTGTCGTTACATCTGGTAAAGGAGGAGTCGGCAAGACGACCTCTACGTCAAATATTGCCGTAGCATTGGCAAAACTGGGAAAAAGGGTTGTAGCTGTAGACGCCGATATTGGGCTCCGAAATCTTGATGTGATAATGGGGCTTGAAAACAGAGTTGTTTATAACTTTGTCGATGTATTGGAAGGAAACTGCAGACTAAACCAGGCTCTTGTCAGAGATAAAAGGGTTGATTCATTGTATCTGCTTCCCGCTGCTCAAACCAGGACAAAAGACGCTGTAAATCAGTCACAGATGATTAAACTTTGCGGTATGTTAAGGGAAGAGTTTGATTACATTCTGTTAGACTGTCCCGCCGGCATTGAGGGAGGATTTAAGAATGCCGCCGTTGGAGCGGATGAGGCGCTTATTGTGGTCACTCCAGAGGTGCCTTCCGTTCGTGACGCAGATAGAATAATCGGAATGCTTGAATCTATGGGCAAGTCCCCTATCCGGCTTATCGTAAATCGATTACGCCCTGATATGGTGCGCGGCGGAGATATGCTGGACGTGCCGGATATAATTGAAATCTTAGCGATAACACTTATTGGAATTGTTCCGGAAGACGATAATGTCATAAAAGCTGCAAACCGCGGAGAACCTATGGCTTTTGCGAGTAAATCGCCTGCCGCCCGGGCTTATATGAATATTGCCGGACGTATTTTAGGAAATGATGTTCCGTTCATCAATTTTGATACGAGACCAAGAGGTCTGCTTGGGAACATCAGAAAAATACTTGGGTTTTAGGAGGAGCTCGGATATGAACTTAAACGTTTTCTTTCAAAAGATAATAAATTCTTTCTCTAAGAAAGATCCAAAGGAAAAATCGACTCCATCCGCAAAAAAGGCTCGTGAACGCCTTCAGATTATTCTTGCTCATGACAGGACGGATATTTCGCCGGAGTTGCTTCTGACTTTACGTCACGAAATGGTAAAAGTGCTTAAAAAATATATGGAAATTGATGAAGCCCGGATTGAAATTGAAATAGAGGACGGAGGAATGGCTCTTGCTGTCAATATCCCCGTCATTCACGTCAAACGCGGAAGCAGTTTAAAATTAAAGAGAAGTAAAGAATGACGGAAACAGAGTTATCAATTCGCGATAAACTTCTTAAACAGGATAAATGGCTGTTTGCAGCTTTATCCTGCTTGATTTTTACCGGCATTATGACAATATTCACCGCAGCCGCCGGCTTTTCAGGAAATGGAGTAGCTTATTCCTCTCGTCAATTATTTGTCGTAACTGTGTCAATAGCAGCTTTTATGGCAATCATTGCTATTGGGCACGAGAAAATATTTGAATATGCTTATCCTATTTATTTTGCTCTGTTATTTGTTTTGTTGTTTACATTGCTTTTTGCTCCAAAATCGATGGGTTCACATCGTTGGTTTACGATTGCCGGGTGGGGCGTTCAACCTTCTGAGTTTTCAAAAGTAGCTGTTTGCCTGGGGCTTTCAAAGTATCTTAGCCGCAACCCTCCTATTACTTTAAAATCATATTTGGGTGCATTGCTTCTCGTATTTCCAATAGCATTTTTAGTTTTCATACAACCTGACCTTGGAAGCACAATGGTTTTCATTGCAATTACTTTAATAGCGCTCTTTGTCGCAGGGGCTCATAAACGTTATTTGTTCACCACGATGGTATTAGGAGTTTTATTTATCCCGTTAGGTTGGAACTTCCTGAAGGAATACCAGAAAAACAGGCTTCTTGTTTTTCTTGATCCGGGAATCGATCCTCTCGGCGCTGGCTATAGCGTCATGCAATCTCGTATTGCCATCGGTTCCGGAGGACTCTGGGGAAAAGGCTACCTAGAAGGGATGCAGAGTAAACTGCGTTTTCTGCCGGAAGCGCATACTGACTTTATTTTTAGTGTATTCTCGGAAGAATTTGGTTTTGTCGGCTCCTTGATAGTCCTGTCGCTTTTCTGCTTTTTATTTATACGGATATTAATAGCGGGAATGAAGAGCCGCGACGCCCGTTCCAAAATTTTAGTGTCATGTATAAGCGCGTGGATATGGTTTCAGATGTTTGAAAGCATTGGGATGAGCATGGGGCTTTTGCCGGTGACTGGGCTTCCATTGCCTTTGTTCAGCTACGGAGGAAGCGCGATGGTCTCTGTTTTAATTGCTCTTGGATTTGTATCCAGTATACATATTTCCAATATAAAATTATACAAGATAGAGGCATAAAGGCCGAATGTATCCAGAATTTAAAGATCCGTACTGGAGCTTACTCGCGCAAGTCAAGCGCCCTTCCCGCTACAGCGGGAGCGAATGGGCGGTAAATCTTAAAAAAGCGGAAAGCGAACGTGCAAATGCGGATGTAAAACTTTCAGCAGGCTTGCTCTCATCTGAAAGAAGAAGCCAAATGCTGCTGTTTTGCCTTGCATTTCCTGACGTCTATGAGATAGGAATGAGTTATTACGGATTTCAATTGCTGGAAAATCTCTTGAATAACCTCCCAAATGTGCTTTCTGACCGTGTTTATTGCCCGTGGACGGATATGGAGACGTTGCTTCGTAAATCATCCCTTCCTCTCGTCTCCGTTGAGAATAAAATTCCATTAAATTTATTTGATGCAATTGGTTTTACGCTGCAGCACGAGCTCAGTTACACCAATATTCTCACCATGCTGGATTTGTCCTGTATTCCTGTCAGGTCTTCCGATAGAAACTCAAAAGATCCTCTTATCATAGGAGGAGGCGTGGGCGCCTTTGTTCCGGGTATTATTTCTCCTTTTTTCGATATCTTATGTTTTGGAGATGGCGAGGAGATGCTGCCGGAGCTTTGTTCATGCATTATTGAGACAAAAGGGGAAAAGAGGGAGGCGCGCCTTGACGCGTGTTCGAAAATTCCGGGGGTGTACGTCCCTTCTATTGGCTTAAATACCGGCGTAAAGGTGAAACGCGTCTTCTCATACTGTATGCCGCCTGTTCCTGACAGCCTCATAGTTCCTTCCGCTTCCATAGTTCATGACAGAGCGGTTGTTGAATTGTTCCGCGGATGTTCTAGAGGCTGCCGTTTCTGTCAAGCCGGAATGGTGACGCGGCCCGTTCGCGAACGTAAAGTTGAGGAAGTGGTGGAAGGAGTCAATAGTTTAATTGCAAAGACAGGATGGGAAGAAGCGGGGTTGCTTTCGCTTGCTTCTTGCGACTATACCGGTATAAAGCAAGTTCTTGAGACTCTTTCAGAGAACGCTGATAAACGCGGGAGATTTAAGATTAGTTTACCAAGTCTCCGTATGGACGCGTTTTCCGTTGAGCTTGCAGCCGGGATGGAGAGCGTAAAGCGCGGCTCATTGACTTTTGCTCCCGAAGCGGGGACTCAAAGATTGAGAGACGTAATAAATAAAGGAATCAAGGACGAAGATATAGAGTCATCCTTAATGTTCGCTTTTTCTAAGGGCTGGAGCAGGATAAAACTTTATTTCATGATGGGGCTTCCGACGGAGACGGAAGAAGACCTCGAAGGCATAGTGGAAATAGCGGGAAGAGCTTTGCGAATAGCGCGCGCGCAGAAGAATAAGCGAGCTGAGGTATCCGTTTCAGTGGCCGGATTTGTTCCGAAGGCGCATACTCCTTTCCAATGGGAAAGACAAAATTCCATAACTGAACTAAGGGAAAAAGGACGCTTGATAAAGGGGAAAAACAGAAACAGGAGCGTGACAATGAATTATCATTCCCCGGAACAGACTTTTCTGGAGGGAGTGTTCGCGAGAGGAGACATAAGGCTCGCCGACGCGTTGGAGTTCGCGTGGCGCGATGGCGCAAGGTTCGACAACTGGACTGAAACGTTTGATTTGGACAGGTGGAATAGAGCTTTTGAGAGAGCTCAAGTTGACACTCTGCAGTATACCGGGGAAAGGAATTTGTCAGAAAATTTCAGTTGGGATTTCATAGATATGGGGGTTACGAAAGATTTTTTGTTGAGAGAAAGAAACAGTGCGCATTCTGAAAAATATACCCCCGGCTGCAAAACTGCCTGCAGCGGCTGCGGACTGCAGGAACATGGATGTAATTTACGGGGTCAAGGAATGGAGAATAACGACAATGCCGCGTTATAGGATATTTTATGAAAAACGAGGGCCGGCTTGTTTCATTCCACACATAGTACTACCGACGGTATTAACAAGAGCGGCCAACCGCGCTTCTCATTCAAAGAACGAAGATTGCGGGTTGATGCCCATAATTTTCCAAATGACTGAAGGATTCTCTCCTCACGCAAAAATGAGCTTCGCGTCTGAATTGCCGGTTGGAGTTGTCGCGTTGATGGAACCTGTTGATATTTGGCTCACCGGCAACCTCTCCGACTCTGAGTTTAAAGCATGGAGCGATAATATGCCAACGGGGTTTAAGCTTAATGATTTTACAGAAATTCCGGACGGAAGCCCTTCTTTGAATAAAAGCTGCCCGGTATCAGAATATCTGTTGAAATCCAGCACGGCTGACAGGATGGATTCAGTAAGAGAAGCCCTGTTCAAAATTGCGGAGAATAAGTTCATAGATTGCCGGGATGAAGGAGAATTTATAAGGTTCACCGTCAATAATAGCGTTGTTGCGCTGGGAGCGATAGTTCGGGAACTCATAACAGAAAACGCGGTTCAGGGATGGCATGAATTGCGCATCGTCAGGGTAAGAGTGGGAGCTCAGCAATAAGCATTTAGTTATGAAAATATAAAAAGATATAAAAACAATTCCAAGAGGAGAACAAATTTGGATAGAAAAATAATTGCAAATACCATAGAAAACGAGGAAGTGCGCGTTGCTATTCTGGAAGACGATCGTCTTGCTGAAGTCTTTATTGAGAGACTATGGGAAAACCAGAAAGCCGGAGAAATTTATAAAGCGCGGGTTGAAAGCGTTCTGAACGGAATAGGAGCTGCTTTTGTCAATTTAGGCGACGGGCGAAATGCTTTTTTATACCTCAATGATGTCAAAGGGTTCAGTATCAAGCAGAATCAGGAAATAATAGTTCAAGTGACAAAGACTGCGCGGAAAAACAAAGGCGCAAGGGTCACAACGCGAGTTTCTTTAGCCGGAAGGTATATGGTGCTTATTCCCGGTGGAAAAGAGAGCGGAGTGTCAAGGCGAATATCAAGCGAAGAAGAGCGTAAGCGTTTAAAATCCATGGCGAAAAAACTCAGAGGAGAAAACTACGGCGTAATAATAAGGACTGCTGCAGAAAATATAAGCGAGGAAGCCCTTATTCAGGACGTTGAATCTTTGTGCAGCCTTTGGAGTGAAATTGAATATAACTCGAAGAAACAATCTTCCCCATGTCTTTTGTACCGTGATCCGGGGCTTCTGGGGCGTGTTCTTCGGGATGAGCTAACCGGGAATGTATCTGAGATAGTGGTTGACAATGAAGAGGAAGAGGAGAATGTAAAGAGTTACCTGTCAATCCTTTATGGAGACAATACCCCTGAAGTGACTTTGTACGGAGGCATTACTCCGATTTTTGAATTTTACAATATAGAGCAGGATATTGAAGCCGCCCTTTCCCGGAAAGTCTGGTTAAAATCCGGAGCATGGCTTATGATCGAACAGTCTGAAGCGCTTACAGTTATCGACGTAAATACTGGAAAATATGTGGGAAAGACCGACCTCAGGCATACAATAATGGACACCAATATTGAAGCTGCCTCTGAAATAGCGCGCCAGCTGAAACTTCGCGCAATTGGGGGCATAGTAGTCATTGACTTCATAGATATGGAGCTTGAAGAAGACAGGAAGCTGCTCATTGAAAAATTGGAATCCGTTTTTCAAATGGACAAGTGCAGAGCACGCGTCTTTAGCGTTACCCAGCTTGGATTGGTTGAGCTTACGCGAAAGCGTAGCAGAGCAGATCTGAGATCGCTTCTTATGCGTTCTTGTCCGTGTTGCGGCGAGACCGGCTATGTTTTAAATGAGGATACAATAGCACTTTCACTAAAGCGTTTTCTTCGAAAAATAGGGCATGCCAATCATACTAAAGCCGCTTTAATAGAAACTAACCCGTATGTTGCTGAATATATAGCAGAAACTTACCTAACGCATTGGGAAGAAGAACTTGATAGAAAGATTTACATAGCTTCAGCCCCTTCGTTCCCGTGGAACAAGTACAGGCTTGATATTCAAGGAACAATAGAACGTGTTTTACAGAAAGTTACTCAGCTTGAAAAAAAGGGAATAGAGATTAAAAAGGCGCCTTGATTTTTATCAGGAGTTCCGTTTTTGTTACAGCGCCAGCCTTTTGTTTTTTGTTGTTATTTAATATATCGCCAATTATGAAATATATTCTTTTTTTTGAAATATATTAATTAGTGTTTGTTTATAGAAAGTCATTTTATGTTATAATTATTAAACTAACTAAATCTAGAAAGGTAATAATTCATGAAGAATTTTCTGCTACGTAAAAAACTAATAATTACATTATCTTCATTATTATTTATGATTGCTGCAATAATGTTAAGTTTCCTGTTGTATGAATTTGTCATTTGCATTAATTCCAATCAGATGAATTTAGGTCAAGAAAGATTGAAAGAGACGGCGTTTCAAGGCGCCAGTTATGTAAAAAACATCATGAAAATACAGATTGAGCATATTAGAGGTTTAGCGAGCAGGCTATCGAAATATGAAAGCTTAAGTCATGATGTGGTAAAAGATTTTATAAAAGACGTTGCGAAAGGTACTCAATTTAATTATATTGTGGTTGACGTTTTGAGCTGCGACAGCTATACGAGTGAGGGAGACGTATCAAAAATAAAAGATATTGATTATTTAAAAGACGTTGAAATTAATGGGTATAAAGTAACTGACGTTTTGAAATCAAGTTTTGATAATACTATATCAATAGAAATAATTTGCCCGATAATGAATTATGGCTCAGTAGCAGGCGCAGTGCGGGGAGTTTTATATCCGGAAGCCCTAAGACGCAACTTGAATACCATGCTTTTTGACGGAGAAGGATACTGTACTCTGTTTGACAGCAAAGGAAAGTATTTGACTTATTCAGATAATTATAATGTATTAGTGTATCAAGACGACTATTTAGAGATTATGAGAAAATTTACTTTTGATCAAGGATACAGTATTGAACAGCTTGAAGATAATATCTCCAATGGGCGTCCAAATTTCGCCGCGTATTCGTTTAATGATGAGCACAGATATTCTTATTCCATGCCGATTGGTATAAATAACTGGTATTTCAATTTGGTTGTTCCCAAATGGGTGATTGACAAGAACTCAATAGACTTGAATAAAAAATGTATTACTATGGTTTTTCTGATAGCTATAATTTTTATAATACTTGCTATCGCTTTTATTTTATTTGGTTATTTAGTAAATAGTATGATGGACGAAATATCAAAAAATAATGAAGAAATGCACTTTGAGGAGAAAAAACTGGATTTAATTCTCAAGCGTAGCGAGGACATATTTTTTGATTACAACATAACAGATGAGGTAACAAAGTTCTCTGCAAAATTTGAAGAAGTGTTTCACAGGAAACCCATTGAGAAAGGGCTTCCATTAAGTGCAATTGAAAGCGGGGTTGTACACCCTGAAAGCTCTGCCGCTTTTATAAAATTTTTCGAAGACATAAGAAAAGGCGTTCCTGTAGTCACAGAAGAGATGAGAATAAAAGATAATTCGGGGAAATTCATTTGGTGCCTTTTCTCTTCATTTTCCTTTTTTAACAAAAAGAATATCCCTGTTAAAGGTTTGGGGATAATAGAAATAATAAACGATAAAAAAGAGATGGAGAATAAATATAATGAAGTACAGAAGTATAAAAGCTCCATTGATTCAGAGTACATCTTTAAATGTGATATAAATCTCTCAAAGAATTTTTATTTGAGCGGATATGAAGAAATACTGTCTACAACAAATATTGAAAGCGAAAATAATTATCAAAATATTTTACGATTAATTGCGCGTGATTATTTTCATGTTGATAACATGAACGAGCTTATGCTCAAGAATAATCCGAATAACCTTATCTCTTTATTTATATCCGGTACAACTGATCCTGCTTTTGAATACAAAATAACCGAGCATGACAAAACTGAAAAATGGCTGTACTTTAGATATAAACTCTATGAATCGCCTTCGACCAAGGATATTTGCGCTATAGTTTCGATTATCGATATAAGCGAGCAGAAACGGAAAGAGGCGGAACTTATTGATAAAGCTGAAAAAGACCAAATGACAGGTCTTTATAATAAGACCACTACAGAGAAGTTAATAAATGATTGGATTCATAACTATGATAGCAGCCTGGGAGCATTGATGATAATAGATATTGACAATTTTAAGAATGTCAACGACATGTTTGGACATCTCTACGGAGACTTGGTGCTCAAAAAACTTGCCGAAGATCTAAAATCAGTATTTCGTGCTAATGACGTTGTTGGGCGAATAGGCGGAGATGAATTTTTTGTCTTTTTGAAAAAACTGTATTCAGAGAGTTTTATTGATGAAAAAGCCAAAGAAATATGTAGACTGTTTCATAGAATATTTGAAGAAAAAGGCATTTCATGCGAAATATCCTCAAGTATAGGCATAGCCCTTTTCCCAAAGCATGGAAATACGCTTGACGAATTATATAGGAACGCCGATACGGCTTTGTACATTAGCAAAGAAAAGGGAAAAAATAATTTTACCATATACAATTGGGAGAGCTTTAAAGGATATGGAGTAAGAACTGAAATTGATCCCTTGTAACTATTCTCTTGCCTTAAAATCTTTTTGAATTTTCACCGCCGCGATTTTTTTCAGCACGTTGAGAAGCATGCGGCGTGAGTTTTCCACGTATTTCTATCATTTAAATAACCCCTCGTTTGTATAAAGATTAATGACTATACTATGGATAGTATAAAGTGTGGGAAAAATACTCCCGAATTAAACCTTGAACCTAATGTAATATTTTACGGAAAACAGTATTATAAAGGGGACAAATGCCATGAAACTTGTCTGGAAACTTGCAATTCCGCAAATACTCATTGTCGTATGTCTTGGCCTAATAAGCTATAGAGTTATTGATTCTTCATTTGTCGGTATGCGCAAACAACATGTTATGGATGTTGTGGATAACTGTTTCAATCGCATAAATACTGAAATAGAAATCAACGCGCGTGAGGCAATGAAACAGACTTCGTTGTTCACGCGCCTGCCGGTAGTAATGCAGGCGTATGAATTGGCTTTCAGCGGAAATATTGACGACCCCTATTCGCCGCAATCCCAAGCTGCGCGCGAACTGCTTCGGAAAGAACTATCCATAATGCTGGACAGCTACAGAGATATACTTGGAACTAAGCTGCAATTACATTTCCATTTACCCAATGCCCGCAGTCTGGTTCGCTTGTGGCGCGATAAACAGACAAGGATAGACGGAGAAGATATCGATATTTCCGATGACTTGACCTCGTACCGCTCCACGATTTTAGACGTGCTCAAGAATGGCGAAGTTGTCATGGGTATAGAGCTTGGGAGCGGCGGCTTTGCTATCCGCGGGATAATTCCCATTGTAGATAAGCACGGTAAGCTGCTCGGAAGCGCGGAAGTACTTCAGGACTTCAATTCGATTCTTGACGTTGTAATGGAAGAAAGGAAACTAGACCTTGTCCTTTATGTGAATAAAGAGCGGATTTCCATTGCTGCAGACGCGCAAAACCCGGTTGCCATTGCAACAGAAATGCAGGATCCGGAAAAGAACCCGCACAAGGGAGATTTTGTGCGCGCTACATTACCAAATGACAACGCCATTGATGAACTTATCACTCCCGAATTATTGTTGAGAGGACGAAACGAACGCATCTTTGAATACTATGGAACTACTGCTCTCGCAACGCTCCCCATTAGAGATTACCGCGGGACGCAACTCGGAGTTCTGGTTTGCGCCATGAACACAGATGAAGTATCTATGCTTGCGAGAACAGCCGAGATAATTCTGACTCTTATGCTTTCGGGCATGGCCGTAGTACCTACTTTTGCGCTTCTGCTGGGAGTGCGCTTTACCGTCATACGTCCGCTAAATATGATCAAGGCGAAAATTAAGGACATCGCAGAGGATCAGGCTGTTCTCAGCGAGCAAATTCCCAGCCGCCAGAAGGATGAAATCGGTGAATTGGCCAGATGGTTCAACACGCTGATGGCTAAACTTGATGTAATATTACTGGAACGCCAGGAAATGGCTCATTGGTATAAGTCCATTCTTGACGCAACCCCGCTTCCTATCACGGTGACTAACGCAGATATGAATTGGACGTTTGTCAATAAAGCAGTAGAGGATTTTTTGGAGACAAAGTTCGAAGATATGATAGGCAAGCCTTGCAGTAATTGGAATGCCCACATTTGCAATACTCAAGATTGCGGAATAGCCTGTGCAAAACGGGGTTTGAAACAGACGTATTTTAAGCAAAAAGGACGCTCTCACAAGGTCGACGTCGAGATATTGAAGAACATGGACGGTGAAATTTCGGGATTTATCGAAATTGTTCAGGACATAACGAACGTTGAAGAAATGGCAAAACAGAACGCGGAAGCGGCAATCGCAAACCGGGCAAAGAGTAGTTTTCTGGCAAATATGAGCCACGAAATACGCACGCCAATGAACGCCATAATAGGCATGACCGCCATAGGAAAAGCCTCGAACGATGCTGAACGCGCAAAATATGCTTTTGGAAAAATAGAGGACGCCTCGACGCATTTGCTCGGTATCATAAACGATATCCTCGATATGTCAAAAATAGAAGCCGGCAAGTTTGAGCTGTCCGATAAAGAATTCAGCTTTGAAAAAATGCTAAAGAGGGTCTTTAGCGTCGTATCGTTTCGCTTGGACGAAAAGAAACAGAAATTCAATTTATATATGGATAGAGATGTACCTCCTGTATTGATCGGAGATGATCAGCGGTTAGCGCAAGTCATCACAAACCTGCTGGGCAATGCTATCAAATTTACGCCGCATAGAGGCTCCGTATGCCTTAATATTCATTTTCTAAATGAAGTAGACGGCGTTTGTGAAATTCAAATTGAGGTCGTCGACTCTGGCATAGGCATAAGCAATGAACAACAAAAACGTCTCTTCCAACCATTCCAGCAGGCAGAAAACAATACATCTCAGAAATTCGGCGGTACAGGTCTCGGGCTTTCAATATCAAAAAGCATTCTCGAAATGATGGGCGGAAAGATATGGGTAGAATCCGAGCTCGACAAAGGATCTACATTTGTTTTTACAGCAAAGATGAGACGAGGCGACACACAGAAATATGAGCTCGAACTCAAAAATACAAACTGGAAGAACCTTCGTATTCTCGTAGTCGACGACAATACCGGTATATTGGGATATGTGAAAAATTTCACGGAGAGTTTCGGCGCGATTTGTGACACCGCCTCATACGGTTCTGAAGCGTTAGACATTGTCCGTAAGAATGGAGCTTATGACCTCTATTTTATAGACTGGAAAATGGCCGACGTAGACGCTTTGCAGCTTGCTATTGGCTTAAGAGCTATAGAACCTGATAAAAAGAAGACTGTTGTAGCAATGATTTCCGCCGTTGAATGGGGAGATATCAAGGAAAAAGCAAAGAAAGCAGGTATTGACAGATTTCTGCCAAAGCCTTTGTTTCCGTCCGTTATTACGGATGTCATCAATGAATTTCTCGGCGCTATTAAACAGCAGCTGGAAGAAGCAGCCGGAGCCAGCTCTTGTATTTTTAAGGGAAAGCATATACTGCTCGCGGAGGATGTGGAAATAAACCGTGAGATAGTTACAACCTTGCTTGCCCCCACGCTTTTGGAAATAGATTGCGCGGTAAACGGCGCTGAAGCTGTACGATTATTCAAAAAAGAACCTCAGAAATACGATATGATAATTATGGACGTACAGATGCCGGAAATGGACGGGTATGAGGCGACGAGGCAGATACGCGGACTTGATGCTCCACGGGCAAAGAAGATTCCGATTGTTGCCATGACAGCGAACGCATTCCGCGAAGATATTGAAAAATGCCTTGAAGCCGGTATGAACGATCATATAGGGAAACCCATTGATATTGACGAGGTGCTGGAAAAACTGCAGCATTTTTTAGGAAACAATTTACGTATTTGACAAAAATATAAATACATTTTAATAATTATTAACATATATTTGAGTAAACTAACATGCGCTAGTTCTTATTTTTTTATTTTAACGAAAATTCAAATACAATTTTTGATAATATTTATCAAATTTTTAGCAAGAACTAACTTGCGTTAGTTCTTGCTTTTTGTTATTATTAAGAAACTAACGTTAGTAAAATAAGAAAATACTAAAAATATATTTATTTTCTATTTCTATAGAAATAATAGTTTAATATTTTGCACAACAGATAATATTTATTAATATTGAAATTTAAAAGCATTATTTGATTTTATAGAAATAATGAAGTAATGTTATAAAAGGGAGATATTGAATTGAATAGCTTGGATAGTAGCCAGGTCAGCAACTTGGCTGAAAAGCGGAAGAAGATATCAACAAAACAAAGAATTTTGGATAGCGCCACTCATCTGTTTTCCATGAAAGGCTATACGGAGACGACCATTCGTGAAATAGCGTCACTCATAGGAGTGACGGAGGCTTCCATATACAATCATTTCCCGTCAAAGAATTCAATACTGGAATACATTCTGGAAGAGTATAGTTTGCTGGTCTCATCAAACTTCTTCAGGCAGGAAAAACTGTCCGAGCTTAAATGCAACCCGACTGTTGATGAAATATTGTCTTGTGTGGAGCTTGTTTATCCTGACGGTAAGGCGGAGTATTATGCAAAGAAGCTTTATGTAATACTGCAAGAACAACACCGCAACCCCATTGTTCGAAGTTTTGTGTCTGAATGCCTTATCTTGAGCACTGAGCATATTTTTTTGAACATTATAAATAGACTAAAGGAGCTTGAAGTTCTGCGTGCAGACACGGACCCTGATTTTTGGGTAAAAATTTTCTCAAGCTTGATATATACGTCTGCCAGCCGCATGTTGCTGGGTATCGGGTGTTGCTTGCCAAGTTTTGCTGAAATGGATCTGATGCGCGATATGTGCAGTATAATGCTGAAAACATGCGGCGCTGGAAACATCCAAGGCTTTTAACCGGAAGGAAATATTTGACTGCGTCAATCATTATAGTTTTGCCGGAAAAACTGTCCAATCGTCAAGAGAAACCAATCACATAGAATTCAATCCAAAGTAAACATATTGTTACTTTTTTTAATAATCATTCCTGCTTTTTCACAATTTTGTGACCAAACATGCTATCATATAAACTAAGATTTTTTTAAATTATTAAAATAAACAATAACATATTTAATATAATACTTCTCAGCCACCACCAACGGGCATTTGTAAATTGCGCATAGTGAATTGTCAGATGGACCTCCGCAACGTTGAAGCACGAATTGGATTTACGTTATGCACTTAAGAAAAATCAGGAACTTTCGTAAATCATCTTCCACGTGAAAAAGTTGAACACATATTTAATACTTATCAAACGTGAATTTTGTAAAAACGGTATATAAAGACATAGCGAAAACTTTCATAGGCTGAATAATAAATTTTGCTCCAGTTATTCTGTTGACGTATGCTCAGGAGCAGTTAGCGGGTAAGAATAAAGTATTGAGGGTCAAGCGTACCTCTTATTGTTCTGAATCAAAAAATGAAGCTACATAAAGCCTTTATCTGAAGAATAATTTTGTTTTGTTGGCACGTACTTAACATAGTGAAAAGCGAGTAATCAAATTGGATAATATAAAAGAGAAGATATCAACTAAGCAAAGAGTATTGGAGAATGCCATACATCTGTTTGCTGTAAAAGGCTATACGGAAACGAGCATTCGTGAGCTGGCGTTGTTTGTTGGTGTAAAGGAATCTTCCATATATAATCATTTCCCGTCAAAGAGCGCCATACTGGAATTCATACTTAACGAATATGCTGAACAAATCAGTTCCTTTGGACAGTATAAGCTGTCCTTGCTTGAAAAAAACCCGACCGCAGAAGGTATACTGTCATGTATGACGCTTATTTTCCCCGAGGGATTGGAGGAGTATTATAAAGAGGAACTTTGCGTAATTCTGCAGGAACAGTACCGCAATCCCATTGTTCGCAAATTTATGAGCGAACATATTATTAATGATACTGAGAAAGTCTTCGAGTCAATCATAAGCAAATTGAAAGAATTAAGGATAATTAACTCGGACACGAATTCTGATTTTTGGACAAAAACGCATTCCAGCTTAATATATACTTTCTCCAGCCGTTTTTTACTGGGTATCGGAGACGACTCGCCGGATTTCAGCGGCTTGGATTTGATTGGCATGTTGCGCAACCTATATAGCTTGATGCTGAAAACGTGCTCGCAAAAACACAACGGCGACAGACGAGTGGCGAGCGGCGACAGGCGAGCGATAAGTAAAACAGTGTGAAGTGGAGTGAGGAGTGAGGCCATTTTTGTTTTTAACTACTAACTCCTCACTTCTAACTATATCGTTTTCGCCCCATGCTTTATTGCTTTTATCATGAGGTTTATACTTTCATCGCTCATATTGACGTCAATACCGAAAACGGCTGTACGCTCAAGTATTGACTGAGTTACAGGCCATTCATTCGGGCGGTAGAGCGGGTAAGAATTACATGAGTCACAGTTGCAGCCGGAATTTGCCCGAAGCTTCGCGGAATAATCCCTTAATACTTCCCAATGGCGCGCATAATGCCAGCTATTATCGGAAAAGTTGCCGCAAGCAACTCCAAGCTCTTTTGCCGCGTTTTGGAATTTGCGGGCGATACTGGCGTCGGGAAGCAGGTAAATTATATTCATTGCTATCTCCCCGTCCGCGTCGGAACAATTGCGGAGCTTTAGCCCGTCAATTGCTCCAACTTCATTTAGTACTCTATCCCTGTTGTTTTTCATTCGTTCAAGAGCAGTATCAATCTTTGACAACTGAACTAATCCTAGCGCGCCTTCAATTTCGCTCATTCTGAAGTTAAAACCAAGGCAAGCCTTCCCTTCGGCGCCTCTTTCGATTATTTTACTATGAATATGTCCATGATCATGATAGTACTCCATCCTGTGATAAAGCGATTCATCGTCAGTAAGGATGAGTCCGCCCTCTCCGACCGTAATAACTTTATAAGGGTCAAGACTGTAAGCCCCCCATTTTCCTATTGTTCCGGAGAATTTACCGTGGTATTTCGCCCCTATAGCCTGACATGCATCCTCAAACAGGGAAAGTCCGTTATCTAAACATATCTCCTGAAAAGCGTCCAAATCGGCGCACCCGCCAAACATATGAACCGGCATTATAGCGCGTGTCCTGTCGGTTATGTAATCAGCAACTCCCTCCGGGTTCAGATTAAGAGATTCGTCTATTTCGGCGAGAACCGGTATAAGCCCGCATTGCAGAATTGCCTCAATGCTGGCTATGAATGTGAAAGGAGTCGTTATGACTTCATCTCCCGGCTCAAGCCCGCTATTCTTCAACGCTATATACAAAGCCGCCGATCCGTTATTGACTGCAAGGCAATATTTCGCCCCCATTTTCTGCGCGACGGCGTTTTCAAACTCCTCGCACTTGTATATTTCGTCTCTTGTCCTCACAAAGGAGTAGCGATGAACCATTTTTCTTTTTATTACATCAGTTACAGCGTCAATTTCTCTTTGGTCAAAAAGTTCAAATCCTGGCATAATAATTCCCCCTTAAAATTCTACTGTTTTTTTTCTAACATAAGCGTTCCGGAATATTTCAAAATATCATCCGATGCAATTTCGTAAAGCACCATTCCAAAAGGAGTTGCTAAAATCAAATCTTTGCTGCTTCGAGTCTTTTCCCCGGCGAAATTTCCTACGATAAAAGATATTTTAAAGTTTTTTTCTCCTTGCAGAAACGAAAGCTCTTCTTTTCCCCATCCATCAAAAATTTGCCTTCTTATTTTTTCTGAGATAAGCTGATCATCCGGTATTATGTTGGCTAAATCCAGCATAATCCGCCGTTCTCTTTCCGTTGGAATACGTAGCGAGTCGGGCGCCTCTGGTTTCATATTGAGGACTTCTATTACTTTAGTCCTTATCCTATCAGCGCTAACTGACCCTGTTAGCTGTTGTAACGGCAACAGAGCTTCATATCCAAAGCGTCCCAGGTTAAAACGAACGTAACGAAAATCAAAATCGGATGGTTTTATATCTTCATTCATGAGCCGCGCAACCTGATTGTTTGCAGTGAGCCTTCGAGTATCTAAAACAGGAGTATTCATCAAAGTTATGAGCACACATAAAATCAGAATTACAGAGATATTTACTTTTCCTATCATCTTCGGCCATTTTCCTGCAGCTATCATTAACGCATAACCAATTCCCCAAATAGCTATAATTACAAGAATTGCAGCTGCTTCAATTCTATCCACGCTCCATCCGTATTGACCTATTCTCAAGCTTAGAGAATATATGCAAAGGGCTGAGTAAAATGGTAGCGTAAATAATCCGGCTTTTGCCGCAATATTTATGGATATGGCAAAAGGGATCCTGCTTCCATCAAGCCAGGCCGCGTTTGCAAGGCATATCATGGCGATTTGAAGCAAAAGCATCAGAGTGCTCGCTTGCCCGGTGTCCAATAATGGCTTTAACCCGGAAAAAGGCAAATAACAAATGAATATGATCGAAACTATGGCAAAAGGAGGCAATAACCACGCCAGAATAGATAGTATCCACCTGCCTACAGAATCAATTCCAGGACGTTTTAGTCCAAGAGTTATTGAAACAGCAACCGTGAAACTGGTTAAAATGCAAAATATGAGCGGATCAAATATATACGTTGAAAGAGCTGTAAATCCGGTTATTTCAAAAAGTCCCGTTGAAATACGCAATAATAGCCAAAAAAGCCCTGTCGCGACGCCGGCTTGAAAAAGCAGGAATACATTACGGCAAAACTGAAAAAATATCTCGGAATATGGAATGCGCCAGTTCCAACTTGCTATCCTGCACTGAAAATAGGGCAACATAAAAAATACTGCTATACAAACGGCTACAAAATTTGTGTTCGATACAGTCGCTGGAATAACAACATTCGAAACGGACACCAAAGACCAAAACCAGTGAAGCCTAAATAAGCCTAAAACTATAAATAACCCGCCGATGAAACGCGCGAGCCTTCTGCCCCAGTGATCCTGTGAAAGCCAAAGGATCAACGGTATTATAACTATAATTGAAAGCGGGATGGAAGAAAACATGTTCATCCTGTCCGCTAAAGCGTCAGCTTGAACCTGTACCTGCACCAAATCTCGCAGCAACGGAACAACTGTTTGCCCGCTATAGTTTACCCACAGCAGAAATCCTTGAAGAAGAGCAGTCAGGCCAACCCAAAAATATCTTATTTTATCTGTGTGATACATTTTATTTGACGTAAGTATAGGTTATGCCTTCGATTTTGCTTGGAAGGACACGAGTTTCAAAAAGCGCTTCTTTTTCCTTAAAAGTTATCTTATTGAGCTTCAACGGAAAGGGAAGCGTTTTCAATTTTAAAAGCGGCTGTATCTGATCAAGCGCCATATTTGTCACGTAATCGGGGACATCAAGCCTGTTTAGTCTCAATAATGGATCCAGAAGCCAGACTTCCTTGCCTTCGACAATACGCAATTTACTTTCTATCTCAATCAGTATATTAAAAGATAAAAGAAGTCTCACGCTATACTCGCCGCTGCCGCTTATACCTTTTGGCGTAATTCTAAGCTGCAGGTTGCGCCATTTATCATCGCCGTCTCCTATAACCCGCTTTTTGAGGTCGGTATTGACATCGTCTTCCAACAGGCGGCAAGTTGCATAAACTTCCAAAGCAGATAAGCACTTAACTTCACCGGACTCCCACTCGGCGGGGGAATTAAACTGGGCGTCGACCAATTTGAATGTCAATCTGTCGAGCCTGACGCCGCTTATAATGCATCCGATTATATCCATGTATACGCTTCTATAAAGCCCTGTTTCATCCGGCTCCTCTTCTATTATTAGCAGAAATGACTCCGGGTCAAACTTATTAATATAAAACTTTAGTAATTGCGAAGTTTCGTTTGTAGGTTCAACCTTTCCTTTATATGAAAAATCCGCAGAGTACACAGGCGCGGAGAATAACAGCAAAAATACCATAGTTAAAACAATACGTAAAGCTCTAAACAAAATGCTCACTCCTTTTCGAGTTACAATTTTACAATAAAAACAGGGATTAGGGATTAGGGATTAGGAAAAATAAAAATTTAAAGACAGGGGATTAAAGACAGGGATTAGGGATTAGGGATTAGGGATTAGAAAAGACAAAGACAAAGACAAAGACAAAGGTAAAGACGCATTGGGGTCGGAAATCGGGCGCGGTTGGAAATAGTAGATGTGAAGAATCATAATATCAAATATCAACTCTTTTTAATAGTTTTCTACCAAAAATGCCGCCCCTGTCTACATTTGACAACTCAGAGTTTTTCGGCGCGGGTCGCCGAGGGCTGCGACCCCTACGAATCAACACGGTCGGTATGTTGCAAATTAGCATGGGCTGCATGTATTGAAGGCCGTAGGGGTCGCGCCATGAGCGACCCGCGTTTGAACCCATGATTTATCGGTTATCCGGTTTATTGACAATATCATCGTTATCGGGCACGGGACGCCGAGGGCTGCGTCCCCTACGGTCTAATCGGCAATTCATTGTATATGGCACGGGACGCCGACGGTCAGGAAGACCTAGTGTCGCGGAGGTCAGGAAGACCGGGAGCGACCGAGGGCTGCGACCCCTACGGCTGAATTTGTGCATCAATAGGTATTCGGTGTTTTTTCATTGAACATTGTGCATTGTATTTTCTAATCCCTAATCCCTAATCCCTAATCCCTGTATTTTTTCAAGAGTCCTGAATAGAAGCAACGCGACGATGGTATTTATAACTAATTGTGGAAACACGAAAGAATTATATATTAACGAATATACAAGTACGTTCTCACCTTTAGCAAATTCTGAAAAAAACACAACTCCGGCAATCACATGAAAGGAATAACGCACAATTCCCGTTAAAACTGTGCCTGTAATCAGTGTAATCATATTTTTTCTCCATATTCCGGCAAAACCCAACACCCCGCAAGCGAGCGGATACTCCAAAAGCGCTTGAACAGGATGAACTACATACCCGCCAAACATCATGTGCAGAAATCCAACCAAAATGCCAACTTCGACTCCCCATTTCCATCCATAGCGATAAGCAAATACAAACAACGGTACAAGCTCCAAATTGATGGAACCACCCTGCGGCATTCGAAAAATGGTCAGATAGTTTAGCACAACCGATAGCGCTGCGCACAACGCCCCCTCAGCTATTATTGAAATTCGCGGCGAATTACTCATAGTGAACTCCCCTTATAAATAATTTCTTCGGGGCATGGAATGGAATTCAGGAATGGGTTATAAAACTTGAAATTACACCTTTCCTCCGCCGGTATTATCCGGTTCAGGTTCCATGGGTCGAGATTAACAAAGCTCTCCTCTCAGCCATACGCGGCTCCCCCGATGTAGTTTCATCATGACAGGTTATATTCATATTGTCAAGTGACGATTAGCAAGTTATAATTGATTATTTTAATGTATAATAATAAAACACTGCCTAACAGGAGGACGACAATGAATGACAAGACATATTATTTAACGACGCCGATTTATTACGTAAACGATATCCCACACATTGGACACGCATATACCACAATAGCCGGCGACGTCATGTGCCGTTACAAAAGAATGAAGGGCTACGACGCGTTTTACCTTACCGGAACTGATGAACACGGGCAGAAAATACAGCAGACCGCAGATGAAAAAGGAATAACCCCGCAGCAGCTTGTCGATGAAGTACATCAGAATTTCCGCGAACTCTGGGGAGTGCTTAATATATCCAATGATGATTTCATAAGGACGACGGAACCGCGCCATGAAATTGTCGTTCAGGCAATGTTTAAGGAACTTATGGATAAAGGCGATATATATAAGGGAACCTATCACGGGCTTTACTGCGTTCCCTGTGAGACTTATGTTCCAGAAAGCAATGTGGGAGAAGGGAACACGTGCCCGGACTGTAAAAGGCCGCTGACTCCCATGCAGGAAGAAAGTTATTTCTTTAAAGCTTCCAAATATGTAGAGGCTTTGATTGAGCACTATGAAAATAACTTAAAGGGCATAATCCCGCAGAGCCGTTACAATGAAATCCTGAGCTTCCTGCGCAGCGGAGTGCGCGATCAATCCGTGTCGCGAACAACTCTCTCATGGGGAGTTCCTATCCCTGGAGATGAAAAGCACGTCGTTTACGTATGGTTTGACGCACTGATAAATTATGCCTCCGCAATGGGATATATCAATGACCGCGTGAAATTTGAGAAATACTGGAAAGAAGCGCGGCACCTTGTTGGCAAGGATATAATAAGATTTCACTGTGTAATATGGCCGCTCATGTTGTTAGCGCTGGGAATTACGCCGCCTGTCGCCATTATCGCTCACGGTTGGTGGACGGTCGACGGGGAAAAAATGTCAAAATCAAAAGGGAACGTTGTGGATCCCTTTAAAATGGCGGAAGTTTATGGGGTAGATCCGTTCAGGTATTTCCTCCTGCGCGAAGTTCCATTCGGAAATGACGGCGATTTTTCGGAACGAGCGCTAGTTGGCAGAATAAACTCCGACCTCGCTAATGACTTGGGCAACTTACTGAACAGAACATTACAAATGATAGTCAATTATTTCGAAGGCAAGGTTCCAGAAGTCAAGTCTGACCCTGAAATTACTATTTTGGCGGTCACGGTGTTGGAAAAAATAGAAAAACATTACGAAGAATTTGCATTTGACGAAGTATTGAAGACAATATGGGCATTCTTAGGCAGAGGAAACAAGTATATTGACGAAACTATGCCCTGGAAGCTCGCTAAGGAAGAGCCAAACTCGGAAGGAAATATGAAACTCGCGGAGGTACTAAAGACTTTGTACGAAATATTGAGGATGAGCGCTTTGCTCATATCGCCGTTCATGCCTGATACTGCCAACAGGCTTTGGGCTCAGTTGGGACTTGCGGGAGATGTATCAAAGCTTAAAATTGACGAACAAAAATGGGATTCCGGAGGATCTGTAGCGGTCAAGAAAGCTGAAGTGCTTTTCCCGAGAATAGATATTGCAAAATGGGAAGAGTCGAGAAATATCAAGAAAAAGGGGGATTAAATTATGAAGCATTCGCTGGTTGAAATGGCAAAAAAAATGCATCACTATAAATCTTACATCACATCTCCAATTGTGAAGGAAGACCCTGCGGCAAATTCATTTATCAAGGATATCGTAAAATACCCTCACGCTTTCCTGATAGCATGTTTTATTGATCCGTACAGAAAAAATAACGCCGACTGGCAGCTCCCCTACAAAATGTCGTTATCGCTCGGATTTTTCGATATTAATAGTCTATATAACACGCCTTTGGATAAATTTCACGACATCATCAAAAAGGAAGAGTTAAGTTCATTCCCGGAGGAACATGCAAAATTAGTATTTAATACGATTCATAAAATTGTCGAGACTCCTTTTATGAATGGTGACGCCTCAAAGATATGGAGCGGCAGGCCAAAAAGCAGCGAAGTCGTGCTGAGATTTTTAGATTTTGACGACTGCGGGTTTAACAGTGCGAATTCTGCCCCTATATTGCTTTGGCGTTTCTTTGGCGTTGATTTCTCCGATTACAGCTCCATTGATATAGCGCCCGAAGCTCACGATATAAGAATATTCCAAAGGATGGGATTAATTCCGCATGTGAAAGATGAGGACGCAGCACGAATATACGTTATTTGCAAAGCAAGGGAGCTGAATCCTCCTTTCCCGGGCATAATAGACGCTATATGCAGGGATATCGGGAACAGATTTTGCTTGAATAAGTCTCCGTTGTGCAATGAATGTCCGTTTAATACTTTTTGCGAGAACAAGCCTGAAATAAACGCATGGGCGGCTTATGCCCCCGACCCGGGATCAAGCCATATAGGTTAGAAAAATATCTGTGAAAGATTTAATTAATTACATAAAAAGAACTGTTTGTAAGCGTGGCTGTTTTCCCATATGCGCCGCGCTTATATTATTTTTTTCGCCGATAGTCTTTGCGGGTGAAATAGAGCTTCACGTCATAGACGTCGGGCAGGGGGAATCAATGCTTTTCAAGCTTCCCGCAGGCGAAATCATACTTATTGACGGAGGGCCTACCGATGCGGGGGAACGGGTTGTAAGCTACCTCAAGAGATCGGGCGTGAAAAAAATCGATCTGCTCATAGCGACACATCCGCATGAAGACCATATGGGAGGGCTCTTGTCGGTGCTTGATTCCTTTCCCGTTACAAAAGTGTGGGACTCCGGCCATAATCTCGGCTCAGCCACTCAAAGAAAATTTCTGGAACGCGTTAAAAAGAGCGGGGCAAAATTTGAAATTGCGAGAGCAGGATTCACTCAAAAAATCGGAGATGTGTTTATTAGGGTCTTTGCTCCGGTAAATTCCCATAGAAAAAGCGATGACGCCAATAAAAGCAGCATAGTTACTCATATTTCATGGAAGAAAATGTCGTTTCTGCTAATGGGGGACGCCGAACATAAGGAGCGCAGGATTATTGACAGCTACCCGCATTCCGTTGTTCTCAAGCTTGCTCACCACGGCAGCAGAAACGGGACGATAAAGTCCCTACTGCAAAAAATTAAGCCCCGCATGGCAGTTGTCTCTTGCGGCAGAGATAATTCATACGGGCATCCGCATAAAGAGGTGCTAAAGCTGCTTGACGAATTTAAAATTAAGCTTTATTCGACTGTTGAAGGCAATATAATAATAAAATCAAACGGTGAAAATTTCTCAGTAAATTATGCGGCGCCGGACGAACAAAGCGTTATGGATGTCGTCAAATCGGTGCTTGACATATTTTTTAAATGGTAACCAAAAATCAAAAGGTAAAGGTCAAAATTCATGGGAAAGAGTATAAAACATATTTGCTGTGTTGATTCTATAGACGAAGGGACAGTCAGGTTATTGACGGGAACCGATGGCGATAGGGCGCATTTTTTCCCGCTAGCGCTTTTCCCCAAAGGAATAAAAGAAGGAGACTGGCTTAATCTGACAATAAGCATCGACAGCAACGCGACAAAAAGAGGCAAACAGGACGTGGAGGACTTGTACAAAGAACTGCAATGATCAATGCACAATGCACAATGAAAAACGGGAGACGCCAAAAGCTAACGGTTTTGTCTTTCATTGAACATTGTGCATTGTATTTATAGGTCATTGACAAGATGTTGAATTATATTGTATCATTATAAAGTTCGGTGGGTTGGCCGAGAGGCTGAAGGCGCTCGCCTGCTAAGTGAGTATGGGGGCTAAAACCTCCATCGAGAGTTCAAATCTCTCACCCACCGCCATAATTTAATAGAAATATAGAAAGAATCCTTGATTTTTAAGGATTCTTTTGTGTTAGTTGTATAATAAATCATGATATGCTTCCGAGGGTTATTATTACTTTGTATTCAGATGAAAGTGGAAACGGGGCTGTAACATAAGCTGGCGGCAGATAAGCAGGGAGCCAACGAGCTTGCGAGTTGTGCGAGTCGCTTAGTTTCTTCATCAATGCCGCCCCTACAACATATTGTGCATACAATACTGAACAACCACTATATATTGTGGTTTGGCTATCCAATATACTACTTTTGTTACAGCCCCTTTGTTTTCGATTCAGAATAATTGGGTACTTGAAGTCGAAATTTTCGACTTCAAGTTGAGGAGGAAAAAAGAATAAAGATGAAAAGTATTATGCCAAATTCCCGTTACGAAAAAAATATTGGAACTATCGGAATAGACGGACAAAGTAAATTATCCGGATGTTGCGCGGCGGTCATTGGCTGCGGGGGGCTTGGAGGCTCTATTATTGAGCTCTTGGCGAGAGCTGGCATAGGCGGGCTCATTGTTGTTGACGGTGATGTTTTCTCGGAAAGCAACCTAAATAGACAGTTGCTGTGCACAGAGGACAATATAGGTCAGAACAAATCCGAGGCGGCGGCGCGAAGGGTCGCTCAAGTGAACAGCAATGTAAAGGTCAAATCCGTGGCGCTCTTTTTGAACGAAGAGAACGCGCATGAAATTTTATCCGGCTGCGATATAGTATTTGACGCGCTTGACAACATCAGGTCGAGACTCATTCTTTGCGGGGCTGCCCGCGTTCGCAACATTCCGGTCGTGCATGGCGCCGTAGCCGGCTGGTACGGGCAAGTATCTGTAATTACGCCAGATAACAGGCTATTGCCCGATATTTGGGAAAAACAAAGCAACGAAGGTATTGAGACCGATCTTGGCGTCCCGACGTTCGCGCCAACGATTATAGCTTCGCTTCAGGTGAGCGAAGGAATAAAACATCTTATAGGAAAAAACACGTTGTCCTGCAACAGTCTTTTATATGTAGACATGCTTGAAAACAGGATTGATAGGATTAACCTATAATATCCGAATGCGTGCCTGTTTCGGACAGGATTAGAGTAAGTATGCCTTCATTAATTCTATAAACAAGTATCCAATCACTTTTTATGTGGCAGTCCCTGAACCCTTGGTACTTTCCTCTCAACGGATGGTCGCTGTATTTTGAAGGTAACGCTTCCCCGCTCGCGAGTATGTCGATAACCGTTTGAAGCAGTGATAAGTCATAGCCACGCTTTTTTAGTGTTTTCACATCTTTTCGGAATTTTACGGTTTGGGCAATTCTATACTTGCTCATTTTAGTCTTCCATATCCAGCTCGGCAAATAGTTCTTCTGCACTGCCATAGGTTTTGAGGTTAGGGTCGGCAAGTTCACGCTCGACCGATTCAAAATTAAATTTGCTGTAGTCGTGAACATGACCATACTCGCAGATATACGAGCCGAATCCGTCGTTAATTTCTATAGGCAGGCGCTGTTTTATTTCAAAGGGCAGACCGCGGACAATACGAACCTGATGGAGCAACAAATTAAACGCCTCGCTTAAAGAAAGCCCCAAAGACGAAAGAATTTCTCCAGCTTGTTCCTTAACTTCGGCATCAACTCGTATATTTATAGTTGTATTCTTAGGCATATAATTCAACTCCGTTCTTTTGAGTTTATTCTATAAGAATTGTTTACATTGTCAACAAAGACATTGTAATTTCTCAAAAATATTATCTATGAGATCGTTACGACCTCAGAATTGCAAAAGAAGATCAGACTAAGGATAGTTTAGTTGATTTGCTCCGTTAAACCCTACGCCACTCGCCACTGTATTTTAATCTTTTGTTTTTCTTGCCACTCGCCACTCGCCACTGTTTTTTGATATACTTACAAAGATGCTAACTAATTTAACGAGAGGGTGGCGGGCGAAATGGCAAGGTTAAAAAATATCGGACTCATTACATCGGGCGGCGACTGCGGCGGGCTTAACGCTGTAGTACGCGGCGCGGCGCGGATTGCCATATCCAAAGGAATTGGCGCTTATATAATTCCAAACGGCTATGCAGGTCTATATAATCTTATCGATTTTGAGAAATTGGTTCTTATGGACGAAGAACGTACGGACCACGTAAACTCTTCCATAGCGGGCAGCGAAGCCGGACACTCGAGGGTAAAAATCTCTAAAATTGAAGATCCTCTAAAGTACCAGAGAATCTCGGAGGGACTGAAGAAATTCAACATAGGCGGCCTGGTGATATCGGGCGGAGACGATACCGGAAGCGTTGTTGTTGACCTCACTGAAAACGGAATACCTTGCGTTCACGCTCCCAAGACGATGGATTTAGACCTTCAGACCTATTCCGTCGGAGGAGACTCAACCATCAACAAAATTGCAAACATAGTCGATGACATAAAAACCACGGGAAAAACACATAATCGCGTTATGATATTGGAAGTTTTCGGGCGTTATGCGGGGCATACGGCATTTCGCGGCGGGGTCGCGTCCGACGCCGACTGTATTCTCATTCCTGAAATTAACGTTGATTTCAATGTAGTTTACAAGGACATAAAGCGTCATTATATCCGCAGGATAATAAACAGCGATGTACATGCGGGGACATATGTAATTGTCGTAGCTGAAGGCGTGCGCGACGATAGCGGAGAACTTTTCTCGGATGGCGGCGGGAAGGACTCTTTCGGGCATGTAAAACTTGCCGGAGCTGCAAAATTTATTCGCAGCAAGCTTTCTTCAATGATGAAAGAGGATCCGGAGATAGAACAATTCATGAAAAAAACCGGTATGTACGTGAAAGGCGCTTTTGAAATTCCTGAAGTCAGGGAGGTTGTTCCAGGGCATATAGTCCGATCAGGGAACTCAACTGCGTATGACGTTAATTTCGGAAAAGAGGCCGGAGGGGCGGCTGTATATTTGCTTGACGAAGGAATTACAGGCGTGACCGTTGTGGACGTTCGTGACGGAATTATCCGATATACGCCCACAAAAGAAGCGATTAAGCAGCGTTATGTCAATCTTGAACAGGTGAAGTTCTATGAACAGATGGGAATTTGCTTCGGGCGCAACGCCACTCCTTCAAGTGATTTCAAACCTGCATTCGACCTTGCGGTCGCGCCGATAAGAAGATTCTATTAATGATTGTTTCTAAGGAGTGAATACATTGAGGAAGATTTGTTTTATATTATTCTTAATTTTGGTGGTGATAATTTCAATGAGTTCGGTTAGTTACGCGTTTCGCGAGATAGCGCGAGGGTCTTTTATGGAGGCTCATACTGAGAGCGTTACTGTTCTTGAATCAAATGAAAGCACGCTCTCGGAGTTTTCCAAGTTGAATATTCCGAAATTGGAAATAGTAGACGGGTTTGATTACGCGAAAGAGCGCCTTGTGCTCGTTGTGGCTTTCGCGTGCCCGGATTCCGGTTACAGCATAGTTATCGAGACAGTTGATATTAAGGACGGCAAAACAAATGTAAATTACAAAACGGAGCGCGGCCCTGAAGGCAAGATGTACGCTCAGGTGATTTCTTATCCCTGGTTGCTTGCCGCTGTTGAGAGATGAACATGAAAAATACAAAAAATAAAAACGAAGCGTTGCCGCGTTCAATTAGGCGCGGCATATTGGAAACCGCATCTTTTGTATGCGGCGCTATGGTCATGGTCGTGGAAATGGCAGGCTCTCGCCTTCTTGCTCCATGGATGGGCTCGTCTCTTATCGTCTGGACTAGCCTGATAGGAATAATTCTTGCCTGCCTCAGCGTAGGATATTGGCTCGGCGGGAAATTAGCGGATAAAACTCCCAAGATATCAAGCTTGTCAAAGATAATTCTCGCTGCGTCGATTTCAGTAGCGATACTAGGCATATCGGCAAACCCGGTTCTTTACTATGTGTCGGACGCAATAACCAATCTTTATCTGAGTTCAGTAGTTGCGGCAATTACCCTTTTTTCAATACCAAGCATTCTACTTGGAATGGTATCTCCGATGATAGTGCGCATAGCCCTTGAATCTAATTCTCATATCGGCGCCACCGTTGGAAGGTTTTCGGCTCTATCCTGCATAGGAAGCATACTTGGGACATTTCTGGGAGGATTTGTTTTAATTTCCCTGTTTTCTACAGGAACTATACTTATGCTCACAGCCGCCATCCTTGCTGTTACTTCGGGCATTGTCGGCTTAGAGAGCGTAAAAGCAAAAAAAGTAAAAATACCCGTCGGAATTATTATTCTTGTAATTGCGTTTATCGCTTTAGGCGCATGGCTCGAAATAAACGGGGCGCCTATGGCGACTGCCGGAATACATCTTGAGACTCCTTATAACCACATAAGGATTTATGAAGGTCTCAGGCGTGACGACTACAAACATGTAAGGGTTCTGCAGACGGACCCTGTAGGAAGCCAATCCGCCATGTATATTGATGCTCCGAACGATTACGTTTTTGATTACATAAAATTCTATGACCTGGCATTTTACTATCGTCCTGAAATCAAAAATGTACTTATGCTCGGCGGCGGCGGATATACTGTTCCAAAAAACCTTGCAGCATATCACCCTGATGTTTTTGTTGACGTTGTCGAATTGGACCCAGGAATGACAGCGGCGGCGGAAAAATACTTTAAATTTGTGAAAAATGATAAAACGAGAATTTACCACGAAGACGCGCGTACTTTTCTAAATCGAACAAGCAAAACAAGTGATAAATATGACGCGATATTCTGGGATACTTTCAACTCCGAATACAACATCCCTTTTCACCTCACTACGGTTGAAAGCGCCAAGTGCGCGTATGACATGCTTTCAGACGACGGAATAACGATAATGAATATTATTTCTGCTGCGGACGGAAAAAGCGGAGGCGTCTTCAAAGGCATATATGCGGCGTTTACAAAAGTTTTCCCGCATATCAAGCTTTTTCTGTCAACTCATCCCAACGATGTAATTACAAGACAAAACGTTGTGCTTGTAGCTTCAAAATCGGAACTTTCAAATGAAGGAGAGGCCGAAGAAAAAATTAAAAAGCTCTTATCCAATGAGCTGACAAAATCCATAACTCAAGATATCGGCGCCTTTACGGACGCTTTTGCGCCGGTTGAGTATTACGCTCTCTTGATGCATTAAATGAGTGTAATCAGGATTGCAACTTTTAATGTTAATTCAATACGCACCAGGCTAGAGATACTATCGCGATGGCTTGGGGAACGGGACGCCAACTCTGAAGGGCACAATGAGGGTTGCGTCCCATGCGATCCAAATATCAGCAATTCAAAGTTATTAGCGCGGGACGCCCATGCGCGTGTCCCATACGGCGCTATTGACGTGCTTTGTATTCAGGAGACTAAGGTTGAGGATAAGGATTTTCCGCTTCTGCGCATAAAGCAGCTCGGTTACAATTGCGTATATTGCGGGGAAAAAAGTTATAACGGCGTGGCTATTCTGTCAAAAGAGCCTTTGGAAGAGGTCTCCTTTGGATTTTGCGACGGGGAAAGGGATTTTCCGACACGGGTTGTTTACGCAAAGTATAAAGGTATTAGGATACTCAACACTTACGTTCCGCAGGGAAAAGAAATAACGCACCCGGATTATCAGGTGAAGCTGGAATTTTTGGATAGGGTAAAGAAATTCATGGACACTAACTCAGTTTATGACGCCCCTTTTCTCTGGCTGGGGGATATGAACGTGGCGCCGACAGAAATAGACCTAACGAACCCGAAAGCAAACAAGGAAAATGTTTGTTTTTACCTTCCGCTTCGTGAAAAATTCTCGCGCGTCTCGAACGGCCTCGTCGATTTATTCAGGAAGTTTAATCCGGACACCCGGCATTACTCGTTCTTTTCTTACCTCGTGAAGGATTCGCTTACAAGAAATATCGGCTGGCGCGTCGATCATGTTCTTGCCACGGAGAGCGCGGCAAAAATGGCCGACGGGTGCTATATCGACACAGCCCCGAGAAGCTGGGAGCGCCCGTCTGATCATACGCCTGTAGTAGCATTGTTCAAGGTATAAAATTTATGCAGTTGAATAAAAGTTTTCAAAAGATAAGAAATCTGGCGATAGTGGCGCATATCGACCATGGAAAGACCACTTTGATTGATTCAATTTTTAAAGCGGCCCAGACTTTCAGAACGCGTGAAAACGCAAAAATCGAAGAACGCATCATGGACAACAATGAGCTTGAACGCGAACGCGGGATAACAATACGTTCAAAGCCATGCACCGTCGAATGGGGCGGGTACCAGATAAATATTATTGACACTCCAGGCCATGCGGATTTTTCGGGAGAAGTCGAGAGAATCCTTTCAACAGTTGATTCCGTAATTCTTATAGTTGACGCGAATGAAGGGCCTATGCCGCAGACGCGGTATGTCCTTCGTCATGCGCTTGGAATAGGCTTGAACCCAATTGTGTTCGTAAACAAGGTTGACAGACCGGGAGCGGAACCCGCCGACGCTTTGAATAAGACTTTCGACCTGTTTTTTGAATTGGGCGCAACGGACAGTCAAGCTGATTTTCCGGTGCTTTACGGTTCCGGTTTGGACGGCTGGGCAGTCAGCGACCTTGACAAATATGGGAGCGTTCTGGAATGCCGATCCGCTGGAATGAACGCACTTTTTGAGGCGATTATAGAATATGTTCCCGCTCCCGATGTCTCGCCGGAAGCTCCTTTTCTGATGCAGGTCAGTACGCTTGCATGGAATGAGTATGTGGGGCGCATAGGCTGCGGAAAGATTCTTCAAGGCTCCATAAAACTGGGAGATACGTTTATAAGGACATCGACAAAATGGAACTCAAGCGATTTTTCAGGGAACGACTGGAGCATAACGGGGACTGAAACCGCGCGCGCGGCGCAGATTTGGGTCACTCGCGGACTCGAACGCGTTGCTGTCAATGAAGTATTTGCAGGAGATATAGTTTGGATAACCGGAGCTAATGAAATAATGATAGGCGATACATTTTCGTCTCCTGAACTGGAGGGCAATCCCATGAAGCCGCTTTCGATAGAGGAGCCGACCGTATCTATGTTCTTTCTTGTGAATAACGGCCCTTTTGCCGGACGCGAAGGGCAGGCCATAACTCTTCGCCAGCTGAAGGCGCGCATAGAACGCGAACTTCATGTCAATGCGGCTCTCCGGATGGAGGATCTCGGACGCCCGGACGGAGTGAAAGTTTCGGGGCGGGGGGAATTGCAGCTTGGGATTCTCATTGAGGAAATGCGCAGGGAAGGAATAGAGCTATGTATTTCAAAACCTGAAGTGATAACTATAGAAAAGGAAGGCCAAACGCTTGAGCCTTACGAGCAGCTTATAGTCGACATTCCTGAAGAGTATCAGGGGGTTGTATTTGAAAAACTCTCAAAGCGTAAAGGAAAAGTGAAAGGCATAGATAACTTTCAAAGAGGCTTGATCAGGATTGAGTTTGAAATTCCAACCCGTGGCCTTATTGGATACAGAGGTGAGTTTTTAACCGACACGCGCGGACTTGGCATTATGTCATCCTGCTTTACCGGTTACGGAGTCTGGGCGGGAGTGGTAACCGCGCGCAACAGAGGCTCTCTCGTCAGCCTTGACGCCGGAGAGGCAACCGCATATCAACTTGAAAACTTGCAGGAGCGAGGAGTACTTTTTATCTCTCCTCTTGAAGCAGTATATGAGGGCATGATAGTGGGAGAGAATTCCCGCCCGGGAGATATGCCGTGTAATCCAACCAAGAAAAAGCAGCAGACAAACCACCGCGCATCTACAAAGGAAGCAACGACCAAGCTTGATGTTCCGAGGCGAATGACGCTTGAGAAAGCTCTTGAGTGGATAGCGGAGGACGAACTTGTTGAGGCGACTCCTCAGTCAGTTCGCCTAAGAAAAACTATCCGGGATGAGAATGAACGCAAAAAAGCGGCAAAGAAGACTTTATAATTAACTCGTCTTTATCGGTATTCCGCCGTTCCGTCGCCGTGGATGGCAACTATATGGGCAATGCCGGGGAGCGCGTACCAGTTCAAGGAGTTACCGCTGCCGTCAACCGCGCGCAAGTCGAATTGCATGTATGTATCGTTCACCGTTAGGCAAAGAGTTTCTCCATTCACAAGAGTGTCATGCTTTAAAACTTCTTCTTCCCAATCGTTCGTCCCGCAGTCCGAAATGTAAATTTCGCATATTTCACACCCCGTACTGTTACTGATCGTTATCTCTCCTGCCCAGACCGCCAAAGAGGCGGACAGAAGCATTACGGCCACAATAAAAAACATAAGTACCTTTTTCATATTTATAACCTCCAAAATTTAGATTTCGAATGGCGCGGCTCAGTTCTCTCTTATTCTTAAAAACCGCCCTTTAATACTTCGTTTTTAAATGCCACCTCTAACATCATGAATTTATCAAGCACTTCATGTGAGTGCTCAAGAAGTTTTATAAGCGCTTCGAGATCCATTGTCTTGTTGAATTCAGCGGCTTCATCGTGGAACGCTTTGTGCGGTTCGTATACGGCTTCATATCCGGGCACATGTTTGTATTTTTCCTTATTCTGCGCATACCATATTCCAAACGCACACGTATTATGGTCGGTTAACTTTGCTTTCCCTGCGTTATTAAGTAAATTACGTATAAAATCGGCGTGATTTTCAAGCCGCTTGGCAAGTGTAGTAATAATGAACCCATTTTCCTCTATTACTAAATATCTTTGAATATCCAACATAACTCTATTATTAGATTTTGAGAATCTCTCCAGATAGCTTTCCAGTTTGTCCAATGTTTCCTGATTCATTTCAGCGTTTTTAAGTATGTTTTTATTGATTTTATTAACCTCGTCGGTGCATTTTGTTGTCTGTGTTGAGAGGCTGCCGATTTCTTTGGCAACGACTCCGAACCCCTTACCCGCGTCACCCGCGCGGGCAGCCTCAATTGCCGCATTGAGTGAAAGCATTCGTGTCTTATACGAAATTTCTTCTATATCCGATGAAGCTTTGTCGATATTGCTTACTTCCTTCTGAAATTCCTTGGAATTTTCCATCACTTCAGCTATTTTATGCCGCATTGAGTACACAACCACAGTTGACTGCACATGAACCAGGCTTAGAACTGCATTTCTAAAATCCAAGTCGCCCTTCATGAGCAACTCGGAATTCTTGTTCTCAAATGAAGATTCCATGAAATTCATATTATCCATATTTATATGCCTCGCTCGTGTTTTGAATTTGTTACTCTCTTTCCCTTTTATTTTCGGCAATACAATTTGTTTTGTTAGTATTTCTTTTGTGATACTTTTCAAAAAATATTTATCTTTCGTTTCAATTCACGCGCCCACACAGGGAACAAAAAAACGAGCTGCAATGCAGCCCGTTCAACGTGATTCAATACTCAATTATTTTGAACGAATTCGCATTTCTTCTATCTGAAGGCCGTAGGTCCGGTCGTCTCTCAGTAATCGAAGCATAAGCGTTACGAGGCTGGTTTCGTCCCTGTAACTTTCTTCCATGAGCTCTTGCGGTATCGTGAATCTTGCAGTTTGGGCGGCGAACGTATTTTTGTCAATTTGCCACGTTCCTATTTCACGGTTGTTGATGAATACCAGAATTTTAAGCTCCCGGTCATATCTCCCCGTAGTGTCGTACATGGCGCCCTTTAGAGTCAATTCCCAATCATTCTTTGGTTCTTTATTCATCGACATATAAAACTTTGCTTTGTCCGCGTAGGCCAGCCATTCGGTTACCCGCTTATAATTCATGTCAACCGTTTCAAACGGCCTCAGGCCTTCTGCCATCCTGAGCCAATGATGAGCCTCTTTATCCGCGAGTACAAGCGTTTTTTCCGGTAACGGAGGCAGTTCGCTTTTCAGGAAAATATTCACGCTGTTTTGACTGCGGGTTCCAGGTAATGAACCAAAGTTTACATTCTCAACATAAAAAGAAGTTTCCTCCGGGTTCACGTATTTTTGCTTTATTCCGTACCGGTCGAATATGCCGTGATATTCAAATATGGATTGGGGAAGCATCACAGTCTCCCCTGCGAAGGATGAACAGACTTTATTCAGGTAGTAGTAATACAGCGAGGCGTTTTCAATCGCGAAATACGATACGCCTAGAATATTGATAAATGCTGCTGAAACGGGTATCAAGAGATAGGCGCCCCTTTTTTCCGGCAGCGACAAGAGGCACGCCAACGGGAGAATCCACAAAAAAGGCGCGAAGCGCATAGCCCAGGAGTAAGGCTGCGCGAACAAAAGCGTCAAAAGCGTCAAAAGCAGCCAGCCGTTTCCTCTGAGGCGGTAAATGAACGGAATAGGGACGGATAACAGCAGGAACAGGCAGAACAACGGCCCGAGCCCGGCGGCAGTGATGTGCGACGATTCGGAAAAAGCTTTCCAGTCGGACAGCGGCAGGTCAATCGGGGACTTAATTACCGCCGGTTGCTTATCGACCGCGGTATGGGACGCAATGGAATAGAAAAGCCTCGTAAAACGGTTACCGGCGTTTGGATAAACAGCTTCCGCGCGCTTTTCCGCGTCTGTTTGCACCCAGCCGCTTTTTTCGCTGCCCATCAGATGATGAAAAATGTTCCTGCCGTTCAGAAGGTTAGTAGCGTATGGCGCGAAGCCCCACACGGTGACCAGCAAAAGTACCGGAACACCGAGCCTTAAGCTCAGCTTAAACGCCGCCTTGCATGACGGAATAAATCGCGCCGCTTCCGGCGATTCTGAACTCTCTCGGTATTTATTAACAAAGCGGTTCATCACTATGAAAGACATTATTATGCCGCCATACCCGAACCCGCTTGTTTTCACGCAGTAAAGCATGGACAGGGAGACTATGCAAAAGAAGTGCTGAAACCGCGATATTGGTTTGCAGTTGAAAAATAAGTACGCATAGAACAAAGATATCGTTGTCAGGCTGCTCAATGCGCCGTCCGCAAGGTAGTTGTGTATTTGAAGCAACGCTATGGGATTCAGGCAGGCTGTTATCCAAAGAATGCGTGTTACGGCGCGTTCTTTTTTAGTAGCGTCCAGCACGAAAAACAGCGCGGCAAAAATTAATAGCAGGTTATAAGCTTTTCCGGTTTGGATATCACCCAGCGCCGCTGTCACAGCAGCGCTGAAATACCACAACGCTTTCGGAAAATACGTTGCCTGATCGCTCCAATGATCGCTCGGACGCCCTAAATCCATATAGCCGTCATAGACGGGATTCAGGCCGTACGCTATACGCCTTACGGCAGGCTGATGATACGTGAAACCGTCGTATGAGCCGTCAAAGCCAAAATAGGCGTGTGCGTGGCAGATCAGAATAATAATGAAGAAAATAATGTAATCGGATATGCTGAGCTTCTTTCTGTTGTAAATAATAATTCCCGACAAGACAAGCATCGATACCCGGTACGCCGACTGCGGAGACATGGCGCGTAAAAGAAGAAACACCGAAAGGATAAATGACGGCAAGGCGACGTAAAGCAAAGTAAACAAAGCCAAGTAAGAAAATGACAGCCCGAAATTTACACCGCGCGCGGCGCTTTCACAATTCAGCTTTACCGCGTCCTTCATTAGGCTCGCTTCAAATCCGGACGCATTCAAAACGTACGCTTCGTTTTCTTTGCTCCCTTTACTTGACTTCGCCTTACCTGCGCCGCCAGCCGCTCTCGGTCGTCCTGACCTTCGCGGCGCTATGTCTTCCTGCCCGTCGGCTGCCTCGCCTGCGCTTAACTCTAATATAGCGTCAAGCTTTACTTTATTCTTCTGCATATTTAATACTTATCCGGGTACTCTTCCGTTTCTTCTTCTCTTTCCTTATCCTCTTCCGGCGGAAGATTTTTCATTATTTCATCATATTTTTCTCTCGCATATTCGACAAATTCCATCACGTCGGCGGATAATACGGAATACAACTCTTCCGGAAGATTCTCGCCGATGAGTCCAAGGGAAGGCATTGTCATAGGATTCATATCGACGTCTTCCCAGGTAGGTTCCGCTATTTTCACCGAGTAAATTATTTTGTCATTCGGGCCAAAAACAGTATAGCGCGTCAGGCGAATTGCTTTCTTTGAAAAACTGTAGTCCGAGTCGATGACTGCGTAGATAGCGTCCTCATATGGTTGCCTTGTGTATTGCATCACAATGCCCCCCATTTGCATTTCCCATTCGCCGTCAAAAGCTTGAACAGCCGTCGCCGTACAACCGTCAGGGGCGATTTCAATGCTGTCTCTATTGATGAAAAGCCCGCCTACCACTTCCAACGCTATGGGAATATATTTATCTGCCTCTTTCGGCCATTTATCTTCCGACAATTGAACGGGCTTCGGATAATCGCTCAGGATTTTCGTTCCCCAGCCGTCCGGCCCCGCAACTCCATCCCATATGATTTCTTCAGCAGATCCCGGCGCAACTTCCTCCAGCTCCGACTGGAGCAAAGGCTCTGAGGCGAGCGGCGTATCAAGATTTATTTTCAGCGCCATAGCGCGATCAGACAGCGATATTTTTTTGGAGTTTTTGTCAAAAACCCGTTTTTCGACAAGGGCAAGATCGCTTCTATCGTAAGCGTAGAGCATATCTTTTAAGGTTATGGTCAAGTCATTGATTACTTCATCGTCGATATCCCTAACTATAGTTGCAACATATTTATCCTGCGTTCCGACTATGAAAGTATCCACGGCTATGTTTAGGTCGCCCGACAAAATAGGCTGCAACCTGTCGCGCAGAGCCGCGTTTCCAACCGAAGCAAATAACAAAGTCAGTAGAATTGCTGTAAATCTTTTCATTTTGTTCTCCTTTAAACATGTAATTTGGTATTAAAAAAAGGGGCGGTTCATTCGCCCGCCCCTATATTTTATAACAAATTAGCCTTTTCTTCTCATAAACAACGGGAAGATAACGAACAAAGCAAGCAATAAGGCGCCTGAGTTGCAGCCCGCTCCGTTAAGTATCCTGTCCCAAATGCACTCTTTCTCTCCGGAGAACTTAATTTCGATATCCTTCGTTTCAGTTGTTCCGGTTTTCTGAAGCGTAACTGTGATTACTTGATCGAATGCATCTCCTGTGAACTTCACATGAAGCTGGCCGTTTGCAAAGCTGGATTTCCAGTTTGTTCCGCTATGCGGAGTCGAGCCAATGATTTCCCAGCCGTCAAGCATGCCTTCGCACAGTATCAAGCTCGTGCCGTTCAGCAACTCAATATATTCAAAGCCGTTCTCGGTCAGTACAGCGCCCGCAGGGAACTTGCCGTCTTTGAACAGATCGAGTATTGCGTGAGGCATAACTTCAATTACGCGCACGCCGATAAGGTCGTCCCACGTCGGCAATGCATTAGCGAGCGTGCGGTTGCTTCCGTCAGCGACCACCGGGCGATCATTGCTGGCCATGTCGACCGTCCACGGAACATTTCCATGTTCGGCGACCGTCAATGTGGCGACATCCCATCCATACATTTTGGAATGCGGGACGAGCGGCGCGAAAGAGCCGTCCTTTTTGAGGATAAGGTATTTCTTTACGTTCGCGCTTGTCGGAAGCGTAAAGTCAAACTTGCCGTCCTTCAGCGACGGCGCCGACTGGTAGCGTCCAGCTCTCGCGTGTACCTGAATGTCCCAATCGTATACCTTAATATTGCCAAGTCCGAGTTCCGCCGCAAGCGCAGCGTTCTCATCCTTCGGGAGGAAGCTGAAGAAACGCGGCACGGCGCCTCTGTTGATCAAAGGAAGCGCGTAGTCCATATCATAGGTCTCTATTACGCCCGGGTTTCCGATGTAACGATATATGGGCATCTCCACGCCGACAAGCTGAGCGGAAAGCGTGCCTGCGCCGTTGCCTCCCAGCGCCTTGCTCATATACTGAAGCATGATGCCGTTGCCGGCGCTGCACGGCATGTCGGGCTCCATGTACAGGGGGATCATGTTGATCATTACCTGGCTCATGAATACGACATACGCGTCCTTCTTGAACACCCTGTTGTTGACGTCGAATAAGGTCACGTCGCGGTTATTCGTTCCCCACGCGCCCGCTCCTGAGTTACCGAAGTCGACAGAGGGCGTCCTGTTGTATTTCCAACCCTGAACGTTGAGCGTCGTGTCCTTGGCGAGCCGCTTAATTTCAATTCCCGCAATCAACATGCGGGTAGCGACCTCTTCGGCGTACGGCCCCTCGAAAACATAGGCGGTCGGGCGCGCGCGCTCTCTCAGGTTCCAGCCCTGCCACAGCACCTCAAACTTTATGGGCTGATATTTGCCCTCGCCCGAGTTGTCCGTGACCCACATATGCGGCTCCCCGCCCATATCAAATGAAGCGGCTGACGACCCGTCATGCTTCTTGATGGCTTTCGTCGAGTCATACCGCGACATGCCGGAGATATCATTCACTGGTGATGTGCTTGGCCACGCTGCGGTGGTTCCGAAGTCGGTGACCCAATACGGATAGTCCCTGTGGTGTTCGAAGCCGTCGCCATGATCAATTTTCTCATTCCAATAAGTCGGTAGCGGCGCTATCGTGATGATCGGAATCTTGACGTCCTCATCGTAGGTTTTGCCGTTTTCGATCCAGCGCGCCCTCATTGCCTCAAGCTGCGGGACTATCTCATGCCCGCGGTTCGCGGCGGTCGTTATCGTGGAAAGCATGCAGATGAAGCCCGTAGCCACGCGGCGCTCCCACATAGCGCGGTTGCCAACGTTGTTGAACGCTTTGTTCTCGAATAACTGGCTGACCGTGCCGGGCATGGAGTTGATGTTGCGGCTGCTGCGGTGATTGTACGACGCTTCAGTTATGACAGCGTACGGCGCGTCCGGGTCAAAAGTCCTGTTGGTTACCCAAGTGCCGGTGGCGCCGCAGTTTTGATACGGCCCGAAAACAAGCGGCAGGCTCACAAGGTGCGCAAGGTGCGGCTTTCTGGCGTATTCAGGGTTTACCGACACATCATCCGGATGACGGACATAACCCGCCCAGTTTCCATATATTGAGCCGGAACCGAACGCATAAGAGTCCCGTCCTTCGCGATAAAGCCCCATGTATACGGCGTACTTCTCGCCAAATTTGGCAAGATCGGGCTCCATGTACTTGTAACGCAGATGGGTAAGTTCCTTGGGCGCCTGAAGGATCGTCGTTCCGCTGGAACCTATGTCGCCCGCGTCGTTATCGAACTTAGCGCCAAATTGAGTCGTGAGGCTTGAGTTGACGCTTGAGCCTCCGCGCTCGTGAAGGTCAATGGCGAAATGCGCTCCGTAAGCCATGTTCATCTTGCGCATCGCGCGGGTCACGTGAATGTCAAGCAGCACGTTGTCGCGGTTCAAGTCTCTGGTCTGGGGGGTCGGCGTCCACTGAAGAGCTATAAGGTCGCCCGTCTCCCTGTTGGGTATTTTCGCGCCGTCAGTGCAGACGCGGGGAACAACTATAACGTTTACATTGTCGAGAATATAGTCGTAATCTATACCCGCGAATGAGCCTCCCCTGGCTAACGCATAAGCGCAGGCAAGCGCGCCCTCGCCGCCGCTCCATTCGCCGCCGTGAATATTGCCCTGAACCCAGACGAGCGGCTTTTTGGTCTTCTTCAACTCAGCGGGGGAACGGTCCTTCGCCGCAACTCCTCCGGGGATGGTCGGATGGGGTTTGAGGTTGGAGAAAACGAGCATCGGGAATGGGAAACCTCTCGGGATCTCGCCCAAATACTCAACCGTTACTCTTCCGTCCGCTCCCGGCAAAGCTTTCATTTCTTCGACGCAACCGACTAAATCATATTGGGTGGTGAACATATGCACTCCTACCGTAGTCGGAGCGGCTGCGCCCCTGTTAGCTATCTGATAAGCCCAGGCTGCCTCATGCTGCGCCTGTTTTTCACCCAAAAAGCTGGGGGTGTTCCAAATCTGCAGGTCATTGGACGCGCCCTTGCCGCCGCCGAAGGTGAAGAACTCATTGTTCCAAAAACAGGCCAAACGCATATCGTCAACTCCCCTGGAGCCGCTTGTATTGCTCCAGTCTCCCGGGAACAGGTTGTTAACGCTTCTGGAGCCTCCGCGCGCCGAAGTTCCGTCGATATCGCTCGGGTTCGGGTCATACGGGAAAGCAAACGCTGACCCCGCAAACATTAAAACTACAGTAAATATTAACAAAATTCTTTTCACTGACATATAACTAACCTCCTAATTTATATTGAGCGCGCATCATTTCATATTTGCCCGCCGTTATATTAGTATAGTAAAGCCGGAGTCCATTTGTCAATGAATATAATAAAAATAAAATAGAAATCTAAAATAAATTAAATACAAAACTGAAATCATTCACCATACGTTGCTGAATCATCAGCATTAAAAATATAATTCGTAATAAAAAACAAAAGTCTTCATGTTCCCAATTTCATCATTTACTTTGAATAGCCGGAAATTATACGCGCAGGTGACGCAGCCAAATAAGAAAACAGTAGGGGACGCAGCCCTCGGCGGGCTCGTGCTAGATTGCCATGATATTTTCAATTAACAAGATAACCGGTAAATCATGGGTTCAAACGCGGGTCGCCCATGGGTGCGACCCCTACGGCCTTCATTACATGGTGTCCATGTTAATTCGCAACATGCCGACCGTGTTGATTCGTAGTGGACGCAGCCCTCGGCGGGCTCGTGTCTTGTCAATAAATATTTGAATATTTATGCGAAAGAAATATTATAAGAAATATTAAACTGCAATATATTTGTATATATTTTTTAATATGCCGTATTGTGTTGATATAATAAATATATGATGCATAATATATTATTCTTAATTATTTCGTATTTCTTAAAATATATGCTATCATAAAATTACGAAAAAGAGCGCTACATTTGATTTCAGAGTCCATTTGTCAATAAATATAATAAATATATAATGAGTAATTAATATAAAGTAAATATCAAACTGAAATCATTCATCATACGTTACTGAATCATCAGTCTTCATGTTCCCAATTTAGTCTTTAACACATTGCAAATGGACAAACGCAACTGTAGGGGCGGCTTGTAGTCGCCCGTCTGCAAAATCCACGACAACGCAACATATTACAATTATTTTTCCGTAATACCCCGCATTTCAGGGCAAGGAAATAAGGAACGTCGACAACGGCGGATAGCCTTTTTAACTTTGGCTATTTAGAAGCATAGCAAATGGCAATATTATCTGGATCAACAGAATAAAAGCGGCTTCGCATCTCAGATGAATTTGATGCAAAGCCGCTTTTTGAAACCTGTATTTAACCCCGGAAATTTGGAAAGAAAACTATTAATTTTTGTTACAACTTCGACTCGTTATTCAAATCAGCATCCTGTAAGGATGCGTCTTTTGGTTCCTGCTCGACATCATGAAATATATAATGCTCATCATATTCAATGCCGAATCCATCCAATAAATTCTTAAATCCCTCGCTGAATAACTTTTTCTTATGAGGATTCGTGTGATGGTTTTCTTGGGTCTTAATATAATTCACCACATCTGAAATTTTGCGATTTTCTGTCCGTTTTTGCTGTATCAAAACGTCAGTTTATCATTCCTCGTATTTGTTCCATTGGTAAACCGGTACTCTTGGCTATTATATCCAGTGGTATTCCATTAAAAAGAAGATTCCTTGCAACTTCTTCCTTACCTTTTTCCATGCCCTTTTCCATGCCGCGCTGTTCAATTTCTCTCGCGAGTTCCCTTTCTCCAAGTGGTATGTACACGATTTTTCCCTCCTTATTCAGCTGGCTCCTGTATTCTATGTATTTGCTTTCCAATTCTTTATCCCGCAAATCTATTATTCGCTCAAGAAAGAGCAGAAGATCCCTTTTATCTTCTCTGCTCCAGCCGCGTTCTGCAAGTAGCTCAAGCAGCGTTCGCAAGTATTTGAACTTCACTATCTCCTCTTTAGCCTTAAGCGCACATTTCGCAGCGTACAGAGCAAGGTCTATCGGGTTGTCGCTTGCTTGCAGCTCGCCGTCGCCGAGATCCGCCACTATGAGGTTATTGTACTCGTAAGCAATTTCATTACTTTTGTTACAACCCGCTTCTTATATCACAGAATTATTTTCTCATATATACTAAATTTCCGAAATGCGGTGTAAGATTCCGTTGAAAACTTGAAGTGTTTTCATAATTATGATAAAGTTTCCATAATATTTATTATTCTGGAGGGGTGCATCATGGTTATTGGTAGTTCAAAGAAACTGTTTTTAGCTTTCTTGTTGTTGTTGCTATTTTCCGTAGCTTCATCCGCCGCATCGTTTTCTGTCCCTGCTTCAGTTTACGACGAATACGAAGCATCCAAAATTGAACGTTTGCCGCCATGGGAGACTTTGAAATGGATAGTGCATGATTACGTTGCCGCCGAGGAATCCGCAGCGGAACTCGCGTCAAGGCCTGAATCTCAAGGCCGCTTCAGGGTTTTTGCTGAAGATGCTGAAGAAACGGATTGGGAGCCGGCTATTCCGTACGGCGGAAATCAAAATGTTTCTGAGGCTGCATGGCCTGCCTCAATGCGTAAGGGAATGCTTCTCAATGTGCCGGCGGATGCAAAGGAAAAATTTAAGACGCCTATGTTCTGGTACGGCGCCGAAGGATCGGGGCGCGTACCCAGCTATATTGACGCTGATGGAAATTATGTCAAGGGAACGCACGATCCTAAATCGGACGAACCGGGCAATATAGGCTACATAACGATGAACCTTGAGAACGAAATGTGGTTCAAAGAGCTCTCCGAGAATCCGCTATTTCAAGGCGAAAACAGGCGTATGCAATTCCATCTTGTAACCGGTATCCCGAATTACACCGGAAACACAAGTAATCACGCGCTCGCAAGGACATTCAATATGATTGTCGCCGTCTTCAGCAAGCCTTCGGTCTTTACGCCGGAAGAGGTGAGGAAACTCGGAAAACCCGTTGTATTGTTACATGCCCAGATACACGGAAATGAAAACACTCCGGGAGAAGCTATGTTACAAATAGCGAAGGAACTTTCGGAAGGCAAACACGATAATATACTTGACAAAATTACCGTTGTAATGGTGCCGCGCGTCAATCCAACAGGCGCATGGCTCAACACGAGAGGAACACAGTCGCTTGCTCCTGTCGGGCACGCGGGGCAGAGCGCAGGCGCATTTGACATGAACCGGGACAACGTTGGTTTTGAAGCGTTGGAAATCAAACTTATCCGATATTTGGCGAACGAGTATAATCCCATCGCAGGTTACGATGGACATGAGCAGGGTGGAAATTATGACTCGGGCGAGTACGCCCTGAACGCTTCGGGAGGCATGACCAGCAATGGTTACCGCAGGGGGTATGACGCGGGCATTTCTATATCAACCGCAAACAATTTTAACGTTCATCGCGATGTTCGCGGGCTCGCCAAGTTCATATACGAGCCAATCATGATAGAAGAGCTTAATAAAGCTAAAATTGGAGCGAACTGGTATAGGTCGGCTACCCTCAGCGGCGTCCCGAACGGCGCCTTATCGGCTGATGTTGTATCAAGCGATGGAGTCTCAGGCCCGATATCGGGAGAAATACGCTGGCCCGGCTCGCAAACCGATGCTATTCTGACTACCTCGGATGCGGTAATCATGAACGCAATAAGCCTTGGCAACCAATCCATAAATTTCTGTTCGGAAGGTTCCAGGATGACGTCAAACAGCATAGCAAGACTGGGCGCTATGCGCATCGTATACGGGCAATACATAAGCGCAATGACGATACTGAAAGTTTCGGCTGAGTATCTCGATACCGATGTCATGCCGACTATCAGTATGGCAAGGGATTTGGAAATAGCTAATGCGCTGCCGCTTACCTTCTGGGGGCGTCCGCCCACTGAACACGTTGCAGCAGAATGGAATGTACTTGAATATAAGGACTGGAGGAAGGAAGACGTCCCTGAAGTTGTAGAAGCAATAGCGCCAGGAACAAGACCGATAAGGGAAGTAAGGGCGTTTTATGCAGAGCTCGACCCCAATGCAGCGGTTACGCGCCCTGTAGCGTACATAATCGATAAAGAACACTATTTAGCGGCAGTAAGGCTCTACTACACAGGGATAGGCGCTAAAATTGAAAGATTGGCTCAAGACACGACGATTCCGGTTGAAGCATACACCGTCCTGACCACCGGCGCTACAAATCTCAGCCCGCAAAACAGCGGCAACACGCCTCAGGTTCCCACCGGGATAAGGTCGGTTTCGAAGGCCGACAAGACGATGACGTTCCCGAAGGACAGCTTTGTTGTGAGGATGGACTCGCTTGGAGGCATCATGTCGGCGTTGTTGCTGGAACCGATGGCCACTAACAACTTCGGTAACATGTGGCTCAGCCGCTCTCGCGGAACGAGCGGCAACACGGCCAATATTCCGGCGTGGTACCGCGACAATTTCCTGCCCGTTGAGATAGGTAAGGAATTTCCTGCATATCGGTATGTGGGAAGCTTGGGCAGCCTTAACACATATCCTTCCAGATTGAATCTTCCTTTTGTATTGACGGCTGTAGAAAGGGTTCACTCGCTCACACAGGCGGACGTGGCGAAAATTAAGACTCAATTCGGGCTTGAAGCTGATCCAGAATACATCAGCTTGTTCGAGCTTCCGGTGCTCTCCACGGATAATTACAAAAACACGCCGCGCGTCGAATTGAACGAGGCATTTTTGCTTCCTGACGGAGAAGTTGTCAAAATTAAAGACGAGTATATTCTTGATGGGAAAGATTTCGATATAAAGAGCCTTTCGATCTTGCCCGCGCCCCCCGTTGTGTTGATTGTAGCTCAAAAAGGACTTGGCGATAACGAGATTTACATAGCTAAGAATGACGGAGGCTTTGATACAATAGTACAGGAAACAACGAAACCTCCGAAGCCTACGCTGCCGCCGCCGCCGCCGGAATCAGGATGCAACGCTCCGATGTTGATTTTGGCTGCACTTATTCCATTTATGCTGATAGTTAGGAAAAAATAGCGGTCAGTACAAAGACAAAAGAGATAGGGGGCTGTAACAGAACAAAATGGAACAGCCCCTAATAAGCAAATAAAAAATCTCATTTCCGCTGTATTGGAAATGAGATTTTCCTTTACATTTTGCCGCCGAGGCGCCGAAAACAAGCAAAAGAGTCAATGCCAGCGCCGATAAAAAAGCTGTTTTCCTTCCGTTGCTTTTCATTATTAAGCCCTCTAAGTTATCGGCTTTTTAATTGTGCATTGAACATTGTGCATTGATAATTGCCTTTAAAAATGCCGCCAATATTAAGGATATATTTGGCAACCCGAAGTTTTCAAACGCGGGTCGCTCAGGGGCGCGATCCTTACACGCATAAATCAAGCAGTTCATAGTCTTTAGCAGCGGGCGGCTACAAGCCGCCCCTACACGCTAAATCTTCTACGTTGCCCAAACATCCAGTCTTTTGTCTTTTTTCTAATCCCTAATCCCTGTCTTTCTAATCCCTGTCTTTACTGGTTCACCACCGTCACCGTAAGCGAGCCTATCGGCGCCGTTACGCCGTCAACGTAGAAATTTAGCTTATACGTTGGTTGAAAGAGAAGGCTTGCGTTGAAGCTGTAGCTTACAAGGCTTGTCGGCGCGTATATGCCCGAGCCCGGGGCCGTCTCTTTCATCTTAATCCGGTTGGGGGACTCGACACCTTGATTATTGACGTTTACTATATAGACGTCCTGCCCGCTCAGCCCGTCAATTTTGACTTCAACTGAATTTCTGTTGGTCATCCCGTTCGCGTTGATGTTTGTTCCGCCTACCGTCGTTAGGGTGAAATCGGGCGCCGTGCCACGAATGTCGTTTTGAATCTCGCTGTAAGTCATCGTCGCGGGGTAAACCCTCACAAGCCTCGTGAACTCCACTAATTTGACCTGTTTTTCGCGCGTCACGGGCGCGAAGTAAATAGCTCCTGAATAGCTGTCCTTATATGCTTCTTTCAGAGCTTCGTCAATTACTATGTACGGTGTTTTTTCCGCGTAATAATGACTGCGCGCGCCGCTCGTTTGCCAGCCTTCCAGATCCTCAAGCCCGTAGCCGCCTTGCGATTTCCAATTTTCATAAGCAGCGAAAACCGAAGTCCAATTAATGGGATCTCCCGCTTTAACCGTCTGCCAATAGAAGGAAGTATTAAGCTTCACGGGGCCGTTTCCGAAATCGTAATCGTAATAGCCGATGAACCCGATTGAATAGCTCGTTATCTCCTCTTCCCATTGGGCTGTCAAAGTCAAGCCGCCCGTCACAGGTTTATCGAAGCTGTAGAGAGCGCCGTCTATATACCAGCCGATGAATGTGAAACCTGCCTTTGCCGGTGCTCCTGGATTTGTCGCCGCATTGCCGTGATTCACGGTCTGGCTGGTGAACTCAACGCCGTCCGACATGAAGATTACGGTGTATTTGTTAATTTCGTACTGAGCCGTCACCGTCAGGTCTGAAGCGACGATTGAGAAATCCGCATCCCAGCCGGTGAAAGCGTAGCCTTCCCGCGCGGGATCCGCCGGAGCGGTCGCGCTTCCGCCGAAGGGTACAGTCTGCGTTTTGAGCGCCGTTCCGTTCCAGTCGGCGAAAGTTACGGTGTAGTTGATGATGCTGAACTGCGCGTACACTGTCAAATCGTTGGTGATTTCTGAGAAATCTTTGTCCCAGCCGGTGAATGTGTGGCCTGTCTTAACCGGTTCTCCCGGATCAACTGCGGACGAGCCGTGTTCCACTATTTGGCTGTTGAACTCAACGCCGTCCGACATGAAAATTACGGTGTATGTGTTGATTTTGTATTGCGCAGTCACGAAAAGATCGTCGGTGACGTTCGAGAAATCCGCGTCCCAGCCCGCGAAGGTGAAACCCTTTCTTACGGGATCCGCCGGAGCTGTCGCGCCGGAGCCGAGTTCGACAGTCTGCTCGTCAATCACAGAGCCGTCCCAGTCGATGAAGGTAACTATGAAAGTCTCAACGGTCGCCGCGTTCACCGTGATGGTGAAGTCCTTGATGAAATCCTTATAAACCTTTTCATGGCTGCCCCAGTCATTGTCCGCGCCAACGCGGCCGGGCGCGTTACGGTTCGTGGTCGTTCCGTTGCCTAATTGACCGAATCGGTTATCTCCCCAAGCCCAGAGGCTGCCGTCCGCTTTCAGCGCTACAGTGTGTGCGTAGTAGTCCCAACCCGTTTTTTGCAGCGAAACGGCTTTCCAATCATTATCCGTGCCCACCCGGACTGGTGTATTTCGCCGTGCCGTCGTGCCGTCGCCCAGTTCACCGAATCGATTATCTCCCCAAGCCCAGAGGCTGCCGTCCGCTTTCAGCGCTGCAGAATAATGATAGCCCCCGAAAACAGAACTCCAGTCGTTCGCTGTTCCCACTCGTACAGGAGAGTAGCGGTTTGTGTCCGTGCCGACGCCAAGTTGACCCACACTGTTCAGTCCCCAAGCCCACAGGCTGCCGTCCGCTTTGAGGGCTATTACATGAGTGGCGCCTGCCGAGGCGGCGATCCAGTTGTAATCCGATCCTATTCGTGTGGGGGTATTGCGGTCTATGGTCGTGCCGTCGCCAAGTCGACCATTATAATTCTCTCCCCAAGTCCACAGACTGCCGTCCGTTTTAATGGCCACGGTGAAAGAGTCAATAATGGAAGGATTATTGCTACTGTAAAACCCCGACGCCGAAACTGATGCCCAGTCGTAGTCAGTTCCTATGCGAACGGGTGTGCTGCGGTTCGCGGTTGTTCCATCGCCGAGCTGTCCATATTGATTATTCCCCCAAGCCCACAGGCTTCCGTCCGTTTTAAGCGCCACGGTGTGCGCTTCGCACGCGGAAACCGCCGCCCAGTCATTATCAGTTCCCACGCGGACGGGGGAGCTGCGGCTTGTGGTCGTGCCGTCGCCGAGCTGTCCATAATTATTGTATCCCCATACCCACAGGCTGCCGTCCTTTTTCAGCGCCGCGTTGTGATATCCGCCCACTGAAACGTTTATCCAATCGTTGTCCGTTCCGACGCGCGCGGGAGTGTTGCGGTTAGTCGTCGAGCCGTTGCCTAACTGTCCGGCGTGGTTATAGCCCCAACTCCACAGGCTGCCGTCCTTTTTCAGCGCCACGGTATGCCCGTAACCCGCCCCGATGACGGCTATATCTCCGGCCTCTAAGCCATTCTTAATAGTCGCTCTGACGATCACCGAACCCTCCGCCATGGCTGTCAGGACGTCGCCCGATAACGCCGCTCCGGTCGTTCCCGCGTCCTTGACGCTCCAGACAATGTCCTTATTGGTAGCGTTAGTCGGGATCACCGTTCCTGTCAGTATGAGAGGTTTGTTTACCTCGGTCTCGTCCGGGACATTGATGATGTCCGTCACCGGCACGAATTGAGCTGTTTCAAATAGCGCTGTTATCGTCAAGTCGCCTGTGATGTTCGAGAAATCCGCGTCCCAGCCGGTGAATACATGACCTTCCTTCGTCGGCGCGCCGGGATCGGCCGCCGCTTTTCCGTGTTCCACCGTCTGGCGATTGAACTCAATGCCGTCCGACATAAAGATTACCGTGTATTTGTTGATTTCGTACAGCGCGTTCGCCGTCAGGTCTGCAGTTACGTTCGAGAAATCCGCGTCCCAGCTTTTGAAAGTGTAACCTTCTTTCGTCGGCGCGCCGGGGTCGGTTGCAGCTTTGCCGTGCTCCACCGTCTGGCGGTTGATCTCAATGCCGTCAGCTATGAAACTTACTGTATATGTGTTGATGTCGAACATTGCTGTAATCGTCAGGTCGCTGGTGATATACAAGAAGCTCATATCCCATCCTTTGAAGGTGTAGCCTTCCATGACAGGTATACCGGGATCGGTCGCCGCATTCCCGTGTTCAACTATCTGGCGGCTGAACTCTCCGCCTGCTGCCATGAAAATTACGGTGTATTTGTTGATATCGTACTGCGCCGTAACCGTCAGGTTGCCGATTATGTTCTTGAAATCCGTATCCCAGCCGGTGAAGGTATGACCTACCCGCGCGGGATCCGCCGGGGCGGCCGCAGCTGAGCCGTAGGGCACTATTTGCGTTTCCAGCACTTCTCCGTTCCAGTCGGCGAAAGTCACGGTGTAGTTGATGATGCTGAAGATTGCGTTCACGGTCAAATCGCCGGTGATTTCTGAGAATACCTTATCCCAGCTATTGAATGTGTAACCTGTCTTTACCGGTATGCCGGGATCAACTGCGGCTGAGCCGTGTTCGACCTTCTGGCTGTTGAATACAACTCCGTCGACCATGAAGACTACTGTGTATTTGTTGATTTCATACACCGCATTGACGAAAAGCTCGTCGGTGACGTTCGAGAAATCCGCGTCCCAGCCTGTGAAAGTGTAACCCGTTCTTACGGGATCCGCCGGAGCTGTCGCGCCGGAGCCGAGTTCGACAGTCTGCTCGTCAATCACAGAGCCGTCCCAGTCGATGAAGGTAACAATGAAAGTCTCAACGGTCGCCGTGTTCACCGTGATGGTGAAGTCCTTGATGAAATCACTCGGGAATATGACTTCAACAGGAGTGCTGCGCGTAGCCGTCGTTCCGTCGCCCAGCTGACCGTCGTTGTTCCTTCCCCACGCCCACAGGCTGTCGTCAGATTTTATGGCTGCAGTGTGATTAACGCCTGCTGCAACCGCTTTCCAGTCGTTCGCCGTTCCCACGCGTTGAGGCGTGTTGCGGGCAGTCGTCGCGCCGTCGCCCAGCTGACCGTAATAATTATATCCCCACGCCCAGAGGCTGCCGTCCATTTTTAAAGCCGCAGTGTGATACCCGCCTGCTGCAATCTCCGCCCAGTCATTCGCCGTTCCCACGCGTTGGGGCGCGTTACGCGTTGTTGCCACGCCGTCGCCAAGCTGACCGTATTGGTTCAATCCCCACGACCAGAGGCTGCCGTCCGTCCTTTTGGCTATGGTGTGTTGGTTGCCTGCAGCAACCGACGCCCAGTCATTCGCAGCTCCTATGCGTTTTGGCGTCCTGCTGGCAGTTGTCGTGCCGTCGCCAAGCTGACCGTAGAAGTTATATCCCCAAGCCCAAAGGCTGCCGTCAGTCTTTATGGCCTCAGTGTGCAGGTAGCCTGCCGTAACCGACGCCCAGTCATTAGCTGCTCCTACGCGAACGGGCGAGTTGCGGTCAGTCGCCGTGCCATCGCCAAGCTGGCCTTCAATGTTCCATCCCCACGCATAGAGGCTGCCGTCCGTTTTTATGGCCACAGTGTGCTCGTAGCCTGCCGTAACCGCCGCCCAGTCGTTCGCCGTTCCAACTCTTACCGGCGCGTTGCGGTCATTCGCCGCGCCGTCGCCCAATTGACCGTATTGATTACTTCCCCAAGCCCAGAGGCTGCTGTCCGTTTTTATGCCTATGGTGTGATTAAGCCCCACGGCAACCGCCGCCCAGTCATTCTCTGTTCCTACGCGGACGGGTGTAACTCTGTCAGTGTTTGTACCGTCGCCTAGCTGACCGTTTTGATTCAATCCCCAAGCCCAGAGGCTGCCGTCCGTCTTTATTGCCGCCGTATGATAAATGCCTACGGCAACAGCGGTTACTCCACAGTTCTCAAGACCGTCTTTGACAGTCGCCGTGACGACTGCCGCGCCCGCCGCCGAAGCCGTCACGACGTCGCCCGCAATAACGGCGCCGGTCGTTCCCGCGTCCTTGACGCTCCAGATTATGTCCTTGTTGGTCGCGTCACTTGGGATCACCGTTCCCGTCAGTGTAAGCGGCGCGTTTACCTCAGCCTCGTCCGGGACGTCGATGATGTCCGTCACCGGCACAAAGTTGGATTCTTTCTTAAATTGCGCGGTTATCGTCAAATCGCCTGTGATGTTCGAGAAATCCGCATCCCAGCCGGTGAACGCATGGCCTTCCTTCGTAGGTACGCCTGGATCTGTCGCCGAAGCGCCGTGTTCCACCGTCTGGCGGTTGAACTCTATGCCGTCAGCAATGAATATTACGATGTATTTGTTGATTTCGTACTGCGCGGTAACAATCAGGTCGCTTTTTACGTTTGTGAAATCAACATCCCAGCCTGTGAAGGTATACCCTTCTCTCACGGGATCCGCAGGGGCTATGGCGTCGGCGCCGTATTCAAGCATCTGCTTATTAAGCACCGCTCCGTTCCAGTCAACAAAAGTCACGGTGATGTCGATGCCCATAAATACCGCTGTTACGGTCAGATCGCTTGTGACTTTGGAGAAATCTATATCCCAGCCTAAGAAAGTCTTGCCTTCCTTAACCGGTACGCCGGGATCGGCCGCCGCTCCTCCGTGTTCAACTATCTGGCGGTTGAACTCAACTTCGTCTGCAATGAAAATTACGGTGTACTTGTTTATTTCGTACTGCGCCGTCACCGTCATATTTGAAGTGACGATTGAGAAATCCGAGTCCCAGCTGGTGAAGGCGTAACCTTCCCTTACAGGATTCGCCGGTGCGGCGGCGCCTGCGCCGAATGGCACTGTCTGCGTTTTAAGAACATCTCCGTTCCAGTCGACGAAAGTTACGGTGTAGTAGTTGATGCTGAACTGAGCGTTCACGGTCAAATCACTGGTGATTTCTGAGTAGTCTTTATCCCAGCTGGTAAAAGTGTAGCCTGGTTTTACCGGTTCGCCCGGGTCGACTACTTTTGAGCCGTATTCGACAATCTGTCTGTTGAACACTACGTCGTCAACCATGAAAGTCACGGTGTATTTAATTCTCTCATACACAGCATTGACGTACAGGTCGTCGGTGACGTTGAAAAAGTCCTCATCCCAGCCAATGAAGGTATATCCTTCCCTCACGGGGTCGGCCGGGGCTGTCGCGGCCGACCCTTTTTCAACCCTCTGCTCTTTAAGCACGTCGCCGTTCCAGTCCATGAACGTTACTAAGAAAGTTTCAGCGGTGCTCTCGTTTACCGTGATGGTGAAGTCCTTGGTGAAAATCTTGTCGCCCGTGCTGTCCCCGTCAACGCTAATGCGGACTGGCGAGTTTCGGATAGTATTCGTGCCGGCGCCCAGCTGACCGTAATAATTATACCCCCAAGCCCATAGGCTGCCGTCAGTTTTTATGGCTATGGTGTGAAAACTGCCCGCAGCAACCGCTGCCCAGTCATTCGTTGTCCCCACTTGTTGCGGCGTCTTGCTGTCAGCGTCCGTGCCGTCGCCCAGCTGACCTAAATCATTCATTCCCCACGCCCAGAGACTGCCGTCTGTTTTTATGGCTAATGTATGTTGGTAGCCCGAAACAATCGCCTTCCAGTCATTCGTTGTTCCCACGCGTTGCGGTGTGTTGCGGTAGAAATCGGTAGAGCCGTCGCCCAGTTGACCGTTATAATTGTATCCCCAAGACCAGAGACTACCGTCAGTTTTTAGGGCTATGGAGTGATATTGGCCTGCAGTAACCGCAGCCCAGTCATTAGCTGTTCCCACGCGTTGGGGCGTGTTGCTGTCATTGTACGTGCCGTCGCCCAGCTGACCGTAATGATTAAATCCCCAAGCCCAGAGGCTGCCGTCTGTTTTTATGGCTATGGTGTGATATAGACCCGCAGAAGCCGCCGCCCAGTCGCTCGCTGTTCCCACGCGTTGGGGCGTGTTACTGTCAGTGTTTGTCCCGTCGCCCAGCTGACCGCTGTTATTGTATCCCCACGCCCAGAGGCTGCCGTCAGTTTTTATAGCTATTGTGTGCGCATAGCCTGCGGTAACCGCAGCCCAGTCATTCGCCGTCCCCACGCGGACGGGTTCGTCGCGGTCAATGTTCGAGCCGTCGCCAAGATGACCGTAAAAATTATCTCCCCATGCCCAGAGGCTGCCGTCGGTTTTTATGGCCACTGTGTGCAAATAGCCAGCAGCAACCGCCGCCCAGTCATTCGCCAAACCCGCGCGTATGGGTTTGTTGCTGTCATCGTTCGTGCCGTCGCCCAGCTGACCGAATTCGTTATTTCCCCACGCCCAGAGACTGCCGTCCGTTTTTATGGCCATCGTGTGAAATGCGCCCAAAGCAAGCGTCGGCATGCTAGTCGCTTTTACCACGCGGACGGGCTCTAGTCTGTCAGTGTTCGTGCCGTCGCCCAGCTGACCGAATTCGTTATTTCCCCACGCCCAGAGGCTTCCGTCAGTTTTTAACGCTACACTGTATCGGGATCCTGCGGAAACCACCGCCCAGTCGCTCGCTGTTCCTACGCGGACGGGCGCATATCTGGTAGTTCTCGTACCATCGCCCAGCTGGCCGTTTCCATTATATCCCCACACCCAGACGCTACCGTCCTTTTTCATAGCTGCTGTGTGAAAAGCGCGCGCAGAGATCGCCGCCCAGTCAGTCGCTGTTCCTACGCGGACGGGCGCATGTCTATCAGTGTCCGTTCCGTCACCAAGCTGACCGAAATTATTCCATCCCCACGCCCAGAGGCTGCCGTCTGTTTTTATGGCTATGGAGTGATATAGACCCGCAGAAATCGCCGCCCAGTCAGTTTCTGTTCCCACGCAGACGGGTGTAAGTCTTTCGTCGGTCGTACCGTCTCCCAGCTGACCGAAATAATTTGATCCACACGCCCAGAGGCTGCCGTCGGTTTTCAACGCTACGAAGTGGTGGATGCCCGCAGCAACCGCTGTCCAGTCAGTCTCTATTCCTACGCGGGCGGGTGCAAGTTTGTCATTGTATGTTCCGTCCCCCAGCTGACCGTCGTTTCTTCCCCACGCCCAGAGGCTGCCGTCCTTTTTCAAAGCTATGCTGTATTCGTCGCCTGCAGCGACCGCCGCCCAGTCATATGCTGTTCCTACACGAGCGGGCGAATTTCTATCATTGTACGTGTCGTCGCCCAGCTGACCGTTTCCATTATATCCCCACGTCCAAAGGCTGCCGTCCTTTTTCAGCGCTATGGAGTGAAAACCCCTAGCAGCAATCGCCGTCCAGTCAGTTTCTGTTCCTACACGAACGGGCGCAAGTCTATCAGTGTTCGTGCCGTCGCCTAACTGACCGTCGCTATTCCTTCCCCACGCCCAGAGGCTGCCGTCTGTTTTTAGGGCTATAGTGTAATCTGAGCCCGCAACAACCGACAACCAGTCATTGCCATCCGGGTCGTTTGCCACCGTCGCCGTAACGGTGACTATTCCCGCCGCAGTTGTGTTGAGTGTGTCGCCGCTGATCACGGCGCCGGTTGTCCCCGCGTCCTTGACGCTCCAGATAATGTCCTTATTGGTCGCGTTACCCGGAATCACCGTACCCTTAAGAGTCAGGGGCGTGTTTGCCGTGGCCTCGTCCGGGACGTCGATGATGTCCGTCACAGGTACAAAGTCAATGTTTGCCGCAGAAGAACTGAAGATAAGAAACAGCGTCAGCGCCAATGCCGTTAATAGCGCCGGTTTACTCCCGATACTTTTCATTGCGATACCTCCAATAATTGAATTTTGGCATGACAAAAAATATGTTATTTTCTATGTGTTTGAAGTGTTTTTATTATACACTCTGTGATTACATTTGTTAATATTATGAATATGATTTGTTATGCACAGTTTTTCTATTAGCGGATCGTGGTATTAAAAAGGGCGGTTCTTGATGAAAAACAGTGATTATGGAAAGGCAATGCACAATGAAAGACTCGATTTTTCTCATCTTTATATTTTTCCGTAAACAAACCGGTCTATCAAATCTTTCAATAACCCGTCGTATTCATGATATTCCCGCTTATCGGAGTTATTAATATTTACAAGGAGCTTATGTTAAATTGTGTTTTTAATGCAACGATTTCAGCGTTTTTATCTGCAATCATTTTTTCCTTGTCTGCAATCATTTTTTCCTTGTCTGCAATAACTTTTTCTTTATCTGAGATAACCGACTGCCATTTTTCGTTCATGCGTTTCTCGACGCGTTTCTCGGTCTCTTCATCCCAGACAGCTCTTGCGTCCTCCCAATTCCATTCTCCAAACAACATGTTGACCACCTCCGACGCGTTCTTTTCTAAGTATTCAGCGAGAATACCATCATTAATGCAGCCTTCAATCGCAGCTTTTACCGCGTCCTCACGTTCCATTCCGCGCTGTTCATTTTCGCGTACCCTTGCCACAAATGTGACGTATCCATACAGGTTTGCATCTTTCTTAACTATGGCTTCGTTATAGCCCTTATTAACATTGTAGGCCGTAACTATTAACTCAAGCGGTTGGATACCGTCTTGTTCGATTGCAAATGAATCTGAGAGCCTGTAGATTTTCTTTTCCGGGAACGGCTTAACACCGTTATACAGCACAAAGTATTCCGGAGTTGGAATACTGACGCGCCCCTCGCTATACATTGCCTTATTGCTTATCAGTTTTTCATAAACACGGGCGCAGTAAATGAGGTAGCGTAATGCCATATTTTCATTTATTGTACTCTGCCCCTCGAAAAAGCAGACAAGCTTCCCGCCAACGGTAAACGCCAGATCGTTCACCCGTTCTTTATATAGCACATCCGTAAGCGTGTAATCAACCACAGGAGCGTCCAGAGGAAATTGAACAGACGAAAACGCATTGTAAAGCCCGCGTTCGTTTTCCGGGTCGCAGAATAAATGTGTGAATACGCTTGCTTTAAAATTACGGTTGATTCTATTCATGCTACTGTCTCCATAGAATAAATAATAGCATTTTTTACTTCGAATGTACATAAATATATTGTGGTTATTTCATTTGTATTTGTTTGTACAGTTTTCCTGGCGGATCGTAGTATTAAAAAGGCGGTTCGCGAAGGAAAACAGGGATTAGGGAAAGGCAATGCACAATGCTCAATGATCAAAGTACAATGAAAGACTCGATTTTTTCTCATCTTTTTATTTTTCCGTAAAATGATAACGTCTGCCAAAAGATGGGGCTGAAACAAAAGATGGCGGCAGAATGCCGCCACTACAACATTTTTATTGCTTTTATCTTTGTCTTTTCGTTGAACTTTGAACAATGATCATTGTGCATTGATCATTGTAAAATGTAGCACTCGCGAATCTGGGTGTTGCCTTTTGTGTCGACGTAAACTTTATACGGGCCGACGTTGTATGTGCCAGCCGCGTTATTATTGATCATGAACGATACTGTTATTATGTTCGTTTTTCCGTCCGAAAGCTTCTCAGTAACGGTGATTGTCAAACGGTTTTGATTACCGTTCAGTTTTTCAACCGAAGCAGTCGGCGCCGCGCTTATCACAGTCGGCGTTTCGACGGGCGGCGTATTCACAACCGTCACGGTAAGCGAACCTATAACCTTATCTCCGGCGTAGACGAGAATCTTATATACCGGCGGAGTCGGAGCTATTAGGCTTGCGTTAAAACTGTAGCTTACAAGGCTTGTCGGGGCGTAAACGCCCGAGCCCGGCGACGTTTCTTTCAGCGGAACGCGGTAGGATTCAGTGCCTGCAGTATTGACGGACGATATATATAGAGCTTCGCCGTTCACCCCGTCGATTTTGACTTCGACCGCGTTTCTGTTGCTCATTCCGTTCGCATTGATGTTTGCGCCGCCGACCGTTGTTAGGGTGAAATAGGGCGCCGTGCCCTTAATGTCGTTTTGAATCTCGCTGTAAGTCATCGTCGACGTATTGACTCTTACAAGCCTCGTGAATTTCACAAATTCAACGGAGGAAGCGTTGACATCATAAAGCGCCGTCACCGTAAGGTTACCAGTTATATTCGAGAAGTTCGCATCCCAGCCTTTGAAGGTATAGCCTTCCCTCACGGGATTTGCAGGCGCTGTTGCGGCTGCGCCGTAAGCTACCGATTGCGTTTTGAGTACCGCGCCGTTCCAGTCGGCGAAAGTTACATCGTATGTTTTAATATCGTACAGCGCTTTAACCGTCAGGTCTGCAGTGATGCTTGAGAAGTTCGTATCCCAGCCTTTGAAGGTATAGCCTTCCCTCACGGGATTCGCAGGCGCTGTTGCGGCCGCGCCGTAAGCTACCGATTGCGTTTTGAGCACAGCGCCGTCCCAGTCGACGAAAGTTACATCGTATGTTTTGATATCGTACAGCGCTTTAACCGTCAGGTCTGCAGTGATGCTTGAGAAGTTCGCATCCCAGCCTTTGAAGGTATAGCCTTCCCTCACGGGATTTGCAGGCGCTGTTGCGGCTGCGCCGTAAGCTACCGATTGCGTTTTGAGCACCGCGCCGTCCCAGTCGGCGAAAGTTACATCGTATGTTTTGATATCGTACAGCGCTTTAACCGTCAGGTCTGCAGTGATGCTTGAGAAGTTCGCATCCCAGCCTTTGAAGGTATAGCCTTCCCTCACAGGGTTCGCCGGGGCTGCAGCGGCCGCACCGTATTCTACCGTGTGCGTTTTGAGCACCGCGTCGTCCCAGTCGACGAAAGTTACATCGTATGTTTTGATATCGTACAGCGCTTTAACCGTCAAGTCTGCAGTGATGATAGAGAAATCCGCATCCCAGCCTTTGAAGGTATAACCTTCCCTCTCGGGATTCGCCGGGGCTGCAGCGGCTGCGCCGTATTCTACCGTGTGCGTTTTGAGCACAGTGCCGTCCCAATCGACGAAAATAACGGAGTAGTTGTTGACGCTAAACAGCGCGGTCACGGTCAAATCGCCTGTGATGACTGAGAAATCCTTATCCCAGCCTTCGAATTTGTGGCCTGCCTTAGTCGGGGCGCCGGGGTCGTCCGCTGCTTTTCCGTGTTCCACAGTCTGGCTGTTGAACTCAATTCCGTCCGCTATAAAAGTTACTTTATATTTGTTGCTCTCATACAGCGCGCCAACGAACAGGTCGTCGGTGATATTGGAAAAGTCCTCATCCCAGCCGGTGAAGGTGAAACCTTCCCTCACGGGGTCGACCGGCGCCGTCGCAGCTTTGCCTTTTTCAACGATTTGCTCTTTAAGCACAGTTCCGTTCCAGTCCATGAAGCTCACTAAGAAAGTTTCAATGGAGGGCTTACTCACCGTAATGGTGAAGTCCTTGGAAAAATCTCTATAGCCTATTGTACGCCATCCCCAGTCATTGTCCGCGCCAATACGGACAGGCGCGTTGCGTTGCGTGTTTGCGCCGTCGCCCAGCTGACCGTAGGAATTAGATCCCCACGCCCATAGGCTGCCGTCAGTTTTTAGGGCTATTGAGTGATGAACAGTCAAACCTGTGCCGTCATTGTACCCATATCCGCCAGACTTTACTTCCGCCCAGTTATTTTCAACACCTATGCGAACGGGTGTGTTGCGCGACGCGGTAATACCTTCTCCAAACTGGCTGTAATCATTACGCCCCCACGCCCACAGGCTTCCATCATTCTTAATAACTATGGTATGGTGGTAGCCCGAAGAAAGTATCGCCCAGTCATTATCCGCGCCTATGCGGATAGGAACGCTGCGGTTTACGAAAGTGCCGTCGCCCAACTGTCCGAAATAATTAAATCCCCACGTCCATAGGCTGCCGTCAGTTTTTAATGCAATATTGTGATACCATCCCGACTCAATCGCCGTCCAGTCGTTCGCTGTCCCCACGCGTACGGGCGCGTTACGGTTTACGTATGTTCCATCGCCCAGTTGGTTGTAATTATTGTATCCCCAAGCCCATAGGCTGCCGTCAGCCTTTATGCCCACAGAATGATGGGCGCCCGCCGACAGCGCAATCCAGTTGTTTTCATTTCCAACGCGAACGGGTACGCTACGGTTCGTCGTAGTGCCGTCGCCCAGCTGTCCGTAGTAATTAGAGCCCCACGCCCAGAGGCTGCCGTCAGTTTTCAGGGCTATGGTATGAGAGTTGATCGCAACAACAGCCGACCAGTCGTTATCTGTCCCCACACGAAGAGGAGTGTTTCGGTTTGTGTACGTGACGTTGCCCAGTTGTCCGTAAATGTTTTCTCCCCACGCCCAGAGGCTGCCGTCTGTTTTCAGAGCAACTGTGTAATTTAAGCCCGCAGCGACAGCCGACCAGTTGTTCTCTGTTCCCACCCGGACAGGAGTGTTTCGGTTTGCATATGTGCCGTCGCCCAGCTGGCCTTGACTGTTTAATCCCCACGCCCAGAGGCTGCCGTCTGTTTTCAGGGCTATGGAGTGGTATTCTCCCGTGGCAACTGCCGATAAACTGCTGACTTTCAGTCCATCCTCAATCGTAGCCGTAATAACCGCCAAACCCTCCGCCGTAGTGGTCAGGGCGTTGCCCGATATCGCGGCGCCGGTCGTTCCCGCGTCCTTGACGCTCCAGATTATGTCCGCATTGGTCGCGTCGATGGGAAGCACCGTGCCCGTCAGGGTGAGGGGCGTATTTACCGCGGCCTCGTCCGGCAAGTCGATTATGTCCGTCACGGACACGAAGTCGATGTCCGCCGCCGACGGGCTGATAATAAGAAACAGCGCCAGCGCCAGCGCTGATAGTATCGCTGTTTTCCTTCCGTTACATTTCATTGCTACAAAACCTCCTAAATTAATTTCTAAAATTTTCATCGAAAATATTTGTCGTTTAATATTTCGACTTTGTATATGATTATAAACGTTAAGATGAGAGTTGGGGCATGTTATTCCATTTCAAAACTATTCATGGCAACTCCAAATAATAATAATTAAACATGAATTTGCGCAATTCAGAAACACTACGCAACGTGTTAGAGATGAAATGTGGTAACATAATGAATACAGATTTCACATCTTTAATTATTGAAAGCAGGTGTTTTAAAATGTCAAAGAAACAAATAATGATAATCGCGCTGTTTGTAGCAGCGGTAATGCTTCTATGCGTCACCGCGTCAATGGCCGCCGCGCCGGCTGTTCCCTGGGGAACCGCCACGGCGCGCGAGAATTTCCCCAAGCCGGTCGCTGATTGGTTTGAGAGAAACGTGTTCAGCAAGTTCACGGGCACAAAATCGGAATACTTCACGAACCCCAACGCGCCCTTCGACACCCCGTTCTTTTCCCCGCCATACCCCGCATGGATGTCAGGGGTAACCGGCACTCGCGTCACTTCTCAAGAAGATCTGATAAATTTTATCAAAGCTCTGCCCAAGACTTACATGCGCTGGGATTATGTCGGAAACGTCACCACCTACGATCTGGCTTCAGGAGTGTACAGTCCGTTATTGAATTTTGGCTATCCTGTAGTGGTCTTCAGCAAGGGGCCTGACGGGCCGGTCTTCGAACCCTCAGAACTCAGGGCGCTAGGTAAGCCGATATACTGCATCAACGGGCCTATTCACGGCAACGAGCATTCGGGAGTCGAAGCCACTATCTCTACTATGAAGAGGCTCGCGAGCGACGAGTACAAAGTGCTCGACAATATTTCAGTAATAGTCATCCCGCGCGTGAATATTGACGGCTCATACTGGAACACCCGCGGCACAAACACAATTCGCGGGACAGCCCGCGGCATGGACATGAACCGCGACGGCGCCATGTTTCTCGCCCCTCAAACGCGCCTAGTCCACATGATACACAACGCGTACAAGCCCCACATGGTCATTGAGCTGCACGAAACCGCATGGCATACCCCGTCAGTTTTTAATGCGACGACGCCGAGCTGGCCGCAGCGGTATTACCCGAGCGGAGAATACGGAGTCGGCCCCACAGTATCTATTGACGCAGTTGCCGTCCCCGTAGCAACCGGGCCCGACGTGGCGCCTCGCACAATGAATATTGGCGGCAACTATATGTATTACACAACGGGTATTATTCCCACTGCCAACGAGTACCACAACACGCCGGACGCGGTATGGAACTGGCATAACAAAATGATCACGTATGTAAAGCAGCATTATGAAAGCCAGAACATGTACGCCACGGACATTTCTGGTACGGAAAACGCCACGTATGCGCGGAAGTACGACGGCGTCGAAGTGGCGTCGGGCGATCAGATAATCAAGATGCCGGGAGATGTCCCGCAGTGGCTCACGTACTTCCTGTCCATACCGGATGAAGGTTACGGAAGCGACGCGATTGGGCTGAAACACGCGCTCTCGTATTTAACAGAAATACCCGGCATGGGAAGCGGCGAAATGAAAATAAGGATGTACAATCAATTCCTCAGTCAACAGGCGCAAATGTTGTTCCTGTCTAAAAACGCGCAGGAGATACTGAACGACCTCGAAAACGCGTGGGAGGGGATGAAGAACGACCGCTCAAGCCTTGCTCTTTGGAACTGGCAGACGTACAGCCCGCAGAAGCAAAAAGTATTAAATGTTGTCAGCGGCGATATAGTCGACGCTGATGACCCCAATAGAAGCCACTTCCACGAGTATACAATACCGTATGTCTGGCACAACCATGAAAGAAAAGCCGGTAAAACGGTGTCGCGCCCATATGCGTATATAATTGACCCCGAGCATGTCGCCAACGGAGAGAAGATCAACGCCGATCTGGCGGTATTCCGGCTTTCTTACACCGGCATTCCCGTCTATCGCCTGAGCAAAGGAGTCACGGTGACGGTAGAAGGCAATATCGTGGGCGATATTCAAGGCTTGTCAGTCGGCAATACTTTCACCTATAGCGCCGTACCGCAATTCGCTTCCTTCGACGTGAACGGCAACTACACCGGCGCCCCGGTGACATTTAACGAAGGGGATATTATGACCACTTACCTCGGCGGCGAGTCGGGCCTTGGCAGCTCTTTCGGGCTCCAGTCGCAAAGGATAGTCAACGCGGTTGCCAATAACGTCAGCAAGACATTCCCCGCAGGTTCATATGTAATACCTGTAAGCGGAAATTTGACCAACAAGGCAAATCTGCACGCTATGTTTATTTTAGAAGTTCTGGGCAAACGAAACTTTGGCAATACCTACCACAGGTTCCGCCCGGGCAATTACTCTGAGGCTGACGCCGCGCAGGAGTGGCCGCATCCGTATCGCGAGCATTATTTCCCCGTGGCTACAGGCTCAAATTTCCCCGCGTACCGTTACATGCTCCCTGACTATGAGAATGCTCTGAGCTTAGAGCGGGTCTTCACAGCGCAGCCATTCATTAACGGCGCCAACTACGCAGCGGGATATCCGGTCAACTTGTCCATCCTGAAAGGTAAAGGATTCAAATTGGGCGATATAGAGCAGATTGATTTCGGGTACCACTTCAAGGCGGAAGGGACGTCCTTGGACGAGCTGAACCCAATTGCAAAGCAGTTCTACGTGACGCTTCCCGCGAACTTCGAAGGCGTTGCATTGGCTGACTGGCGTCTCTACGACTGGGGCAAAAAGGAATTTGTCAAGGTGAACCCGGATGTGTCAGAGACCAGCGGAGCTAAAATCGCGCGCGTTTCAGGCGCATATATCGGCGCCGAGGGCGACGTCATGCTCGTGGCCGCTGTGGAACATAATGATGACGACGGTTGCAAACACAACTTTAGGGAGTGGTGGGAGGAATATGGCTGCAACGCCGGATTCTCAATGCTCGCTATAGTCGCACTGGCAGGGCTTATGCTCTGTAGAAAACAGGGATTGGGGAAAAACAGGGATTAGGAAAAACAGGGATTAGGGATTAGAAAAGATAAAAGACATTAACCTCGAAATACGTGAACTATGACAGGAATTTAGATAACGCAAAAGGTTTTACGTGTAGGGGCGGCATTTTGCCGCCTCACTTTTGCTTTTCATTGAACATATCGGGGCTGTAACAAAAGCTGGCGGCAGAATGCCGCCCCTACAACATATTGTGCACACAATACCAAACAACCACTATATATTGTGGTTTGGCTAGCCAATATACTACTTTTGTTACAGCCCCCTTTTGTTTTGGTGCTCCTTTTCATTGATCAATGATTAGAAAAAGATTTAAAACTTTAAAAACAAAGACGCTGGATTGCTTCACCGTAAAATGACGCGGTTCGCAAAGACGTGTAAATTAAGTCGCTTTTGTCTTTTTTTGCTTAACTTAACGACATTGGAGCGCATTCTTGCCTTCAACGGTCTAAACCCAATCCAAAAGTCTTTTCTTTGTTTAAATTACAATTTGCAATTTGTAAATTTTTATCGGGGAAATGAAAGACAAAGAATTATTTACATTTTCAACTTAACCTGTGTTTGCCAAGCTTTGTATATGTTCTATAGGCAAACCGGCGCTTTGGGCAATAATGTCAGGAGGTATACCGTTTGCCAAAAGTTTTTTTGCCATTTCTTCTTTGCCTTTTTCCATACCTTTTTCCATACCTTTTTCCATACCTTTTTCCATACCTTTTTCCATGCCTTCTTCTCTGCCTTTTTCAATACCTTCTTCTCTGCCTTTTTCAATACCTTCTTCCATGCCTTCTTCTCTGGCATAACGGATTGCTTTTTCTTCGTCGTAAATCATTGAAAACATCACTTCCACCTCATTACCATGCATTTTCAAAAATTCGGTTAATATTCCTTCCTTAAGGCATTCTTCCACTGCGTTACGAATTGCATCAGCCAACTTCTTTCCTTCATTGAGACCTTCGTAGACTTTCGCTACAAATATGGAATAGCCTCTTAGATCCGCGTTCTTTTCCAGTAAATCCACATTCTTGCCGTAATTAATATTGACTACATTCACAATCAATTCTAATCCAGGCTGTTCATCCGCTTCCATGCCTAAAAACGCATCGGATAAACACATTACTCCACGATTGGGGTATGGCTGTTTACCGTTGAATAATACATAAAATTCTGGTTTCGGCAGCTTTATCTGCTTTTCTTTATACAAAGCTTCCCCAAGCTCATTGTTGAACTCGTAGAACATCAGAACGTATCGCAAAGAGCGTAGCGGCATGTTCTTGTTCAGCGTTGACTGATGCTCGATAATCACTACAAGTTTCCCTTCAATTATGAACGCCAAATCGTTACGCAATTTTGACAGTAATACATTATCCAATGTTTTTATTTCAACGGCTGTGCTTTTTTCATAGCTCCTGCCGGTGATATCGCAGTATAGTTTCAGAGCTTTCTCCGGCGCTTTAAACAAAACCCTGAAAATGCTGTCCTTATACTCTCTGTTTGCACCCAAACAACCCGCCTCTTTCTCTTTGGGACAAGCTCCCTGTTAAGCGCGGGGCAATCCTTATTTCACCCCGCGCCCCTTTGGCGTTAATTATACAACACAAAAGCAAAGGAAAAAGCAATATAAACGAGGAACATAGTTTTCCAGTATTCAATACTGATTTTTGAACATTAACGGAAGCAGCAAAAGCATGATTAGCGAATATCCATTGCCCGCGTCGCATCCGCCTGACCTTCTTTTGGATTTCGAGTTGATGGTAAAGCTTACGTTGAATGATTGCGGAGCTATGTCGGCGCTGCCTGATACTGTTACGGTCGCCTCATACGTTCCTGCTGCAAGCCCTGTGTTCGGCATTATCGTGAAGTTGTCTCTTCCGCCTGCCGTTATGTCGGGTATTGAGGTTTTGCCGAGAGCGAAGCTTGATGCGTTCTTGCCGGATAAAGCAATATTCAGCGCTCCTGTTGCACTGGCGCCAATGTTGTTGACTGTCACAGCGTACGGATTCAGCACGCTGTAGCGTTCGGGAACCGTACCGAAATCCATGTCGGTCGCGGGATGGAGAGATATGCCGGAGGCTATGGATCTAACCGTAACGGTGAAGTCCTTGGTGAAATTTGCATATCTGAGCCTGCTTTCCACTCCGCCCCAAATCATTGCCGTGACGACTACCTCGCCCGTCGTTACGGCGGTCAGCTCGTCGTCCGTTATTGCCGCGCCTGTCGAGCCCGCGTCCTTGACGCTCCACATTATTTTCTTGTTGGTCGCGTTATCAGGAATCACCGTCCCCGTCATGGTAAGGGGCGTATTCACTATGGCGTTATTCGGCGCGCCGACTATGTCCGTCACCGGTACGAAGTTGACTATGTTCTCGTACAGCGCTGTCACCGTCAGGTCTTCCGTGATGCTGGAAATGTCGCTGTCCCAGCCAGCGAATATGCAACCTTCCTTAACCGGCGCGACAGGGTCTATAGCGGAAGAACCGTGTTCGATGCTTTGGCGGCTGAACTCAACGCCGTCAACCATGAAAATTACGGTGTATACATTGATTTTGAACTGCGCGCTTACCGTCAGGTCTCCTTTTATGTTCGAGAATTCTTTATCCCAGCTGGTGAACGTAAATCCTTCCTTAAAGGGTTCGCCGGGGTCGTGCGCCGCGTTGCCTTGTTCCACGGGCTGGCGGCTGAATTCCATGCCATCCGCCATGAAAGTAACTGTGAAAACAGGGCTTGTAATGGCCTTGAATTGCGCTGCCACTGTCAGATCCGATATTATGTTGGAGTAGCCTTTATCCCAACCGACGAAAGTATGTTCTTGCATGGTCGGCACGCCGGGGTTATCAGCGGCGTAATCATGTTCGACGGTCTGGCGGCTGAACTCTGTGTTGTCAACCATGAAAACTACAGTGTACGAGGCGGATGTATCGTTTTTGAATTGCGCAATCACCGTCAGGTTTGAAGCGACGTTGGAGAAGCTTTTATCCCAGCCTGTGAATGTATAATCTTGCTTGACCGGCATACCGGGGCTCATAGCCGCGCCGCCGTGAACAACGGTCTGGTGGCTTATCACAACGCGATTTGCTACGAAATACACGGTGTATGAGGCGGATGTATTGTTTTTGAACTGCGCTTTCACCGTCAGGTTTGACTTGATATGTGAGAAGTTTACGTCCCAGCCGGTGAATGTATGACCTTCCCTCACAGGGTCAGCCGGAGCGGCAGCGTCCGCGCCGTATTCCACAACCTGCAATTTGAGCACTGCGCCGTCCCAATTAATAAATGTTACGGTGTATTTATTGATATCGTACTGCGCTCTCACGGTCAGATTGGCTATGATGTTGGAGAAACTCACATCCCAGCCTTTAAAGGTATGGCCTATCCTCGCCGGGGCCTCCGGGGCGGCCGCGCCCGCGCCAAAGGGTATAGATTGTATTCTAAGCACTTCTCCGTTCCAGTTGACAAAAGCCACGGTGTAGTAGTTGACATTGTACTTCGCGGTCACTGTCAGGTTTGTTGTTATGTTCAAGAAAACCTTATCCCAGCCCGCGAAGCTGTGTCCCGCCTTAGTAGGCGTCCCGGGATTAACGGCGTCAGAGCCGTGTTCGACGGTCTGGCTGTTGAACACAACGCCGTCCGATATGAAAACTACAGTGTATTCATTGATAACGAACAGCGCGTTCACCGTCAAGTTGCCGGTGATATTCGCGTAACCCTTATCCCAGTTGATGAATGTGTATCCCGTCTTGATGGGGATTCCTGGATCTTTCGCGCCGGCGCCGTGCTCGACTATCTGGCTGTCAAATACATAGCCGTCCGACATGAAAGTTACCGTGTAGTTATTAATTCTGTACTGCGCCGTCACAATCATGTCGCTCGCGACTTCGGAGAAATCACTATCCCACCCGGTAAAGACGTAACCCGGCCTCGCCGGATCCGCTGGCGCCGTAGCAGCAGTTCCGTATGGAACAGTATGCGTTTTAAGCACAGCTCCGTCCCAGTCCATAAACATCACGGCGTAGTTGTTGACGTTAAACAGCGCGTTCACTGTCAGGTCGCCGGTGATGCTCAAGAAATCCTTATCCCAGCCGGCGAATGTATAACCCGTCTTGTTTGGCGCGCCGGGATCAGTTGCGTCGTTGCCGTGGTCGACGGTCTGGCGGCTGAACTCTGCGCCGTCCGACATGAAAGTTACGGTGTAGGAGTTGATTTCGTATAACGCTGTAACCGTCAGGTCTTTCGTGACGTTCGAGAAATCTTCATCCCAGTCGGCGAAGGTGTAGCCGATTCTCACGGGGTGAAGAGGCGCCGCCGCGGAGCCGCCGCTTACAACCGTCTGCGTCCCAAGTACGGTTCCGTCCCAGTCAAGGAAGGACACTTGGAAAGTTACCGCGGCGCTTACTGTGATGTCGAAGTCCTTGCCGAACCAGCTCAGCGCTTTATTCACCGGCGTTGGAATATACCGGGTCGTTGATAAGCCATCGCCCAGCTGTCCGTTGGAATTAGTTCCCCACGCAAAGAGGCTGTCGTCAGATTTTATGGCTATAGTGTGATTAGTGCCTGCGGAAACCGCTTCCCAGTTAGTATCAGTCCCCACTTGTTTGGGAGAGTTACGTTGAGTCGTCGTTCCGTCACCCAGATAACCAGACGCGTTACTTCCCCACGCATAGAGTGTGCAGTCGTTTTTTATGGCCATTGAGAAACTACTGCTACTATTTTTGCCTGCGGAAACTGCTGTCCAGTCGTTATCCGCCCCCACGCGCACTGGTGTGTTGCGGCTTGTCGCAGTGCCATCACCCAGCTGACCGCTATTATTCATTCCCCATGTCCAGAGGCTGCCGTCTGTTTTTATGGCTAAAGTGTGATTAGCGCCCGCAGAAACCGCCTTCCAGTCATTATCCGTCCCCACGCGTACGGGCATGTCGCGGCTTGTCGCCGTGCCATCGCCCAGCTGACCGTTGTTATTAACTCCCCACGCCCAGAGGCTGCCGTCTGTTTTTATGGCCATAGTGTGCTCATCGCCCGCAGAAACCGCCTTCCAATTTGTATCAGCCCCCACGCGTACGGGAGAGTCACGTTGAGTCGTCGTGCCATCGCCCAGCTGTCTGTTATAATTTGCTCCCCACGCCCAGAGGCTGTCGTCAGTTTTTAAGGCCATAACGTAACTACCGCCCGCAGAAATAGCCTTCCAGTCAATGTCCGTACCCACGCGCATAATAGTATTATAGGAACCGCCTGTGTTGCCTAAGCCCAGTTGTCCGTTGCCATTAGCTCCCCACGCCCAGAGGCTGCCGTCAGTTTTTATGGCAACTGTAAACTGTGAGCTCGCGGAAACCGACGCCCAGTCATTTGCCGATCCCACGCGCGTGGGTGTACCTCTGTCAACAGAGTCGCCGATGCCCAACTGACCGTAAGTATTTCTTCCCCACGCCCAAAGGCTGCCGTCAGTTTTTATGCCCATGCTGAAACTACTGCCCGCAGAAACAGCTTTCCAGTCATTTCCGGACTGATCGCTTGGCACAGTTGCAGTAACGGTTACTGTGCCCGCCGCAGTAGCGGTCAAGACATTGCCCGATAGCGCCGCGCCGGTTCCTCCGGCGTCCTTTATGCTCCAGATAATATCCTTATTTGTCGCATCAGCCGGAATCACTGTTCCCGCAAGTGTAAACGGCTTGCCGATTGTTGCATTCGTTGATACGACGATAATGTTCTCCACCGGCACAAAGGCGGCGTTCGCCGCTCCCGGGTTGAAAATCAGAAAAAGACCAATTATAATTACAAGTGGCATCAATGCATTTTTCCCGTTATTTTTCATTATTTGGCCTCCAAATTTTGGAAACATAATCAGCTCGTTTTTTACGTGAGCATTGATATGTTCTTAACTACATAATCGGTATGAATAAAGCTTAAAATAACTTCAACCAATGAGAGCGCTAATATCCGCGCTCTTCATTTTTTGTGCTAAAATCTGCCGATAGGCATGAAGTGAAAATAATTCAAGTCAATAAACACTTTGTGAGGTAAAAGCGATATGAAAAGATTTATAATGTTTACATGTTTAGCGGTATTGTTTTTTAGTCTTTTCGTTGCATTCGCCGGGGGCGCTGACGCGCTTGCGCTCGAAGGGCAGACGCTCTTCATAGACAACGCGGCGGCGTTGGTTCCGCAGTCTTTGCGGGAAAAAGCCGAAGCCTTTATCGGGCAATGCCCCGGCCTTCCATCCGCTTTGATTTTGCTTGCAGTTTCAGCAGAAGAGCCCGGGGCGTGTTATGAAGTTTTTGAGCCCGTTCAAGAAGAAATTAAAGAGTTCCGCGAAAAAACGGAACTTTTGCTAAAAACCATCGAAGAAGAAATATTGGTGGCAGAAGCTGCTGCAGAGGAATACGCAAAGTCCCTTCACCAGACTGCGATGTATAGCAATGGCGGCGCGCAAAATGTCGCGTACGTTGCAGACGAGATGGGTAGAATTCGCTACCTCGCGATGAAAGCTATCCTTGCGAACATGGAGGATGAGTTGTCTGTAAGAACAAGCATTGCCAAGTCAAAAAGAGAATTCCAAAAACTGGTTGACGCAGTTCCGAAGCTTCCGTTTGATTCCGGCGATGAAACAATGGAAGAGAGCTTAGATTATGAAACGATAGGCTATATACATATGCAGCGGGATTATGAATGCAATTACGTCTGGCGCGAGTATATAAGAAAAGTTCATTCGCGTATTAAGGCAAAGCTTCTTGATTACGCAGTCAAGACTGACGAATTATCTTTACAGTTAATGATGGCGCCAGCCCACGAGGCGCTTAAAATTGCCAAAGAGTATGTAAATGCGGCGCTAGAATTACTTTCTCTGCCGTCCGAGGATATGCCGGAGGATTTAAAAGTGGAAATTGAGGACATGAAAGAAGAAATCAGGTTAATAAAGAAGCGCTACGGCTACAAAGTGTATAGAATCGCTTTGGACAAGACGAGTTACGTTCCCGGAGAGGCAATAACTGTGGAGGTATCCGGAGTGCTTGGGAATATTAATGAAGACCGCCCTTTCGTGGGAGTCTACGCGACCGGAGGAGAGCACGGGAAATATTTGTCCCGCGAAAATGTCAGTAAGGGCAACGGAAACTATCGCGTCGACGCGCCTATTGAGCCCGGCGAATACGAGGTGCGGGCGTACGAGAAAAGGAACGTCTACACCGACGATAACCTGATTATGAAAGCTGAGTTTACCGTAGCGGGACGGTAGATCTTAAGGACGCATACGATATCGCTTTGGACAAAATGAGTTGTGTTCCCAGAGAAACGTTCACTTTGAGCATGATATAATGCTCTTGAGAAATCTGTCAAAGACTGATATTTATGTATTATGGAGGCATTCATATGTTAAGTAGATTATTTAAAGTTGCTTTTGCCGTGCTGTTGATTTTGACGCTCTCTTCAGAGGCGTTGACGTGCGTCGGCAAAAACAGAATAGAAAGCGTTGGCAAGCCTAAGAAGCCTGAAAAGATAGTCATAGCTAACCCAAGAGTTGATAAAAATCCCGTAAAGCGTGGTGAAATAGTGACGCTGGATGGATCGAAATCGAAATCCATCCCCCCTGGAAAAATTGAGTACAAATGGACATTCAAAGCCACGCCCGGCGCCCAAGGCGACGCTCCGAACAACGACGCGACCATCACCGATATGATTGCAGACGTGACCTTTCTCAACAATACCGCAGTGACTCTAACCGTTACCGACGGCAAGAAATCTGACAGTAAGACGATAAATGTGAAGGTGATAGCACGCAGAGATTTCAAAACCCCCTACAGTACAGTAGAGGAAGAGGGTAGACTGTATGATAGTACTTACAAACCTAGATACTACGAAAGTGCTGTTCTTAAACAAAGCGATTTTAGACGCGCAGATAACGTCTGCGCCATTGACGATAACTTCGATAAGAGTCTCTCACACTGCCTGCACCCTGACCCAGATCCTAGAACGGGCGTCGATGCGGACGAGATGTTTGAACTTAAGAAGGTGAATGACAAGGGGCCGTGGAACGGTTTTTTCTATTTACACTCATGGAAAATGGAGCTTACGCGGAAGATAATGATCAGCAATTACATCCACGAAGAATCACCGCCACCTTTCAGTAATTTGGATCATAGTTTCTACTATTACAACGTCAGTGAAGACAAAAGATCCATTGTGAAAAAGTTCATAGCGGCAGTGCGCGAGCATGAGCAGGTGCACAGTATACTGATGGAGAGAGGCTTAAATGATGGGAAGGGAGACCCCGCAAAGATATGTGAAGCAATGTTCGGTAAAGAGGACAACTCGTTGAAGGAAGAAGCGTTAAAAGAGATCCGCGAAGCAGAAGAACGTATCTCCAAAGCAACAAAAGACCCGCTTAAGCAGAATTTCAGCGGTAATTTATTCTTAGCTCCGGCTAACACTGGTGGTAAATGGGAAGTATTCCTCATCGAAGTTGGTGATAGGAGTTCTATAAAATGGAAGTAGGTGGAAAATAGTCGGAGGGACGAACATGAGAAGATCAATATTATTTACATGTTTTGCGGTATTGGTTTTGAGCCTTTTTTTTACATTCGGCGAGAGCGTTGCCGCGCTGTCGATTGAAGGGCAAATGCCGGATTTTTCCGAGATGTCCTTCACGGAAATTATGAAGTGGCGGGAGGAATTCGAGAAACAGAATGAGAAGTCCGACCCTTACCCGCAAAAGCAAAACGACGATCCGAAACCAAAACCAAAGCCGGACATAAATAAATTGGCGCCGTTGGCGCCGCAGTCTTCGCGGAAAAAAGCCGAAGACTTTATTAAACAATGCCCCGACCTTCCGCTCCCGATAAACTTGCTTGCAGTTTCAGCGCAAGAAATTGGAGCATATTATGAAGTTTTTGAATCCGTACAAGAAGAAATTGAAGTGTTTCGCGAAAAAACTGACCTTTTGCTCAAAGCCATCGAAGAAGAAATATTGGAGGCAGAAGCTGCCGCTGTGAAATACGCAGCATCCATTCACCAATCGGTGACGCTTGACAATGACTATATTCAAACTGTTGAATACGAGATGGATAGAATCCGCTATCTCAAGATGAAAGCTATTCTTGCGAACATGGAGGATGAGTTGTCTGCGTGCAAAAGAATTATCAGGCATAAAGAGGAATACCAAAAATATATTGACGAAGTTCCAGAGCTTCCGTCTGATTCCGATGATAACACAGCCGATGATAAACTGGATTATGAAAAGATCGGCTATATTCATATGGAGCGGGATGATGAATGCAATTACGAATGGTACGTGTATATAGGAAGAGTTCAGTCGCGTATTAAGGCGAAACTTCTTGACTATGCGGTTAGGACAGACGAATTATCCGCGCAGTTAACGATGCTCTCAACCTGTGAGGGGCTTAGAATTGCCAAAGAGTATGTCAATGCAGCGCAAGACTTGCTGTATATGCCGCCCGAGGGTAGAGCAGAGGAGTTAGAATTAGAAATTGAGAACATGAAAGAAGAAATCAGATTAAAGAAGAAGAACTCCGACCACAAGATGTATAGAATCGCTTTGAACAAGACAAGCTTTGTTCCCGGAGGGACAATAACCGTGGAGGTATCCGACTTACTCGGGAAGGCTGAAGACTTCAACTTCCCCTTCGTGGGAGTCTACGCAATAGGTGAAAAGCATGAAAAATATTTGTCCGAAAAATCTATAAGCGATGGCAACGGAAGCTATCGCCTTAACGCGCCTCTCGAACCCGGCGAATACGAGGTACGGGCGTACGAGAAAAGTAGAGGCGATGACGAGAACCTGATTATGAAGGCTGCGTTTACCGTTGAAGGAGACGTTAAGAGCGCGTACAAAATAGCTTTGGACAAGACTTCATTCCTTCCGGGGGGAACAATCACGGTCAAAGTGTCGGGCGTGCCGGAGGAAATGCTGAACGAATACCCCTTTGTGGGAGTCTACGCAATCGGTGGGAAGCACAATGAAGGTTTATCCAGCAAAGTAATTCTCAAAAGAGTCGAGAGCCTTCTCCTCAACGCGCCTCTTGAGCCCGGCGAATACGAGGTGCGGGCATACGCGAAACGGGACGTCTATGTTGACGCAAACTTAGTGGCGAAAGCAGCGTTTACCATTGGAGGAGACGCTAAGGGCGCGTACAAAATTGCTTTGGACAAAACTTCCTTCTTTCCGGGGGGAACAATCACGGTCAACGTGTCGGACGTACCCGGGGAAATGCTGAGTGACAACCCCATCGTAGGAGTCTACGCTATGGGTGTGGAACACAAAAATGATTTAACCAACAAAAGAATTTCCAAAAGCGTCGAAAGCCTTCGCCTTAACGCGCCTCTTGAGCCTGGCGAATACGAGGTACGGGCATACGCGAAACAGTACGTCTACGTTGACGCAAACTTAGTGGCGAAAGAAACGTTTGTCGTCGGAGGAGACGCTAAGGGCGCGTACAAAATAGCTTTGGAAAAAAAATCCTTCCTTCCGGGGGGCGCAATCACGGTCAACGTGTCTGGCGTACCCGGGGAAATGCTGAATGACGAACCCTTCGTGGGAGTCTACGCAACGGACGGGGAACACGGAAAAGATATATCCAGCAAGAAAATCTCCAAAAGCGCCGAAAGCCTTCGCCTTAACGCGCCTCTTGAGCCTGGCGAATACGAGGTGCGGGCATACGCGAAACGTTACGTCTATGTTGACGCAAACTTAGTGGCGAAAGCAGCGTTTACCGTCGGAGGCGACGTTAAGGGCGCGTTCAAAATAGCTTTGGAAAAAACTTCTTTCCTTCCGAAGGGCGCAATCACGGTCAACGTGTCGGACGTACCCGGGGAAATACTGAATGAAGGACCATGTGTAGCAGTCTACCCTGCGGGCGGTAATCACAAAGAATATTTATCCAGCATGAAAATCTCCCGGAGCGCCGAAAGCCTTCGCCTCAACGCGCCTCTTAAGCCTGGCGAATACGAGGTGCGGGCATACGCGAAACATTTCGTCTACACTGACGCAACTCTGGTGACAAAAACTTCTGCGTTTACCGTTATAAAAGACGCTAAAGGAATATATAAGCTCGCTTTGGACAAGACGAGTTATGTTCCCAGAGAGAAGATAACCGTAAACGTATCCGGCGTTCCCGAGTGGATGTTGAGCTGCAAGCCCTTTGCGGCGGTCTACGAGACGGGCGCAAGACATCGGGGCTACCAGTCCTGGGGACATATAAAGAACGTTTCTGACAATGTCATGCTGTTGGCGCCAAAGGAGGAGGGCGAATATGAGGTCAGAGGATACGGCCAGGACGGCGTCTATATAGACTCTGACCTGGTGGGAACTGTGCGTTTCAGCGTTAAAAAAAGAGAATAGAAAAGACAACAGGAACGCTATTAATGGAAAGAGCGGTAGCGTACTGGGGCGTAGGCTATTTATTGCATTGGTAGCCAGGCAGAAGGGCGCGCAAGTAAATTTATATTTGATGCCAACATGAAGTCAATAAACAGAAACGTCTTAAAATATATAGCTATCGCAGCTATGCTATCAGGCCACATAGCTGCGTTGTTTATTGAGAAATCTTCGTTTGCGTATTTTATTATGCGGTTTATTGGCAGGCTTTCTGCCGCGATTATGTGTTTCTTTATTGCCGAGGGGTTTTATTATACCCGTTCCCGGTATAAATACGGATTGAGACTCGGTGTTTTTGCTGTGATTTCTCAATTTGCGTACACATTTGCTGTGAACATAACCATTTTTACATATGAGCTGTTTACCGATTGGAATGTAATATTTACCTTTTTCATAGGGTTCCTTGTTCTCTTGGCTTATGAGAAGATAAACAATAAGCCCGTTAAGTGGTTAATAATTGCGTTACTTTGCGCTGTGTCATATTTTGGAGACTGGATGATTATTGCCCCTTTATGGATACTCTGTTTTTACATCTTCAGGGACAACAAGAAAAAGAGATTTACCGTATTCGGCATATTAGCCGCATTGGAAGTAGCGTTCTGTATTCCGTTTATGATAAAAGGCAACGAGATGTGGGATGTCGGCGTTTTTCTTGTTATTCCGCTTTTGCTGTTATATAACGGTGAAAAGGGCAGTGACAACTCTATTCACAAGTGGGCATTTTACTTGTTTTATCCGTTGCATTTATTCGTGCTTGGAATCATCAAATGGCTGTTAGTAATGTAGGAAGCATAATCAAAGAAACCATTGATTGTTTTATTGCAACTTCAGCCACAAAGCGGGGCGGACGCCGCCGTCGCTGTAGAAGACAAAGTGACCATAAACGTAAACATAACCTTCATTGCAGATAGTGGCAGCACAATTGACATCGTTGCCGGGCGACCTCAGCCACCAAAACGAAATCGCGTCTTCATGTTTTGCTATCCTGTCGCTATCGTTTTCGTTTGAAAGATTATATCCGTCGTCAACTAAGCCCCAATTACCGTCGGGAAGTTTGTCCTTACGTCTTTTGTTCAAATAATCTCCGCTGTCGCCAAAATATTTATCAACCTCTTCAATACTTAACAGAAATACTCTGTCATTTGTGTCGTTTCCGCCATTTGTGCCATACCACAGATTATCCGGATTGCTAACTTTTGTTTCGATAATTTGTTCCTGTTCTTCTTTTTTGAATATTTGCAGAAACAAGCCATTCAGGTATTCCCGCAAATCACACGTTTCCCATGTTACATTCGCTTGTTCATCGTTATACACGTGCCGCTCAATAATGTCCTTCGTTAATATCAACGCTTTGTCGTCCAACACGTCGAGCACTATCCATTCGTATTCGCCGAACTGTATTATTTCTCCAACTATGGGCGACGCCTGTGTGCAAGCCGCAAACACAAGCACTGTTACAAGCGCTGCAAATAGTATTCTCACCCCAGATTTTGCATTAACGCCCCTTCTTTTCTTCCATTCAATCAACATCATCCCATCAACTCCCTTTCTATGTTAAATCATAATATAGTCAATTGATGTTGTCCATATGGTTTAAACAACATGTTTCTTGCTATCATTATTATTGAAGTCTAGTATTTATTTACCGCGTTGCCTCATTAAAAATAACCCCGAAAAAGTTTCAAATGATAGCTTCCCCCGAAGCGAAAATTCCGGCGGCTTCCTTATAAAAAGTTTATGAAAATTACTGCAGTTTAATATTTTTTTAATGGACAAAAGCAGTCGGAATTTATTATAATAATTGATTAGACGGGCAAATCTCAGATTGAAGTTTGCCATAAAATAAGGAGGAAGAATATATGTCGATACGTAAGATTTTTGTAGTGTTTGCAGTAATTCTATTGTTTGCAGGCTCTGCGTTCGCTTTCCCGTATGACCCGAACCCAAGCGCGATTAAGACGTCAGTGCTCACGGGAAATAACGGTACTACGAACACGAGCACGTTCACGGGCGACTGGGGGACTACGTTCGGTTCAATGAGCGTGAATCAATTGCGGGTTTTCAATTTCATGAACAGTGAATTTTTCTCAACAGGATGCGGCCCGGGCGCTTCGCTGGACCTTAAAATCTGGAATACCCCAAGCTTTGGCGATTACAAGTATCAGCAGCAAAAGGACGGCTGGAACCGCCTGCTCGACACCGCAGCGGCAGTTCCCGCTACGGTCGGGCGCGGAATTACCACCGATCACGATGAAATGGTCGAATTCCTTGAAAAACTCCCTAAAACGAACTTGACCCTTGAGTATTTGGGCGAGATACCGCAAGGCTTCCCGTTCCCGTTCCTGGTCTTCTGTAAGGATGCGCCGCTTGGCAAGGACGGCAAACCGGACAGATCCCCCGCAGCGCTTGAGTCAACAGGCAAGCCGCTTGTATGGGTGCAGGGCAACATTCACGGCGGCGAATGGTCGGGCGGCGAAGGCGCCCTCGCAATGGCTTATGATTTAGCTAACGGAAGATATGACGATATTCTTACGAAGGTCAACGTATTAATAACGCCGCGCGTCTGCGCGGACGGCGCCAAGCGCCCGGGCAGGGAAACCAGAGACCTTTTGGCGCTTCAGTGGACGACGACGCCTGAAGCAAGAGACTTGAACCGCGACAACGTGCTTCTTGATCTCCCTGTGACGCGCGCCATGAGAAAAATGTCGCGCGCATACGCCCCGCATTTTTGTATAGACCTTCACGAGCGCCCGGCTTCTCAGATCAGCACGCCCGTTAGCAATACTTTCGGCATACTGGCTGATAACGACGCGCATGATATCGGCGCGAGCGGAACGACTATCCCCCATGTGCCGTTCGATCTTGTCTCAATCCGTTACAACGTAATGGAAAAGGACCTCAAGGCGATGGCTGACAAGTTCGGAATCCACTTTGGGTTATACCGCGAAGATACGGATTATTTTGCGCATGGAACGGTCAATAACTATGGCATGCAAATGTCCTCGAATTCGGACGTATGGCCTGTGGAACTGGGCTCAGCGCCGTATGCAATTGCCAATATGACCGGCTCAAGCAGGGCTACATGGATGATCAACAGCGTGGCCTTTGACCCTGACGCCCCGTATTACCTCACGTCCGAGGCTGGATACAACACAAGAAGCAGCCGAAATATAAACGCAACGTTCGGCATAGTGAGCCAGCTCTTTGAGAATAAATCGGATTACGGCGGCGGCGGCGGCAGAGGTCTCTGGGAACGTAGAGTCGCCGCGGGATATGTTTGCGTACTTTCAGCCCTGACCACAGCCGCTGAGAGAGGACACGAACTGGTGCCGCAGATCAATTCGATAAGGAAGTCATGGATTGAAAAGGGTAAAACAGTATCGCCTACAGATATGATACCTATCCTTACAATTCAGCCGAAGCCGGTATACGTTAGGGACAGAGAATGGACGATAATCGATATATCAAGGGACTACAACCCCGGAACCGCAGCTCTGGGCGGCGGAAGGGACCTCTCCAATATATTGAGATACGACGGAACGAGAGCTCTCAGGAGAGTTGCTGAAACAACAGGATTTAACGGTTCAAATTATGTGCCGGCTCAGGGAGAGGGCAATCGGGATCACCAGTTCTTTAAACACGAATATACCTGGATGGGCGGAAGAGGAACCAACGTAACATGGGTAAGCCCCCATACGGGTCAGGTTAATATAGTGGGTAACAATAACGTAAGGGAGCGTATCCGTCCTTATGCTTACGTTTTCGAAGGGCTGTACGCAGATGAGCTCGCCGCCCGTATGTTGATGGCGGGAATTGAAGTGAAGCGCCTTGCCGAGGACGTGACTATTGACGTTGAGGGCTGGAAATATACGAGGCGGCCTTATATCGATTCCACCAGCACAACTGCAGCAGGCTGGAGAAACAGGCACGTTGACGTATATGAGATAAAGAACAGGAAGTTCGAGAAGGACGCGTATGTGGTTTATCTATCGCAGCTGCCCATACATCTGATTCCTATTTATATGGAACCCGATCTTCCGTGGAACGTCGCTTCCTGCATATTCCTTCCGTATATGAGCCTCGCTCTTGGCGGCGGTGGTGGCGGATCTTCCGGCGCGAACCTGCATGAAGGTTTGGTTGGAGTGGAGATGCCCGCGTATCGCTACCTCAAGGAAGTCGATCTTCCCACTTACGACGTTGATCATTACTTCCCTCTTATAAACAGAGGAGCGGTTCCGCGTTTCATGGGCTATCATACGCTCGCGGAGGTCAGCGCAATAGCTCTTGATGTAAAAGAGGCTGTTATAAAAGTATTCGATTACGATATTCAGGTGCATAGCACGGATGCGCTCATAAGGGACGCGGCGGCGCCGGCGGGTAAATTTGACATAACGCTCCCGACAAGCGAGGGCGGCTTAGGTTACAAGATCCTTTTAACCGATGGAACTTATGAGAATTTGGTCCCGCATTCGACGATGCTTGGCTGGGATGTCGCCACTGTGAACGTCGCGCGTCACGGAAACGTTCCGTTCACGGTTGACATCAGCGCTGACAAGCGCCCGTTGGTTGGGGACGGAAGCAATCGCACGGTTCCAAGAGCTCTGCCGGCAGTGGATTCCCTGATAGGCGTGCGCATAGTTGAGGTATTCCTGAACCCGATACTGAGCCTGTTCAAGGATGGAAAACTTCCTCCGGGAACCATTGCGACAGCGAAGGGTATAAAGTATGTAGATATGCTTAACTGCAAAAAGACGATACTGGACGATAAATGGCTTGACGGCTGGAAAATCGTCGGCGTTGATCCGAAGGAAGGCCCGGGCTGGAAAGCATATTTCAAAGACGGCGAGCTTATAATAGAGTTTGACGGGGATGCATTCGATGTAGTAATTACAGCGACGCTTGAAAATACCACAACGGGCGAACTGTTCGACCTTGAGATTGAGTTCTCCGGCGAGAGCAATGGTTGTTGCATCGAGATTCCTGAGTGCGTTGAAGATATTCTTGATTGCTTAGGCTGCAACGGCGGCGCCGCAATGCTCGCGCTGTTTGCAATTTTCCCGCTGTTCCTGAGGAAAGACAGGTAGGGAAGACAGGGATTAGAAAAGATAATGCACAATGCACAATGCACAATGTTCAACGCACAATGAAAGACAAAAGATAAAGCCAGAGACTTTGGGTTGTCAAATGTAGCTTTATAGGGGCGGCTTGTAGCCACCAGCGACCGTCCGAGAATTAAAGCAGTATTTTATAAACCCAGTTGTTTTTGGTACAATAATTTCATAGTAATTCAGAAGTATTTGGCACTTTTAGGGGGTTGTAACAAAAGTAGAAAAAATGGGCGGTTCACTCGCCCGTCCCTACGACGTATTGTGCAAGAGATGCGGCATAACCACAATGTATTGTGGCTTATTTAGCCTTCTATGATTTTGTTACAACCCCGTTTAACGAAAATAACTGCAGTTTAATATTTTTTTATAGACAAAAGCCGTCGGGTTTTATTATAATAGATACATCAGACGGGCATATTTCGAAATAGGAGTTTGCCTTAAATTGAGGAGGTAGGATATGTCGGTTCGTAAAATTTTTTTGGTGTTTGCAGTAATTCTATTGTTAGCCGACGGTGCGTTCGCTTTTCCATATAACCCGCATTCGGACATTTTTGGTTTGGATGTTGCCGCTGCGGACGGTTCACCGATAGAGAGCATATTTATAGGCGGCGCGCTTCCGCCGAATTATATAGAAATCAGTACCGGACTTAAGTATACGAAGATAATTGATGAAAAAGGAGTTTTATTGAGCAACTCCATGCTTGACGGCTGGCGTATCACAGCGCTTAACCTTCCTCAATATAATAGCTCTTCCAGACTTAAATGGACAGCTCATATTGTTAAAGGCGAAATAATTATAACAGTCAGAGAAAGCGTCTACGATCGTAATTTGGAAGTGATACTTACAAAGGACGGAACTTCTGAAACAATGTCCCTTAATATTATGTTCTCCGCAAAAAAGGAAGATTGGTTCGGTTGCAACTCAGGCGCCGCAATGCTGGCTCTTCTTTCGGTCTTCTCGTTGTTCATGAGGAAAGACAGGGATTAGGGATTAGGGATTAGGAGAGATAAAGACAAAAGATAAAGACAAGGGCAAAAGCAAAAGCAAAAGCAAAAGACTTAGAGTTGCCAAAGGTAAGCTTTGAGGGGCGGCATTATGCCGCCTTTTTATTGAGCGTTGAAATGCTTAATGTAAGAAGAGATAGGGGCGGCAAAATGCCGATCCTACAACACAAAATGCACTGGATGCCGATTGACCACAATATATTGTGGTTGAATTACTTATTTTTAGACATATAAAACATTTACGACAACGCTTATGTGGATGAGCCGTATCGACCAGAAAGTTCCATGACATGCTGTCATGACAATAGGAGCTAATATCATGAAAATTATAATCAATAAAACAAGAATTCTTCTATTTTTAAAACTTTGCTCAATCCTGTGCATCATAGCGTTGGTTTTGACCGTTTTATACGTGCAAGGATACAGAATAAACTTGACCGCTTCTCTTCCGCAACTAATATTTAGATTCTACGATGTCAACGTTAAACCTGTCTCGCGTGGAGATTATGTAGTAGTAGATTGTTTTTTAATAAACGACAACCCCGCCATAAAAACAGCCATCGAACGCAAATACCTGAGCCGCATTCCATTAGTGAAGCAAGTAGGAGCTGTTTCAGGGGATTTAATATCCCTTCTGGATAACCGCATATATATCAATGGTGAAGATCACGGCCCCATGATAGTCCTAAGCGAGGATTCAGAGGGCAATCCGCTGTCTCCATTTCCAACCCCCGTTACACTCCAAACCGGGCAATTCTGGCTCGTCTCCAATCCCGAACGCGGCTACGACAGCCGCTATTTTGGATGGATAGACCGGAATTGTATAACTAATCTAGCCTATCCCGTTTTCTAATCTGCGTATCGGGACGCCAATGGTATGAAATTCAGCAGCTCATATTTTCTAAGCTGTTTTAACAGTTTTGCGGCGGGATACTTACCAGATATTTTTTTTCGTAGCGCGCGGGGTGATAGGACGATTTGGCTTTGCGCAAACCCTCGTCTCCCATGTCCTCTTCACGGTTTACCCAAATATAGTTTTTGCCTTGCCTTGTGAGAAAGGTCTTATTGAGGTACTGATATATTCCTTCGTACTCTGAAAATGCCTTCTCGAATCTGATGTCTATTGTTTCGTGGCTTAACTCTTCCGCTATCGTGTAGGCAGCAATGCGGCCGTCAATCCTGACGCACGCTCCGAAAAGCGGAAAGTCATTCCAGTGCTCAAGCACGCTCATTATCGCTTTGTTTTCATCACAAAGCACGGACTCGGCTATCCTGCTTTTATTACGTTCGAGCCATTCTCTTTGAAATATCAGGAGTTCTTTAAAATCCTCTTCCAACAGCGGTGAATATTCATTAACGTATTTTTCATTGTAGACCTTTATGTGAGCTCTTTTTTGTGAGTAAGATCTTCCTTTCAGTTCGATAAGATCCTTTACAAGATATACATATTCCCATTCAGAACGCAGTTCTTTTATTTGCGCGCCCTTTAAAGAGCTCAGCTCAAGCGCCAATCCCTCCGGAACATCGTTTAGTTCGACTCCTTCGGTGAAATATTCCGGTATTATCTTTCCCCAGTCCTGTCCCGGTTTACAGATAGGGGACAGTATTCCGCGGCGGTTTTTTAGCCAACAAATATTTTCGTCAAAATAAATCTCCGAGCGCTCAGGCTCTCTCCAACCCCAAACGCCCAGAAAAGAATATTCTGAAGAGACTATTCCGCTTGCACTTAGTAATTCTTCATATTTGTCACGGTGTTTACTTTCTATTGCCTTGAACTCAATCACGAAATATTTCCTTATTCGCGCGTAATACGGTTTTTTTCATCATATATTAAGCTCCATCTGAGTATGATTCCTTTGGAGATAAAGTGGCGTTATTTATATCGTCATTGTGCCGTAAAAGGTATAATTCTATTATATCGTATCCTGTACGCATATGAAATGGAGGAATTTGCATGTTGCTTTGCCCGGTTAGAGCGGAGATTCAACTGGAAATGAAAAGCTGGAGGTATGAGCTTCCGCAGGGAAGAGTTCTTTGCCTTGGAGAGCGCTCTTTGATAATGGGCATTCTGAACGTCACTCAGGACTCATTCTACTCCGCAAGCAGGATCTTGGACGAAAAGGAGCTTATCTCGAAAGCGGCAAAAATGCTCGAAGACGGGGCGGATATACTTGACGCGGGGGCTCTGTCAACGCGTCCGGGCGCGGCAAGAATCGAAGCTGAGGAAGAACGCGTAAGAATTATTCCGGCGCTTGCAGCGCTACGGAAAGAGTTTCCAGACGCGATAATCTCGGCGGATACCATGAAGCCTGAAATAGCGCGTGACGCGGCGGAAGCGGGAGCGGATATAATAAACGACGTTGGCGACGACCCCGCGATGGGAGAGGTTGCCCTCAAGACAGGGCTTCCCCTCGTCGTTACACATTGCGAGGATTTGCCATCTTCAGAATGCTCCGATATTGTCGGCAGCGTAATGAACAACCTCTCTTCGCGCTTAAGCGCACTGCAGAGGCAAGGCGTAAAAAAACTTATAGTCGATCCGGGTATTGGATTTGGCAAGGGAAAACATGGAAGCTATAACATGAAGCTTCTTAAATCGATAGGAAGCTTCAGGAGTTTCGGCTTACCTATACTTGTCGGGCATTCAAGAAAAAGCTTCCTTGATATTGAATATAAAGGCGTAAGAATAGCTCCGGAACCGGAAGACAGGTTGCCAGGAACATTAGCGGTATCAGCGCTTCTTGCATCGAATCTTGTTGAGATAATCAGGGTTCACGATGTATTGGAAAACGCGCGCGCAGTGAGGACAACGGAAGCGATTTTATAGTGTGGAGTGCAAAAACAAATGAAAAGACTAATTCTTTTTCGCGTGGTTCGTGTAATTCGCGGTTAATGTTTTTGGCTTTTTCTCGCCACTCTTCGCTCGCAACTCGCCACTGTTTTTAATCCCCCTCGCAACTTGCCCCTATCTCCTTTATAATTATGCAAGGAAATTTTTTAAGATTCAGATTAAGGGGGGAAAAGTAATGGCTTATCCGACAGTTAAGGGCAAGGGAATTTACCCGCTTGGGTTCGGCTTCATGAGGTTACCCGTGACGGCTGAAGGGAATGTGGATTACGCGCATTCGCGCGCTATGATGGAACGCGCGGTGGAGGCCGGAATTAATTATTTTGATACCGCTATGCTTTACCACGGAGGGGAAAGTGAAATTTTTCTGGGAAAAGAGACGACTCCTGCAATCAGGGAAAAAGTGACGCTGGCGACGAAAATGCCTACGTGGCTTGTCAAATCTCCTTCGGATATGGACAAATTTCTGGATGAACAGCTAGTAAAACTCAAGACCGACTGCATCGACATTTACCTTCTGCATTCCCTGAATTTGTCGCGATGGGAGACATTGCGCAGGTTCGATGTACTTGAATTTCTGGAGAGGGCGAAAAGTGCCGGAAAAATTCGCATGACAGGTTTCTCATTCCATGACGGGTTTCCGCTTTTTAAGGAAGTCGTCGACTCGTATAAATGGGATATCGCCCAAATCCAGCTCAATATACTTGACGCAGTATATCAGGCGGGGATTGCGGGGGCAAAATACGCACACGAAAAAGGGGCGTTTGTCGTGATAATGGAGCCGCTAAAGGGTGGAATACTCGCAATGCCGATAGAAGGAGCGTTCGCAAAAATAGCCCAAAAACACGGCTGGAGCAGGCCGACGTTTGTGGATCTGTGCCTGAAATGGCTCTGGAATAAACCGGAAATTGGGGTCGTGCTGAGCGGAATGAGCTCGTTACAGCAACTTTCGGAGAATATCGGGTCAGCTGAAGATTTTGTCAACGGAAAAGGGGCGATTACACAAAAAGAGCTTGATCTCATTGATGACATCCGCGCAGAGTTCAACAGCCGGATAAGGGTCGGGTGTACTGGCTGCGCGTATTGCCGCCCATGTCCCGAAAATGTCGACGTGCTTGAATGTTTCAGGATTTACAACAGCGCTTCGATAACTGGCAACTGGAAAGGATTCAAATCGCTTTACGAGAACGTTATCTTTCACCCGAGCAAGCAGGAAAAGAGAGCCAGCTTCTGTGCAGGGTGCGGCGTATGCGAGACGCGATGCCCGCAGAACCTCCCGATACGGGAAAAACTCAAGGAAGTCGTGAAAGATTTTGAGGAAGTCGTGTTTTGAAAAATGGGGTTAGAATGAGATAGCAAAAGCAATTCAAGCAGTCATTTTGAAAGGTAAGGTGTGGTACACTTGGTAACGCTGGGCAAAACCAATAGTATTGTTGTTCCTTCTGAAAAAGAAAGTATTTTTTTCGAAGATATTTCACAAATATTATCGGAAGGGCGCAATAAAATATATGTCGCTGTAAATTTTACAAATTGTGTAATGAGGCAACAAAGGTTTTCATATTTCTCGAAAGGAATGATATAAATGGTATCGGGCTCTATGTTAGTAGTAATATTAATTGTAACGATTATTTTAATGGTAATAATGATATCGAAGTTCAAGATTCACCCTTTTATGTCCCTCTTTACCGTTGCGCTGTTAATGGGAATAACCGCCGGTATGCCTTTGTTGGAAGTGGTTAATACAATAGCTACCGGATTCGGGAATACGTGCCGCTCCATTGGAATTGTGATAGCGTTCGGAACCATCATCGGAATAATGCTGGAACAAAGCGGCGCTGCCGTGACCATGGCCGACAGCATCCTGAGAGTAGTTGGCCCAAAGCGCCCCGCCCTTGCGATGAGCATTATCGGCTGGATAGTTTCCATACCCGTTTTCTGCGACTCGGGCTTCGTAATTCTCTCATCCCTGAACAAATCGCTCTCGAAGCGAAGCGGCGTCAACATGACCACAATGGCTATTGCGCTCTCCACCGGCCTTTACGCCACCCATACGCTTGTACCTCCGACACCCGGCCCCATTGCCGCAGCGGCTAACTTGCACGCAGACCTTGGTTTAGTCATCCTGTTCGGCATCATCGCGTCGGCGCCCGCCGCTTTTGCCGGTTACCTGTACGCCGTAACAGCGGGAAGCAAGATAAAGGTTGATGACCCGGAAGGCCCGACGTTCGAAGAATTGAAGGCGAAATACAACCGGCTTCCCTCTGCGAAATTTGCTTTTGCCCCGCTTGTCGTGCCGCTTATTTTGATAGCGTTCAACTCAGTGGTCAGCTTTCCGACAATTCTGAATTTCATCGGAAAAGAGTCCGTGATATACAGCTTCTCGAGCTTCATTGGCCACCCGATAAGCGCGCTGTTTGTCGGCGTGCTTCTCTGTTTCCTGCTTCCTCCCAAGATAACGGAAGAGGTTACAAGCGGATGGATAGGAACGGGCGTCAAGGAGGGCGCAACGATAATCTTGATTACAGCGGCGGGCGGCAGCCTCGGAGCTATAATAGCCGCCACAAAGGTCGGTGATTTCATAGGCGCCTCGCTCGCTCAGTATCAAATGGGGATTTTCCTGCCATTCATTATCAGCGCGGCGCTTAAAACAGCGCAAGGCTCGTCAACTGTAGCGCTTATCACAACTTCCACTATTGTGTATCCGCTTTTAGCGTCACTCGGCTTAGACTCCTCAATGGGAGCGGTGCTGGCGACGCTCGCGATAGGCTGCGGCTCAATGGTAGTCTCCCACGCGAACGATTCCTACTTCTGGGTTGTCTCGCAGTTCTCCAACATGAAACTGAACACGGCATACAAAGCCCAAACGGTAGCAACCCTAATTGAGGGAGTAGTAGGAATAGCAGGAGTGTGGATACTTTCGCTTATAGTTCTGTAATCTTCTCCGTCATATGATGAAGGGGCTGTAACAAAAGTAGTATATTGGCTAGCCAAACCACAATATATAGTGGTTGTTTGGTATTGTGTGCACAATATGTTGATAGGGCCGGCATTCTGCCGCCAGCTTTTGTTACAGCCCCAAAATCAGAA
>WRHH01000003.1 GCA_009783355.1 Synergistaceae bacterium
TTTCCCGCCAGCTAGTTTTGGCGAAATCATTTAATTCAAAATCATTCTTTTCATGAGAGAATTATTTCGATAACAACGGCAATGTTTTACATTAATCGGCAGAATCAATTTATGACCATTTTGTGTCCCATAGTAACCTAACTTATAACCGTCATTGACAAATAATGGTCATAATGCGACCAGCAACTATCCATATTATGACCATTATACAATCGTCAGTGTCCGTTATATGACCAATCTTTAACCATCATGGCTTTTTTTGTCCATTGTATGACAATTCCCAAACATTCTTTCGGACAAGGAGGCAATTGTGACACGCAACACTTTTCGTGTTTCGTATCTCAATTACGCGTTCCGCACTCGGCGCGCTGCTTCTCATTATCAGAACTCCCCTTGCTCCTGAACGTAGAAAAATATAGAATAAATTAATACTCAATTTAGTTTTAATGACGAAATGATACACCACCCTGAAGCCTATATCTCAAGCAACTCAAGCGAAAAGAAAAAGGCGTATACAGTAGATTTTTTCAATTACGAACGTACGCGTTCGTAATTAACAAATTAACAAAATTGCCGTGTGCGGCAAGAATTCAAAATCATGTTTGCGAACGCGCGCGTTCGTAATTGAAGGAGCAAGCGATATGAATGAATTACAGTTAATCAACGCTAACTTTTTATCCGATATGCGAAATATCATACTTGAAGCTCGAAATAATGCAATCCGCAGTGTTGAATACACGCGCATGATGATGTATTGGCATTTGGGCGAGCGTATTTTTGTTGAGGAACAACGCGGTCAAGACCGCGCGGGGTATGGCGAATATCTTATAAATAACTTGGCGAAGGAACTCGAAAAAGAGTTCAGAAGCGGTTTTTCCGTCCGTCAATTGGAGCTTTGCAGACAGTTTTATCGAACTTATCCAAACGTCAACGAAGTGCGCACGCAACTAAACTGGACTCAATATAGGCTGCTTACTCGCATTGACAACGACTATAAGCGCGAATATTATGAACTTGAAGCGGTGAACCACGCTTGGACGGGGCGCGAATTGGAGCGGCAAATTAACTCGCTCCTGTATGAACGCCTGTTAATGAGTAATGACAAAGAAGCAGTGCTTGCTGTCGCCCGCAAGCAACGTATCCCCGAAAAACCGACAGAAATCATAAAAGACCCGATGTATTTGGAATTTCTCGGTTTGAAACGCGAATCAGAGTATTACGAGAAGGACATTGAATCCGCGCTTATTACACACTTGCAGGAGTTTTTACTTGAACTCGGCAACGGGTTTACGTTCGTTGCGCGGCAGAAGCGTATTTTGCTTGAAGATGACGAGTTTTTCGCGGATTTGATTTTCTTTAACCGTCTGCTACGCTGTTTTGTGGTTATAGAAATTAAGACTCATAAACTCTCCCATGAGGACTTGGGACAGTTACAAATGTACGTCAATTACTATGACCGCTTCGAAAAGCTTCCCGATGAAAATCCGACAGTCGGTATATTGCTCTGCACGGCGAAGAATGAATTGTTAGCAAGAATTACCCTACCGGAAGACAACACAAACATCCTGACGAGCAAGTATCAGCTTTATATACCATCCGAAAGCGATTTGCTTGCAGAAATCAAAGAGGTCATAAGCCTTGCCGGTGAAAAGGATGGTGAGAAATAGCTCATACATTCATAGTGACGTCAGTCTGGATAATATTCGATGGAGAGGTGCGCCAGATATACTTCGACACAGCATATTACGTGATGTCGATGCTGACGCCAAGGATTATCACCGTCTCCACAGGTAAGGTGGGTATCATCCGCCGGAGCGAACAATAATAACATGTGGCCATGGACAGACGTCAACGGCATGGCGGCGGCGCAGCTTAATATTCGATCTAAAATGATGAGATTCATTTACCCGAGAGGGAACGATTTCATAATGAAGCGCATTTTTTACGCAATGGCTTTGCATGAAATCGACTATTCTACCAATCATCACAGCCGGTTGAACCGCGACATGTTGGGAAATAGGCGGAGTCCGGAATACGCCCGCGAAGAACTCCTATCGGAAATGGCAAGCACTTTCATGCAAATGGAGCTTGACTTTTCTCTACCGAAGGCCGGTATGAAAGAGCATACTGAGCAGCACGCGGTTTATGTTCAAAGCTGGCCTAAACACTTGAAAGAAGATTATAAAGAACTTTACCGATCCACGCAGGACGCATCTAAATAGCGGATTATGTGTTGAGATATGGCAAATCTGTTTCCGGCGGCGCGTTGTATAAAGGCCAGGCGGTTTATATGCAAAGAAGCCAAAAACAAAAGGATTAGCTCAACAATATTACCACAGGTAAGCTCCGCAAGCTATGTGTGGGAGCGCTTTGCTTGATTATGGATAGTTTTATACAACTTTCAAATATACTCGACAAAGCAGGCAAAAAATAGCCCCTCCTTACGGCGAGGCTTTATTAATCGGGGTAAAACGAGCGCTCGTGTCACCACTTGATCTTTGGTTTTATTTTCTTTTGTTTATTTGCTTTTGCAACACATCATCGTTAATAAAACCCTTTACTTGATGAAAAGTACGATCACCACTCCGATTGAATTCCTCTTTCATCAGTCCGTGTCCTCTTTTTCCGTTTTTTGTTATTACGGCTGCAATGTCTAATCCATCACCTTTTTTAGCTGATTTATTTAACTGTAAATAAGCGTTTATATACTCATTTTCGTCTTTAGGCGATGATCTGTTTTTTCCAAGTCTATTTTCTATAATTATTCACCTTCTATCTCGTATTATATTTCATTCGAATATCAAAATAATGAGGAATGGAATTAGCTCTCAAAAAGGAGGTTTTAACACGTTAAGCTATAACCCCTTATAATGCAAGCATTAATGTTCAGGTGACACGAGTGCTCGTTTTACCCCTAATGGGATAGCTTCTATGCCCTGATCAAAAACGCCCAAGCATGATAACCATAATCCCATGCGTCCAGTACCCTCGTTGAGTTTTTTACTCTACGAAAACGGCAAAAAAACCAACGGAAGCCTTTTGGTGCAGCTTTATATGGAAAATCCATATTAATTTCCTCCTTTCTTTCAGGAGGCAAAAACACAGATTGTTATATTGTCAATAAAATGTTACCATTTTACATGTTGAAGTTACAATCAATATGTTCTGCCGTTTTATTCATCATGCCCTAAGCTGTCACTTAGGGCGTGATTGTTATTTTTTGTTCGCAACATTTAATTGCGTTTTGGCCGCTGATTCAGAAACGCCGCATTCTTTCATTATTTGGTTGACTGACAAATCTTTAATTAAATATGTTGGGGCAAGTAGTTGAGCTCCCAGCACATCCGCCTGCCATTCGGAGTCTTCATATTTTTTCAGTGTTCCGCTGTAATTTTTTGTATAAGCTAGAGATATTCCTTTATGCAGTAACCAATGAGAAAACTCGTGAGCAAGGATTAACCGATCCCTCCCCTTCTTATTGTATGCATTGACATAAACTTCATCGCGTACATAAATCAAATTTTTATCGGGATAAGCTCTGGCAAAATCACTACCCAAATCATCGTTGCCAACTGGGATTAATAAAAAATCGCTAATAATTTTTGGAAGACTCAGTTCCAAAAACCTCACAATATCGAAATATAAAGTGTTTTCAAGGCCAAATAAAAGGCGAATACTGTTCGCTTGATCCTCGATTTTCTTCCTTGAAAGCGGTGGAACTCTATATCCTACGTAACCCATTCAATCAGCTGATTCCTTTCAGTATAGAAATAATTTTTTCCTTCTCATCAGACTTTAAGTTTTCAAAATTTTTTGCAAAAGCTAAGACGCCCTCGCGATCGGGTAATTTCATCTGATCAAGATTTACAAATCTAACTTCATTGTTAGATATAGCTGCTGCTTCCACAAGTTCCTTCACCCTCTCTTCATCCAGTGTATAAACCGACTTCAACTTTGATATTAAATTCGCAGGAATTTTTTTCCTACCAACTTCAACTGCAGATAAAAACGCTACAGTCACGTCGAGCCTATCGGCCATATCTTTTAAAAGTAGTTGATGTTCAATACGAAATTTTCGTAACACCTTACCAAAAGCCGTTAGCACTTTCATCCCCCTCCTTCGCCGAACATTCCTTTGTGTGCATTATACCTTTTTAGTTTATTATGTCAACCCGTTCGGTATATTTTATATTATTTTCTTGCCGCTTTCGGTTGCCTTATCCATACCTTTTTAACTTCAACGCTTTTTATGGTATGTCGCTTGATGTAGGCTTCTCCAATGCGCAATTCCTTGATCTGGTCGGGATGAACTTTGAACTCCCGTTCCGGGCGAACACTCCCCATGCCGGTTGCTCCTTCCGTCGTTACCTGCTGGGTAACAATCATCGACGGCTTGGTTCCGAGCGCCCGCACAAGTTTCTCAGCGCCCTTCGGGCTTTTCTGCCATTACACGATCAGGGTATTGCAGTTCTGGATGATTTGGTGGAGGCATGCTATTTTCGTTCTATATTGTTTTTCGTTTTCCTATTGAAACTATACCCTGTCCAGCCAATCCGCCCAACATTGAATAATTTTTCTGCACTCCGTCATGTACTCGGCGTGGTTGTAGGCGGCGCGGGTTTTGTTACCTTCGGCATGAGTGAATTGTATTTCTTTTACGTCAGGTGGGAAACCGTTTTCGTATGGGATTGTGCTTGTCATTGTTCGAAAGCCGCGCGGGGTAATTTCCTCGTTTGCGTGTTGTTCACTTTGGTGCGGAGGAGGGGACTTGAACCCCTACACCTTGCGGCACTGGATCCTAAGTCCAGCGCGTCTTCCATTCCGCCACCCCCGCACACCAAACATGTATTATATCACGAGGAGACGAAATTGAAGTCATTCTTCATGCCTTCAGTTTTTTAATGACATCCTTATCAAGATCTTGTTTTTTTGTAATAATTTCTTCAATTATGTATCCTGTTTTGGGGAGGATCCTGTTAAACTGTCAAACTCTAATTAATACGTTTTCGTCCACAAACAAGTTGCGATGTTTAAACTCTGAAGGAGATTTATACATGAAAAGTGAACGCAAATTGCCTTTTACATTGCAAGCGAAATATGGATTTCTTCCATTCAAATAACAACGTTTTTCAAACATCCATTGCGGCGGCTCAAGTCTGAAATCGTTTGCGAGCTTATGAGCAACGGATGCTAAAAACGGCACATACTCCTGCTTATTCATATCTTCCGGAGGCTCGCTAATCATCTGCAATTGTATATCAGCTGACTCCTTGTAAAATTCGTCAAGAAAGTCACCGAGCAAAAGGTAAAAATCAAATCCGGCATTTGTCCTTTTTGATATATTTACGATACTTTCCATACTTGCCTCCCCATCAACACATTTACAAACTGACAACTGTATTTCTGACAACTGACAACTGACATTACCCGTTCGCCTTCACCAGCTCAAGAAATTCGCTTTCTCCGATTATTTTCACTCCTAGTTGTCTTGCTTTTTCAAGCTTGCTGCCCGCGGATTCGCCTGCAACTACATAGGAGGTTTTTCCGCTTACGCTTGACGTTGTTTTCCCTCCCAAGCTTTTTACCATGCTTTCGCCCTCGCTGCGCGGGAACGAAAGCTCCCCCGTGAAGACAAATGTTAGTCCTGCCAATTTGCTTATCGCTTCGTTTTCGCCCCGTATTGACCCTTGCGGGGCGAAGCTGCCCGAGTCCATCCTCACTCCTTTTGCCGCAAGCGCTTCAATGAGACTGCGGTTCGACTCGTCCGTAAAAAACGCGCTAATCGAAGAAGCCATGACCTCTCCTATGCCGTCGATATTTGAAAGCTCCTCAATACCGGCTTCAGCTATTTTACTCATGTCGGGGAAATTACGAGCCAGAATCTCCGCCGCGCGAGAGCCGACATATCTGATTCCAAGCGCTGCGAGCAGTGATTCAAGAGGCTTTGATCGTGACTCTTCAATGGCCGAAATTACGTTCTGCGCCGATTTTTCCCCCATGCGCGGAAGGCTCTCAAGCGAATCTTTATCGAGGTTGTAAATATCGGATAAATTCACTATCAGCCCGTGTTCCAGAAGCATCTCTATCAGTTTTTCACCAAGCCCCTTTATATCCATTCCGTTCCGCGAAACAAAGTGAATAATAGCTTCCATTATCTGAGCGGGGCAGGACGCGCGGTTGGGGCACCTCACAGCGGCTTCGTCCGGCAGCCTCACGACAGGCGCGCCGCACGCGGGGCAAGTTTTCGGCATTTCGTAAACCTCCTCGGAACCGTTGCGAGCTTCTTTCACGACTTCAATTACCTCGGGTATTACCTCGCCTGCCTTGCGAATTCTTACCAGATCGCCCTCACGGACGTCCTTCCTGCGAACTTCGTCCTCATTGTGCAAACTTGCGCGTTGTATCGTTGAGCCGCCGAGCCGGACGGGGGACAAATTTGCTATCGGAGTCAGCGCGCCCGTGCGCCCGACTGAGATTTCTATGCTAATAACTCTGGTCTCCTTCTCTTCGGGCGGATATTTAAAAGCTATTGCCCAGCGCGGAGCGTGCGATGTGCTGCCAAGCCTGTTCCACAGTTCGGTATCGTTAAGCTTGAATACGACCCCGTCCGTTACGTAAGGCAGGTCATGGCGCGCGCTGCGCCAATGTTCAATGAATGAGTCCGCTTCCTGCACGTTCCCGCAAAGGGCAACAGCGCTTTGCACCGGGAAGCCGTTACCAGAAAGCCATTTCAATACGTCGGATTGCGTTTTCAGCCCCATGAGTTCCGCTTCCACGACGTAATAAGCGAAAAACGACAATTGCCTTTCCGCAGCAACGCTTGACTCAAGCTGCCGAAGCGCTCCTGCCGCAGCGTTTCTGGGGTTTGCCAGCAGCGGCTCTTCCGCTTCCTCCCGTCGGCGGTTTATTTGCTCAAAGATATTTTTGAACATGAGAACTTCTCCCCGGATTTCCAAGCTCATCGGATAGTTTCCTTTCAACGCTTGCGGAATTGTTCCTATCGTCTTTATGTTTTCTGTGACGTCCTCCCCGACTTTGCCGTCGCCCCTGGTCGCGCCGCGGACGAACTCGCCATTCCGGTAGTAAAGCGAAACCGCCAGTCCGTCTATTTTCATTTCAGCCATATAAGCCAAGTCGCCGTCCAAAATGGGGATATCCGCGCTGTCAAGCGCGGAGTGGATTTTTTGGAGCGACGAACGAACCCTTGAAAAAAAGTCAGCCAACTCACCTTTATTCAGCGCGTTTTCAAGGGAAAGCATGGGCGAGGCGTGCGTGACTTTGCTGAATTTTGCGTTTGGGGCGCCTCCGACGCGCAAGCTGGGAGAATCAGTATCCGCAAGCTCAGGATGCTTCTCTTCAAGGGATTTGAGTTCCCTCAAAAGTTCGTCATACTCGCTGTCGGGAATAACAGGAGAATCTTCTTCGTAATACAGCCGTTGATGCCCCGTTATTATTTCCCGCAATTCCTTCAGGCGCTGCTTTGATACCATTTGTTTTGACTGTTGATTATCGTCCGGGACATCGTCAAAAGGCAATGCGAGCGGTATTATTTTCTTACTATTCATGTCTGTGATATCTCCAAAATCCTATGAGGCCGCCATATTTCCCATGAACCAAACGAGAGCCGCCCAGGTTTTGCCGTCTATTATGGCGCCGCTTTTGAGCAAGTGCGGGATTTCCGATACGGGAATTTCCACTGTTGATAACATCTCGTCCTCGTCATGTTCGAGTTTTGAAGGTTTCAAATCTTTTGCTATGAACAGGACTATCATTTCCTCGCAATATCCGGGGGAGACGTAAAAACGACTGAACTCCTCAAGTACCTCAGGGTAAAATCCAAGCTCTTCCTGTAACTCTCTTTCAGCCGTTTGCCTGAAGCTTTCACCCTCTTCGACTAACCCCGCGCATATCTCAAGCATATCCGCTCCGACCGCGTATCGAAACTGGCTTACAAGCAATATGCTGTCGTTTTCAGTGACGGCAAGCACTCCGACAGCCGATTTATGCTCGATAACTTCCCGTATGGCTTTTACATTTGAGGACGTCTCCACTTCATCAACTCGAAGGTTTAGTATCTTCCCGTCATAGATTCTTTTCGTATTAATCTGTTTTTCATTCCCCAAAATCAACACTTCCTTGTATGTTATTCATGCGCTTTGTCGTAAACATATGAAATATTGTAACTGTTACAACATTTAATGAAATTTTATTCGAGAATATAGCCAAAATTAATAAGAATTTCAAAAAGTAATTATGATATTATAACTAAATATCACATATAAATATCAAGGAGGATAATTTTATGGCTGATCTTAAGGGAACAAAAACGGAGAAAAATTTACTGGAAGCCTTTGCGGGCGAGTCTATGGCGCGTAACAAGTACACCTATTTTGCTTCTGTAGCCAAAAAGGAAGGCTACGAACAAATTGCAGCCATTTTCTTAGAGACAGCTGACAACGAAAAAGAACATGCAAAACTGCATTTTAAGGCGCTTGGCGGAGCGGGCGACACGGCGGCAAACCTTGCGGCGGCTGCTTCAGGCGAGAATGAGGAATGGACGTCAATGTATCCCCGCATGGCAAAGGAAGCAGAAGAAGAGGGATTTGTTGAGCTTGCTGCAATGTTCTCCAATATAGCAAAAATCGAAGCTGAACATGAAGCGCGCTATAACGAACTTGCTAAAAACCTTAAGGATGGACATATATTCCTAAAGGACGGGAAAGTATTCTGGAAATGCCGTAACTGCGGAGCAATATTCGAACTGGAAAGCGCTCCAGCAAAATGCTCTGTTTGCCAGCATCCGCAAGCGTATTTTGAGGTTCAGGCAAAGAATTGGTGAGAAAAGACAGGGGAAGACAGGGATTAGGGATTAGGGATTAGGGATTAGGGATTAGAAAAGATAAAAGATAAAAGGACAAAGACAAATGCCCATGAACTTACAGTTCACCACGATGAATGAAATTTGGGAACCTCATGGTAAAGACTACTGGATTACGCAGTCTGCCGCGAGCCTAAATAACAAAAAGGCAAAAGACTACTGAATTATCACGAAAGTAATAAAAAGTTATATTAAAAATATTTCATGGTAAGGACTGGGACAAAGGACAAAAACAAAATGCAAAGGGCATATTTTTATTTTATGGAAAGGGGCGAGACATTATATATTTACAACAATTTTTGGCTGAGGCTTGGAAACTTTGGTTGGTCGTGGGCATAATCTTTATGTTTGCGGAGGGGTTCACTGTCTCTTTTGCGTTTTTTTTCGCGGGGCTCGGAGCTTTGGCGACTGCATTGGCGTGTTATTTTTACCCATTCATAGCCGAAAGCGTGACGAGGCAGCTCCTGTTATTTTCTGCGATGTCGCTCGTCTCGCTCTTACTTTTGCGCCCCAGAGTAATGAGGCTTCTCTACCGCAAAGAGACCCGGCTTGACGGACGTAAGGCGTTTATCGGCAAACGTGCAAAGGCGTTAACGGACATTCGAATGAACGGCATTGAAACGGGAAAGGTTCTGTTCGATGGAACGGAATGGTCGGCAACGCAGAGCGAGGACTCCCCCGGCATAGTTGCGGGCAGCACGGTGGAAATAGTGCAAATGGAAGGATTAACATTGCATGTCAGGCTTGTTCATTCCGAGTATAAATAAGGAGGATTTATAGTTATGGAATATTTCTTTTCAATGCTTTTTGGTCATTTGTGGACGATTGCCATTGTAGTTTTCGTCTTGTGGCTCATTCTGGCTCATGTCCGTGTTGTACCGCAACAGGTTACGTTCATCATTGAGCGTTTGGGAAAATACCACGATACTTTCAACGCGGGGCTTCACTTTTTAATTCCGCTTATTGATCGAATCGCATACAAGCACTCAATGAAGGAGTATGCTCTTGATGTCCCGCCTCAAAACTGCATCACGCAGGATAACGTGGGAATAGAGGTGGACGGTATACTTTACATGCGCGTGGTCGATCCGAAGAAAGCTTCGTATGGTATTCAAGACTACGACTTTGCGTCCATACAGCTTGCTCAGACGACTATGAGGAGCATCATCGGCACAATGCCGCTCGACAAAACATTCGAGGAGCGGGAGAACATCAATCACAAGGTCATTACCGCTGTAGACCTCGCAACTGACCCTTGGGGAATCAAGGTTACGCGCTACGAGATTAAGGCAATCACACCGCCGAGGAGCATTCAGGACGCTATGGAAAAGGAAATGCGCGCGGAACGCGAAAAGCGCGCGCTCATTGCGGAATCCCTCGGCAAAAAAGAGGCAAAAATCAACGCCGCTCAAGCTGAACGTGAACAATTGATCCAAGCTTCCGAGGGCGAAAAGCAGCGCCGCATAAACGAAGCGGACGGCAAAGCGTATGAAATTCGCACAATGGCGGAAGCTACATCGCTGGGCTTAAAAACTGTAGCGGAAGCCATAAACTCGCCCGGAGGCAAGGACGCCGTTTCACTAAGAATAGCCGAACAATACGTTCAGGAGTTTGGAAAACTTGCGAAGACTAACAACACGATGATCATTCCTTCGAACTTGGCCGACGTTGCTTCACTAATTGCAGCCGCCACATCTGCAATAGACTGGAAAAAAGGCAATCCGGAACTAGAAAGCAATCCGGAATTAGCAATTCGGAATTCGGAATTGAAAGGGAAAAAGACAGGGATTAGGGATTAGTAAAGACAAATTACAAATGAAAAGATAAATGCAAAAGACTTTGGGTTGTCAAATATAGATAGGGGCGGCAAAATGCCGCCCCTACAAAGCTACCTTTGGCAACCCAAAGTCTTTTGTCTTTTATCTTTTATCTTTTGTCTTTCCTAATCCCTAATCCCTAATCCCTGTCTTTTCCCTAATCCCTGTCTTTTCGCTTCACACTATCTTTTCCAGTATCATTTTTGCGCAGTCTATCTGGTTGGGAATTACGCCGTCTTCGTCACGAACTCGCCAGATATCGGGCGTGATTTCATCAACGACGTATACTTTGCCGGTTTCGTCGTAGCCCAGCTCAATCTTAAAGTCGATTAGCGCTAGCCCCATTTTCGCCAGCTCATTTTTGAGGGCCTCGCCCACTTTTACAAGGACTCTCAGAGCTTCGTCATATTGCCCTTCTGCGAGCAGCCCTTTCATAACGCATAATCTCTCGCTGATGAGCGGGTCGCCCTGCTTATCGTCTTTGAGAGTGACTTCCAGATATGGAGGATCAAACGGGATGCCAAGGCCAAGGCTGAATCTGCGGCACATGCTTCCGGCGGTTTCATATCTCAGCACGAATTCAAGCGCGGGAACGGTCAGCTTGCGCACATGCATTACGCTCTTTTCAATATCGGCGCCAAGATAGTGAGTGGGGATTCCGGCACGTTCCATCAATTCAAAAAAATATTTCGAAATTCTAAGCCCCGTATTTCCTTTGCCAGCGACGCTTCCGCCAACTGTGTTGGAGCCCGGGTCAAACACTCCGCCTTCTCCGGTTGCTTCATCTTTAAACAAAAGACTGACTGCGCCTGTTTCTTCATCGACAAGTACATTTTTTGTTTTTCCAACATATTGTATTTTCATGCCCGTTCTCCTTGAATTTTGCTATTCGATTTTATTTATTTATATTATATCTTAAACCGATACAGTAAATAGTAGAATTTGTAATCCTAACTATTTAATTTGAGCAGTCTATTGTCAAATACTTAATCATTTTAGGTAAATATGTCGATATATAAGATATATAATCTATAAATAATCTAACAAATTTTTCATCTGGGAGTGAAACAACATCATGCCGATAACTGGAGCATTTATTATGCCGCATCCGCCGATAATTCTGCCGTTGGTGGGACGAGGAGAGGAAAAGAAAATTCAGAAGACCATAACTTCATGCAGAGCCGTTGCGGAAAAGGTCGCTGCTTCAAAGCCCGAAACGATTGTGTTAACTTCCCCTCACAGCATTATGTACGCAGACTATTTTCATATTTCCCCGGGCGTCCGCGCGAAGGGAAATCTTCGTAAATTCGGAGTTGACGAGAATGTATTCCAAATCAATGTGGAATATGATTGCGATTTTATATCCGCACTCATAGATGAAGCCGTTAAGCATGGAATACCTGCCGGAACTCAAGGCGAGGAGGACGGGCGCCTCGACCACGGCGTAACTGTCCCCCTCGCGTTCATACATGAACAATACCAAGATTTTAAATTAGTTCGCATAGGGCTTTCCGGACTTCCTCGAAGAGAACACTATGCACTCGGGCAATGTATCGCAAAAGCCGCAAATATATCGGAAAGCAGCGTCGTCTTCATAGCAAGCGGAGATTTATCCCACAAAGCGTCTCCTGCGAGCCATTACGGATATGTAGCTGAAGGCGAGTTGTTTGACAAAGAAATTTCGGAAGCGATGAACATCGGCGATTTTTTGAAGTTCCTCACATTCGAGGAAAGCTTCACAGAGAAGGCTGCAGAATGCGGCCTAAGATCATTCATAGTCATGGCCGGCGCTCTTGACGGCAGGGAAGTGAAATCGGAACTGCTCTCCTACGAAAATACTTTCGGCGTAGGATACGGAGTAGCTTCATTTATTCCATGCGGAGAGAGCAAGGACAGAAAGTTTCTTGACGCTTATAAAGAACTTGAAGATTCCAGATTGACGGAAATAAAGGCAAATGAGGATGAATATGTGAAACTGGCAAGATATTCAATAGAAAGTTATATAAAGACCGGCAAGACTGCAAGTTTACCAAAAAACCTTCCTGAAGAGATGCTAACGCGCAAAGCGGGAGTTTTCGTATCCCTGAAAAAGCGCGGCGTCCTTCGCGGCTGCATAGGCACAATATCGCCCGTGACAATTAACGTAGCGGATGAAATTCTGACAAACGCCGTGAGCGCAGCGGCAAATGACCCGCGTTTTGAGCCTGTGGAAGCTTCCGAATTATCAGAAATAGTGTACAGCGTGGACGTCCTGTCTCCTCCGGAACCGGTTAAATCAACCGCCTCTTTGGACTCCGCGCGTTACGGGGTAATAGTGACCAGCGGGCATAAACGAGGGTTATTACTGCCAAACCTTGAAGGCGTTGACGCTCCCGAACAGCAAATTGAAATAGCCCTTAGAAAAGCGGGCATAAGGGAAGATGAAACGTTTGATATAGAGCGCTTTGAAGTGGTGCGTCACAAATGATTACTAAATGTCCGATATGCCCGAGAGGTTGTATGCTGGAAGAAGGTCAAACGGGGTTTTGCCGGGGAAGGGAAAACAAGAATGGCGAAATAATTTGCTCAAATTATGGAAAGGTTACTTCCATAGCGCTTGACCCCATTGAGAAAAAACCACTGTCGCATTTCATGCCCTTAAGAAAGATCCTGTCCGTTGGAAGCTTCGGATGTAATATGCGCTGCCCTTTTTGCCAGAACTACAGGATAACGATGGTCGGAAGCGATATTGAGACAACGGAAATCTCGCCTGCGGAATTAGCGCAAAAGGCGGTTGATGAAGTGGAAAAAGGCAACGTTGGAGTTGCGTATACATACAATGAGCCTTTCATCAGTTATGAATATGTACGCGACTGTTGCATTGAAGTGCGCAAGGTCGGACTTGTGAACGTCCTTGTGACAAACGGTTATGTTTGCGAGCAACCTTTGAGGGAGCTTCTGCCATACGTTAATGCCATGAACATAGATCTAAAATGTTTCAACGAGGCTTTCTACAAAAAACTTGACGGTGATTTTGAAACCGTCAAACGAACGATAACGATAGCTCAGGAGAATTGCCATGTGGAGGTAACGGCGCTTATAATACCGGGTGAAAACGACTCCAAAGAGGAGATGAAGAATATGTCTTCATGGCTTTCATCATTAAACCCGAATATCCCGCTCCATATTTCAAAGTTCTTCCCGAACTACCAATGGAAACATCTTGCCCCCACCCCGGAAGGTACGATATATTCGCTCGCTGAGATAGCGCTCAGGAAATTAAGTTATGTATATATGGGGAACGTTTGAAACAATTCGGAATTCGGAATTCGGAATTCGGAATTAAAAGAAAAAAACTTGGGTCGGCATTCTGAGGTCGCGCTCAGAAAACTAAGCTATGTATATATGGGGAACGTTTGAAACAATTCGGAATTCGGAATTCGGAATTCGGAATTAAAAGAAAAAAACTTGGGTCGGCATTCTGAGGTCGCGCTCAGAAAACTAAGCTATGTATATATGGGAAACGTTTGAAACAATTCGGAATTAGGAATTCGGAATTCGGAATTAAAAGAAAAAAACTTGGGTCGGCATTCTGCCTCCCTCGCTTTATACTTTGTTCTGAATAGGGGCATTTATCAAAGATGATTCTTGATTTACGATTTTTGTGTTTTTGTAATTGAAACTAGTATTTTTATGATTTCTTGACAATCATAATAAATGCTGTCAAAAACAGTTTTTTTCAAATAGTTGCTTTCATACAACAACTCAAGCCAATACTCGGTTTCAGCTGCTTCTTTTAGTGCTATATTTAGCTTGGAATAAAAATCAGGTTTGCTTTGTCCACGGATTGCTTCCCTAACATTTGCGCCAATACTTGTTCCGCTTCTGATAATCTGCTTGGATAAAACGAATTCTTTCTTTTCTTCAGCCAAGAATCTATTTAAACTGATTATTCGTAACGCAAACGCCTTACTTTTATCAACAATAACGTTCTCACCTTCCACTCCCATGCCCACTTTCTATTCTGAAAATTCTTTTGCATTTGCTTTTGCATTCGCTTTTGCTTTTGTCTTTTAATTCCGAATTCCGAATTCCGAATTCCGAATTGCATCAATGATTCCTTGTATACTGTTATCTATGAAATTCAGTTCCCTGTTTTGTATTCGCTCGGGAAATTTACTGAAATCCGCAAGTAACGGGTCAATGGTTAAAAGGTTCTCAATCATCCGCTCTTTTTCCATTCCGTTTTTGTGCCACTCGGATACATTGCTCATCCATAATAGAAGCTGCTCTTTGGCCTTCCGGATAATTCGGCGCGCGCCTGCATCGCTTCCAAAGTGAGCGTAGCATAATATATCGTCCTCCTGCGATACTTTCAACAATAGATCAAGAGATGCCAAAGCCGCTTCCGCATCGAACCTCGGCGGGGTTGTCGGGCGCAGGTACAGTCCTTCGGCGCCGGGTACAGTCACCCCGACCGCTTCGCCTGCGAACAGCAAATACTTCGACCTGAACGGAATTCTGAATGTTATATGGTGAGGCGCATGACCCGGCGTCTCAAATACTTCCACGCCTTCTATATTCTCTCCCTCGCCCAACAAGTTATCAGGGGATACGGGTAGAGGCTCTCCGTAAATTCTGGCATACTCGCCTAGCGTTGAAATCGTCGCGCTCCAAAGTTTTTCCGGTGATATGAGGTGCTTTCTGCCTCTGGGAGAGACAAGCGCTTTTGCCGCCGGGTAGATTTCGGCAAGCTGCCCGAGCCCGCCCGCATGATCCAAATGAATATGCGAAAGTAGTATGTAATCCAGATTATCTGTTAATTTCGAGAGCTCGGCGGCCAAATCACAAATTGTGCCCGCCGGCCCCGTTTCAACGAGAATTCTTCTCCCCATGTCGTCAACAAAGAACCACGCGGAAATGAACTTCTCAAATCCCTCGACAGGCTGCGGAAGGTCAATCAGATGTAACCCCTCAATAATTTTCAGTATTCTTCACCTCTCACCCCTTGATATTTTACCGCCCGTCGTCTTAGCCGCTCTTTACGCAGCGTCTTTTTGCGACCGCCACGCCCCTACGTCTTTGCGCCTTTCGCGAAGCCGCTCTTTACGCCAGCGTCTTTTTGCGACGAAGCAATCCAGTAATCTTTTGTCTTTGCTTCTAATTCGGCTCGCGGCAGGCTGCACAATCCAGTAATCTTTTGCATTTGTCTTTCTATTCTCAATTTATTTAACATGACACAACCGCGCCAAGCGCTATTGAGCAAAGCTTAGTCCTCGGCGTATCGTGTCTGCTCAGCATTATGACCGGCCTCTTTGCGCCAAGCAATACGCCCGCGCAAGTCGCGCCCGCCATATATGTTATTGCTTTACCGAGCATGTTCCCGGATTCAATTTCAGGAACTAACAGGATATCCGCTTCGCCTCCGACGACTGAGTTTATACCGGCTTGAAGAGCTTTGTCCTTGAAGATTGCCGACTCAAGCATCATGGGACCGTCTACTATACAATCCTTTATTATTCCGCGTTCGTTCATTTTACAAAGCAGCGCGGCATCGCTTGCAGCTTTCGAGAGCTCTTCCCCGACAGGGGTTTTAGCGTTGCCCGTAGCGGGAACATCTTGATAGATCTCCTCCGCAGCGCTCAAAATAGCTACTTTGGGGCATGAAACCCCAAGCTTACGAGTGCATGAAACGGCATTTGCAATGATGGCGGCTTTTGCCTTCAGGTCCGGGTACATATTCATACCTCCGTCGGTAACGGCAATTACGCGATTATTCAAGAGCGGTATTTCGGCGTACATTACATGAGACAGAAGGGATTCCCCGTCGGCGCGCAGTCCCCATTCCCTGTTCAGGACGGCTTTCAGAAGCGTCGCAGTCTTTACGAGCCCTTTCATGAGGAGGTCAGCGTTTCCAGAGGATACGGCGCGCACCGCCGCTTCGGATGATTCCGCCTCTCCCGCCGCTTCCAATATTTCAAAATTATTCAGGTCTACCCCCATTCTGTCGGCCATGGGCTTCATTTTCCCGCGCTCGCCGACCAATACCCCTGAAACATACCCCGCTTTTCTTGCCTCATCAATTGCCAAAAGCGCGTCATCCTCGTAAGGACAAACGACGGCGACTTTTTTCTTCTCCAGTTCCACGCAGCGCTCAAACAAAAAATCAAGCCCATAGTACGAACTCATATGTTGCTCCCCCTGACGTTCTGTGAATAAGATTTCGACTCCTCTTCCCCTCTCAGCACTCTTAAGGCGCCCTCCGTAAGAGCTTGCATTTCATCCTCTCCTGCGTATATGAGGCATGGCGCTATCCAGCCAATCCTTTCCTGCACAAGCTTTACAAAGTTGCTGTCGTGAGCTATTCCGCCGGTAAATAGTATCGCGTCTACTTTTCCGCGCAGGCTGACCGCTTGCGCAGCGATTTCTTTAGCGACCTGCCACGCCATTGCCCTGATGACAAGTGAAGCTCTTTCGCCCGCTTCGCCGCCGGATTCAATTATCTTATTGACCTCGCGCAAATCGCTTGTGCCGAGGTAAGCGACCATTCCCCCTTTGCCCGCAAGCTTTCGCTTCAAGTCCTTTTCAGTGTATTCTCCGCTGAAGCTCATATCGACTAAGCTCTTGGCGGGCAATCCGCCCGCGCGCTCCGGAGAGAACGGGCCGTATTCGTTACTGCTGTTTATATCAATCATCTTACCTGCCCTGTGCGCGCATATCGTGAAGCCGCCGCCAAGATGAGCCACAACGTAGTTGGCTTCATCCCATTTCACGTTCAGGTCGCGCGCCGCGCGGCGCACTGTGGCTTTGATGTTAAGCGCGTGAGCTAATGACGGTTTTGTTAGCTCCGGGAGTCCTGATATTTTGGATATTTCATCAAGTTCATCGACAGCGACGGGATCGACTATGAATGACGGAAGCCCGAGGGGCGAAGCTATGGCGCGCGCGATTATTCCGCCGAGGTTAGACGCGTGTTCCCATGGTTTCCCGACTCGGAGCCTCGCAAGCAATGGTTCATCGACCGAATATGTCCCGCCCGGTATCGGATCGACAATCCCGCCCCTGCCGACTACGCAGCTGAGCTCGGAAAACGAGTTCCCGTGTCTCGTGACGCAGTCATTTATGGCTTTCAGCCTGAATTCAAATTGATCCACAATGTTTTTAAACGGCGCAAGTTCATCATTGCTATGGATTATGGTCTCCTGCCACATGGATTTGTCGTCATGAAACCACGCTATTTTGGTACTGGTAGAGCCCGGATTGACAGCAAGAATTGAATTCATATAGAACACCCTCTTTTTTTAAATTCGGCTTTCTGTTCCATCTACTATTCTCTTTATATTCTCATGATGACACCACGCTGCAAGCAGCGCAAGCACAAACGAAAACAGCGTAAAAGCAACCGGCGCTCCTAGAATCAAAAAGAAAAATGTAACAGAAAAAAGAGACAACACGGAAGCCAGCGAAACATAGCGGGTCGTACGCATTATCGCATACCATACAACTCCGCCCATCAAGGCGACGGCAAAAGATTTAAGCGGCCACAAGAGGAAAATAACCCCGTAACTTGTCGAAACTCCTTTACCGCCTTTAAATTTCAACCATACAGGATAGTTATGTCCCAATACGCCCGCCAAAGCTATTGTGGAAAGTATCCAAGGGTTCTCCACGCCGGAAGCCATAGCTCCCAGCAACCCTATGACCCCTTTTAGCATATCGACTACCGCGACAAATATCCCCCATTCTTTTCCCAATATGCGCCTTACGTTATTAGCGCCAATATTACCGGAACCAAAAGTGCGAATATCAATTCCTTTGAAATATTTAACAAGAAGAAATCCGGTTGGAATGGAACCCAATAAGTAAGCAAGAGCAATCCATACTGCTGCCTCTCTCAAAGTAATACCTCCTTCAAAAATCATTTTAAAAACTACCTGTAATTATTCGTAGGGGACGCAGCCCTCGGCGTCCCATGCCCAACAGAAATAACACCGTCAACTAACCAAATAACCGGCAATTCATAGTATTCTGGCGCGGGTCGCTCAGGGCGCGACCCCTACCCCTTCATTACATGCCGACCGTATTTATTCGTAGGGGACGCAGCCCTCGGTCGCTCCCGGTCTTCCTGACCTCCGCGACACTAGGTCTTCCTGACCGTCGGCGTCCCGTGCCCAACAGAAATTATATCGTCAATGTACCAGAAAACCGGCAATTCATGGTATTCCGGCGCGGGTCGCTCAGGGCGCGACCCCTACCCCTTCATTACATGCCGACCGTGTTTATTCGTAGGGGACGCAGCCCTCGGTCGCTCCCGGTCTTCCTGACCTCCGCGACACTAGGTCTTCCTGACCGTCGGTCGCTCCCGGTCTTCCTGACCTCCGCGACACTAGGTCTTCCTGACCGTCGGTCGCTCCCGTGCTAATCTACAAATAATATTCGTCTTTTCCCCATCTTAAAGGATTTGTGTCAATATACTCCCATTTTTCTCTGTAATCAGCCTCGTTTCTGATTATATGGTCGTAGTAAGAACGTTGCCATATAGATTTGCCATATTTTTTTGATGTTAATGATTTTAATGCGTTTACAATTTGCGGAATAACTGCTTTCGCGGGGGAGGCGCTCCGTGGCGAACCGTCTTTGTACGCCAATGTCGTTCCGCTTTCAATAGAAATAATCAAATGCACATGATTTGGCATAATAACATATTTGTCTAATTTCACAAATTCAGAGTACATTTTTATATTTTCAATATGCAGTTTCACCATTTCGCCCATTTCGCTCAATTCTACGGTCTGGACGAGCCCAGCGGCTTCCTCTGCGATTTTGCCTAATATTCTGCATTTATCTTTCACACATATCGTTAAAAAATACGCTCCGTCCAGACTATAATCGTATTCTTTTAGTCGGTTAGTTTTTCTATTTTGGTATTTGTCCATTTTAGTCACCTGTATATTAGTAATTCATTGTTTCTGGCGCGGGTCGCCGAGGGCTGCGACCCATACTGTCTCTTCCCTCAATTCATGGTTTTTAGAACAACCCGCCCATGGGTTCCTTCCGTTATCTCAAACCTATTCATAACTTACCATAGATGTGCATACATGGTCTGCTTTGATGTTGAGTTCCTGCTTCACAGAGGTGACTTTTTCCACTAACTCTCCACAGGCTGACACCGCGTAACTCTCGGCATTTTTCTTTAAATTGATTGCTGCATTTATATCTCTATCGTGTTGATAGTTACATGTTGGGCATTCCCATTCTCTCATTGATAAATCCAATCCTTCATTCTTCTCGCCGCATTTTGAACACATTTTGCTTGATGGATAAAATCTGTCTGCTATTACAACTATACTTCCTGTCATTCTTGCTTTGTACTCCAGTTGGCGGCGAAACTCAAAGAAACTCATATCAAGAACTGCCCGGGCAAGTCTGTGGTTTTTTACCATGCCCGATACGTTCAAGTCTTCAATCCCTATTATTCCGTATTCTCTCGTTAACATTGTCGTTAGTTTATGAGTTTCATCATTACGAATGTTTCCCACCCTTGCGTAAGTTCGTGAAAGTTTTCTCTGCGTTTTCTTATAGTTTTTTGACTTCTTTTCTCCCTCTTTCGCTCCCTGCTTTCTTGATAACGACTTATTGAGCATACGTATTCTCGTCAGCAATTGTTTATGTGGTTTTGCTCCAGTGATTTTTGTCCCGTCATCCAAAGTCGCTAAATCCTTTACTCCTAAATCCACTCCTACAGCTTGGCTTTCGCTGTTGTGGACCGGCGCGGGGGGTTCCATTTCAACTTGGATTGAGATATACCACTTATCTGCCGTCCTGCTTATTGCCGCTCCCATTATTTTTCCATCAAATCTTAATCTCTCTGACATTCTTACATATCCCAAATTCGGAATACGAATCATTTTATCTTTAATGCTAAACTGATCGTTCGATAATCCAAAACTATCATGATGTCCCTTTTTCTTGAATTTTGGAAATTCCGCACGGTGTGCGAAAAAATTATCAAATGCTTTCCCTAAACCCTTTATTGCAAGTTGCGGTGCACATTTTGTCACTTCAAACATCCATGGATACGATTCACGCTTCGTCGCGTTTAATTGCTTTCTTAATAATCCCTCTGTTACTTTTTCGCCATTCTCATAAAGCTTTTTCCATTCAGACAAAGCCCAATTATATGCAAAACGCGCAACTCCGCACGCCTTGGCGAAATATGTTCGTTGTTTTTTGTTCGGCTCAAACTGTATTCGGTGCGCTAATATCATTCCTCTGACTCCGCCTCTACAACTTTCTTCACATCTTCTAACAGTTTTTGATTCTTATGGCTTCTTGAACCATATAGACGCGCTGAAAATACAGTGATGATTTCCAATACGTCCTTTGCCAAATCTTCCTCGAATGTCGTATCTTCGCCCTGATTTAATATAACAACTTCAACCTGTTTAGCTTCACATATAGCAAAAATCAATTCCGCGCCAAAACGCAACAGCCTGTCTTTATGAGTGATAACAAGACGACCTGCTTTTTCGGATAATATATCACTTATCAGGCGCTTAAGTCCCTTCTTATGATAATTCATACCAGAACCTAAATCGCTGACTATTGTATATGTCCAACCTTGCTGAGCGCAGTATAGCTCTAGAACTTGCTTTTGGCGCTCTAAATCGCCTTTTTGGTCGTGACTGGAAACACGCGCGTATGCTATTGTTCTTTTCGCCTCTTTATTTATGCTTAACTCGCGATATTTTTCGGGCTTAAGCTTGGAGATATCATACCTTCGGTGTCCAGACGCTGTTTTTTCGGGCGTAAGTCTCCTTGCCTTGTCCCATCTTCTCAACGTTGATATTGACACACCTAATATTTTTGAAGCTTCGCCTATAGTTACATATCTATTCATAATGAATATTATTGCATACATATAAATAGATGTCAAGCAAACTGTTTACACCCCATAAAAATGGGCGAATCCTTATGACCCGCCCGTACAATTATTATTTGAAATCAAAATGGAGATTAATCAATTAATCCGCTTATTCTGTCGGAAGCTTTCTTTATTCCAAGGGATATCAGGTCTTTTTCTTTCAGGGTATCCCATTTTATGTTCAACAACAATAGAAAGAGCGCAGAATATGCGTCGACTCTCCATATTCCAACATTCTTTTCAAAAGCTTCATATATATCCTTGAGCTGATTGACTCCCGCGTCTCCCGCGTCAAGGCTCTGCATAAAGCTGTCAACTTCCTGAAGCGTATCTATATCGGCAACCTTAAAGAGCGTATACAAATTCTCAAAGCTCTCGCGAATATAGTCAGCTGATGGAGAATATGCAGGAAATCCAGCGTTCAGCGCCGCGCTGCTCCAATTATCCAGCAGTTCCGGCCTGGCGGCGAACCAGTCGTACAGTTCTTCAATGGAATACACGCGCGGAGCTTCAATTACCGGTTCCGGCGCTTCGCGGACGAAAATATTCTCTTCCGCCACAGGAACGGGAAATGCGCTTTTTGATGTCTCGTACAGAGAAAGGAAACCCTCGTCGGCCTCCTCCAGCAAGGAAGCAATGCGCACGAGTTTTCTTTCCATTTTTTTCTTTGTGCCGGAGTCGACATTGACGTTAACTTTTGGCAGAACGGCCGCCCAAACTTCCTGAAGCATTGTCCTTATGTCCAACTGAAAATGCAATCCTTGATATTTTATCCATTCGCGAAGTTCATGCCGTTTTCCAGAAAGCGACAACGTATAATACGCCGCGGGGTACCCAAATCTGAAAGGATCGTCCAATGTGCTTGCCGGAATGGAACGCTTCATATCGACCTTAAATTCTTCGGATACAATTTGCTCAACTTTTCCGACATCCTCAGGGAAACGTAACAACACTCTGACTATCACAAAATCAGAAATGCTGTCATAAGAAGGTGAAGAAACTCTTCCTGAAGATCCCTTTAAGAGTTCTTCAGGAGTCTTTATTTTCGATTCGATTTTATATATTTCAATGTCGTCGCGTTCAATTAAATTCTGTACAAGGTTCTGCATTCTTTCTGAAAATTCCCTGTAAAGAGAATAGTTCTCGACATAAAACCTTTCCAAACCATCAACCCTCTGACTCTCCATTTTCACCCCGCCCAAACTACATCAAAGTTAGTTTCAAGTATAGCGTATATGAAACATAATGCAAGCACTAATGAAAAATTATACATGTTTTCATTGCATTGCTTATGATTCTATAAAATTTGTCCGATATAGAACTAAAACATTGAAAGAAGGATGTCTTATGAAGCATTTCCCTCTTGTTAGGATAGTTGTAATTAATCTGCTTTTGCTTGCGATAACTTTTGGCGTTTGCGCGCCTGCCGACGGCAAAGACCCGGATAATCCTTGCGGGGAAAACTTGCTTTCTGAAGTTGCAGAACACCTTAGCATTAAACTTTTTCCTGTGATAAACCGAACAAACTTTCAGGTATGGGAGAGCAAGTTTTATCCTTTCAACATACTTGAAGTAAAAATAAACGAGTACCTGCTTTCCCTTTTCTTAGATCACCCGAAGGTTGACGCGGAAGTGCTGGATCAGCGAGGGATGAATCGCTGGCTTGCCGCACGGCAGAGGGATGGAGACATGGCTGCTCAAATTGAAATCTACCGCGCGTCAATGAAAACCAGGGACAATGTCCTCGGCAATTTCGACTCAAATGCTATTGCCATGCGGGTAAGAATTTTCGATTCGATTAACGCCCGAAAGTTTGCCGAACGCCCGGTTCATGGAGTTGATAAGCGTTACACGTTTGCACCGTCGGAAGGCCAGCTGTTCTTTCTGGACTCAATTATCAGCCTTCCTGTTCCGTTTTCCAGCGGGCTTGATCTGTTAGGCCTCACGAAGCAGAAATATAAAGGGCAAAAAATGTCATTCCCAACTTGGGAACAATTCAACGAGACCTCCGCTTGGCAGGCATTTAAAAACGCGACGGAGGCGGTTCACAGACAGATTATGATGCAGGCGGGCAGCGCTTTGGCGCGCAATAGCGGCTCTGAGGCGGCGAGCGCTTTGTTCGGTTCATTCTCTTCAGCCATTGGAAGAATAATATCGCCGACAGAAAGCTCAACGCGCAAGAGAAGGGAATACATAGTCTCGCTCGGGGAAATGGACGCCGTATCGGTGGGCGACGTTCTGGAGGTAGTGAGAAGCGACTCGTACATAACAGTCGACCCCGACAGGCCGGTAGTAGTGTTACCCAAGGAAATAGGCAGAGTTAAAGTCAAATGGGTTCAAGAAAGAGAAGCCATCGTGACAGTAACGCAAGAAAAGAACAAAAACGATCCCATTCAATTGAAGGATATCGTAATAAAGAGATACGGGCGGGGACACAGGTGAGGCAATGCACAACGTTCAATTTATGGAAACATGGATGTTTGAGCACCGTATAAGGTTTTACGGGTAGGGGCGGCTTGTAGCCGCCCGCGCCGGAACACCATGATTTGCCGGTTATCTGGTTCATTGACGGTGTTATTGCTATTGGGCACGGGACGCCGAGGGCTGCGTCCCCTACGGTTTTCATAATATGGGACGCCGAGGGCTGTGTCCCCTACGAATCAACACGGTCGGAATACCATGATTTGCCGAATTTCAGGCCGTAGGGGTCGCGCCCATGAGCGACCCGCGCCGGAAATTTACGGGTTGCACAAAATGAACCGTAGGGGTCGCGCCATGGGCGACCCGCGCCGGAATACTTCGGGTTGCCAAATAGCAGGATATTATTCACTTTTTACGTTTTTATATTTTAGAAAGAGGGCAAAAATGAACAAGAAAATTAAGGTTTCATGCATCTTATTCACCGCCGTTGTCATTATTTTTTTCATTAGTTTAAGCGTGGCATATCCCGATTCTCCGGGAGTCTCCTCTCCGGGGAGCAGGGTGCCGCCGCGATCCGCAAAAGCCGCCAATGTAAAAAAGAAAGCCGCCCCTGCAAGAGCAATCTCAAAACCGGCGAACCCCGCGCCTGCGCCCGCCGCTCCGAAACCCGCCGAAACGGACGCCGTCAATGCGCTAAATGAAGCCGTGTCGTTAATTAAGCAGGAAAGATACAAAAAAGCGACGAAGTATATTCTTTGCGCGGTAAAAGAGCAGCCGCGCAACGCCGACGCATGGTACTGGTTTGGGGTATGGAGCGACAGGACGGGCAATTTCTCCAACGCGCAGAAATATTACACGAAGGCGCTTGAAATCGACCCTCAATATCCCGCGCTGTCCCGCATAGTGGTGTACCCGCGCGATCCGTATGATAAAAACCCGCTTTGGGACACGATAAGACCGCCAGTTATCGAGACAATTTTTCCGATTGATGGATTAATCGCGGCAGCAAGCGACTCAATGGAATCGCCGGGCGACTACGACATAACCGAGATTCCGATGTATCGCCCGCCGAAACCTTAAAAGCAGGGATTAGGGATTAGGGATTAGGGATTAGAAAAGACAAAGGCAAAAGACAAAAGACAAAGACGAAAGACAAAGGCAAAAGGCATGATAATTTTCAATTTCAATTTATGAAACATGGATGTTTGAGCACCGTATAAGGTTTTACGGGTAGGGGCGGCTTGTAGCCGCCCGCGCCGGAACACCATGATCTGCCGGTTGTTATTGGGAACAATGCAAAATGCAAAAACAACCATTTTCATTTTGCGAAAACATGGATGTTTGAGCACCGTATAAGGTTTTACGGGTAGGGGCGGCTTGCAGCCGCCCGCGCCGGAACACCATGATCTGCCGGTTGTTATTGGGAACAATGCAAAATGCAAAAACAACCATTTTCATTTTACGAAAACATGGATGTTTGTGCACCGTATAAGGTTTTACGGGTAGGGGCGGCTTGTAGCCGCCCGCGCCGGAACACCATGATCTGCCGGTTTTATTGGGAACAATGCAAAATGCAAAAACAACCATTTTCATTTTACGAAAACATGGATGTTTGTGCAACGCATAAGGTTTCACATGTAGGGGTCGCACTCGTGGGCGACCCGCGCCGGAATACCATGATCTGCCGGTTTTATTGGAAACAATGGAAAATTATAAACAAGGACAAAAGAACAAATTTTTTCCATTTTCATTTTTTCATTTATTTAAAGGGGAACGAACAAATGATATTAAGAATTTCAATTTTTACGACGATATTAATTACATATTTATCTGCTTCATTCGGATTCTCTTCGGCTACCGTCTATGTTGCCGAGCCCTATATGGTTCAGCAGCCATCTTACGCCGGAATGCAATTTTACGTTTATGCTCCAAATGGATTGGAGAAGAATTGGCGCCTGACGCTCGACGGATACGCCGTGACTCAGGCACAGGGGAAGATTTGGGTATACGGAACAATGCAAACGGGGAGGCTCGCGAAAACGAACTATGTAGTCGGCTCGGTGAATCCCGCTCACGTAGGCATTATCCCGTATTCAGGCGCAGGGAGCTCTTATGTGGCGGGAGAGACAGAAAAAGCGTTAGTCGCGCAGCCATATGACGCAGCTCCGGGTCAAACGGCGAAACAGGCTTACATACCCGACTGGTCTGTGAATCCGGCTTTTCTTTCGGCGTCAAACTGGAAAAGCACAATTGACAGAATTGGAATATTGCGTAAATACAACATTCCGGTCGCATGGAAAGGAGATGATCCCACCGTAATATATGCCTGGACAGGTAAAAATTGGAGTCAAATCTACACACGCGGCGAAGGCATTGCGGGAGCAATAAGCATGAACCTTTACAAGCTGTTAAAGGCGAGGGAAAAAGGCAGGCTTTACCGCTGGTATGCGGAAGACGTTCCAATATTAACAGAAAAAACAATAGGTTGGGGATATCTATGGATGGGAGAAATTTTTATAAGGAATTGATGGCGATTAATGTTTTGCAGGAATACTTGAAAAACAGCGGCGAGTGGCGAGTGGCGAGCGGCGAGAAAAGACAAAAACGAAACGATGTTGCAAAAATGCAACGATGCAGTAAAAAAGTAGCGTTGTAGGGGTCGCACTCGTGGGCGACCCGCGCCGGAACTTAAAGACAGGGATTAGGGATTAGGGATTAGAAAAGACAAAAGATAGAGACAAAAGACAAAGACTTTGAATTGCCCATAGTTATGGCGCGTAGGGGTCGCACTCGTGGGCGACCCGCGCCGGAACACCATGATTTGCCGGTTATTTGGTTCATTGACGGTGTTATTGCTGTCGGGCACGGGACGCCGAGGGCTGCGTCCCCTACGAATTAACACGGTCGGCGTGTAATTAAGGCCGTAGGGGTCGCACTCGTGGGCGACCCGCGCCGGAATACCACGATTTGACGGTTATTTGGTTCATTGACGGTGTTATTGCTGTTGGGCTTAAAGACAGGGATTAGGGATTAGGGATTAGAAAAGACAAAAGATAGAGACAAAGACAAAGACTTTGAATTGCCCATAGTTATGGCGCGTAGGGGTCGCGCCATGAGCGACCCGCGCCGGAATACCACGATCTGCCGGTTGTTATTGGGAACAATGGTAAATGGAAAATTGAGAATGTAAAAATAGCCATTTTCAATTTTCAATTTATAGAAAGACCCGTGCTATAGGCTTCGGGATGCGCTCATTTACGTCCGTATGGACGCGGAGGGAAAAATGGAAAATGAAGGACTCTGGATTGCTTCGCGATGAAACCGCTCGCAAAGACAAGGACTCTGGATTGCTTCGCCGCAAAAAGACGCGGCTCGCAAAGACAAGAATTCTGGATTGCTTCGCGATGAAACTGCTCGCAAAGACAAAGACTCTGGATTGCTTCGCCGCAAAAGGACGCGGCTCGCAAAGACAAGAATTCTGGATTGCTTCGCGATGAAACCGCTCGCAAAGACGAAGGAACAATTTTCCATTTTCTGTTTTCAATTTTCAATTTTAAAAGTACAAGGAGGTGTGAAGATAGAGGAGCAGTTCTTGTGGCGGCTGAATGGCGGGAATGCGCGATTCGGGTAGGATCTTAGTTCACATGCGATTCACAGTTCTTTGGAGTAAATAAAAATATTGAAAAGGGAAGTGAAATTATGCGTAAGGTTCTAAGTGTTTTGGCATTTTTGCTGTTCGTAACCCTCATCTTCGGAACAGCAGCGTTCGCGGAAGCCACGATTTCAGCAGATATCAAAGGTGAATCTGTGGTGCAACCTGGCAAAACCATAACGCTCACCGCTGAATTGTTGCCTGGCGTTGACGAAAATGACTTCCGAACAATGAGGTGGACAAGAGTCCCTTATGATGGTGTTTTGGTTGAAACTCCCACAATGCGTGCAGATCAAACAATAATAACAACTACTACTGGCGTTGTTGGCGACAAAGATTCTTTCAAGGTAGAATTGATTAGTAGCGATGCCGTAACTATAGTTGGCGAATCCGCTCCATTTGAGGTAACAATCATTGATATACCTATGACAGGAATTAAGCTGGATAAGAATATTTATTTAGTAGACACTAATATTGGCCATGAGACTTTTACTTTATTAATTACGGCTGAACCGAATGACACAACAATATGGGTGAAAATTGAGAAAATTGATCCTTTAGATGTATTGGATGTTCTCACACCTGCCACATATCCAATACCAAATCCTGATGGAACATTACCAACTCCAGTTTATACAGCAACTACTTTGGTAACCGGAAACGCTACGGTAAAAGTATCATCAGTTTTGAGTCCGGATATCTTCGCTGAGTGCAAGGTGTTTGTGTTTGACTCAACTGCTGCTAGCCCGGCGAAATTTATACCGACTACAATACCCACAACTTTTGATTTCACCAATAAAAGCGTCGATAAAACAGTTCCATTGTTTATAGATGTTGATGGCTACAGTAGTTTGACTGAAGCTGAATGTAATGATCCCAAAAAATTCCCAAATGAAGCCGATCTGGTAACAACGTTTATGCCGGGCATCAAGTCGACGGATCTATATGTTAATAGTGAAGGGCTAGTAACTATTAAAGATAGCATAGCTAAGGAAATAGCTATGGATCTGCTTGGCGTTGACAGTGCGGACGTAATAACGTTGCCGGTGTTTGAAGCAATACTTCCATTTTTACCGCCACCAGCGCCAGCAAACACTATACCGGACGGACACACAGCTGCGATCATGTTCAAGGTTGATTGGGATGTTCTATCGACTAATGGATACGTACGCAGTCCAAAAGATGTGAAACTGCTGAAGATCCTTTCCGCCACCGAAGGTAAATTATTCGAATATGTAGAAAAAGTTGCCGACGTGGCAGATGGGAAATTTACGCTTCTTGTTGCAGATGTTGGTGCTGGTAGGACTCCCCCCTACGCTGTATATGATGAGGTTGATTCATCAGATATTATTTATGAAACATTTGCCAATAAATACTTTATACTCTTCGGTATAAAGGACGGAGGCAGTTTTGACCTTGACGGGGAGAATAACGGCGTTATTTGGGATCCGATGGCGTTGGCTTCAATCCCCGTAACTGATGTAAAATTCAAGAATAATCCTCTTGTTGTCAACCCGGACGAAATAATTGACCTTGGAAAGGAAATAATCTTAGTGCCTGATTCTGCTAGCGTCTATGAAATAAGATCAAAAGACTGGGATATTGACCCGTTTGTGGGAACTTTTGACGCAGCAGATCATGGAATCTTGACAGTGAATCCGCATCTGACATCACAGATGAATACTGTAATATCAGTGGATATTACAGTAAAAAAACATAATGGAAATGATGTTGAATTCAAACAGGTAACCTGCGTTCTCCAAGTCCGCCCCGCAGCCGCATCAATCACCGTCACCCCCGACACTGCGAACGTAGCTATCGGCAAAACCCTGCAGCTCGCCTCCGCGGTCTTACCAACGGATGCTGACCAGACTGTCACTTGGGACAGCAGCAACAAATTGCTTGCTACAGTCGACAGCGACGGATTGGTCACGGGAGTTGCGGCCGGTTATACGCTGATAACGGCTACGACGTACAACGGCATAGTAGGACAGTGCTTGGTGACCGTCACCGTGCCTGACCCGATTTCGGCGGTTGCTGTGACCCCGAAAACGGAGACTTTGAACACAAGCAGTAAAACTACGGTTCAGCTTACTGCGGTAGTCACGCCAAGCACAGCGGATCAGTCTGTTACGTGGACATCCGGCAACTCTGCGGTTGCGACTGTGTCGGCGACCGGATTGGTGACGGCGGTTTCCGACGGAACGGCTGTCATTACCGCAACAGCGTCTGACGGCGTTACCAAGGATACCTGCACGATCACAGTCGACTCGGCGCCTACTGTACTGGTTACCGGCGTGACGCTCGATAAGACCACGCTGGACTTAATCTTCGGAGGAGATCCCAACGACGCGTCTTACCATCTCACCGCGACGATTGATCCTCCCACTGCCACAAACAAGAATGTGACGTGGTTATCCAGCGCTCCTTCTGTTGTAAGCGTGACCGGGACGTTGTTGGACGGACTCGTGACGGCGTTGGCGCCCGGCTCGGCGACGGTTACAGTCACGACGGCGGACGGCGGAAAAACGGCTGTCTGCAATGTAACCGTAACCGCAGCGCCCACAGTCGTACCTGTTGATAATTTGACTCTGAACAAACATTCAGAGAATCTAATCAATGGCGAAACTCTCACGCTTACTGCCACAATTACGCCATCAAATGCGACGAACAAGGACGTTATTTGGTCAAGCAGCAACTCGTCGATAGTCAGCGTTCCGTCAACTTCAGCAAACACTATAACTGTAACAGCGAGCGCTGTTGGATCGGCAACGATCACGGCCACAGCCGCAGGAGACTCCACAAAAACGGATTCCTGCACAATAATTGTCTCAATACCTGACAAACCTATAATGAGCGTAACGGTGAGCCCGGCGCCGCTGACGATGGACATAGCGCAATCGCGCAGTCTCACGGCGACAGTCCTGCCCGTCGATACGACGGAGTCCAGGGCAGTGACATGGACGAGCAGCAACCCGTCGGTAGCCAGCGTAACCGGCAGCGGGGCAAATGGTGAAACCGGACTCGTGACGGGACATGCTGTGGGAACGGCGACGATAACAGCGTCAGCCGGCTCTTGCCAGGGGCATAGCAATGTTACTGTGAAAAAACCCGATCCTCTCGACCCGACATTCCCGACCGATCCAAAAGACGTTGCCGACAAGACCGGCATTTCCTCCGGCAACTTCGAAGTGAAGGGCAATTTGGTCTATCTCAAGAAGGCGCTGGCGGAAGCAATAGCGAAAGTTCTGCTCGGCACGAGTAAGCCGAACGTAAGTGTTTCGCCGGTATTCGAGGGCGATATGGCAGCGAGGGGATTCGGAGCGGAAGGTCAAGTTGCGGAAATCAAGCTTGAGGTGCTCGGCGCCGACCTGCTGGCAATGTTTGCGGATGACATAATCCTTATCGGTTTGACTTCCAGCAACACAGGAAAGAAATTCACCTTCACGGCCGACTCGAACAAGTTCGAGGAGAAGACGTTCACGCTGCTCTTAGGAGGCGTGATATACACCGGCAAAATTGATCCGAACGCAACCTACGAGCTGGTTGTGTTCATCAGGGACGGCGGCGAGTTCGACCTCACCGGAAAAGCAAACGGCGAAGTGGTGGCGCAGGTGTTCTTCGCAGCCGATGGAAGCAGCAGCGGCGGCGGCGGCGGATGCAACGCGGGTTTCCTTGCGCTCATGATGCTCGCAGTCCCGTTCGTCCTGAGAAGAAAACAGTAGGCCTGAAAACCGAAAGATAATCGTATCAAACGTTGCAGGGGCGGCTCATTTGCCGCCCCTGATTTTTGCATAGACGCACCTGTAGGGGCGGCTTGTAGCCGCCCGCACCTCATAACCTTTGACATATCATCATTTTTCAATGTTATTTCATCTTATCCCGTTGCGTATTTTCTAACGCGCGGCGAAAAAACAGGCGGCTGAAAGCCGCCCCTACACCCATTGTACACAATATATCACAGCTACATAACATACAAACGCATCAAAACCTTTGACATATCATCATTTTTCAATATTATCTCATCGTATCGCGTTGCGTATTTTTTAACGCGCGCCAAAAAAACAGGCGGCTGAAAGCCGCCCCTACACCCATTGTACACAATATACCACAGTTACATAACAGACAAACGCATCTGTAGGGGCGGCTTGTAGCCGCCTGTGCATTGTATTCTGTTGCGTTCATCGCCTCAAAATAATGATACGGGTGGTTTTTTGCCGTCTGTTTTTATTGTTTCGCCATTGTATAAACAATCTTCCGTCCATCTTTCAGGATTGTATTCAATATATTCCGCAATTTGCTGATAGTCATAATTATTACGAATAATGTGATCGTGGAATGATTTTTGCCAAACCGAATACCCAACCTTGATAGAAATTGCACGTTTCCATTGTCCTATCATGCGTGAAACTGTAGGGGCGGCTTGTAGCCGCCCGTTTACATCATACCGCCAATCGCCATAAATACCGATGAGCATATGAACATGGTTTGGCATAATTACGGAACAATCAACGCATACCTCGTCATAAACTTGTGATAACAACAATATTTCATTCTCTATTATTTCTCCAACGCGCGTTAGCCGCAGGCTGCAAGATACCTCTCCTATTTCGATTGATGCGAATATTTCCTTTCGGTCTTTTGCGCAAATCGTCACAAAATACGCGCCGTCCTGACTGTAATCGAAGTCTTTATACCTATTCGGTTTACGTTTTGTGTATTCGATTGTCATTTAATCTCACCAAAAATCTTTTGGATTTTTTCATAATTTTGTACTTTCGTTTCGTTAATGGCGCGGGGGCTGTAACAAAAGCAGTATATTAGCTAGCCAAACCACAATATATTGTAGGTGGCTGTAACAAAAGTAGTATATTGGCTAGCCAAACCACAATATATAGTGGTTGTTTGGTATTGTGTGCACAATATGTTGTAGGGGCGGCATTCTGCCGCCAGCTTTTGTTACAGCCCCACTTTTGTTACAGCCCCCTACAGTGGTTTATTGTGTTCTGTATTCATCATTTTTTATTAAAAATATTCTTTATTGCCTTTCCTGCTTCTTCTTTCACTACGTCGCCAGGTTTCTTCGGGGCTTCTTTTGCGGGCGCCGGCGTTGCCTGTTTACCCTGAGCGCCGCTTGTACTGCCCGCTCCGCTGGCGCTTGACGCTTCCTCTTTCTTGACGCCTGGTATACCTATGCTGTCCAAGACTTTATCCTTGACCGCTTCTTGAATGCTCTGCGGCTGCTTTTGCGCGTCTCCTTCGCTTGTTTCCGCGTGTTCGGCGCTTGGCTGGCCTACCTTGACTATCGAGAATGACGGGTCGTCGATATTGCCGCCCACTTTAAACGACACTTCGCGGAAATCGCTCTGCTTGCCCGCTGCTGCCCCTTTTCCGATCGCTTGCGACAAAACTGCCTCAAGCCCTTTACCGGACGCAAACTCGCCGATGTTACCTCCCGCAATTGCGCCCGCCGCTCCAAGAGCGCCGCCGGTGATGATATTTATCAACAGAAAATTGACGCTCCCGTCGCCTGTCAGGTTAAACCCGCCCGCATACGTTATCGGGCCTTCGATTTGTGCGTACTTGTAAAGAGGGTCGTTACCCGGAGCGGTCGCCTTTGAGCCTTTTTGGAATATTATCCGCGTCGTTTCAAGCTTGAAAGGAGCTGTCACTTCCGCGTAATGAACGGAATCGGTTCCATGCAGCTTTGAAATGATGTCGAGCCAGCTGAAGCCGCTGAGCCCGCCAGTACCGACTTTTGCAGTCCCTGTGCCTCCCAGCGTGAATTTGGGGTCTATAGTCCCGTTGAACGTCAACGCCAACTCTCCTTTGCCCGTTATCTTGCCCTTAATATCAGGAACCAAGTCGTGAACAAGCGCGTTCACGTCAACGCCGGACGCATTCAGTTTTCCAGAGTATTTAAACGTCTGAGTATTGAAGTCGCCGTCGAGCTCAAGCGACCCGCCGTTCAGCTTTGCCGTCCCATGCCCGTACTTTAAGCTTGAGCCGGAAAGAGATAGCGGAATTGCGACGTCCGAGAGCTTCATGCCGTATATCACGAGTGAAGGAATTGACGCGCTGCCCTGCCCTGAAGCCTCCGCGCCGGAAAGAGACGCGCTGAATTTGGCGGAGAGCGTCCCCGCTATCTGCCCCTTGACGTCCGGAACGCTTTCCGTCAGTTTCGCAAGATCAAGCCCCGAACCTGTGAACTCTATTTGCCCCTTGCCCTCCGACGGTTTAAACGAGCCTGTGGCGGAGAGCTTTCCCGCTCCGATTTGCGCGGAAAGGTTGTCGAGTTTCAGATCATCCATGTTTCCGCTCAGTTCCACCGTCAAGTTGTCCATTCCGTACCCCTCGGCGGAAAATTTGGGCGCGCTTCCCTGAAACGCGACATTCGGCGAGTCCGCCTTTCCAGTCAGTGCAAGCTTCCCCGAGAACGTACCAGCGAGAGCCACGCCCAGATTGCCCGTTTTACTGAGGTCGCTGAGATTCAACTGCGCCATTTCAACGCTAATATTTATGTCGCCCGCTCCGCTTTTTGGTATCGTCAGTTTACCCGAACCCGAAATGGAACCCTGCCCGGACGATGCCTTTGCTGTAACTAAGTTTATGGTATCCCCTGCTTTTTTGACGACAACGTTTACATTCTGGAAACCGAGCCCTGAAGCCGAGACGCTCTCTGCGCCCACTTCCAGATCCATATTGTCGAGATTTGCCAGGTCGCCCGTCAGCGCGGTCGTTGCTTTGATGTTCTTCGCGTTTATCATGTCCATCACGGCAAGCTCCTGCGAGGAGATTACCAGATCAAGTTTCGGGTCTGGCATTGCGCCCGAGGCGTGTACGCCGACCTGCACCGTCCCCTTAAGTTTATATTGAACGATGTCGGGGACAAATTTCGCGAGAGCGGCGGGTGTTAACGAGAGGGAGGCGTTTACGTCGAGCGCCGGTTTTGCGCCCGTCACATTCTTGACCGTTCCCGACGCCTTAATCGGCAAACCTGTCCAGGACGCCGAACTTTCTTTCAATGTGAAATTTCCTCCCGCGTAAGTAAATCCAAGCGCGAGATTATCCACGGTATAGCCCGTAGCGGATAAAGATTTGCTGCTAATCGTTCCGTCCAGCGACGGGTTCGACGTTGAGCCTGCGACATGAACCTCCGCTGTCACATTTCCCTTTAGCTCCATTTTATCGGCATCGGGAATAAAAGGCTTAAGCGAGGCCAGGTTCAGGTCTACAGTCTTCAGCGTCACGTTCAGCTTTGGCGCGGTGAGTATGTCCGACACGCTTCCGCTCAGATATGAAGCCGCTCCCTCAAAATGCGCTTTTCCGTTGACCGTCGCCTGGTCGCCGCCCGTCAGTTTTACTTGCAATGCTATGTCCGTTCCCTTTACACCCCATGCTCCGACTGACGGCGCGTGGAGAGCTATTGTTCCGTGAAGCGCGTTAGTGGCTCCGTTGATATCAATAGAGAAATCGGAAATGTTTCCGCTAATTCCGTCAGCGCCGCCGAGGCTGCTCAAAGCCGCAAGGTCGGCTGCGCCTCCGCTCAGTTTTACGAACACGGTCGGAACATCGTTCCTGAACGCCATTGCCAAATTACCCGCAATAGGAATTCCGAAAGCATTAGCCGTGATTTTGTCCAAAGAAAGCCTGAGCTCCTTGTAGTTCACCATTCCCTCAAACGATTCAACCGGCCATCCCGCAACGCGCGCTCCTTTAAAATTGGCCGTCGCCGTGAAGCTTGGATCTTCCCACGTTCCTTCCGCCTTGAAGGACATCCCGACCTCTCCAACGTAATCACCTGGCGAAAGATCAGGCCACAGGCTGACTAATTCCGTCACGTCCATGCCTTCCAGAATACCTTCCAAGTTAAGCGCATCCGAGAGTTGCCCCGACGCCTTAACTGAACCTTTTCCCACATTAAGAGCGACATTCTTTAAGGTCACCTTGTTTCCATTGATTTCAGCCGCTACGATTCCGGCGACCGGAAGCGCGTTCACATTTGCCTTGACGTTTGCCGTTACAGTGTATTGGTCAAATCCGAGGCTTACGTTCTCGATTTCCGTTACGCCCCATTTTGAGGTTAGCACGCTTTGCACTATCTTCAATTCATCAATTGGGACCTGGAAAGGCCCGTCGGACGGCTGGCTTGGCAGTTTGCTCAGCTCTTCCGCCAATTTATCCAAGTTAACGTCAACTCCGCCGATAGATAATAATGAAAGACGGGGCGAACTCAGCAGCGACATGAAATTAACCTTCGCCTCCACGAGTTCCGCTTTTAGCATTTCCGCCCCATCTTTCTTGATGTTGGCGCCGCGGATGCTATAGCCCCGCAGAGGATTCCCGCTGACCTGATCGAACTTGAGATCCGCCTGCAAATAATTCTTTACAGCATCGCGCGCTTCGCTCGCAACTAAGTCACATGCGATGTCCATTGCCGCCAACAATGCGATCAGGACACCGAAAAACACCGGTATTCCAATGATTAACCATAACCAATTAAAGCGTTTCTTATGTTTTTTATAACTTTTTCGCATCGAAATCCTCCTTGATTCTATTTGGACATAGACGTGCCTTCTTAAATTGAAAATGGAAAAATATCGAGTTGATTGTTTATAATTATCAATTTTCAATTCTCCATTGTTCCCAATAACAACCGGCAAATCGTGGTATTACAGAATTTTATATAGTGGGACGCCGAGGACTGCGTCCCCTACTGCTTCTTATATAGTGGGACGCCGAGGGCTGCGTCCCCTACTGCTTTTTATAAACCGTTGAAATACCGAGAAGCGCTAGTACAATGTATCCAAAGCCTGCATTGCAACCGCCGCTGTCTTTTACTATCCTTTCGTACGCTAAGAATATAGACGAAATCACTTCACCGTTTACTTGTCCGTCAAGGTCAAACTCTCCTCCATCCTTTATGAAAAACAGCAACTCATAGTCGTTATTAGGGTTTATTTCCCCTAAGAAAATCGACCCGTTGTACAGCACTGTAAATTTGCCCACGCTGTAATCCGTCGATTTACTCGCGTAAGCGAAGAGTTTTCCCGTGTTCTTTGACGTCATTCCTATTAGCTTCACTTCAAACGGATACCGCACCAGTAATTCGCTGCCTCTCACGCTAAACATCACGGCAACTGTCTCGCCGTTATACGCAGTTTTTCCGCTGAAAATCGGCAGGATATTGGTGTTTACAGCATCCGCTCTGAGTAGTTCCATTGCTATTTTGTTTGCCAGCGCCATACTCAGGAACAGTCTCTTCCCGCTTGCATCAATACTGCTTTCAGGTATGCCGGTTGTTTCCGAAGTTTCCGCTTTATCCGATGGATATTCAGGCGTCAAAAGAAAAAAACCGTGTCCATAATCCGCCACGGTTACATCGCAACTGGCCTTGAACCCCCCGTCTCTTGTTGTCGCCGTTATCACAGTCGTTCCCGTGTTTATCGCCGTCACTCTTCCCGTATCGGATACCGTCGCAACTCTCGAATTGCCGGTTCCCCAATCAACGTTCTTATTCGTTGCATTCTGCGGGATTACACTGGCAGTGAGCGTTTGAAACTCACCTATTCTCATCGTAATTGAGCTCTGATTAATAGTCACTCCGCTCACGGTGACAACTGTTGTATCTCCCTTTGCTTTTACCGTTACTGTCGCTACGCTTGAATTCACGGACTCCGCTCCGGGCGAGCTCACTATGCAGTAGTAGTAATGCGTCCCCACTACCAAATCTGTCGGGATGGCGAAAATGGTGTTCGTCTCGTTAGGTAATAAATCTCCGCTCGTGTTGCTTGCCGCAGTGTTGGAATACCATTGATAGGAAAGCGCCGTACCGTTAGTCACGTCGGCAAACACCGACAGTCTGTCCGTGATGTTGTTGATGCTGCCCTCCGTAACTTCTTTGTCAACGGGGTTAACACTGATTATGATAACAGGCCCTATATTAATGAAAGGAAAGTTATCCTCTGCAGTGTTCAACTTTGGAAAACCTTTATTATCCCAGATCCATGGTCCTAACGGGAGTGGATTATTAAACAACCAGGAATTGCCGGTATACGTCTCCTTTGTCAAAAGCTCGGCGCCAGTGACAATACCTCCATGCTTTCTGTCAGGCGAGCTAAACGTGTCGTTCTCCGGGATTATCGACCCGTTCATTTTAAGATTTTTGTAGCGATAAGAGTTTGTAATGCCTTCGTCTGATACCAGAAATCCCGCCAAGCCGCCGGAAAAATTGCCGCTGATATTGCCCGTGGCATAACAGTTCGAGACGTTGCCGCCCGTATTGTACCCCACAAGGCCGCCAACATAAGAAATGCTGCTCACATTGCCTGTCGCGTAACAATTTGATATGTAGCCATCTGCCAGAAATCCTACAAGTCCGCCCGCATCAGATTCGCTGCTGCTGACATTGACTGTGGCGTAACAATTCTTTATTACGCCATCCTCCATATACCCTACAAGGCCGCCTGTATCAATGTTTCCATAGACATCACCAATTGCGTAGCAGTTTACAATATCTCCGCCTGATTGAAACCCTACCAGGCCGCCGACATTATTGCCGTCGCCTTTTATTCCGGTATCGTAAAGCACCACGCCGAGGTTTTCTATCGTCGCATTGGTCACATGCCCGAACAACCCCAGACAATGCTTTCTCCGGTCTAACCATAAACCTTTGACCTTGTGTCTGTCGCCATTAAATCCACCGATAAAGGATAAATCCTCGCTCCCAACGGGCAGCCAGCCTTCCTTGCCCCATTTGGCGTAACCCGCGCCGCCGATTTCAAGGTATGGAGTCAGGTCTATGTCGTTGCTCAGCTTGTAGTACATATTCAAGTTGATTCTCACATTATCAAGTTCCTCCGCAGTTGATATTAACTTGGGGTTTTCCGCCGAGCCTTCGGGCGCCGCCAATGCGCCGGATGTTATGAATAACGACATGATTATCATGACAGCTAATATGGTTTTTCTCACAGTTATCGCTCCTTTGTTTTAACTATAATATCTGAATTATAATTTAAAATCTTGAAATTGGCGCTGTAAATGTGAAAAATAGTGGTTAAAAACAGTGTGACTTTAAGTTAGGAGTTAGAAGTTAGGAGTTAAATGTTTGTAGTTAGAAGTTTGTAGTTAGAAGTGAGGAGTGAGGAATTAGCAGCTAACTCCTCACTCCTCACTCTCCCTTATATTCTTTACACTCTTTTTTTTAGAACAAGCGATATAACTCCAAGAATGGCTAACGCAAGATATCCAAAGCCTGCGTTGCAGCCTATCCAATCATCCTTCGGGTTCACCTTCACTGTCGCCGCGCTTGTCGGCACGGGTACAGCGGCGGGAGAACTGACCACGCAGTAGTAGTAATAGGTTCCCTCAGTCAATCCTTTGGGAATGGTGAAAACTGCGCCCGTCGCGCCGCTTATTACCGCGCCGCCCGTATTGCTCGCCGTGGTGTTCGAATACCACTGATATGAAAGCATTCCTCCGCCCGTCACGCTAGCCGACACCGACAAGCTTCCGGTGATGCTGCCCGCCGTAACTGTGGTGTTCGCCTGAGGTTGAGTATTGATAGTTATTATCGGCGCCGGTACATACACGAATGGGAAAGGATAATTTTCCGTTCCCAGATCAAGTTTTGGGAATCCTCTCGTGTCCCAATACCACGGGCCGGTAACGCCAAATACCCAGCCATTGCTCGAATAAGTAGCCTGCGTTGAAAGCTCCGCCGCAGTTTTTGGGCCGCCATGCACACCGTTCGGCGTGTTTTCTGTACGCGCCGCGCCGTTCACTGTAAGACCTGTATAGCGGTAGCTGTTTGTGATGGTGTTGGTTCCGCTTCCTGAACTTTGATTCCCAACAAGGGCGCCAATACTATTATCACCGCTTGATAACACATTACCGACAGCGTAGCAGCTCTTTATACTGTTGTTTCCTTCGTTGTTGTGTTGATGCCCCAACAGCCCGCCGACATAGTCCTGGCCTTTGACATTGCCGGTAGAATAGCTGTTCTCAATGATACAGACACCGTCGAATCCCTGATGCCCCACCAGACCGCCCGCATCTAAGGCGTCCACTGTAATATTACCTGTTGCGTAACAGTTTCTTATTATACTGCTGCTACTGGGATTGCTGTTCTGATGCCCCACCAAGCCGCCGCCTTCAATACCGGCTATGACATTACCCTTAGCGTAGCTGCACTCTATGATGCAGTCGCCGCTGCCGGCGTCCTGTATTCCCACTAAGCCGCCGATAGATTCGCTTGTGCCTGTAACATTGCCTGTTGCATAGCTTTTTGTTATTATGACATCGGTGAATTCGGCCTTTTGCCACCCTACCAGACCGCCGGTTCTGGCAATGCCGCTGACGCTGCCCGTCGCGCTGCTGTTACGTATTTCACCGCCGCTTTGCCCTCCTACCAAGCCGCCGAGTTGACCAATCCCTTTTACGCTACCTATGGCAACTCCGTTTTCAATAACGCCGCTTCGCATTATTCCCACGAAACCGCCGGAATTGTAGTCGCTGCTGACTGCGCCCGTGGCGTCGCTGTCTATGATATTACCGTTCACTAATTCTCCCACAAAGCCGCCTGCTATATCATATCCGCTGACATTGCCAGTGGCTTTACCGTCTATTATTGTACCGCTGCCGTAGTCTACGTTGAACCATCCTACAAGACCGCCGACTTTTTGCAGACCGCTGACGTCGCCTGCGGCGTTGCTTCTTATGATTTGCCCCCCGTTCAACCATCCCGTAAGGCCTCCAAGCTGATAAAGGGCTCTTACGCCGCCCGTAGCATAGCTGTCAACAATAGCGCCGTCACGCATCAATCCCACCAGTCCTCCGGTATTGTAATCGCCGCTAATAATGCCGGAGGCATAAGAGTTCACGATATCTCCTGAGTTTAATTCTCCCACAAGGCCGCCGACTATGTCTGAGCCGCTGACATTGCCTGTGGCGTAGCAACCTGTTATATTAACGTAAGACGGCCCTCCGATTGCCTGTTGCCAACCCGCCAAACCTCCGACTTTTTCAGAGCCGCTGACATTGCCCATGGCGAAGCTGTTTGTGATATTTCCGCCGTTTATCCATCCCATAAGGCCGCCGATATGAGAAGTCCCGTCAACATTAGCCACAGAATTGCTGCCTTCTATACTGCCGCCATACTGATAGCCCACAATGCCGCCGACATTGGCCTCGCCGTTAACATTACCCGCAGTGCTACAGTCTTTGATTACGCTGTCCATCAAATAACCAACCAATACGCCGGTCTCGAAGTGTCCTTTGACGCCTGAAACCGCTGTCTCCACTTTGAGGTTCTTAATTGTCGCGTCGCTAATGCGCCCAAACAGGCCTATATCGTTCGTACTTCTGTTTATCCAGAGTCCTGTTATTTTATGCAAGTTTCCGTCAAATTCTCCTGTAAAACGACCGTCTGTGCTTCCAATTGGCGCCCAGCCTGCGCCGCCGTTATAGCCGGGGTTGCCGGACGACAAAAATGTCGTCAGGTCAATGTCGTTGCTTAACTTGTAGAACTTGTCCAAGCCGAGCCTCACAGCGTCAAGCTGCTCCGCTGACGTTATTACTATCGGATCGCTTGCAGAGTCGCCGGGCGCCGCCAATGCGCCGGACGCAATGCACAGTGAAAAAATTATTGCTACCGCTAAAATGACTTTCTTCATTTATCGATTACTCCCTTTCATAGTGTAATAATTGTACCAATATTGTCAACATTTTTTAATAACATGAAACATAAATCAATTATACCAAAAATTAAAAATAAAAGACGTGAAAAAACAGGGATTAGAAAAATAAAAAGCAGGGATTAGGGATTAGAAAAAACTTAAAGACTAAGACGCTGGATTGCTTCGCCGCAAAAAGACGCAGCTCGCAAAGACTTCTGGATTGCTTCGTCGCAAAAAGACGCGTCCCTTTACATGTCTTTGCGAGCGCAGCGAAGCAATCCAGTGTCTTTGTCTTTGCGAGCGCAGCGAAGCAATCCAGTGTCTTTGTCTTTCATTGATAATTGTGCATTGAACATTACGTTTAAAATGCTGCTAAGCTATATTTGACAACCCAAAGCCTTTGCTTTTTCTAATCCCTAATCCCTAATCCCTAATCCCTGTCCTTCCTCAGCGCGTTGAAAACTGAGGACGGCGCGTTTGCGGGGGATTTTCCTTTCTTTATTATGTGATAATCGGCGTATGTAAGGGGTTTGCCCTCGCTAATTTGTTCTGCGAGAGTGACTTCCCCTACAAATACTCTGTGAGTGTATACATCAGTTACCGAAATGACTTTTGCTTCAACCGCAGCAATGCAGCTTCCTGTAACCTTTGGGACTCCGTTTTCTCCCGTGACCCATTCTTTACAGTTGGCGAACTTGTCGAAGTTGCGACCGGTTCTGAAACCAAAATTACCGATGAAAGGCATAGTAACTTCACTGTCTAACACTGAAGCGGAAAAAAGTCCGCTTTTTCCGATTAGCTCAGTTGTGTAGTTATCCTTATGCAAACAAATAGCAATACATATGGGTTCCGCTGTCAATTGCATCATCGCGTTAATAATCTGCCCGTTCATATTGCCTTCATGTTGAGTACTAATTATGTAAAGACCGTAACTTAAAGAAAACAGTGCCTTCGGATCAATCATAGTTATACACCCCTTCAATAGTTTTTTAAGCGGTTCATTATTTCCGGCGCGAGTCGACTGCCATTAGTTTAAAATGGAAAATGACGCGTTTTTGTTTTTTGCATTCGTTTTTTATTTTTCCATTTTCCATTTTCCACTTTCCATTATTTCTTCTTCCGAGAGGCCGGTTACTTCCTGAATGAACTCGACAGGCGTGTTTTTCTGCAACATCAACAGCGCTACCTCTTGTCTGCCCTCTTGTCTGCCTTCTTGTCTGCCCTCTTGTCTGCCTTTTTGCAACCCCCGTTTTTCATATGTTGATATCGCATTATAATAGTCGCGGCGGTTTTTTTCCCTTATTTCGTAAAAATGTCGTTCTTCTTCATTTTTCATGAATATATCTTCTATCGTTATTGCTCGACGTACCATCGGCTCCTGTTCAGCTATCCTTTCCATTACTTCCCCCTCCATGTTGCTCAAGTAAAGTCCCCAACACTCTAATGGGCTCCATTCCTCTTTCGGCGGTTGGCGCTTCAGCTTTGGAAGCTCCAGCGTGTGAATCTCCAAAGCGTCAGAGAATAATACCGCCTCTTTATGTTCCAACACTCGGAAAACGCCGTGAAATTTCGAATCGTCGTTCCATTTAAAAACATCGAAGTCCAATATCACAATGTTTATCATTTGAAAGCATAATCATTTTTACGATTAATCGCCACGCCTACCACCTTCTTATTCTTGCAATTATAACTTTTGAGCAAAACTCTCTACCGCTCTTTTTCAAAATGAAAAATGATGCGTTTTGTCTTTGCCGGTCTCAATTTTGGCGGTTCAAAGGTTCTTAGCAAGGGCGGTTCTCTCTAACCGCCCCTACTTAATGTTCACCCTACCACCTTTACCGATAAACTTCACAGCAGGGTTGTACATGCCTTCCGCGCTCACCGGCGGAAGGGCGAAATTGCCCTTAGTGACCGCGCGAACGGTATATTTGTATTCGACGCTTCCATTCAACTTGTCGAAGAACATCAGTAACCTGTCGTCACGCGCGTCAGTTATGCATAGATTTGTTTTCGGGGCTGACTCGATTTCAATTCCCGCCGGAAGCAAAAGCGACACTACTACATCACTAAGCTGAACCACAGGAATAATTTTTACTGTTGCAACTATCTCCGTTCCGAGCTTGATATCGCCAGTAATCCTCTTTCCCTTTGAATCCCTCCAATCGGTTTCAATCGTAATTCCCTGAGATTCCGGCTTTGGAGCTACTTTTGGCTCTCCTGTTGCAATCCAGCTGTAATATCCGTTGCCGCTTCCTTCTGATTTTAATATCCATTTTCCGGGTTCTGAAATCTGGAAAGATAAGTTATTCTGCGCCTTAAACTCCCTTGCAGGTTCGTGTATTTCGCCCGAAGGATCGGTCAAAGAACAGGTAAGATCGGTCTCGGTTTGCCCGCCAATCGCCCTTATGTAATTTGAAAGAGCGACAGTGGAAACTGAATTCTCCTGAGTGCTGTACCAGCGTCCTATCCTTCCCGCCTGAATCAGGTACTCTGCAAGCGCTGCCGCTTCAGGAGCTTCAGGCTGTACTAAGCTCCATAAAAGAAGCGCTTGAGCGGCATTTCGAACAGTGCTGTCAAGAGTCACGGGGTTTCCAACCATTGGGGCGCCCGCACCGACAGTTCCGCTAATGGCCTTGAGGTGTTCCGGTTTGCCGTCCGTAAGCGCGTATGCGCCCGCAAGCCATATCTGTCCCGATGGAAGGATGCTCTTTGTATTTTCCTTAAGCCAGTACATTAGGCCAAGAGGAGCTTCTTTCTCTAGCGCCAGCACGAAGCAGGCGTATGCTTTTGTCGTAAGGTTCTCATTGATGGCGTTTCCATCGACCGGCTCAGCTAAAACCTGTCTCAGGAAATTCATAGCCCCTTTCCACATATCCTCGGGGAATGGCTGAAGCACATTTGCCCTCCTGAGTTCCGACAGGAAATGAGCTGCATAAACGCTTGCCCAGTCGTTCGAGTGCTGATTGCCCGGCCAGGTAGCGAAAGAACCGTTATAAAGCTGCATAGCTTGAATACGGGAAATAGCGGCGGACAGTTTTCGCGATATCTCATACTGTGAAACGAGCTCCGGGTCAGACATCTTCGCGGCTTCCGGCACTGCAAGCACAGCCCAAGCTGTGGAAACCGTCTGTTCAAGGCAGCCGTAAGGGTATCTCAACAGATAGTTGAGCGCGGGGACAAGGTCGGCGACCGGAGTTCCTGTTACGGTGATTATCCTTTCGGTTGTCCCGGCAAAGTCGTCGGGCAGCGTTATGACAGTCTCTCCCGCTCCAAACCTGCCCGTTCCCATCCGGGATACTATCGGATAAAGCCCGCGAACCTGCATGTCAATCTCCTGAGCGAACTCTTCTCCGCTAAATTTCGCGTCCACAATATATCTGGCGCTTCCTATATCGGGCGCTTCAAACTCGACTTCAATAGATTTTGATGATTTAGCCGGAACATTTACGGAAAATTCCTTTTGTCCGTTAATGCTCAACGGGCCTTCTGTTTTGAGAGTAACGCTTACCTCCTGCGGCTTTTCGCTCGTGTTGAACACGCTTACATGAGAGTTGAACGTGTCGCCCATAGCGGCAAAACGGGGCAGATTAGCTTCGACGACCACATCCCGCGCAATTTGTACGAACTTCTCCGCGCTGCCGAACGACGAGCCGGAAATTCCCACTGCGTAGAGGCGAGTTTTTCCGCTGAATTCAGGGACGTCAAGCTCTATTTCCGCCTCTCCGCTCTCGCCTATAAACAAAGTCGGCTTAAATATCGACAAAATTTTGAAACGTTTCGTATCCATGTTGCCCAAGTATGCCGCAGCCTTGGCCGCCATGCCGCCTGCGGGATGAAGCAGTTCCGTCGCGCGCGGCTCTATCTGCATGAGCTGGTCATAAATATCGTATAAATTGGAGGATAACCCGCACTTGGAATAGAAATGACCATAGGGGTTTGGCGTGTTGAATCCGGTTATCTGAAGCACTCCCTCATCAACAAGGGCAAGAGTTACCTCGGAATCAGCCGCCGATTGTATTTTCACATGAAGCTTTGAATTCGGGCTTATTTTATCAGGAGCTTCTATCGATATCTGGAGCTTATTCTCACTTGTATCAAGCGCTATGGATTTTACTCCAATTGCGCGGTGAGCAGCCCAGGGCTCGTCCTCCTTTACCGGGCGCAACACTGTGGCAACGCACCAAAGATTAGCTATATTCAGATCCTCGGGTATCGGAACAGCCACTTCAGCTTGGACGCCGGACATTTTCATTGCCTGCTGCTCGATGAGCTTTGAATTCTCCACGGTAAAAAGAAGCGTGCCCGCAAATGGAGCTTTTACGGTAAATTTCGCAGTTTCTCCCGCTTTGTAACTTTCTTTATCCGTTTCTATCTCGACCCTGTCGACAAATCTTGAGCCGCCTCCCGAATCGTAATCGAAGTCGTAGCTCCAGAAACGGGCTGAAGTTTTAGCTTCTCCGGCCTCCACGCGCACAAGGTATTCTCCGTAATTCTTTGGAGTGAAATCAAAATCTGCCATTCCCTTTGTTATTGTTACAGCTTTTTCTTCATATTTTACAAGTTCCTGCGTAGACTGCCAACGCGTCACGCCATCTCGCTGTACAAGGTTGTAATGATAAGTAACCTTATAAATAGTGGCTTTAGCGTTAAGCTTATCTATAGGCTTACTGTCCGGAGCGAGAGCGGCTACCCTTATCTTTGCCGCCTTATTAGTTGGACTTTCCGTCGGAGCGTTGATTCCGAGAAGGTATTCTCCAGAGCCGGGGAAATACTTGAGCTGCATCTCTTTCGCTATCCAGCGGCCGCTATCCTCCATGACGCTTGCCGTGATATTTATATTTACTACGGCAGGAGGATTCCAGGAGTCTTCAAATGTGTAGCTTTGCAGGGCGTTCCCATCCTCGTCCAAATTCCCGGTTGCTATTTCATCGCTTGGAGACTGGAGAACTGAGGACTTTTCCGGATCACCAAAACTAAACATTCTCCATTCTTCGCCTTTTGGAATAAAACCACCAGCGACTGCTTGATAATTCAACCTCCATGGCATATTAGAGGAAGGAACCCCGAAAAGGTATTTTGACGAAATCCTAAACGTCAGTTCTTCGTCTGCTGTTATATAGCCGCCGGGCTTCCCTTCGTCCACGCGCTCAATTTCAACCTCTATGCGCGGCGGGGCAAACATCTCAACGCTGAACTTTGTAACCGAAAACGGCTCGCTCTCTTTTCCGGGTATGCACAACTCGACCGCGTATTCTCCGGAAGGCGCCGCGTCAGGAAGCTGGAACTCAATATCCGCGCCCCCTTGAGCGGACAATGCAGCGGTCATTCTGGTGAAAGTTCTTCCCATCGGGTCACGTACAATGAACAATACGGGGAATCCTGAAGCAACGTTAACTCCTGCTTCGCGAACTATCGCCTTAACGTTCACGGTCTCGCCCGGGCGATAAATCCCGCGCGGGGTGAACAACATTCCGCCATATCCGGAAGTTATCCATGCCCTGCCGGATATATCAAACGTTTCATTAGTTATGAGAGGATTGTTTAACCGCAAAAATGAAACGTCATTTTCCATAGATGCGGTAACGAGGGCGGGAGCTGTTTTCAAGTCAGCGGGGAAATACTTGTAAAGCCCTGCGGAATCGGTCTTTCCAACAGTAATAAGCTGGCTTGCATCGGTATATATTTTAATTTCAGCGTTCTCTATGGGTTTTGCTTCCGAGATGGAATTAGCCCAAACTAAACAGCCGCCCGGCCATATCCTTGCAGTTAAGCCTATATCGGAGAGCGATACTATCTGTTCCGCCTGATTCCACGAATATGCACCCTTTTCGAGAGCTGTAATCAAATATAGACCCTGAAGCGGGCCGGAATCATCATCGACAAAGGACTTTATATCAATCGCGCGTCTTTCCCTTTCGTTTGGAATTGGCGAGATATTTGCGGTCTTCTTGGCCACCCTTGCTGACAGATCCGTCGGAAAACTGTATCGATAACTGTCATTCCGAAGCACATACGGGATGTTGGATTCATATAAGCGCCATAATGTTATATCCAGATCGTTTATATTTGTAGACTCTATTGGAATTGTAGTTCCCACGGCGGGAGAGAGGAACATTCCCGAAGCGGGAAAATTGACCGAATGCGGTTTGTCGGGGATTATAAATGCTTTTCGGAAATCCTCCGTAAGTTTTGCATTGCTGTCAACTGCGGGAACTCCTTTTTTTATATCGACGATAACGCGTTGCCGCGGTTTAAAATCGCCAACGATAGCAAACCCGCTCCATCTGCTCTCCAACCTGAAATTGGACGTCGGTTCGACGGTTATGAATCTTTTTGCTTTATCTAAATCGACTTTGTTGTTGGTCTCAATAACAATCCTTGATTCATCATATTCATACACTCTGGAATCGGTTATCACGAGCATAGGGCTTATCTCAACGGCGCGGCTGACTTCCTTCTCCAGTCCCAGAAAACCTGTATTTCCGGTTAGCCCCTTGCCTATTGTAAGCACAAGCTTATTCTCATCTTCGTATTTGCCGGAAAGTTTCGTCTCAACCGTGATTATCTTTGACGGAAGACCGCCGATACAAGAAAAGTTAAGTTTAGCATTTGCAGATGTAGCAACTTTTAAAAAACTAGCGAGCCTCGACGGAGATACCGGTATATTAAACTCGAGCTTCATCTGAACGTTTACGACGCCGCTGCTTCTTGAATAAGAGGACTGCGACGCAGAAAGCAGTTTAAGAGGCTCCGTTTGAAAATTGTACTTCTTGCCTCCTGCTGTGGCTGTAAAAGCGGTAGCCATCTGCAACGGCGCTACTAAGGTTGCTGTAAAAACTGTTGTGGATTCCCATTTTCCATCAGCAATTATGGCAGGGTTCACTTGAAAAGGGAAATCCTCCATGCTAACTAATTTACCGACCGCATCTTCTTCTATCACGGGAGACGAATAAACCGCTCTAAATTGAGGATTATCCGTTGTTGTTCCTGTGGGAGAAAATGATTTTATCGCAGGTACAGCGGAGAATGCAGGAGCAGAAATTATCAACAATCCAATAATTAGTACAAATAAATAACCGGTTATTTTTTTCAAGTTTATCCATCTCCTTATTAAATTTCTTTCGATTATAATATAATTCATCTGTTTTTCATAAAATGTTCATTAAAAATTCATTAATCGCTGTTAATATACAATCAAGAAAAACACGGGGATGTCCCCGGAACATATTAAACAAAAATGAACAAAATTTTGGTTCATAACTTTAGGAGGGTAATCAAAATGAAAAAAATAGTAGCTTTATTATTGATGGCATCTTTTGTAACGGTTAATGCAGCAGGCGCTTTTGCGGAAGCAAGGTTTTTCGAAAGAGGAAGAGGAAGAGTATCGGGAAGGGTCGAGCATAGAAATACCGATAGAAGAATTGATTCAAGACGCTCGAGTCCTCCGGTTGAAAGACGCCTTAGTAGCCGCCCCGCGCCGAATATGAGGGGTTTTGCTAATCGCCCGGCTAGGCGCGACAGCTATTTTTTCAATCGCAGCAGACCAATGACACGACATCACAGCAATTTTTTTAATCGTCCCAGGGTTTTTAACAGACGTCCGGTTGCGCCGCTATACCGCTCCAGACCATATTACTCAGGGCACAGCCATCGCAGCAGTTCGTTATCGGCGCTTGAATTTTTTGGAATAAGCGCAGCAATAATATCAATCGCTGCTGCAGCAAGCCACACATGCTATGATTATTAGAATTACCGCGATTCAATAGCGTAAATTTAAAGATTTGGGATTGGAATTGTCCCCCATATAATTCCAGTTCGCATAAACACAAACCGGGCGCCGAAAGGCGCCTTGTTTTTTAATGCTCAAAGCGTAATGAATAAAGTATACTAAATATTTTGTCTTTTCGTTTATTTACCGGCGTAAATTGATATTTTTCTTATGATTTCGGCGACGTCAATTGGTTTGGCAATGTGGTCATTCATGCCGCTGTTCAAACACTTTTCAATATCTTCGCGAAAAGCATCGGCGGTCATTGCAACAATTGGTATTGTTTTGGCCTTACCGATTTCCATCCCGCGAATAGCTCTCGTGGCCTCGTACCCGTCCATCTCCGGCATATTGATGTCCATGAGTATCATGTCGTATTTATCAGGATTTTGCATAAACTTCTTCACAGCTATTAAGCCGTTTTCCGCCGTATCAATTTTCATTTTTGTGTCTTCGAAAAGCATCTTGAATATTTCCCGGTTTGTCTTCATGTCTTCGACAAGCAAGAGGGCGATGCTTGAAAAATCCGGCGTACTATGCGCTAATTTATCCGTATCAATGTTATTCGTCCCCACGTCCTCACGCCGTAAGCTGCTGTAAATATTCGCGGGAAAAAGCGGCATCGGTATGAACCTGTTTATGCCTGCGCCACGCAGCTTGGCGTCAACTTTGTTCCATTTTAAAAACGAGGCCATCAATACGACGGTTCCCATTTTTGTCTTTTTATATAATTTTTTTGCCGTATCAAAAACATCTTTGCAACTCAAGTCATAATCAACAAATATCATGTCATATAAATTTTCGTTATCATAAGCCGCGTTTACTAGCGAGATCATTTCTTCTTCATTCGTCGCCGCGTCCATAATAACGCCTAAGCCGGATATGACCGACTCAAAGTATTTGCATATCCTTTCGTCATTTGATACAACAAGTATACTAATACCGTTCAAGTCGGCGAACTTATTATTAATTTCAATATCTTCCACACGTTCGAGTTCTATTTCAAAAATAAAAGATGATCCTTTGCCAAATTCCGATTCGACCCATATATTCCCGTGCATCTTATCAATGACATTTTTTGAAATTACAAGCCCAAGGCCGGTTCCTCCAAAACGTCTTGAAATATTTGCGTCCGCCTGCTCAAACGCATTAAATAGCTTGCTCAACTGCTCTTTCGTTATTCCTATTCCGGTATCAGTTATTGTAAAGCGCAAAACGCTGCTTTTGTCCTTTTGTTCAGTTTCCTGCGCCGTCACAGTTATCTCTCCGTCCGCAGACGTAAATTTGATTGCGTTTGACATGAAATTAGTTATGACCTGAGAAATCCTTAAATCGTCGCCTATATATCGAAGACAAGCGTTTTTGTCTAAAAATACGCTTAGTTTTATTCTTTTTCTCTCCACCTGTTCCATTACCAAGTTGCATATTTTTTTAAGTATCTCTTCAATGCTTAAATTGGTGTTGTGCAATTCAAACTTGCCGGCCTCAATCTTGGACATATCAAGCACATCGTTGATTAGGGCAAGCAAATGCGCTGATGATTGCTCTATTGTTGCTAAGCAATACTTGAGTTTTTCCAAATCATGCGAACTTTCAGCAATTTTTGTCATGCCGATTATTGCGTTTAGCGGCGTTCTCATTTCATGGCTCATTTTCGATAAAAAATCACTCTTTGCCTTGTTTGCCTGCTCTGTTATGTGCATAAGCCGAAGCTGTTCTTCGGCTTTCTTAAGGTTCGATATATCGGCAAAACTTTCAAGCAATGCGATACGGCCTTTGTAACTAATTTTCACAACTGATTTTATTATCGGAATCACATCGCCGTCGGCCTTCACAAACAAACGTTCCGACCGGTCAACAATTTGATTATTATCCAAAATCGGGCATGAATTCACCTCGGCAGGGCAAATTAGTTTATTACAGCGCTTTCCGATGAGATCGGACTTATCGCCGCCAAACATACGCGTGGCTACAGGGTTGATGTCTATTATCTCGCGCGTATCAGCGTCAATTACTGTAATACCGCATTCAACATTTGCCCAAATCAATTCAAAACGCTCAAGCGCGTCATTGATAAGCATAGAATCCATGATGTTAATTCTCCTATCTTAATTTAGCTGCACTACACTCCCTGTGTAGCGAAGCCGTGTTGAGTAACATTTTGGCTTCTTTGGCGATATCCGCAGACAGCTTTACCTATATTATATCTTTCGGCAATTTAACTAAAAAAACAACCCGCTAAGGAAAAGCAAAAAAAAATGATAATTATAGTGATTAGTAGTTAGTAGTTAACTCCTCACTCCTCACTCCTCACTCCTCACTCCTAACTCCTCACTCCTCACTCCTAACTCTGCCCTCACTCTGCCCTCACTCTGCCCTCACTCCTCGTCAAAAAGGCTCTTCTGTACGGGCGCGTTGCTTATTATCACACGATTTTTTTCAAAATTTCTCAGCAGCTCCCTCGCCCTCGTCAGCACCGTTTTGGGCAGTCCGGCGAGGCGGGCGACCTCAATCCCATATGATTTATCTGCTGCGCCACTAACTACCTGATGCCTGAAAGTTATGCCGTCCGCGTTCTCGCTGACCGCCGTGCACAGATTCGTGACTCCGTTCAGGATCCCAAGAGACGTGAGTTCATGATAATGCGTGGCAAAAAGCACCTTGCAGCCTGAGGCCGCCGTACCGCGATGGAGATGTTCGAGCACTGCCCATGCTATGCTCATGCCGTCCCAAGTTGACGTTCCTCTTCCAACCTCGTCAAGGATGACGAGGCTGCTATCCGTGACATTATTCAAAATATTAGCGGTCTCCAGCATCTCTATCATGAATGTGCTGTTGCCCCTTGATATATCATCTCTCGCTCCAATTCTTGTAAATAATCTCTCAGTTATGCCAAGTACAGCGTAAGACGCCGGAATCCATGAACCCATCTGGGACATAATGCAAAGCAGCGCAGTCATCCTGAGCCATGTTGATTTTCCCGCCATATTCGGCCCCGTTAAGATTACAATCCGCGCGCCGCCCGATGACAACAAGACGTCGTTTGGTACAAAAGGGTCGCTCGAAACAGCTTCAAGCACTGGGTGGCGGCCTCTGCGGATTTCTATATCGTTTGTCCCTGCGTTAATCTGAGGGCAAACGTAATTTCTCTCCCAGGCGACTTTCGAGAGCGATGCTATGCAGTCGAGCTCCCCCAGAGCCCTTCCCAATTGTTGAAGCGCGGAAGCATTTGCCCTTATCTCGCCGACAAGCTTTTCGTAAATCTCGCGCGTTATCTCCGCCATTTTGTTGAGAGCGCTCGCCGCTTTTTCTTCAAATTCCTTGAGCTCATCGGTAACAAAGCGTTCGGCATTGACCATCGTCTGGCGGCGCGAGAAATGCTCAGGGATCTTCGCGCCGCTCGCCGCAGCGTTGCTGAGTTCCAGGTAATATCCAAAAACATTATTCCGCCCGATACGAAGCTTCGATATGCCGCTCGCCGCTCTCTCGCGCGCGGCGTATTCTTCGAGCCACAACTCTCCCTTCTCCGATACTTCCCTCCATTTGTCGAGCTCCGCATCGAAACCCGCGCGTATGACACTCTTATCCCCGCGCTCCGAAAGAGCCGAATTAAGCAGGGATTTCAAATCAGAAAGGCTTGGAATTTGGGAGAATATTTCGTAAACGTTCAAAAACGACGCGTTTGATAACGGGAGCAGAACTTTTGGCGTCGCATTGAGAGTATCCTTCACGGAAAATATGTCGCGTTCATTGCCGACATTGCTTAGCAACCTTGAAATTGCCCGCTCTATGTCGTAACAACCGGATAAATTGCCCTTCACTTCGCTTAAAGTTTCCGTATCGTTTACGAAACTGTTTATGGCATTCTGCCTGAACCTAATGCGCTCAACGTCTGTCAGAGGGCGCAGAATCCACGATTGAAGGGTTCTGCGCCCCATTGGGGTTACGCAATTATTAAGGACGGAGTATAGCGAATTCGTCTCTCCTGTTAGCTCAAGGCTGTTTTGAGAAGCGGGGTCTATCCATAAGGATGAAGAGGATCTCAGTATCCAAAACCGCGTTACATGTGATACCGCGCCGAACTGCGTGCTCATCAGCATCGACATCACAGCCCACATGCAGCCCACGCAAGGGTCGTCATCGCTGCACCCGTAAATTTCGAGCGTTTGTATACCCCACAGCGATTTCAATTTCTGCGAGGCGCTGCTTAGCTTAAATACTTCATTCGGCTGCGCGATAAGGCGCAGACTTTTAAGAGCCGGAGGGATCCTTTCGACGTTCAACCCGCTCGGATAAAGCAACTCAAGCGGAGCAAACGCGCATATGAGAGAGACGGCCTCCTCAATTGGAAAGACTCCGCCCTCAAGTTTTCCCGTCTCAGCGCTGAAAAGAGCTATAGCAATTTTTCCCGCGCCCCCCTTCGCGCTCGACGTAGAAAACGCCGCAAGGCGCCCTGAGTCCTCGCTCTCCTCGGGGACATATGTCCCCGGGGTAATTATTCTGTTCACTTCGCGATCAACAAGCTTTTGAGGGCTCTTTCCATCAGGTTCGGAGGTTTGTTCGCATATTGCGACCTTATATCCAAGACGCATTATCCGTCCCAAATAGACGTTCAGGGCATGATGGGGAACTCCCGCCATCGGAATGCTCTTATTAGCGTCACGGCTTGTGAGGGTAAGGTTTAGAGCAGCGGACAATATTTTGGCGTCGTCAAAGAACAGCTCATAAAAATCTCCCATTCTGAAAAAAAGCAGGCAATCAGGATATTTCTCTTTCCATTCTATATACTGCGACAACCACGGCGTAATTTTAACGTCGTCGGGAAGTTCAAAAGCCATTTTTCACCCCTCAAAATTCAATAATACACAACAAACTTACACGAGCAAAAGATCTTTGTCTTTTAATTCGGAATTCCGAATTCCGAATTCCGAATTAACCAATATCCTACGTATAGAAACAATGCCTGAAGCGCCGCCATCGAAATGACAGTTAAATATATTGAAAACTTCATATCAATCAGGCGATGATGAAGGTGTCCCCTGTCCGGCGCGAACGGAGACTTTCCCTTTATTATTCTTCTTAAAAATGCAAACGCCGTATCGAAAACAGGAACACCGCCAAACAACGCAAGAAGTATTATAAGTTTATACGACGAAATGTTCCTTATAGTTCCGCTCAACGCCTCTATTAAGTGCGTCGAGTAAACGAAACCCAAAAGAGTTGAGCCGCCGTCTCCAAGAAATGTTTGAGCTTTGGGGAAATTCCAGCATATTGTACCAAGAGCCATTGCCGCGAGAGAAATACCGAAGGACATGGATAAAAAGGAAACGGGCGCGCCAAAAATTCCCATTAATAATATTGCCGTTGAAGAAGTGATGAACATTAAGAGGCAAAGGCCGTTAATTCCGTCAATCAGGTTATAAGCGCTCGTGTTCCCGGCCATCCATATCACTGTTATTAAGTATATAAATAAAGGAAGTTCAAGGGAGTAAATAGCAAAAGCAGCCGCCAGCAGGTGAATAAGAAGACGGAATAACGCGGGGAGGGATTTCATGTCGTCAACATAACCGCTGAAAAATACGAGCGTTGCCCCCGTTGCGGCGTATGGGATAAAAGCTCCTGAAATATCTTTGGCTACAGCCTCGGAGGCTGGAGTTACGTAATAAAGGCACAGTACAAGATATCCAAGCCATAGCCCAAGCCCTGCACCCCGCGGAGTAATTTGGGAATGCACCTTACGCTCGTTTGGCGCGTCCAATATGCGAAAGCGGTTCGCCAACCCAATTGCAACAGGCGTAACGAATCCGCCCCAAAAAAACGAAGCAAGCGTAACTATTAAAAGAATTATACCGGGATTATCCATATGTTACATTCCCATACGGTCTATTCGGCAATTCAAGGTTACAAATACGGGACGCTCAGGGGCGCGTCCCCTACTTCGTTCCAAAGAGCCTGTCGCCCGCATCGCCCAACCCGGGAACGATATACCCATGATCGTTAAGATGGCTGTCCAAGGCGGCTGCATAGATTGGGACATCCGGGTGCGCGTCATGCACCTTCTTGATTCCTTCCGGCGCTGCTATTATGCATACGAAGGAAATCTTCCGTCCGCCTTTCTTCTTTATTAAGTCTATTCCTGCAACCGCTGAACCTCCTGTTGCCAGCATGGGGTCAAGGATCAATATCTCCCTCTCATTTATATCAGTCGGAAGCTTGCAGTAGTATTCTACCGGATTAAGAGTATCGGGGTCCCTATACAAACCTATGTGTCCCACTTTCGCATTGGGAACTAATTGAAGGATTCCGTCAACCATGCCTATTCCGGCTCGAAGAATCGGGATCACTGCAAGCGAGCGGCCTTCACAAGCGATAGCTTCAGTTATCGTAAGAGGAGTTTCAACCTCAATCGGAACGGTCGGAAGGAACCGCGTTATCTCGTAAAGCATTAGTCCGGCGATTTCTTTTATTAATTCACGAAAATCTTTCACGTTTGTATTCTTATCGCGTATCATAGCTACCTTATGTTGAACTAAGGGATGATCGAATATCGTCACGGATTCCCCGCTTTTTACTTGACGAAATCTATCTTCTTCCGCAACAGCTATCTTGTTAAGCCTCACCGAATGACGACCGCCCTCAAAATCTGTCTTCAGCCACTCTTCAATTATCATATGGACTAAAAAAGCCGGAACGAGGCGGGCGCCAAGCGCTAAAATATTTGAGTCGTTATGTTTTCTGCTGATAGTCGCTGTATCAGGAGTATTACATACGGCAGCTCTTATTCCCTTTATCTTATTTGCCGCTATACACATGCCAATGCCGGTACCACAAATAAGAATTCCTCTGTCTGCCCTACGGAAAGAGACTGCCTCAGCTACCTTTATGGCAACTTCCGGGTAATCCTCCCCACTCAACTCAACAACTTCATCAATTCCAAAACTCAAGCACTTTTCAGAAAGATACTTTTTCAGTATATCCAAGTGTTCCTTACCGGTGTGGTCACAACCGACCGCTATTTTTAATCCCATGTCAGAGTCCCTCCCGTTCCATTATTTCTACAATTTTTTCAAGAGTTATTAACACTTCGTCATTTTTTTTCTCAATTCTTTGGTCTCCGGCAATTTGCAAAAGCGATTTACATTCAGCAAACAAGTCGCGTTTTCTTTGAATAGCTTTTGAGTGCTCTTCATTATTTGAAGTTGCATTCGCTGCATTCGTTTCCTCTAATGGTCCAAAATTGAACATTTTTTGAAGCAAATTTTTCAGCAACTCTCCTGCTCGCCCCTCTATCAATTAACAACATAGAATCAAATCTTAAAAAAATTTTATCATAAATTTGCTATTCAATATACTACTACTTCATCATTTCCTGATACAATAGTAAAAATATCTATCTAAAGGGAGGCAACAAAAATGTTTTTCAAAGGTACTGGAACAGCTATTGTTACGCCATTTAATGAAAACGGAATTGACTACGAAAACTTCAGTCGTTTCATTGATTGGCAAATAGAACAGAAAGTAGAATTCTTGTTAGTGCTCGGAACTACGGGAGAATCTCCTACTGTTCTCGGATCAGAACGGGAAGAACTTATAAAATTCTTTATAAAGAAGGTTGACAAAAGAGTGCCTGTGGTCGTGGGAACAAGCTCAAACTCGACCGCCGTAACGGTGGAAAACAGCGCGCACGCGCAGAAGCTTGGCGCTGACGGCGTGCTTGTTGTCACTCCATACTATAATAAACCGACGCAGGAAGGATTGTATCAGCATTTTAAGACAGTAGCGGAAGCTATAGAAATTCCTCTTATAATATACAACGTGCCCAGTCGTACAGGTTCAAATATACTGCCGGAAACGGTATTGAGGCTTGCGGAATTTAAGAATATTGCCGCCGTGAAGGAAGCTTCAGGTATAGAGGCGCAAGTGGACGAGCTGCTGCGAAAAATGCCTGCTGTTCGTTCCGATTTCAGCGTTCTTTCCGGAAACGATGATCAGGCGTTTCACCTTGTAAACGCCGGAGGTCATGGAGTTATTTCAGTGCTGTCAAACATAGCGCCGCTCGCCACTTCCAATATGATACGGGAAGCGCTTGCAGGCAACGTTGTTAAGGCCAGAGAGCTTCATCTCAAGCTGTTCCCCCTCATGAAAAATCTTTTCATGGAGACAAATCCGATCCCGGTCAAATACGGAGCATGTAAACTCGGTTTCTGTAAGAACATTCTACGGTTGCCGCTCGTTCCCGCATCCGAAAAATGCTGCAAACAAATTGACAATGATATGAAAGAATGCGGGCTGATCTAATTATGTCCGGTAGAATTGTAGCTGTTCTAGGAGCAACAGGCGCCGTTGGAGCTGAAATACTAAAAATACTTGAAGAACGCAATTTTCCTGTATCTGAATTGCGGTTGCTCGGGTCGCGACCAGGGAGAAGCCTAAAATGGAAAGGCAAGGATTATCCCGTTGACGTAGCTTCTCCGGACAGCTTCGATGGCATCGACATAGTACTTTCCGCAGTTGAAGGGGACATAAGCCGCGCGCTTTCACCGGAAGCCGCAAAGCGCGGAGCTGTTGTTATCGACAACAGCAGCGCGTTTCGAATGGAAGCGGATGTTCCTCTTGTTATTCCGGAAATAAATTCTGAGGATATAGCTTTACACAAAGGAATAATAGCGAATCCAAATTGTTCTACGATAATTGCATTGATGGCGCTCGCTCCTTTGCATCGCGAATTCGGGATAACAAGGCTCATAGCTTCAACTTATCAGGCTGTAAGCGGCGCGGGCGCCGCCGGACTTTCGGAGCTTGAGGGACAGGTGCGTTCATTTGCCCGGGGCGAATCCATGCAAGCATCGGTATTTCCCTACCAGATAGCTTTCAATTTAATTCCAAGAATTGACAGCTTCAACACCGATAACTTTTACACAAAAGAGGAGCTGAAAATGCAGAATGAATCTCGCAAGATACTGCATGCCCCGAACTTGATGGTATCCTGCACATGCGTGCGGGTTCCGGTGCTTCGCAGTCATTCCGAAGCGTTGACAATAGAAACTGAAAGGCCAGTCACCCCCGAAGCCGCGAGAGAAATACTATCAAAAGCGCAGGGAGTGCGCGTTGTCGACGAACCGTTAAGTGAACGTTACCCGATGCCAATTGAAACTTCCGATCAGGATCTGGTCTTTGTCGGACGTATACGGAAAGACTTAAGCAATAATGGAAACGGACTTGTCCTCTGGGCATGCGGGGATCAGGTGCGTAAGGGCGCTGCGACAAACGCAGTTCAGATAGCAGAGGAGCTGATATAAATGAATTATGGAATTATTGGTTATTCAGGCCGTATGGGGCATGAAATAATGAGCATATTTGACGGCGCCGGACACACTTCCGTACTGCTTGCCGATGAAAACGGAATGCAGGCAAAAAGCGAAAAACCCGATGTTATTGTTAATTTTGCGCTGCCTGCATCTTTAGACGTAACAATAGAGCTGTGCAATGAACATAAATCATCTTTGGTAATAGGAACAACGGGACTGAAGAATGAACATATGGAGAAACTCGCTAAACTGTCCGAAAATACTCCTGTAATACAAAGCTTTAACTTTGCGACCGGAATAAATATTCTAAAAATGATGTTGCGTGAGTTCTCGTCAATGATGAGCGATTGGGATTCGGAAATAGTCGAGATACATCATAACAAGAAGAAAGACGCTCCATCAGGAACAGCTATTTTATTGCGTGACGCGATACTTGCGGGGGACAGCAAGCGAAAGGAATACAATATACACGCTTTGAGGATTGGAGGAGTGCCGGGGGATCATACCGTCGAATTCTCAAACGATGGAGAAGTACTAAGCTTCTCTCACCGCGCAATATCGCGAACCGTATTTGCTATTGGCGCGCTAAAAGCAGCAGGATTCGCGTTGAGCGCCAGCCCGGGGCTGTATTCATACGAGGACGTACTGAAAAAATTGATGGGAAAATAACTGATTAATTATTATTTATCCTTAAGTTGTTTGTTTTTTATTCAGCCATTATTCGACAAGAGAAAGCTTACGCGAAAATGAAATAGGCATTGTCTTTAGAACAGTTCCTTAACGTCCTGTCAAACTGCACGGATTTATCTTGGGAAATTTCGGATATACATATCGAAAATTCGAAAGGTGTGTTTATGATGTGGTGGAGAAATCTGAAAATCAGCAGGAAATTGTTATTGGGGTTTGGGTTGATAGTGGTTTTGTTTGTGGCGACTGTTTTTGTGATGCGGAGTTACGTTAGCGTTGTTGAAGAAGGCAGCGTTACTTTAGCCGATAAGGTCTCTAAAATGCTAAGGCTCTCGACTGTTTACAACATTCATGTGAATGAGATATTTATGGCTATGCGCGCGGCGCAGTACAGGGAGAGTCAGGAGTCAATCAAGGCATTCAAGGATGATGTAGAGAAAACAAAGAGCGTGGAGCAGCAAATTATTGAGCTGAACAAAAAATACCCTGAACTTCCGGGAGCAGCCAACGCAGTGAGTAAATTGTTGCCGCAGGCGAGGCTTTATGTTGAACATGCAGAACGCACTTTCGCCCAAATATCAAAAAAACAGGATTTGTTGAATGGATTCCTAAAAGCGGGGAACGACATGTCCACCATAGCGGAGACGATGCATAAGAGTATTTACAACAAACTTAAGAATAACATTGGGCGCTTGTACGCCGGGGCCGATCAAACTGAAGCGCAGAACATGGCTGACGCGATGGCGCTGTGCGCCAATATCGTTGAGAGTATCATGGCGTCGCGCCGTAACGCCTGGCGCTCCTTCGCCCACGCAAATGCCGGGGGGAGTCTTGACGAAGTTAAGGCGCTAAGCGGCGAGGCAAAAGTTATACAGGATCAAGCAGCAACTCTTAGACCGCTTTTAGCCAATTCTCCTGAAGAGGCAAAAGAGCTTGAGCAGTTGTTGTCTAACCTGAAGAGTTACGAAGACTATCTAAGCAAAATAGCGGCTACATATGTAGAACTGGTTGAAATTCATAGCGCTCGAGCTCCGGTATTGGATTCCTTCAACAAAGAATGCAATACTACGAATGATCTATCGGTCAGCCGCGTCGAGGATGTTTCCAAAGAAAACATCGAAAATCTCAATACCGCTACTTTCGTGATGTGGGCTTTGACAATTGCAAGCGCTATCTTTGCGCTCATAATAGCGCTCTTTATCTCGCGAAGCATATCAAGCCCGCTCAACAGGATAGTCAAATTGGCAAAACGCGCGGGAGAGGGCGACCTAACCGTCAGAAAAGCGGATTTCGGCTACGACGGCATGGACGAAATGGGCAGCATGGTCGCAGCACTGGCTGAAATGATTGATTCCCAAAGCTCGACGATGAACGGTATAGTGAAAATAGCTGAAGATCTCGCGGGAGGAGCAAGCAACCTCTCCGCCATTTCAGAGGAGACGAACGCGTCCATGGAGGAGATCAAAGCCTCCATCACGCAAGCAAAAGATCTGAGCGAGGCCAACGGGGCAGCCCTGGAAGAGAGCAACGCAGGCGTTGAAGAAATGAGCGCGGGGGCGGACACAGTCGCCCGCTCGGCAACCGACAGCGCCGCTTTCATATCCCAAACGACGGATGCTTCAAATACTGCTATTGAAACAGTACGCGGCGTCATATCAGGAATGCGCGACGTTGATAAAAACTCAAAAGTGAGCGAGGGTAAAATACAGCAGTTGGTTTCATCCGTTGAAAATGTCAGCAGTTTCGTTTCTGTCATAACCGGAATTGCTGATCAGACTAACCTTCTGGCTCTCAATGCGGCCATTGAGGCGGCTCGCGCCGGCGAGGTCGGGCGCGGGTTCGCAGTCGTCGCCGAGGAGGTTCGCAAGTTGGCTGAGGAGTCCGCGCGAGCTGCGCAGAACGTCAACGGGATAATCAAGGAGCTTCAGACAGGCGCGCAGGAAAGCATCAAAGCCACTACTGAGGCGGGGGCATTGCTCGCATCGACGCTTACGCACGCGGAGGAAGCTCTTGGAGATCTTAACGGCGCTATGGATCAGATAAACAAAGCCAACGATTCCATCCAGAATATTGCAGCCATAGCGGAAGAACAGGCTGCCTCCAGCAAGGAAGTCGCTCAGGCAATAGACAACGCGACCAAGGCATCGGTAAATATTGTCGGGACAATATCCAGCATCCACAACGCTACGGACGAGACCGCCCAAGCCACCGAAGGAGTAGCGAAGCACGCGGAGTTAATGACTACCTACTCTAGCACTTTATCGGAGCTGTTGTCAAAGTTCAAATTGGACATACAGACGGGAAGTACAAAGATGCTTGCGGGTAGATAGGGAAAAGCAGGGATTAGGGATTAGGGATTAGGGATTAGGAAAGACAAAAGACTTTAGCGGGCGGGGATTCCCGCCCGCTTTTGTTATTAGTAACCTAAATAGAATAATACTTATATAAATCTCTCCTGTGTATTGTCAATCATAGCTTATCTTAAAAACCAAATCTGCTGAGCTTATATTCGCAGAGTTTTTAACACGGGACACGTGTCTATACGGCTTTATTTCAGCAATTCAAAGAGAACGCGATACATGCAGGTTACACTACCAGAGCGCGTACGTTGCTGAATGCTTCATGTTCTTTTTTAATTGCTATTTGTTCCAAGATATCCACAAGTTTGTACATTTCTTCATAGGAGACATACAAGGCGACAGGCACGAGACGTATCACATCGGGTTCGCGGAAGTCGGGCGTGACGTTTCGCACTTTCAGCGCTTGACAAATCTTGTACGCTTCTTGATGCTCCAGACTCACGTGTCCTCCGCGCCTGTTATCATCGCGGGGATTCCCCACGTTATACCCATGCTCCGCCAGCCTTTGATCAATAAGATACATCAGATACGCAGTTATGTGCAGCGATTTTTCCCGAATTTCTTTCATGCCCGCCTCGCAGTAAATATCCAACGCTCCCTTTACGCCGGCCATGGACAGGATAGGCGGAGTGCCTATCAGCCAGCCGTCAGCATCCTTCGAATGCTCGTGCCGGTGGTCGAGCCGGAACTGAGTTTCCTTTACATTTCCGAACCAGCCAGCGAGTCCAGGCGCTTTATCAAAGTGCTTCCTGTTGATATATAAACCCGCAATGGAACCGGGGCCTCCCGATAGATATTTGTATGTGCACCATACCGCGAAATCGGCGTCCAGCTTGGCAAAATCATGAGCGACCGATCCGATAGAGTGGCAGAGGTCCCAGCCGATAATTATTGAACGCTTGCGCGCTTCGTCAGTTATCCGTTGCATGTCCAAAAGCTGCGAACTCCTATAAAGTACTGCCGGTAGTAGAATAAGCGCCACATCACCGCTCATCGCGGAAATGACGTCGTCCTCTGAAAGCGTTCGGCCATCTCTACTTGCCACAATTTTTACTGCATCCACCGGGTCATAGCCCTTAATTCTTACAAGGCTTTCCACCGCATGACGGTCAGTAGGAAAGTTTAGGTCGTCCATCAGAATTTTGTAACGCTCGCCGGTAGGTTTATAAAATGTTGCTGCGCACTGATGGATATTCACAGTGGTGCTGTTGGCTGTAGTGACTTCATTGGCCTGAGCTCCTATGAGAGTCGCCATCATTGCCCCTATGCGGGCTGGATAATAAAAGTATTTACTGTCCTTTATTGACCATATATCAATACCGTTGCCTTTCCAGTCGTCAAGAGCCAGCAGAATTTCACGTTCGGCGTCCTTCGAACAAAGCCCTAAAGAATTTCCATCAACGTAAATGTTGCCTTCGCGAATGTAAAACCGTTCACGGAAATTTCTCAACGGGTCCTGTAAATCCAACTTTTTTGCGTACTCTATTCCAAGTTCAAATGTACGATTCATAATTCTACTTTTTCTGTTCGTCAAAAGGATAGATGATGGATTTATAGAGTTCGGCATTTTCCAGTATGACCGATTCTCCGCCCGCAGTTGAGCGGACTCCTCTTTCCATGGCGAGGGTCAGGTGTTTCGATAAGGCGGTCAGGTCTTCTGAGGTAACTGATTTAATTTCCCTCAAGATGTTCAGCTTATAGTCGTCGGGGTAACCCTGGTATTTATTGAACATCGCATTCATCGCGCCGTTCAGCTCGCCTTCGGGAATGGTATGCTGAGAGAAAATTCTTATTATGTAGCGGTTTACGTCATCTTGAGTCAGGCCGTGGCTGGCGGCAAAGTTCGCCGCTCCGTCGTAAGCTGCGAATGTCTCCGTAACAGAGGGGTCGCGGTAGGAAACAAAGACCAGCCCGTGCCTGTCTGCCAATGACCAGCAGCTGTAAGCGCCTATCGTGTACCGAACCGTTGGAGTAAGATAAGCGTCTGCCAATATTTCCGCTATTGGCAGTAGCTTTCCGCTATATCGAAGCCCTATGTCGCCGTAAGCGGCAAAGGCAAGATTGTATTGCACGGATGCGTCAATGACCATCCCTTCAGTATCTTGCGGCTTTTGCAACGAGCTCAAGTTGGCAACGGGCGCCACTCCTTCTGTTAAGTGTCCCAATAGAACGCCCGCATTCTTTTCGAATGTCTCTATGCCCTCGGCGTTTCCCGCGAACATTACAACAACGCCGTCTTCGAACTTTATCATGTCGCGCACCTTCCGGAGCTTCTTTATGAAACCTTCGGGGTCGTCCTCCAGCAATTTCTGCGCTTCGGATAGAAACCGGTAATAGTCTATTCCATTTATATAGGCGCTATAGGCGTATCTATCGAAACGGGCGGCAATTGCCCGGCTATACATTATGCTCTGAGGGCTGTCGTTTATTGTTTTACGGTTGGAGCTTTTAAGACGGCCTATAACTCCCATAATAGTATCAACGTCGGAAACGTCGGTGTCGATAAGCATCTCGCGCACCAGTTCCACAGCCTCTGCGTAGTCTCCGTTTATCGCGAACCACTGGATGTTGAAAATTGGCTTGAAGGAGTAATCATATAACTCCCTTGAGCCAACTGAAGCGCCAAATCTATACAGGTAGCGCGACATTTTGGTCTTAAGCGCCGTGAGATCGTAGCTCTTTGTCCGGACTTCTCCCATCAAACCTGCATATAGGTTCAGGTAGTGCAGCTCTTCCAATGTTACAGCCGCAGAGTTGAAATCTATGCCCGTAAGGTTAAGCCCGCCGGTGGACGATTTCGTGACATATGTCTTAATTCCGCCCTGCGAACGCTCTCTTATATCATAACTCTTGACTTCAACCGGCAGGGTCTCTACCGTTACGGCTGAAAGGCGCTCAAGGAGTTCTGCGGGCGTCTCGGCTTCTGACATGGCGGCGAGCGTCCTGTTCGCCTCAATTATTCGGGCGATATCCTCACTTGACATGCCCGCCTTTATGTCGTCGAGCTGAGAGCGAAGCTGTTCGTCCAACTTCTCTTTCAAACCCGGAGCGGGGACGGTCGTCACAAGTACGCTATGCGGGTTACCGGAAATGAATTTCCCGACCATAGCTTCCAAATAGCCTGTCGTATAATTCGCTTTTGCGAACTCTATTGCGTCTAAGTATTCGTTCCAGTTATTGTAACCATAGCCTAAAGAACCATGCCAGGCCATTGACGAGGTTATTCTGAGGCCAATGCCGGATCGCTCGGGCATGGACATAACGTAAAACTCCTCGGCGGCGATGGCGGCCTCAAGAAATTCTTTATCGAAACCGGTCTCAAGTATTTCCGCAATAGCTTCGTCAACAGCCGCTTTCAATGTTGAGCTGTCGCGCTCGTTGGCGCCCGTTGCGGAAACAGCCAGAACACAACCTACGGTTGTGGGGCTAAACATGACGCTGGTTCTCGCGTTTGGCAGCGCCTTTCGGAGTTTTCGCACAATAGGAGAGGCTTCCTCGGCCAGCACGGTTGAAAGCATATCAAATGAGGCTAAATCAGAGGGCGGCAGCCTGCCAAGATTGAAGGCGTAATATATCACGCTATTTTCCTCCACTTTGGAGCTCATCTCAACCGGATACTCGAACACTTCAGTAACGGGCTTCGAGAAGTGCGCTATCACGCCATTTTCGATAACGACGTCCTTCTTGCCGAACTCATCGCAGTATCTTCCGATAAGCTCAAGAAACGGTTCGATGTCGAGCGAGCCATAGAGAAATATCAATGCGTTTGAAGGATGATAATATGCGCGGTGGAAATTCACGCAATCCTCGTAAGTCATTGTGAGAATGTCCGCAGGAAAACCGCCGGAATTATTCGCCGCTGTGCTTTCAGGATACAGTGTTCTCAGCATATTACTGATAGCAGCTCTCTCAATTGTTATGGCGCCTTTCATCTCGTTATATACCGTCCCGTTGTAGTTAAGCTGCGCGTCCGCGCTCGCCAGTTCGTACCGCCACGATTCCCGCCGGAAGGTCAGCTCGTCCGTATATAGCATGGGGTGGAACACGCTGTCCATATAGTAATCCGCAATAAGCAGGAGCTGCGCCTCGGACATGGAGGCGTATTGATAGCTGGTCATGGCGTCGTAAGTCGTGGCGTTCATGTTGGTGTTGTACGTCTGAGACATGGCGGCCAGAAACAGGTTGGGCGAGGGGTACTTTTGTGAGCCGGAAGCGCAGATATGTTCAAAAACATGCGGGATGCCCTTATTATCCAAAGCGGGAGTTTCAAAGGTTACCCGCAACGCCCTTTCCATGTCCTCATTGTCAATATGCATTACCCTCGCGCCTGTTTTATCGTGAGTGTACGTGACCGTTTTGGCGCCGATTATGTTGACAGTTCCCGTGTCTGTCACGGTAAAGCCCCGCACTCCGCTGCCGGAATCACCCCTCATTTCCGCGCGCCCCCTTCCGGATAAACTGCAAAATATGACCAAACACAGCACAACCACAACAAATCTAATAACTCTGTTCATGTGTTTTCCTCCAAGTTTTATGCTTCTAATTATGTATATTTTGAGACAATGCCTAGATTTCAATCCAATTCTCAACTACAAGATCGGGAACTCTGCTAAAGTGCTTTACATTGTTGGTTACCAAAATAGCTTTTCTAATTTTGGCGCAAGAAGCTATCATTAGCTCAGCAGCAGCAACAGGTATGCCCTTAGCTTCTAAAAAGCATCTGATCCGCGCATACTCTTCTGCGGCAGCATCGTCAAAATCCACGATTCCAACATAAGCTACAAATCGCCTAATCGCAGCCGGATTTTTTGTAGAGCCTTTACGCATTGCCCCATACGTCAATTCAGCATAAGTTACTGAACTGATACAGATTTCATCCTTTTTATGTTCCCAAAACGCTTGCACGATGGAAGCAGGATTACGCTTGATAATATAGCTACAAGTGTCGGTGTCCAGCATATAAACAGCGGTCATAATAAGCGTCCTTACAAATCTATTGGATTGGGTAGCGACATATCACGTTCAAATTCAAAATCAGGACAATGAATGGAATCAAAGAAATCTTGTACATCTTGCAAGGAATTAAATTTAGGAGTTTTTGGAAATATAATAATCTTGAAATCCTCTTTGGCAATGAAAACTTCGCCATCCTCTAAACGAAACTGGCGCGGGATACGTACAGCCTGCGAATTGCCATTTGTAAAAACTTTCGTCGTCATAACGTTGTTCATTATTATACGTACCCACTTTCGTCATTAAATGTGTGTACAATAAGTATATATATTAGAACGAAAAAGTCAAATTAATATCGCACTATTTAATGCATGTCGAGACTATTTCAACAAACTAAGAAAAGAATTTCCATCTGACCAACTCAGTTACTGCGTTGCATAAAAGCCCGGCAGGTATTGCCTTTGCTATATCCGACAGATATTTTCCCAAACCCTTTAGCGACCATTCATTGATTGTCTCTCTTTTCGCTTCCTCTTCGACAGCTCCAAGAATGCCATCAAACTCATTCCGCTTATTTTCAGGAAGTTCTCCTATATGTTTTTTTACTTCCGATATTAGTTCTTTGAGTTTTTGAAGTTCATCTGGCGTAATTCCATGACTTATGGTTGTCGTAGCAGTTGAATGGTTTTTTGCGATAGTTATAGGCGAATCTGCACCAAGTGTCGAATAATTATCTCCCATGTATGTTTCATCTCCCCAAAAATTGCAATTTATATAGACTGCTGAAAACTTATTGTGCTCCCCTTTTTTGAGCGCTTCGTTTTCGAGTTTTGCAGCTTTCTCGATGCCAAGCGCTCTACATGTTTCAATTAACAAAGGAAATGGTTTATTATTTACATTTGTTGCGTAATATGAAATTCTCGGTTTTTGTTCCTGGAACCTTTTGTGTTCAGATAAAATTTGATACAAACAATTAACAAGGCTATTAAGATACTTTATATTACTTTCAATATCTTTTCCTTTATTAATATAAAGATTTTTTTGGCCTCGCCATTTTTGACTCCTCTTGCATAATCTCTTATATGTTCAAGCCAATACTCAATTTTTGAATTTATATCGCTCTCGCCTTGCCGCGCTTGGCAAACTATAACGTAAACGCACTTCTCCGAAAGGAAAAACTTATGCGCGGCATGAGTGACCTCGTGGCCTGCGAAATCCCAAATTTTTATTGTCACATCTCTTTCAGTTTCTTTATAAATCTCTTTTGCTGTTATGTCTTTGGAAATTTTGCTGTACATGAATTCATGAACATCAATGCCATCCGTACTTTCAGTTTCCTTTGGCATATCGGCGGTTAAATCATGAAACCGCCTTGCGAATGAGGTTTTGCCCTCTCCTTTATTTCCAAGGATCATCAGCCTGATTTCATTGCTGTCGGTACTGCCCTTTATATATTCAATCAAATAAGCTGAAGTTTCCTCTATCGAGACTTCATATTGATTTCTTTCGAGCGATAAAAAAGCCTCGATATCTTTATTGTCAAGGTGAAAGTTATTTTTAAAAAGACCTTCAAACCACTCTGCCCAGTAGTGACCATTCAAATTTCGCAGTTCAGCCAAAAAACCTGAAAAATCATCTTCGTATTTTTGCAGAAATGCAGTATTGCATGAAAACATGTCGTTTCCGCTTAAAATATTCTCCGCGTCTTTAATCATAATAAATTTTATGTCATTGCTGTCACGGGTGAGCTCGTATACACAGTCGCGTTCGGAGTTGTAAAAATGAAAATGTGCGGGAGCGGCATTTGTGTTGCGACCGAGAGCGAAATCAAACGCATAACTGAGCGCTCGCTCAACTATGAATTTTCCGCCAGGAAAAAAGCGGGGGTTATTTAGGGCGCGTTTATCCTTATTAAAGAGTAAAATACAACTAAATCCAAGAGTAATAAGCCAAGCATTGAGCAAACGCGAGTAGGTTTTGCTATTAGTGTTTTTTGAGAAAAATGCATTTTGATAAACTATATATCTTGTAGCGGAAACGGATAAAAACTTTCCAGCTTCTATTTCATTCATGTCTTTATATAATTCAAATAAATCTTTCTGAAAATATCCTATTTCTCGTTGTGGTATTTCTTGTTGTGGCATTTCTTGTTGTGGCATTTTCTGTCTCTTATTCTTTTTAAAACTTGAAAATATCATTGCATAAATGACCTCTTTCTTTGAGCTTCAGGAAAAAGCACATACCAAAATGGAAGCTTTGTGGAAACCCTACGACCTGTTCTACGCAATTCATGGTATCTGGCGCGGGGCGCTCTGGGGCGCGTCCCCTAAAGCTTTCATTACATGCCGACCGTGTCGTTTTCGTCAATAAAACCAGACAACCCGTAAATCAAGGTTTAAAACGCGGGGCGGCAAAATGCCGCCCCCTACATTGTAATATGTTACGTTTACTGTTTTTTTTGATAGGGCGTTGCACCAGAACTAGGGCGTTGCACGCAACGCCCCTACAGTTTTTGTTTTTAATTACGAATTCCGAATTGTTTTTACTTCTTTTTCCAAACAAACGGAACTACGAAAATTGCTAACAGCAGCCCTAAGCCCATGTTGCATCCGGCGCAGTCAAGGAGGTCTTCTATGCAATCAGGAAGGCATTTATCCGGTTCAGTTGGTCCATCCTTGGGCAGAACTTTGCGCGGGTCGTCCTTCTCAAGGCGATAGTAAGCATAGTTGTTGCTGTTGCCAACGTCATGCGACGCTAAGCACAGAGCCTCATTAGCATCGTTGAGGAACTGAGCTATTGTAGCGTTGTATTGGTTGGTGTTCGCTATGTCGGGCTCAAACATCGCAACGGCGACGGGGCCGGCTACCTGATCAAGCGGTATTACATAAGCTCCATTTGAAAGCGTTACATTAGCCTCAGGGCGAAGGTCTGCCACGAGATATTGAGCATTGTAGGACGGATCGGGGCCTTCATGCTGCGATCCGTTTCCTCTTCCCGATATCCAGTAGTACTGGCGTAAAGGCGCCGTGGTTCCAATCTTCACTTCGTAAAACTCAATTCTGTTCGCTTTCATGGACTCAATAATGCCGGGAATATCCAAGAAAGCCGGATCGGCGTCCATTGGCAACACATACGCTGTCGGGCGCGGTCTGTCGCGGTGCGAAGCGTTGTTCAGCGCTGCGGGTTTCCAGACTGCGCTGACAACATTGCCCTGCATGTCGAATTGCTGACGGGCGCCCTCGAAAGGAGTATACTTCGGCGTTCCATACGTCGGGGCGGTTCCTGTCCCGGTGTATGCCGGCACTGGAGCGAACTGGTGGAGGTAAACTTTCACTTCCGGCTTAAACTCCTTACCCATTTCAACAGCTTTGGCCCGCGCTCTGGCTACGGTGTCCTTGACGACCGTATGATTGTCATATGCGGTCTGCAGCATTGATTTTGCAACTGTAAGGTGAGTAAACGCTCTCCTCGCCATGAGCAGGGATCCCATTCCGCGCACCTCGCAAAGCACCGATACTGCTCCCATCAGAGCATAGTACTGGCGGCTGGTAGCGTTGTTTCCGCCCCAAGCAAAAGCAGCGCCTCCGGTCTGATTCAAGTTGGCGGGGTTTCCGCCGTTCATGTAATGGTCGCTTCGAAGCCCGACTCTCTTGAGCTCCGCATGGAAGTTGACGCCGAACAAATTCATTCCCATATCGTCAACTTCCCTCAAAGGATTGTTCATATTATGAGCAGGGGTTACCTCTCCATCTGTTGTTCCTCCCGTAACGGTATACGGGTACATCGTCCGGCCCCCACGGGCTACATAGGTGGCAGAGCCTCTGGAAAGCGTGAAGTAACCGATTTCGTGCCCGTCCAATTCCATCTCCGGCATGATTTCCAGAAATGCGTTATGAACCATCTGAACTTCTTTCGCCTTAAGTCTCAGGTGGTCGCGGTTCATGTCCACCGTCGGGACAATGCTGGTGCGCGTCCAGAAATAGCCGCCCTCAACGTTGAAACGGGGAACACAAACGTAGTTCACCCTGTCCAGAATCTTTTCGCCAAATGCTCCCGCCATCTCGTCAAGAGTCGCCATCGCGCCCTCGGCCGCCGACACTTCGCCTCCGTGGATTGATCCTGTCTGGAAGAAGGTCACTTTGTCGTTCAAGCGTATTATTTCAGCAGCCTGTTCAAACGTCGCCCCTTCAGGGATGGGTGAATTGGTGATGATTACGCACGGTAAGTCGAAATCCATGACCGGCGTTTTGCCGAGACTGAACCAGTGCGCTTTGGGGTTCTTAGTCACTATTGCTTTGGTGAAGTTTATTACGTCTTCCTGAGTGGCAACTTGGTACAAGCCCTTTGAGGTTGTGAGCGTGGGGGTATTTGGCTGCACATAGTCAGTGAGGTTCTTTGTGTCAAATTGCTTGTCAATAATCTGATCGGTGAAGATTGATACGCTGGTTGAATGACTCGATATCCCAGTTCGTCTTGACGGGCCGGGCTCGTAACCATTGCCTGTCCTTCTGCCCGTTTGGACTTCCATTCTGATGTACTCCTCATAGTCCACGTTGTCTACCGAGATATAGATAAGCTTGAATACATCGTAGAACGTCTCCCCAGGCGCCGCCGGCGCAAGAGAATACACGTTATAAGCGTATGTACCCTCATCCGCAAGATGGTATTCAATCTCGTTGGCGTCAGCTGAAACAGGGGTTACAAGAAACGTAGGCGTAGAAATATTTGTGTTCCCGTTCATACTTGTCGGAGGATTGCCGACAAGACGAATGTTCACATCATTGAACGTCCACCCCGGAAGAGGTTTCAGTATCAGCCTGGCGTGCGCAAAGGCGCTTGCGGAAAACGCCAGCAGACAAATAAGAGCTCCAACAACTACTAAAATACTGCGGTTATTACTGCGTGAAAACAATTTCAACATTTTTCTCATCCCTTCTGATAATAAAAAATTGTTTGTTGCATTTATCATGTTTTATAAACGGGCGGCAAAATGCCGCCCATTCATGTAACATCCTTTGTTTTTGTTTTTAATCCGAATTATGAATTACGAATTATTTTTTGCGAAGAAGCAAGCCCAACGCCAAGATTATCAAGGCGCCAAATCCGGCGTTGCATCCGGCGCAGTCAAGGAGGTCTTCTATGCAATCAGGAAGACACTTATCCGGCTCAATTACTAGGGCTTTCGGCGAAATCGTCATATAGACAGCCTCTGGAGAAATGAAGTGAGCGTCCTTAGCTCCGTCGCCGAAGAGGAAGAAACCGCGCTCGGTTACTTTACCGCGATCCGGCCACGGATTACTGTTAGCCGCTTCATAAGCCGGATTCAGCTTGAAGAGGTCGGTCTTGGAATTTGCCAGAACAAACCTCGGGTTAGCGTCCGCGGTTGTATCCGCTACAGCGATGTTTATGGAGACATATAGCGAATTGGGGTCCCTCTCGGATACTCTCTTGTAGAAGACCTTCTCAACAGCTGTCCCGCTCGGAAGCGTTAGCGCGACAGGCGCGCCGCTGCGAACGATTCCAAATTTGACTTTTGAGATAAAATCTTTCAGGCTGCTGTCCCGGAGTACTTCCCAAGCGTCGTCTTCAGCGCCGAGCCCGTCTTTCGTGAGCTTGAACTCTAAGCGCATTGGCAACACGAATTCTTTAGACAAATAGTCCGCATCGTTCAACGGAAGATATATTCCTCCCGATGCATGTCCCAACGCTATTTGCGCATCGGTTCGCTCGGTGACTATACGACCTGAGTACATTGGAATGTCAAACGCCGTTGCTGCTGCAAGCACATAACCGCCCAGCGCGGAAGCCGGCACTGCAGCTTTAGCGTCAATGTAGGTATCAAGGTTGACATCGACGAGATCGAGATCCGCCCTGTCGGCATTGTAGCCGGGAATGTCCGCCCACATCAGCTGCGAGCCTACGCCGCTGATGTAGCGCGCCATCTCCACCATGGCGTCAGCGCAAATCTTGGTCGTCTGCACTGCGGCTAAAATCGTCATCCTCTCGTTGGCCGCGTGGAACCAGCGCTCGTTACCAGGCAGTATCGCGCCAAACGTGGTCATATTGTTCCAGAAGTTTCTCGCGAGGGTTCCGCCCGTCGTCCCGTTCGGGTAGGCGTGAGCATTGTGCTGAGCGATGTCTTCCAGTCCCGGCGCCGCAACAGAGTTTCTGTAGCTCGCCATCAGCACCGAGTTGAGAATGTTGTCGTGCTTAATATACAGGTTGGGAGCGGTGAAGCTCGGAGCATTGCCGATTGTCCAGCCCTTATCCGTGAACCCTTCTGTAAACTTCTGCTGCGCGGCACTGAACTCCGCGGACGTGGCGTACATGCTGCGCGCATAAACTACAATCTGGAACGTATTGGCATTAGCGCCCGTTCCCATCGGATACATCGGGTTTAAGTGATACGCAGGTCCATCCGGGCCTGCGCCTGCAGACGCCTGCTGTAATACTCCAAGCGAGACGGTCATCATCGGGGCAAGGCTGTCGGGGTGCCTCGCCTCAAGCCCAAACGCCGCGCCGTAGAAATTCTCGACGCCGCTCGGCATAAAGAGTTCAACGAGCGTGTCCGCTACTTTTTTCAGGAGTAACCCGTCGATTTCGGGGTAGGACGTCTTTATAGCTTCAAATCCCTTGCTTAGGAAGTACATTCCCCAAGTGACTCCGCCCTGACCGTATTGAGGGGTTATTGCATCAATCTGCTTACCGGTGTTTACCGTTAGAGTTAGTTTTTTTCCTTCGACGTCAACTACGGAAACCACCCTTCCTGACCAGCCTTTGGCCATTGCCTCATTGTTCACTGCCATTTGAAAGGCATATACAGTGTTGATATTGACGCCTTCAATTGACATGATGAATACCGATTTTGACGGCATGTAATAGCCGGAGCCGCCTACAAGGTCAACAAGTGTCGGGTCTCCCACTCTGTCGGTGACGTGGAAACCCGCTGACTCGAGGCTGAATCCCTTGCCGATATCCGCTGACAGGTTCCAGCTTATTGTCCTGTTCGCGCTGCTGTTGTTGCCTGTAATAATTGGGAAACGGGAGTCCGTCGTGAACGAAGAGATGGGTATCTCCTCGCGGTTCAGGGACTTGTAAGCCCAGTTGTCATAGAAACCCGGGTTAGCGGTATAGTATGGAATATCAATATAGTTGAGGGTGTTAGCTACTGACGGCGTGCCGGGGCCGCCGTCCTCATACGCGCCCATACCCACGCGGATACGGCGGTCGAACGGCAGGTTGGCTTCCATGAGAGCCTTCATCGACATTAACGTGGCCAAGGTCGGGCCGCTGTCGTCCTGTATTCCGGCGCCATAAATCCAGCCGTCCTTGATGTAGGGCATCTTATACGCGTCCGGATTGAACGCTCCGGTCGAGTCGCGCCAACGCGGGCCGTTGGCTGCATTGACTGACGCGGTTGGCGAATCGAGATGGCTCAACGCGAAGATCATCTCGGGGGCGTCCGCGTCTCCAATTTCAGCATAGAAGAACTTGTCAGGCTGATACCTGACGACTCTCGGGAAGCCCAGATCCTTGGCCATGTTGTATGCCCAGTCGTATTTTGCCGTCTTCCGCATGCCCTCGTTTTGGTTCGCTGTCGTATTTGATACGGGGAACGGATATGCCGTCGCCGCAGTACCGCCGCGAGATATGGAATCATAGGTCGCGCCGGTTATCATAACGTCAACTAAATCATCTTTAAGAGCGTCAACCTTTGAATGGATCAATGCTCTTTGCTCTGGAGTCACAGTCACATCATACGGCTTCGGCGCCGCTGAAGCAATGCCGCAGAGCAGCAGAACAACAAAAATGCCGCACAAAATGCGTCTCATTTCGAACTTGTAGTACATAATTAATTTCTCCTTTGTTCTATTATATTATTGAATGTTTTTATCATTCATGCACATGAACATTATACCTTATTATTTAATTTTTTGATGGTCTATTTTTTTACTTTGACAACAAATCCAATGAAAATTAAGCTAAAATATATCCATGTAATTTTCAAAGGAGTTTACTTAAGGAGGAATTGAAATTATGCAAGCTTTGGAAGGGCTCAAAGTGGTTGAAGTTGGGCATATTCTGGCGGGACCCTGGTGCGGGACGCTTATGGCCGATTTTGGCGCAGAAGTGATCAAAGTGGAGCCCCCGAAAGATGGCGACATGATACGCGGGATGGGTCGCGTCAAAGATTTATGGTATTGCGTGGAAGGGCGCAATAAAAAAAATATCACGCTGAACCTGAAAGAACAAAAAGGCAAGGAAATACTCAAAGAATTACTAAAAGATGCGGACGTCCTTATCGAAAACTTTCGCCCCGGAGTTTTCAGTAAGCTTGGCTTCAGCTGGGAGATACTGCAGGAAATAAATCCCCGGCTTGTGTATGTTTGTTCTTCAGGTTACGGGCAAACGGGGCCATATAGCCACAGACCGGGTTTTGACCGCATTGGGCTGGCTCTGGGCGGTTTTCTCGAAGTCACAGGTTTTCCCGGCGAGCCTCCGATAAAGCCGGGGCTTTCCGCATGCGACTTTTATACCGCGATGCTTGCGTGTTCTGCGGCAATGTTTGCAATTTATAGCCGCGATGTAGTCGGCACGGGAAAAGGACAAATGATAGACTGCTGCCTCACGGAATCCGCTCTGCGCATACAGGAGTCAATAATTGCCGAATATAGCTATGACGGATCAATCCGTACCCGTATTGGAAACGGAACCAACGTGACGATACCCTCCGGTCATTTCCTGACGAAGGATGATAAATACTTAGTGTTGACCGTGTCCGGCGATAAATTGTTCAAAAAGTTTACGGAAGTCACGGGAATGCCTGAATTGGCGGAGAATCCCGAGTATAGCACCGGCCCTTTACGCACAAAAAATAGAGAGGAACTCAACGAGATAACCGCTAAATGGGCTCGCTCGCACACTATTGACGAATGCATGGCCGCGCTTGGGGACGAGATACCGAACTGTAAAGTTTACAATGTGGAAGACATCATGAAAGACGAGCATTTCAAGGCTCGTAACGCCATCATACAAGTTCAGACCGAAAAATTCGGGGAAATAAGCATGCAAAACGTATCGCCAAAAATGATGGGGACGCCCGGCGAGGTCAAATGGGCAGGCGCGCCGCTCGGAAAGTTCAATCAGGAAATCTACGCCCGTTTGGGTTACACAGAGGAGCAAATAAAGGATTTGGAGGCTAATGGAGTCATTTAACGCGAATATTGGAATGGGGGCGTTTTCATGTTGACTATGGGGATTGACATAGGCTCCGCCGCCTGTAAAAGCCTCATTCTTAAGGACGGGAAACATATCCTGTCTAAAGAAGTGTTCCCTTTGGGCACAGGGACTTCCGGCCCCAATAAAGTATTTGAACAGGCTCTCGCGAACGCTTGTCTGGAACACAAAGACCTTGATCATATCATGGTAACCGGTTACGGACGTTTTACTTTTGACGCTGCCGACAGCCAGCGCAGCGAAATCACCTGCCACGCGGCGGGAATGCATTTTACAATGCCTAAAGTGCGTACCCTGATAGATATCGGAGGGCAGGATATTAAAATCCTGCGCCTGAACGAACGCGGGAAAGTGGAAAGTTTTGTGATGAACGACAAATGCGCCGCTGGAACAGGGCGCTTTTTGGAGGTCATGGCGCGCGTCATGAACGTCCGGATAGAAGACCTGGGCGCGTTGTCCATGCAAAGCACGGAGGAAGTCAGCATCAGCAACACCTGTACCGTGTTCGCCGAGAGCGAAGTTATCTCCAAACTCTCGACAGGAGTGAAGCTGCCCGACCTTGTGGCCGGTATTCTCGCCTCCGTCGCAAAGCGGGTAGCGTCCTTGGCCTTCCGCAACGGCGTCGAAGCCGAGGTTGGCATGAGCGGAGGCGTAGCGTTGAATGAAGGTATAATTAACGCCCTCTCGAAGGAGCTGAAAACTCAGATCCTTGTTCCAGAACTGTGTCAGTATCTTGGAGCGCTAGGGGCGGCTATTTATGCAGGTAAAGAAGCACTGTAACTTGAACAGCAGAACTATTCTCAGATTATTCTAAGATAGATAAGGAGAATTGATATGAGCGAAGTCAAAGATACACCAATTGAATCGTCGCCGCTACCGGCGCCAAAACCAAAACGCCCGTTGCCGCTGTCCCGGCAGATGGTGAACGAACAGACGGCCAAGTGTTATGCGGAGGCTTGGGCGGCAAAGGAAAATGGGGAACCTGTCGGTTGGTCAACCGCCATTTTCCCTCAGGAGGTTTGCGAAGCTTTCGGCGTTCCTGTTTTATACCCTGAAAATAATGCCGCAGCGATATCCGCCAAACACTTGGGCGACCCGTTCATTGAACACGCCGAAGGCGCGATGGGCTTTCCTATTAATATCTGCTCTTATGCCCGTTTAAATATGGGGATGGCGGATGTTCTGGACAACCCGGATTACAAGGCAGACCCCGCTATGCCCCGCCCGGATTTTCTGCTCTTAGCCAACAACAGCTGCACTCAATTGATGAAATGGTATGAGTGTCTTTCGGAAGCCCTGAACATCCCAATTTTCTTTGTAGACTGCCTGTTTAACTATTACGAAGAGGAGCCAGCTTTTTACAAAGTGAAATATGTGCGCAGCCAAATAGAAAATTACATTGAAAATATGGAAAAATTCCTGAAAAGAAAATTAGATTGGGATAAGTACCTGGAAGTCCAGAAGCGCTCTCAGATTAATTGCCAGCTTTTCAACGAAATAGTGGATTTGAACCGGCGCACGCCTGCGCCCATGAGCGGATTTGATCTGTTCAACTATATGTCCTGCTTAGTTTTATGCCGCGGGAAAGAATCCACTACTGAAATCTTCAAACAGCTTAAGGCAGAGGTGGAGGAAAACATAAAGAACAATACCTCCACTTTCCCGGGCGAGGAAAAGTATCGGGTACACTGGGAGGGTATTGCCTGCTGGCCAAATTTAGGATTCAACCTGAAAAAACTGAAGGAGTATAACGTGAACGCCGTCATGAACGGCTACGTGACCGCATGGGACGTGCGTTATGCACCAGGCGACCTTGATGGCATGGCAAAAGCTTACCAGACCTCGTCCACTAACAGCCTGTCCACTCCAACCATCATGAATAAACGGGTCGATTCCATCAAGAACTTCGGCTGCGACGGGATGTTATGCCACGTTAACCGAAGCTGCAAACTGATGACGTTTCATATTTTCGTCGGGCGTGAGATAGTCGAGAGTAACGCTCATATTCCTGTTGCTAATTTTGATGGCGACCAATCCGACACGCGTATTTTTTCGGAAGCTCAGTTTGAGACGCGTCTGCAGGGATTAGTGGAAATCATGAAGGAACAAAAGGAGGGAGCTGTATAAATGAACACTCTTGATATGGCGCTTCAACGCCTTCAGGAAATAGCGGCGAATCCGCGTAAAATTCTGGACGGTTATCTGGCTCAGGGAAAGAAGGTAGTCGGGTGTTTTCCCATTTATGTTCCGGAAGAACTGGTACACGCTGCGGGAATGATCCCGATGGGGCTGTGGGGCGGGCAGGTGACGCCGACCATAGCGGCTAAATACAACCCTATATCCACCTGCTCTGTCATGCGCTCTTGCCTGGAGTTTGGCATTACGGGAAAATATAGAGGCATCTCTTGCGCGATAATGCCCATGCTTTGCGATACCTTCCGCGGCATGAGCGCAGGATGGCGCGCGGGCGTCAAAGATATTCAGCTCGCAGCCTTTATTCACCCGCAGAACAGAAATGACACATATGCCCAATATTTTCTCACGGCGGAGTACCGGGCGCTTGCTGCCCGCGTTGAGAAGCTGACCGGCGAGAAAGTAGAGGACGACAAACTCAGCGCAAGCATCGAAGTTTACAACTTACATTCCAAAACGATGATGAATTTTACGCAAGTTGCAAACGATCACCTTGACGTCGTCAACCCGATAATCCGTCACGCAGTAATGAAAAGCGCGGTTTTTATGCCAAAAGAAGAACATACAATAGCTGTTCAGGAGATAATTGGCGAACTTAATAAACTGCCAAAGCATGACTGGAAAGGCAAAAAGGTGATATTATCAGGGATTACCGCTGAACCTAATGAATTTCTGAGAATTTTTGTTGAGAACAACATAGCTGTAGTGGGGGACGATATAGCTCAGGAGTCGCGTCAATACCGGACTTTAATACCTGACGGCGCCAATCCCTGGGAACGCCTGTCGGGGCAATGGATGAACCGATGGGGATGCTCCACGGTGCATGAGAAGCAGTTCAGTAGAGGTAAAATGCTTGTGGACATGGCAAAGGATAGCGGGGCTTCATGCGTGGTTATTTGTCTGATGCGCTTTTGCGATGTGGAGGAATACGATTCGGCGTTAATAATAAAGGATGTAAAAGAGGCAGGTCTATACAGTTTGTGTTTGGAAATCGACCAGAGCACACAAAATAATGAGCAGTCCCGCACTAAGCTTCAAAGTTTCGCAGAACTGGAATGATGAGAAATAGATTAAAAGAACTGTTTGGAATAGAATACCCCATTATTCAGGGGGGAATGGCGCACGTTTCATCGGGCGCGTTTGCGGCTGCCGTCAGCGAGGCGGGGGCGCTAGGCACAATTGCAACGGCTGCGAGGGAAGGAGCTTATGTCCGGGAGCAAATAAGAGAGGCGCGAGCGCTAACGAGGCGCCCGCTCAACGTGAATATAATGCTCGCAAACCCATATTGCAAAGAAGTGGTCGATGTCATTCTGGACGAAGGAGTCTCCCTGGTAACGACGGGCGCCGGAAGCCCTGCGCCTTATATGAAGGATTTTACGGCTAACGGCTGCAAGGTAATTTCAGTTGTCCCTCACGTGAGGGCGGCTGTGAAGGTTGAAGACCTGGGCGTTGCGGCAGTGGTGGCGGAAGGAGGAGAGTCGGGCGGACATGTGGGTTCGGTTTCAACTATGGTTCTGGTCGCGATGGTCTCGGACGCGGTCAGTATCCCTGTGATTGCGGCTGGTGGAATTGCAGACGGAAAAGGTTTTATGGCAGCAATGGCTCTGGGAGCGGTTGGCGTCCAAATCGGAACCGCATTTCTTGCGACAAGGGAGTGCCCCATACATCAAGCATATAAGGAGCGCCTGCTCGCCGCCAAAGAGACGGATACTGTCATCACAGGATTGGGAACAAAGGACCCCGTGCGCTGCCTCCGCAATCAGCTTACGGACAACTACTTTGAAATGGCGAGCAGGCAAACGCCTTTTGAGGAACTTATTAAGCCTTTGTCGGGCTCGCTAGCCAGGGCTGTAGGAGGAGACATGGAGACGGGAAGCCTGCAAGCCGGGCAAATAGCGGGGATGCTTCGCGAGTTAAGGACGGTTCGCGAACTTATTGACGACGTGATGAGCGGCGCTGAAATGGCGCTAGAGAAGATAGCGAAATATGGAAGTTATTGAAACATATTTTGTAGAGGGCTGTAGCAAAAGTAATAATATGATAAATCAAACCACAATATATAGTAGACAAGCGGCATCATGAACACAAGATATTGTAGGGGCGGCATTTTGCCGACCGCTTTTGTTACAGCACTGTGTTATAGAATTTGCATACATCAAATAACTGGGCGTATTGATCTATGTAATTGCTTATATTATGGAGTGTTGGAAGTTGCTATTTAACTCATATATATTTATTTTATTCTTCTTGCCCCTGGCTTTCTTAGGATATTTCTCATTGAATAAGATATCGCGCGAATGGGGGAAAATTTGGTTATTAGGAATGTCATTATGGTTTTATGCGTTTTTCAACGTATACTATCTTCCGATAATCATTTTCAGCATCTGCTTCAATTATTCAGCGAATAAGCTAATAATATCGGCGTCAAAAAATGCAAATAAGAGTATTTGGCTGATAATTGCGTTAACGGTCAATATTGGCATTTTGTTTTACTATAAATATTATGATTTCTTCATTGAGAATATAAATAGTGTGCTTAAGACAAGTTTTGTTACGCATCACTTGATTCTGCCGCTAGGTATCAGCTTTTTTACCTTTCAACAGTTGTCTTATATAATTGACAGCTATAGAGGAGAAGTCCCGGATTACAATTTCTTGGATTATGCGTTGTTTGTAACATATTTTCCCCAATTAATAGCGGGACCTATAGTTACTCATAATGAAATAGTGCCCCAATTTGCTGATGCATCTAAAAAACGAGTAAATTATGAAAACCTATCCATAGGCATAATGACTTTTTCATTTGGATTGGCAAAAAAAGTATTACTTGCAGATACTTTTGGTAATGCCGTTAATTGGGGGTATGGTAATATATTGGCGTTGAATTCAACTGATGCGTTATTGATAATGCTTTTCTATACATTCCAGTTATATTTCGATTTTAGCGGATATTGCGATATGGCCACAGGTATCGGGTTAATGTTTAATATATCATTACCAATGAACTTTAATTCACCGTACCGTGCATTAACTATAATTGATTTTTGGAAAAGGTGGCATATGACACTAACAAGGTTTTTTACGCGATATGTATATATACCTTTGGGAGGGAGCCGTAGGGGGAGCGCCCTCACTTACATAAATATATTCATTGTGTTTATAGTAAGCGGATTATGGCATGGGGCAAATTGGACTTTTATTTTATGGGGAACAATCCATGGTGTTTTTTCATTGATAACCAGAACTTTTCAGAAGACATTCAACAACCTTCATCCGGCGCTAAACTGGCTGATAACATTCGTGTTTGTAAACATGACATGGATTTATTTCCGCGCGGATTCAATCGAACAAGCTAATCAAATAATAAAAAGTATTTTCTATTTTAATTTTGATAGTATAAACGATTCAATAATTGAATCTTTCCGTTTACCTGAGTTCAGAGCTATAAACAAGTTATTTAATGTTGAAGTTTTATGGGGCCCAATGATATACATGCTATTTTTTGTTTTATTTTCTTTATGGGCGGTCTCATTTACAAAAAACACGTACGAGAGGGCTGCGAAATTTAGCCCGACAATAATAAGCTCGTGTGTATCGACTATTCTGATTGTATGGTGCGTATTATCGTTTTCAGAAGTAAGTACGTTCTTGTATTTCAATTTTTAAAGAGGGGGTGAAATATTGGAAAAGCACAAGAAATGGTGCCTCTATACTTTGTCGGTAATTGCAACGATTCTAATTACAATTGCAAGCGCAACGGCAATTATTGATCCGTTTTTTCATTTCCACGGACCGCTAAAAAATATACCTTATAGTTTGAATCAACAATCATATATAAATCCTGGCATAGTCAGCCACTTCGAATATGATAGTCTGATTACAGGTTCTTCTATGACCGAGAATTTTAAAACGAGCTATTTCAAGAAAGTATTGGGAAGTAACGCTATAAAAGTTCCTTACTCTGGAGCCTCAGTAAAGAATATGAACATTATTTTGGAAAGAGCATTAAAAAGTAATCCAAACCTTAAAACAGTTTATCTGGGATTAGATCTGCCTATGCTAATCGACGATCCTGACAAAACAAGATACCCATTACCATATTATCTGTACGATTCAAGCTTGTTTAGTAAAGTCCAATATCTACTAAACAAAGATGTATTTTTTCAGATTGGCTATAATATTTTAAATGCTTTAAAAGGTGTTTCTTCAGATTTATTTGATGATTATTCATATTGGAATAATTCATATACCTTTAGTCAATTTACTGTGATGAGCTCTTACTTAAATGAAAAAAAAGCTGACAGGCAACAATTAACGTTAGACAGCGCTATAAGGCTGACTCATGATAATCTGTATACTAATCTGCTACCTTTGATAGAATCATATCCAAATACTGATTTTATAATATTTTACCCCCCATATAGCATTCTTTATTGGCATTTAAGTCATATGGAAAATGAATTGAGTGTTTTGGAATATTCAACAAAAGTATTACTTCCCTATAATAATGTCAGGTTGTTTTTATTCCAAAATGTGTCAGATATAGTAACAAATCTGTATAATTATAAAGACTACACCCACTATTGTGCAGATATAAATAATTTAATGGTAGACTGTTTCAAAAATGGGACTCATAAATTAACGGCTGAGAATTATGAAGCTGAATTAGTAAAAATGAAAGATTTAGTAAGAAATTTTGATTATGGAATATTGTTCGGAGAGAGCAATCCTTTCATAGGTGAAAATGATTTTATTAAATATTTGGCAAAATTGAGTGATGCTCGCTATATTACTTTTATTGTGACACGGTCAGATTCACCAGTTTCTATTGATGATGTTTTAAAAAAACAATATGCATATTCAGGGTTTGATAATTGCAGTAGTTTTGGATATGTTGCTGTCTTAAATGGAAACAGTGTTATCATCAAAGAATCTCATGACGAGGCAATTTCATTCAATAATAAAGTTTATGAGCTATCTGTAAATATGGTATCTGAAAAACGCAAAGATAAAAACTACATGGAGGTAACTATTAATGATGTAAAATATACGACAAATCAAGATGGAGTCAATATTGTTGTATATGATACGGAACTTCAACGCGTCATGGATAATATAGCCTTAAATATTAGTGATAATACTATCAACAGACGATAGGGGGTCGATAAAAAAGTCGCCCGACCGACTTACTATGAATCATTAATCGTAGATTATTTTGTTCTGAGGGGGTTAAGTATGAAAATTACCAGCATAGATGTAATGCAGCTGAAGAGCGGAAACGCGGGTTCCTCGCGCGGAGCGTGGTCGCCGGTTATTTGCAGGGTGAATACTGACGAGGGCCTCTGCGGCTACGGAGAAGCCGGTCTTGCCTACGGAAAAGGCTGGCGCGCAGGATTCGGCATGATTCAGGATTTTGCAGAAGCAATAATCGGCATGGACGCCATGAAAAGCGAGCTAATTTGGGAGACCATTTTCCGGAAAACTTTTTGGGGCATGGGCGGCGGGACAGTCGTCAACGCCGCTGTCAGCGCCATTGACATTGCCCTCTGGGATATTAAAGGAAAGGCGTTGAATGTCCCGGTTTACCAGCTACTGGGCGGCAAAACCAACGAAGTACTTAGAACTTATGCCAGCCAGCTTCAATTCAACTGGGGAGAAAAAATAGACAAGCAGACGCTTGTAACTCCGGACGAATATGCGGACGTGACGAAGCGAGTCATAGCAGAAGGGTATAACGCCGTTAAGGTCGATCCCATCATTTTCAGCGACCGCCACGACGGGAAAGGCCCTTGGAAGATAACCGGCCCACTTGAAAAGAAAGTCATTCGTACCGTGTATGACAGAGTCCTCGCGATGCGGGAAGCGGGCGGGGATGATTTGGACATCATCGTCGAGATGCACTCCAACACGGACACGACGGCCGCTATTCAAATAGGCCAAGCGCTTGAGGAATTGCGCATATTTTATTATGAAGAACCATGTCACCCGCTTAATGTGGAGAATATGGTCGAAATCAAAAATAAAGTCAATATTCCAATCGCTTCCGGGGAACGACTATACACCCGTTACGGCTACAGGGAATTTCTGGAAAAAAGGGTACTGCACGTTGTTCAACCTGACCTTTGTCTATGCGGCGGCATAACGGAAGCGAAAAAAATATGCGATATGGCAAATACTTATGATTGTCAGGTACAAATTCATGTGTGCGGCAGCCCGATTTCCAAAGCCGCCGCGCTACAAATTGAAGCCGTCCTGCCTAATTTTTTGATACACGAACATCATCAGAGAGCGCTCAATCCGGTAAGCAGAGCTTCATGTCTATATGATTACCAGCCTATAAACGGATTCTACGAAATTCCGAGTCTTCCCGGCATAGGACAGGAACCGACCCCGGAAACGCTGGCGCAGTGCGAGATTATTACAATTAGCAATGCAAGGCCATATATGTCTTAATAATAAAGAAACAGGAAGGTGATTTTAGTGAAAGTGGAAGATATCAAGAAGGTTTGCGTGGTTGGAGCTGGTCAGATGGGACGGCAAATCGCTCTGAACTGCGCTCTTTACGGCTATGAAACGGTGTTGTACAAATGCACTTCCAAAGATTATTCCCAGATTGAAACATGGGTCAGCGAGTACCTGCAAGGTCGCGTGGCGAAAGAGAAGCTCACCGCAGAGCAGGCGGCGGCAGCGAAGGGAAAACTCTTTTTCGCGATGACGCTCTCCGAGGCGACAGATGGTGTGCAATTAGTAATTGAGGCTAATTTGGAAGACAAAGAGGTTAAGGAGCAATTCTATAAGGATGTGAACGCCTGTGTAGGCGAGGATGTTATTCTGGCGTCAAACTCCAGTTACATTGGCTCCTCTTTATTTATGAATTGCGTCGATAATCCCGCCCGTTTAGCAAACATGCATTATTTCAACCCCGCTCTCGCGATGAAATTAGTGGAGGTTATTAAGGGCGAGCATACAGCTGAAGAGACTATAACGCTGCTCATGGACTTTGCGAAGCGTACCGGCAAAACCCCAATACGCGTAAACAAGGAAATTGACGGCTTTGTGGTCAATCGTATTCTGCGCGCCATTCGCGATGAGGCTTTTTACCTAATCGAACAGGGCGTTTGCTCTCCCCAGGATTTGGATACGGGCGTGGAGCTGGGTTTGAACCATCCCATGGGTCCGTTCCGACTTCTTGACCTTACGGGCGTCGACTTGAACTATATGTCCGGTAAGCGCAGACTTGAAGAGACAGGGGTAAAACCAAACGGATTTGATATAGTCAAGGAAATGTACGAGAAAAAGGAATGGGGACGTAAGACAGGCAAAGGCTTCTACGAGTACGAAAAAAAATAATCGACGGGAGGTAATAAAGGCCAATGGGAGAATTTATCTTTACGGAGAAAAAAGGCTTTGTTGGGACAATTACGGTCAACCGACCAGAGGTTCGGAACGCGCTGAATAAAGAAGCATGGCAGGAACTGCACGAAGCTTTTATAGCACTGGACAAAGACGACGAAATTAGAGTAATAATTCTGACCGGAGCGGGCGACAAAGCTTTTATTGCAGGAGCGGATCTCAACGCCCTGAAAACGCGCAGTTCAGTGGAAACCTTTAACGGCGTAAACCAGCATATCGTCACCGCCATAGAGTCGGTGAGCAAGCCCACTATCGCTATGATAAACGGTTTTTGCCTCGGCGGAGGGCTGGAAGTTGCCATGGCGTGCGATATACGTATTGCATCAGAAGAAGCGAAGTTCGGACAGACGGAACTCAACGTCGGCATCTTGCCAGGCTGCGGGGGGACTCAGCGACTTGCCAGACTTGTTGGCGTAGGCAAAGCAAAAGAATTGGTTTTCACGGGAAAAATAATTTTTGCTGAGGAAGCGGAGAAAATCGGATTAGTCAATTGCGTCGCTCCTATAAGCGATTTGGAGGCAAAAACTCTTGAAATAGCGCGCGCGATAGCCGCCAAAAGCCCGATTATCATGAAAATCGCAAAGTTAGTCATTAATAGAGGAATTGAGAGCGATCTATTGAGCGGGCTGCAAGCCGAATTACTGGCACAGAGCCTCGCTTTCAGCACAGAAGACCACTTGGAGGGCATCAACGCTTTTCTCGAAAAAAGGGAGCCCAAGTTCAAGGGCAAGTGAAAAGACAGGGAAAAGCAGAGAAAAGCAGGGATTAGGGATTAGGAAAGGCAAAAGAGAAAGACAGAGACTTCGAGTTGCTAAAATATCGGCGTATTGGGCAGCATCCTTGCCCGCAGGCTAATATAAATTGTTGAGAGGAAGGTTATGAGATGAAGGAAGTCGTTATACTATCGGCAGTGCGTACCGCGATAGGCTCCATAGGGGGAAAACTTAAGGACGTGCAGCCTGAAGAACTGCTCAAGGTTGCAATGCAGGGGGCTTTGGATAAAGCCGGAACCGACAAAAGCATTATAGACGAAGTTATTGCGGGGCAGACGAAACAGACGACGGACTCGCCGAACATAGCGCGCGTGACGTCGCTCATGCTTAAAATTCCCGAGAGTGTCCCAGCATATACGATACATCGCCAATGCGCGTCGGGGATGCAGGCCATGCTCTCGGGGATGCAGCAAATTCAATGCGATTATTCGGAAACCGTCCTAGTCGGCGGAGTGGAAAGCATGAGCACAGCGCCGTTTTATGTTCGCGGGGCGCGTTTTGGCGTTGGAAGCGGCAATACGGTTTTTGTTGACCCGAATGTCGAAAGCCAGCCCAAGAGCCAACCTGCCGATATATATGGGAGTTTTTCCATGATTGAGACGGCGGACAATGTCGCCCGTCAGTTCAACGTCAGCCGCGAGGCGCAGGATGAGTTCGCTCTTAGAAGCCAGCATAAAGCGATTGACGCCATTGATTCAGGACGTTTCAGCGAGGAAATAGTTCCTGTCATGTTGCCGCAGCGCAAGGGGGACCCCATTCCCTTTGACGTGGACGAATATCCGAAACGCGATACCAACCTTGAAAAGCTCGCGAAACTTAAGACCATCTTCAAGGACGGCTTCGTCACTGCAGGTAATGCTTCCGGACGCAACGACGGCGCCTCTGCGCTTGTTCTGATGGAGGCGGGAAAAGCGACATCACTGGGGCTCAAGCCATTATGCAAGATAATTGACGCGGCTGCGGTCGGAGTGGACCCCAGAATAATGGGAATCTCTCCCGTCATGGCCACAATGAAACTGATGAAAAAGTTGGAATCGCGCGGGCTCTCTCTTTCGGATTTTAAACTTATTGAGATAAATGAAGCTTTCGCCGCTCAAGCAGTGGCTTGCGTTAATGAATTGAAACTCGACCTTGAACAGGTAAACGTAAACGGCGGAGCTATAGCCTTAGGGCATCCTCTTGGCTGTTCCGGGGCGCGCATCTCGACCACGCTGCTGCACGAGATGCGCCGCCGCGGTGTGGAACGGGGACTAGCAGCTATCTGTATCGCCGGCGGGCAGGGCATGGCTATGGCTTTCGAGCTGTGCTAATGGATTTGGAGACACGTCATGTATAAAATATTGCTTACCGAAAAAATCCACAATGTGGGCATCGAGTACTTAAAATTAAAAGCTGACGTCATTGTTGCCAACGACACGAAAATTGACACTCTGCTTGCCGCTATAAAAGGCGTGGACGCTATAATTATCCGTAGCACAAAAATGTATAACGAGGTCATAGACGCTTCGGACAAATTACGCGTTATCGGACGGCACGGAATAGGCTTAGATAATATTGACGTGGAATACGCGACCCGCAAGAAAATTGCCGTCATCAATTCGCCGCGAGCGAACATCATTTCGGTGGCCGAGCACGTAATAGCGCAAATGATGGCTTTAAGCAAGAAATTGTTTATAGCAGCCAAAGCAATGCGCGAAGGGAAAACATCTATTGAGGGCAAATCTTTGCCAGGGCTCTGCCAATCGCTCGGCTTGGGAGGCGTCGAATTGACAAATAAAACTCTTGGAGTCGCCGGCTTCGGTAAGATTGGCTCACTGACAGCGCAGAAATGTATGAAAGCTTTTGATATGCAAGTTTTAGTTTACGACCCGCCCGTATATAATAAATTTGAGCTGCCTGAAGGCGCGCGTTGGGTCGAAACGCTTGACGAGCTGCTGATGAAATCCGACTATATCACGTTAAATGTGCCGTTGCTGCCATCGACTAGAAATTTGATCGGAGAAACACAATTAAAAATGATGAAAAGCTCGGCTTTCCTCATTAACAGCGCCAGAGGCGGCATCGTTGACGAAAGCGCGCTCTACCGCGCGCTCAAGGAAAATTGGATAGCGGGAGCTGCACTTGATGTCTTCGAGCAGGAGCCGCCCCGAAAGGATCTGCCGCTCTTTGAACTTGACAACATTGTTATAACGCCGCATGCAGCCGCCATGACCGAGGAGTCGCTTCAACGCATGGCGATGGAAGTTTCAGAAGGAGTACTAAAAATGCTGGACGGCGAAATACCGTATAATCTAGTTAATAAAACAGTTGCGAGTTGCGAGTGACGAGTGGAAAGACATAGACAGAAGATATGGACAAAAGATAGGGATTTATTGATGTTTGGGCAACGTAGAAGGTTTTACGGGTAGGGAGCGATGTCCACATCGCGCCGCGTTAAAGACTTCGAATTGCTATTTTTAAGCGCGTAGGGGACGCACCCATGGGCGTCCCGCGCTAAAGACATTGAGTTGCCAAAGGTCAGGCGAGCGTAGGGGGACGTACCCATAGGCGTCCCGTGTTAAAAACTTCGAATTGCTGAATATAAGGGAGGTTTTGTAATTTTGAGTGTAAGCACAGCAGAGAGAACTAAGGGTATTTACCCGTCAAAGATAAGGGAGGTATTGGGAAAAGTCGAAGAATTTAGGAAACAGGGCGTTCATATCACCGATTTCTCTATAGGAAGGCCGGATTTCGACACGCCCGGACATATCAAGGCAGCCGCGAAAGAAGCTCTTGACAAAGGCCAGGTGCACTACACCGCAAGTCAAGGGACTCGTAAGTTTCAGGAGGCGGTATGCCACAGATTCAAGGAAGATTTTGGTCTCGAATTTGCACCTGAAGACGTTTTCGCTACGGTAGGCGCATCGCAGGCAATTTATCTTGCGTTTCAGGGGATATTGGACCCGGGGGATGAAGTCATAGCCCCTCAGCCAATGTACGTGTATTACGGCGGATTGGCGTTTTTAGCGGGCGCAAAGGTCGTAAGCGTCCCGATAAGCGATGACGAGCTGTTTATCCCGACGGCAGAAAAGCTCGCGCAGTACATTACACCAAAAACCAAGGCTATTTTGCTCACCTCGCCCAATAATCCTACCGGCCAGATTATCGATAGGGACGAGATACTCAAGATAGCGGAATTGGCCGCCAAGCATGACCTCATTGTGGTGTCGGACGACATTTACAATGCCGTCATATACGACGGGGCGGATTATATGCCGATAGCTAAAGCGCCCGGCATGAAGGAACGCACTATTGTCATCAACAGCTTTTCCAAGACTTACGCGATGGACGGCTGGAGAATAGGTTCACTAATAGTCCCGCACTCAATGGTCCCCGATATGCTGAAACTGCAACAGCATATAATCAGCTGCCCGAATACTTTTGTACAAGCTGGCGCTGTTGCCGCATTGACCGAATCTCAGGAATGCGCGCGGGAAATGACGGAAGAGTTTGACCGGCGAAGAAAGCTGATAATGAGTTATTTTGACGATATGAATATCCCATATGTCCGCCCGCGCGGCGCTTTTTACATTTTCCCCGATATGAGACGCTGGGGAATGAATTCAAAGGACTTAGCGCTCTATCTGCTCAAAGAAGCGAGAATAGCCACCGTTCCAGGCGACGCGTTTGGCGCAATAGGAGAAGGGCATATCCGCATTGCGTTTTCCACAAGTTATGAGGAAATTGACAGCGGTATGCAAAGAATGATGGAAGCTTTGAAAAATCTGAAATAAGTGATACCATAGTATTTGTATGGCAGTCATTATTTGAAACAAAAAATTCAGTGGAGGTGTTTAATTATGAAAAGATTTGTATTGGTTTTTGCGGTTATTTGCGCTTTAGCGACCGGAGCTTACGCGGCCACTTTCGTCAACATTGGGACAGGTTCAACCGGAGGCACGTATTACCCGGTGGGCTCCGCCATGGCTACAATATGGAACAGGGTTATCCCAGACATGAAGGCAGCTGCTCAGTCGACGGGCGGAACAACTCAGAATATTCAGCTGATGGAAAACGGAGATGTAGAGGTTGGTTTTACCGATGGCCTTTACTACTTTGCCTACAACGGGATGCAAGCGTTTGAAGGCAAAGCTCAGACTTACCTTCGCGGCGCCGTCCCTCTTTACCCTGAACCCATTCACATGATGGTCGCTGAGGGCAGCGGGATAAAGAGCGTTAAGGAGCTCAAAGGAAAAAGGGTCGTCATCGGGGCTATAGGAAGCGGAACTGAGAGCACATGCCGCGTATTGCTCAAAACTCTCGGCATTGACGCGGACACTGACATAAGCGCCCAAAACCTCAGCCTGAGCGAAACGGCCAACGCATTTGCCGATAAAAACATCGACGCGGCGTTCATGATGGGCGGTATTGGCTCGGCAGCCGTTGTGGAAGTTATGACAATGGGAACGGGACACTTAATAGCGCTTGAGGACGATGTTGTAGAGGCGCTTAACAAGGAGTTGCCGTATTACGCGCCATTCGCAATTCCCGCCAATTCTTACAAAGACCAGCCGGAACCGTTAAAAGTGGCAGCAACGTGGAATATCCTTTCCCTGCATGAAAAATTAGATGCCGACGTCGTGTACGAAATGACAAAGGCGCTTTTCGAAAACAAACAGGACCTCGTGAACGTAGCGGCCAATATGTCATTTATGAACGCTGCTGAAATCGGGGTCATCCGTATTCCGCTTCATCCGGGCGCGGAGAAGTACTACAAAGAGATAGGCGTAATAAAATAATGACAAAGGATCCTGAAAAGAGACCTGACAGCCTCATCAATGAAGTTTCAATGGATGAGGCTGAGGTAGCGAGCCTTGTTGAGAAATACGACGTAGAGAGCAGATTCCGCCGCCTATCAGGGTGGCAGGGGGTTTTCATCACCGTGCTGCTTGCCTCAATGAGCCTTTTCCACCTTTATGTGGGAGGATTCATGACCGTGTTGATCGCCGTGATGGACTATTTCGGTCTTGATTCGACGATAATTGTGACTTTACCACTTGTGCTTCAGAGGGCTATACATCTCACATTTGCCATAGTAGCAGTTTTTGTACTCTACCCGGCTAGCAACAAAGGAAACAAAAAATCGACCAATTGGGCAGATTGGCTACTTGCGGCTGTATCAGCAATAATCATCGGGTATATAGTCATATACTACAAGGACATAGCTCGAAGGGGCGCGTTGCCGGACCCGTCGTTTATGATATTCGGATATTCGTACGAAGTATGGTTCGGTATAGCAGCTACCCTTTTAGTCCTTGAAGCGGGACGCAGGATCGTTGGAAATGTGCTTCCGTGTCTGTCAATACTGTTTCTGCTATATTGTTATTACGGCAGTTACATGCCGGGGATGTTTCAGATTCGCGGTAATACCATAAGCAGGATAGTTCAGCACATGTACCTGACATCGGAAGGGATTTTCGGCGTAGCGCTCGGTGTTTCGTCGACATTCGTGATAATGTTCATAATTTTCGGGGCTTTTTTATCCGAAAGCGGAGGGGCGAGATTTTTCAATGAGCTTGCGCTTGCACTGGCTGGAGGCTCTCCCGGCGGCCCGGCAAAAGTTGCAGTCGTGGCATCCGGATTGCTCGGCACCATAAACGGATCATCAATAGCTAATGTCGCAACAACCGGAACGTTCACCATCCCATTGATGAAAAAAGTCGGTTATTCCCCGCATTATGCGGGGGCAGTTACGGCCGCCGCGTCAACGGGAGGACAACTCATGCCGCCTGTCATGGGCGCAGGAGCGTTCATAATGAGCGAGTTCCTTGGGATACCATATCTCTCGATAGCAGCAGCTGCCGCAATTCCGGCGTTATTGTATTACACCGCTATATTCATTAACCTGCATTTCCGCGCGAGGAAGGACGGGCTCAAAGGACTCCCGTTCGATCAATTACCTGTGCTAGGCGCAGTAATGAGACACGACGGGCATTTGCTGATACCGTTAATAGTGGTAATAGGCGCGCTTTTGATGAGATTTACACCGCTCATGGCAGGATTCGCTGGCGTCGTTGCTGTGTTGCTGTTCAGCACGTTGAGAAAGCATACGAGGATGGGGCCAAAGAAAATTTTGAACGCGCTCGTCGATGGATCGAGAGGCGCCTTAGGAGTGGCGCTGGCCTGCGCACTCGTTGGATTCGTTGTCGGCACTTCGTCGCTGACATCCCTCGGACTCACTATATCTGGCAATATCGTGGCTATTTCCGAAGGGAACCTGCTGGCAACGCTTGTTATGGCCATGATAGCCTGCCTCATCCTCGGGATGGGGCTTCCGACGACGGCTAATTACATCGTGTGCAGCACCATTATCGTTCCGGCGCTTATCAAAATGGACATAATACCAATAGCGGCGCATTTGTTCGTGTTCTACTTCGGAATAATGGCGGACCTTACCCCGCCGGTTTGTCTCGCGGCGTTCGCCGCTGCTGGGATAGCCGGAGCGAGCACAGCAAAGACCGGACTTACCGCAACTCGTATCACAATAGCGTCATATATTCTGCCGTATGTTTTCGTCTATAGCCCGATGTTGCTGTTACAAAACGTAGCGTTGTTCGACCTGACAATACTAATAGTGTCGGCGCTTCTTGGAGTAATGGCGATGGCAGGCGGGCTGGAGGGCTGGCTCTTTAGGAACTTAAAAGTTTGGGAGCGTATCATCTTGGCATGCGTGGCTCTCGTAGCCATATATCACGATATTCAGTTGAGCATAGGCGCTTCTGTTGTAATCATAGCGGCGTGTTTCTTCTTCAAGAAAACGACAAAACAGCAGCAGCTTACGTAACTAGCTGATTTTATATTCAAATCATAACGGAACCGTTGACCAGAATAACGTACGGCAACGGTTCTGTTATTTTATGCTATCATACGTCACAGTAAGCTACGATAAATATGAAGAAAGAAAGATGATAATACTTGAACCAATATAATAACACGACATACGACGAAAGAGAAAACAAATCCTGGCCTGTGCCTCACGTTGTGTCCGTAATAATATTTGAAGTTTGCGCGATTATCTTTTTATTTATCTGATAAACAATGAGACCGGTTATGCGGGCATCCTTGACAATTTCAATCTTATTATTCATGAAGCGGGGCACGTTATATTTGCTTTTTTAGGGCGCACCATGCACCTTTTGGGAGGAACGCTTCTTGAGTGTATCGTACCAATCGCGTTTCTGATTTCTTTTTGGCGTACAAAACAGCCTATGGGAGTGGCTTTTTCGGGAATATGGCTTGGGGAAAACTTTATTTACATATCCTATTATATTTTGGACGCAGTGCCAATGAAGCTCCCTTTACTTGGCGGGGCGCGAAGCATCCACGACTGGAACGCCATACTGGGAGATATGGGGTTGTTGCATCACTACAAATTTATAGGAGGAACGGTTTTAGCATTAGGCTGGCTCATAATGATAAGTTCAGCCATTTGGTATTTCCTGAAATGGTTTTTATATTATGGACAGGAAGAATAAAAGTATAGCATGATTTAAATTAATATATTTATGGGGATTGTTATCATTTGTTTTTCAAACATTTTACAATCCCCAAAAGTATAGCGCCCAGAATTAAATCTTCTATTGTTTTTCATTAATCATTGTGCATTGTGCATTGTATTTATAGTTATTCCTGATTGCTATCCTTATCAGGCGTCACCGGCGCCGCTCTCATTATGGCCTGCAACATGTCCCTTATTTCATGCGGCTTATTTATTCCATGAGCTATTATCTCGTAACCTTCAGTTCCTGCGGAAGCAATATAAATGTCGCCAATATCGAAAAGGCGTTGCCATATTCTCTGCTGCACCTGTATTGAGCGGATTTGCATTATACCAACTTCAGTGGATTTTTTATTGAGAATACCGTGCTCCATAGCCACTTCATCCTCTTTGACAGTAAAGCACTCGTCGAGTCTGATGTATATGATTTTCACGAAAATGTACAGAATACCTGCAAAACCAAGTATGTACAGGCCGTTTTTCAACCATGCTTTAGCTAGCCATCCTGCTCTGAACAAGCTGCCAAATGAAATGTATATCATCAGCGCGGATATTATAAAAACAAGCAAGTAAAGTAAAAAGAAATTTTTCCATGACGGGCGAAAGACTGTGACTTTGCTTTTCTGCTCCATTATATATTCCTCCCTTTTTTTGTTTCTCAATTATATCACTAAAAATATTTCTTCACTGAGCAAAAATATAGCTTAATATGTAGTCCGGGGCAATAACCTATTCTAATTTATTATTTAAACGCATAAATATATGCTAAAAATCACAGAATATTTCTGTAATACAACAAAAGTGAAGCGTCCCATAGCGGTAAAACAGTGTACAATGTATAAATATATACAAATTTGTGATGAAATATGAAAACTTGAGGAGGTATTTGTGTGATGCGCTATTCGATATTCTGTTTGTTTTTCGTTGTAATGCTAATAACTTCATTTTTTTGCAGCGCTGCTTGGGCTGCTGGGGATAATGTGGCGGAGTTTAAAGTTGGCAAAGCTTCCGTTTGGGCGATAGCTGACTCAACAGGCGAGAGGGACATGAGCGTTTTTTCCGCTACCCCGGAAGTTATCTCGCAATATGCGCCTTCCGGCAAGTGTCCTTCCGCAACGATGGTTTTTCTTGTTATAACTGGAGGCGAGACAATCCTTATCGACGCAGGGAACGGGACTCCGTCAGGCGACCGCGCCAGTCGGCTTGGTGAAGGTTTGAAACATATCGGCGTAGCTCCTGAGGAAATAACAAAGGTGCTCATTACGCATATGCACGGCGACCACATAGGGGGGCTCGTTCGGGACGGCGAAAAAGCTTTCCCGTCAGCACGCGTTTTGTCCTCCCGAATAGAATACGACTTTTGGACAGACGAAAAATCACCGGAGCTTTTCCCGAATCGCAAGGCGGGGTTCGAGATGGCGAGGAGTATTATGGAGCTTTACGGCGCCGCGACAGGTACTTTTGAGTTCGACTCGGAAGTGGCGCCGGGAATCACAGCTATCGACGCGCGCGGGCACACTCCGGGAAATACGTTGTTCCTGCTGGAATCCGAAGGAGAAAAGTTGCTTTTCTGGAGCGACCTCGTGCACGCGGCGGCGCTTCAATTCCCACGCCCTGAATACAACGCTTCATACGATATGGACCCGGATGAATCCGCAGCCGCGCGCATTCGTTTCATGGAGAAAGCTGCTGTAGAAAATCTGCCCATAGCAGGGGTTCATCTGCCGTTCCCCGCTGTAGGCACGGTGGAAAAGAACCCTGAGGGAGGGTACTTATATAAGACAATGCACAATGATCAATGATCAATGAAAGACAAATGCAAAAGATAAATCCAGAGACTTTGGGTTGTCAAATGCAGTAGGAGCGGCTTGTAGCCGCCCGCTGCAATAACTTTGAGTGGCTGGATTTATCAATGTACAATGTGCATTGTGCCTTAGCTGTGCTTCTTTCGTTTATTATATTTTCATACCGGTAATAGATTCTGTAGTTTTATCTGTACGCCAGCCTGTTTTGCCGCTTCAATAAGCTTCTTGTCGAGAGTCGCAATGGGCAAATTGAGCCGCGCGGCCAGTTCCAGATAGCAGGCATCGTAAATTGTCAGATCATACTTTCGGGCAAGGCTCATCATAAAAGGATTTTCAAAGTTTACAGGCCTATTATCGAGCTTTATCGGCAAGTCGTTTATAGACGCAATGGCTCTTTCCGTATCAAAGCTTGAAATTTTGCCTTTTTTTTCAAATGTCCTCATGACGTTGTTTATTTCCAAACAGCATAACTGAGGCGTAATCGCTATTTCTTCGTTAAGACAGCTCAGAATATCATCCGCATAAGAATTCTCTTCTTCCGGGTTGTACCATGCAAGTATTATTGAAGCATCAATAATAAACGACGGCCTCGTCATCTTCTGCCCTCATTGATCAGCTCCCTGATATCTACTCCTTTGAAAGCCTCGGCGAAATTCTTACGTGAAGCCCTGATGGCTGCAATTGTTTCATTGATATTTGAAGCGGGGTTATCAACAGGGCTTATAGTTGCTATAGGCACTCCATGTCTCGTAATGGTAAAAGTATTTCCATCGCAGACCTGATCTAAAATAGCCGCCAGTTTCGTTTTTGTCTCATACATTCCGACAGTTTGCATTAGCGTTTTACGCTCCTTTTAATAAGACTAGTATAAGACTAATCTACTTTCCGCGTTATGTCAATTATTGTCTATTTTTCTACTCAAAACTGAAATCTAATTCATGCGTGACGTCGCTCCCGGCGCCCGCATCAGCGACACCTACCTTTATATTTGTTCCGTCCTTGACTTTGCCTGCAATCAGCGCGCGCGCAAGTTTCGTTTCTACTTGTCTCACTATAAACCTCTTCAACGGGCGCGCGCCGTAAACGGGATCGAATCCGGCGTCGGAAATCAGTTTTACGGCTTCGTCCGAGAAATCAAGGTTTATCCTGCGTTCCTTGAGCCTTGAAGCGAGCCCCTTCAGCATGATTTTCACTATCTTGTTGATCTCGTCCTTTTTCAGAGGTTTGAACAACACGATATCGTCGACGCGGTTCAGGAACTCTGGCCTGAAACAGCCTCGCAGCTCAGTCATCACTTGCTCCCGCGCCCGTTCTGATATTTCGCCGTCCGCGCCGATACCTTCAACCAGAAGAGGGGCGCCTATGTTGCTTGTCATTATTATCACCGTGTTTTTAAAATCTACCGTGTGCCCCTGCGAGTCGGTTATCCTTCCATCGTCCAAAATCTGAAGCAGCGTATTGAAAACGTCGCTGTGCGCCTTCTCTATTTCGTCGAACAATATGACCGAATATGGACGCCGCCTAACAGCTTCAGTGAGTTGCCCGCCCTCATCGTATCCAATGTAACCGGGCGGCGCGCCAATAAGCCTTGATACCGCGTGTTTTTCCATATACTCGCTCATATCTATCCGAACCATGTTGTCTTCACTGTCAAAAAGCGCTTCCGCAAGCGTTTTAGCCAGCTCGGTCTTGCCGACTCCCGTGGGCCCGAGGAAAATAAATGAACCTATGGGGCGCTTGGGATCCTTTATCCCGCTCCGCGCGCGCAGCACTGCGTCCGCGACCAGACCGACAGCCTCGTCCTGCCCGATTATGCGTTTATGCAGAATCTCATCCAGTTTCAGAAGCTTCTCCATCTCCCCCTCGACGAGCCTTTTCACGGGAATTCCAGTCCAGCGGCTTATGATATCGGCAATTTCCTCCTCGTTTACCTCCTCTTTCAAGAGAGTTTGAGTATTTTGTTTTTCAAACTCGGACTCCTTCCTGCTCAATTCCTCCTGAAGGCGCGGGAGCTGCCCGTGTTTTAGTTCGGCGGCTTTATTCAGGTCGTAACTGCGTTCAGCTTTCTCTATCTGTAAATGTAATTCCTCAATTTTAGCCCTCAGTTCCCTTATGCCCGAAATGCTCCCTTTTTCCGCCTCATATTGCGCGCGTAATGAATTCGATTCCGCGCGGGCATCCTGAAGCTCCTTCTGTAAATTCGAGAGCCTCGCTTTTGATGCGGGATCTTTCTCTTTCTTCAACGCAGCCTCCTCTATCTCAAGCTGCATGACTTTCCTGTTCGCGGCGTCCAATGCCGCCGGTAATGAGTCTATTTCTGTGCGCAGCATCGCACATGCCTCGTCCACAAGGTCAATGGCTTTGTCCGGCAGGAATCTGTCAGTAATATAGCGATTTGATAACACTGCGGCAGCCACGAGGGCGCTGTCCCTTATTCTGACCCCGTGATGCACCTGAAGTCTCTCCTTAATTCCGCGTAAAATTGAAATAGTGTCCTCAACATCAGGCTGTTCTATCATGACGGTTTGAAACCTTCGGGCTAAAGCAGCGTCCTTTTCTATATGTCTTCTGTATTCATCTGTAGTTGTAGCTCCGATGCAGTGCAGTTCGCCGCGCGCGAGCATGGGTTTCAGCATGTTCCCCGCGTCAACAGCGCCCTCCGCAGCGCCCGCGCCAACTATCGTATGAAGCTCGTCGATGAAAAGTATTATCCTGCCGTCGCTTTGTTTTACTTCATTGAGAACCGCCTTTAACCGCTCTTCAAACTCGCCCCTGAATTTAGCTCCCGCAATAAGCGAACCCATATCGAGCGCGAATATGGTTTTATCCTTCAGCCCTTCGGGGACGTCGCCTCGAACTATTCTTTGGGCTAACCCCTCGACTATCGCCGTCTTGCCGACGCCGGGGTCGCCTATAATGACAGGGTTGTTTTTTGTTTTTCGGCTTAGGATCCTGATGACCCTTCTGACCTCTTCATCCCTTCCTATTACGGGGTCAAGCTTATTCTGCCCCGCAGCGTCAACAAGGTCGCGCCCGTATTTCAGGAGCGCTTCGTATGCCGCCTCGGGGTCGGCGCTTTGCACTCTCTGCGAGCCCCGAACGCTTACAAGCGCTTCAAGAAACATGTCGGAATTCAGTCCATTGAAGCGCCGGAGCATTTTTCCCCAGTAGTCGTCCTCAAGTATCGCAAGGAAAAGATGCTCAACCGATACATACTCGTCCTTAAGCGCAGAGGCTTTTGCCTGCGCGTTCACAAAAGCGGACTGAAGTTTTTGTGTTACATAGACTTTACCCTGTTCCGCGCCGCTGCCGGTCACTTTAGGCTTTCGGGCTATTTCCTCCTCAACGTAACGCGCAATAGCTTCCGTATCCGCGTTCATTTTATTGAGAAGGCGGGGGATTAAGCCTTCGCTGTCGCTAACGAGCGCGAGCAAAAGGTGCGGGACATCCGTCTCCTGATTCCTGTTCGCTATAGCAATATCCTGTGCGGCAGCTACAGCCTCCTGCGATTTACGCGTAAATTTATTGAAATCCATTTTCGATGCCTCCTTCTTGCGACTATTTGACCTTATTTGACCATTATAATACCACAAAAAAGAAGGAGCGCAAGACATATGGATACTAAAAATTACTTAATGAACAACCCCAAACGAGCTACTTGAAAACTGATGCAATTCTATTTTTCTTATACCTTGACAAACAGGAATCAGTATTGTAAAAAACAAATACGATTTGTCAGGCAAACGGCAGGTGATAAATTTAACCTCACGGGGAGGAAAAATGCAAACTGATATCACACGCATAAACAATAAAAGCAGTCTAAGAAAGAGCTATGGAAGTTTCTCATAATACTGCTACAAACATTTCTAGTAAAGAGACTTCCTTAGAATCAGTTTCAATGAGGGAGACTTTTCTTGATTGGCTTATTACAGACAATTCAAAAACATTATCGCCACATATATGCGTGACTTGTCTTGATAAAATCTCAGAGTATACAAAGAAAAAAAAGATTTATTCTACCAGTTTATGGGAGATTACCCAGCCTAGCGTATTTGAGCCGATTCACAGTAAAATAAGAGCCATTAAGTAAGGAGGCTTTCAATTGGTCAGTAATATAGATGTTATCCTCAGCGAGGGGGAAAGTTACACCGTTGAGTTTAAGGAAAACCCGGACAAAGAACTTCCTTTGGAGGTCTGTGCTTTTGCAAACGCTTCCGGCGGAAAGGTATATATCGGCGTCAATGATAAAGGTTATGTTGTTGGGACTGATACTAGCAACAATGCACGTTCCCGAATACAGGATACTATCAATAAAATTGAACCTCGGCTGAACGTGAGCATTAATATTATTGATAGCATTATCGTACTATCAGTACCGGAAGGAACACATAAGCCGTACTCATGTCCGGCAGGCTTCTATATGCGGTCGGGCCCCAACTCACAAAAATTGGACCGCGACAGTATCATTGAGTTTTTCCAAAACGAAGGCAGAGTACGGTATGATGAAATTGTTCGTGACGATTTACCTATTAATGAACGATTTAACGAAGCCGCATACAAGCGATATCTAAAGATTGCGAAAATTAGCGATGTTCTTGAACGGGAAGCCATACTGAAGAACCTGAACTGTGCCGGAATTTCCGGTGGAAAGCTATGCTTCACCAACACCGGGGCCTTGTTTTTCCGTGTGAACGATGAGGACATTTTATTCCGTCATGCGGGTATCGTTTGCGCTCTATATAAAGGGACAGATAAAGCATATATTTTAGACGCCAAAGAACTGAACAGCGATATTGTCAGTAATATTGACGACGCGATTGTTTTTCTTAAAAAACACCTGCGCGTCAGCTACAAAATCGGTGGGCTTAGACGCGAAAATATCCTGGAACTCCCGGAAGACGCGCTTCGAGAAGCTGTGGTTAACGCCGTCTGTCATCGGGATTACTTCGAGAAGGGCGCGCGGGTCATGATAGAAATCTTCGACGATCGCGTGGACATTGTCAGCCCGGGAGGCGTCTGTAAAGGTATTACCAGAGAAAACTTCGGAACTGTTAGCATCGCGCGAAACTCCAGCATAGCCAGCATGTTTTTTCGTATCGACTATATTGAGCAAATGGGAACAGGCATCGGTCGAATGAGGAACGCTACACGGAAAGCGAACGTTGCCGAGCCTGAATTTGAATTTGTTGGCTTCTTCAAAGTCACATTTAAAAGAAATGAAACTGATGCTTCAATCGGTCGCCAATCGGTCGCCAATCGGTCGCAATCGGTTGCGCCGACCGATAGGAAACGCGCCGTTATGTCGTTTCTTGAAATAAATGGTCACGCTAAAGTCGGTGATTTTATGAATTTAATTGGACTCAGCGATGGTCGCGTGAGAGCGTTGCTCCGCGAGATGATGAGCGACGGAACAATCGAGAGGGTTGGTAATAACCGATACTCCTCTTATGTTTTAAAATCGCAAACTGAGACAACAAAGTAAATAGGAAGAAGGATTCACGATATGAAAAAAATTAATTTCGCGCTGTGTTTTCTGTTAATGATTATGTTACTTGCCATATCAGCGAGAGTTTCATCTGCGGCTAATGCTTTAACAACAGCCGAACCGCCCGGTTGGAGAGAGCTTACGCGCCGGTTTATGCGTGAAATTGAGTTAGATGAGATTAATTCAATTACGCCGGAAGAGCGTTCAGAGATTCATTCAAATGTCGATGCGCTCGTAGGAGATATAAGCAATCCAACGAGCCTCATCGGTGGGATAGCAACGGCGATAAGCCATGACTCGATAACAAGAGAAAGAAAAGCCCCGGCGACATATCCGTTCACAGTCCCCAGCGACATGTATAATGACTATGAGGGCGATAGAAAGACCGCTAAGTTCGCGTGGGCAAAGCGGCTGTCGAAAGCTCTCGGGTTTCCTGTAATCGTTCAGCGCCAGCCGTATAATTATATTTACGCGGAGTTTGGCGACCCGGACGCGCCTGAGATGGTGATGGCGTTCGGGCACCTTGACTCTCCAAAAGCTTCTGTAACTGCTGCCAATCTTGCCCGCTGGAGGGGGGCGGACGGAAAGAGGGGCAAGGATTCCGTACACTACCCGAATCAATATAGGACGCCATATATTAAAGATAATTGGCTTTACGGAGTCGGAGCGCAAGACGACAGCGGCCCGACAATCGCGACCCTCTTCGCGGCAAAAGCCCTTATGGACGCAAAATTACCGGTTGACAGACGTATACGCGTTGTGATGGCAGGATATGAGGATAGCGGCTTGAGATCGCCTTCTGTCGCAAACACCCTGAAGTTTATGAATATTCCATATTACACAGCCAGCCCGAGTTTTTACGATAACTGGGCGTACAAGTTTCTCAACAGGGAAGAAATACCGATAGCGGCGTTCACAGCAGATTCTCATTTTCCGATGATTATTGGAAATTCTGTCAGGTCAAACCGCGCGGTACACATGAATCTTGCCGGTGACTCGAAAAAGGCGTTTCGCCTCCTTTCCGGTTCATTTGCAGTTACTGAGAGGTCAGGAGACGAGACGCTAAAAAACATCGTTCACGGCGCCGCCACCCTTATAGCTTCGAAAGCCGTATTCACGATTGACTTGAGCAGAGTGTCCCCCGCCTCCAAAGACGTATTCAGGAAAGACTTGGAGAGCGCCGCTGCGGCAAAAGGATGGAGCGGAAAGGTGAGTGTTTCTAAATCGCCGGGGCCTCCAAAAAGACTAATACTGACTATAAACACTGATGTGGCAATGGAATTTCAGATGCCTCAATTCAGCAGTAACGCCATTGTATGGGGAATGTCGCTGCTTTCAGAAGCGCTTGGAGCAGCGGGAGTTAAGTCATCGGATTTACAATTAAAAAAGGCCGCTGACGGAATAGCCGACCTGTTATTCCGAGGCGGAGTTGAGGATTATATAGGGACGTACATGGGCATTCCCCCGAGCCTCCTTCGCAATCCCGACAACAGCTGCCCGAATTTGACGTTTGCGTTTGGCGCTGTCTTGGAGCACGGCGAGGTTCCCGTTTCAAGTTTTTATAATTCATGGACGGGAGATTTAAGCATTAACATGCTTTCAAGAAGCATGCACATAAATGAATCTAAATACAACGCCGCTTCTGTCGCCGTTACAAATGCATGGAAGAGCAAAGGTTACTCCATAACGCCCGCGCCGGATTTCTCGAAACCGGTGCTTTATTTGTCTCATAATAACCCGCTCACGACTCTTTTGTTCGCGAGCTACAGGGCGTCCTTAAAATCCGATCCTGTAGCATTCAACGGCCCGTACGAGGCGCTTGGGTTGTCGTATCCGCAGGGCGGAATCGGAGGGACTCTCGCGGCGGATTTCTTCAACAAAATGAACGCCTTCGGCGCTGTGTTTCCGTGCGACGAGAGCTGGTGGCACTCACCAAATGAGAGGATGAAGGTAAAATCTATTACACAAATGACGAAGGTTCTGGCCGACGGGCTACTGGAAATGGCGCGCTATTCAGGGCCTGCGGGCGCTAAGTTCATGTGGGCGGATATCCCCGGGCTTAACTCAAACAGAGCGGACCTTGACCTTCTTGACGTCACTGTTGGAACATATAATGACGCAAAGAGCGCTATCCTTCAGGCGCACATGGGGGATGAAAGGATAAAACTTCTTGCGGCGACTTCGTTTGATATTCCGATGTTCAGAACGCGAGGGAATCAGCTTACAAACGATCAAATAGCGGCAGGGCACAATCCGAATTATCCCGGAATAAGAAAAGGCTCTCAGATTTACCTCGACCCTTCAAAAATTTCTTCAAAAGAGACGTTTGTCCTTCCGATGAGGCTTGAATTTAAGGCAAAGAAACCTGACGGCATGAGCAGCAAGAGTTGGAATTCAATTCTAACCGGCGACATAAACGAGATTGCTCCTTTGATTTCCTTCAAGATTTTGATTGACGGCGGCGCTGTTCCATTGACCCTGCCCGCAGGCGCGATCGCTGACATGTTTTACTACAAGAGAGTATCAGATTATGACCCTGACGCCCTCTACATTTCAGTCAACATTGCGTTAAAGGACGATGTCTACACTGGAGTGGAAACGATAATCGCCGACTCCAAAACTGACCTGTACTCGCTGAGTTCCTCTTTTAGGGACGCCGACCCGTTCCCGGAGCGCGGGGGTAAGCAGAAAAGGGGCTTCTTCGTTTTCGGAGACGGAAGCAAAGACGCGCGCTTCACTTCACCGAACGCCATTTTCGTGACGTTGGAAGAGGTCAAGTTATGATAAAGTATTATAAAAGTTCTGACATCAGAGAAGCGGACAGAATCGCAACGGAACAGTTTGGTATACCCGGATTTGCGCTGATGGAAAATGCGGGGCGCGGAGCGGCGGAAGCTTTGATGGAGAGATATCTGGAAGCTCACAATATTCTGATCCTATGCGGCCCGGGCAACAATGGGGGCGACGGGTTCGTCGCCGCGAGGCGCCTTGCCCTCGCGGGGCGCGCGCCCACTGTCGTTGCAACAATTAATGTCGGCGAATATAAGAACGACGCGGCAATTGCCGCTAATACATTTGTTTCCATGACTGCTTCATCAGCCGCTGCATTCCTTAAATCAAAAGCGAGGATATATTATTCAGCAAATCTCACGGATGACGAACTGTCAGATCTTGTTCGCCCGTCCGACTTGACAGTTGACGCGCTTTTGGGAACCGGCTCAAGCGGCGTTCCAAGAGGCGAGGTCAAGAGGCTTGTTGAGCTTTGCGGGGAAGCGCAACGGGTAATCTCGCTCGACATTCCGAGCGGAATTAACCCCGACACAGGGGAAGCCGCTGAGACGGCTGTGAATGCGGAGTTGACATTGACGTTTCTGGCCCCCAAAACAGGGCTTGCGGTGTCTCCCGGCTCGCTTAACAGCGGGGAAGTCAGAGTTTGCGACATTGGAATTCCGCCTGAACTAGTATTGAGCGCTCATGAATTGACCGGTTACGATAAATCGGACATACCATTTATGACGCCGGGAATTCCAAAAGACGCGCACAAGGGAACGCGCGGCGCGTTGATGATCGTCGGAGGATGCAATTTCTACAGAGGCGCGCCCGTGCTCGCCGCAATGGGCGCGCTCAAAGCCGGATGCGGCCTTGTCTACCTCGCAATTCCGGATTTTATGGTGAGCGGCGCCTCGGCATTGTTGCCGGAGGCGATATTTATACCCCTTGAGTCAAAAAACGGCTCTATTGATTACGAGAGCTTCGAGCGGAGCGCGTCCCCATGGCTTGCCAAGTGCGGCGCTCTGGTATGCGGCCCGGGAATCGGACTTGCAGAAGGAGCGCGTAAAGCGACAGAGTGGCTATGCCGCGCGTGGGGCAAACCTCTGCTCCTCGACGCTGACGCTCTGCGGCATACTGCTGATATTAGGAGGAACGGAAGCTTCTGTAGAATTCCAAATTCCACCGTCATCACCCCTCACGAAGGGGAAGCCGCCTATATGTTAGGGAAAGACGCGGTAAAGATTTCCAGAGAGCGGCTCACGTCGTGCGTTGAGTTGGCAAATGAATTCGGCGTAACCCTCCTGAAAGGATTCCACACGCTAATATGTAACGGCGAGGAAAAAAGGGTAATTCTTGAAGGCGGCCCGCAGCTTGCCGTCCCCGGCTCAGGCGACGTCCTCTCAGGTATAATAGGCGCATTCCTCGCCGCCGGAATGCCTCCAATGGATGCGGCGACGCTAGGCGCTCTGACTCACGCTCAAGCAGGGGACAAGTATGAGGGAGTGAGCGGGCTATTGGCGCGGGAGTTAGCGGGAAAGATAATAGTTGGGAGTTAGGAGTTAGGAGTTAGGAGTTAGGAGTTAGGAGTTCAATGTTCAATGATATGGTTTTGCATTCAATGAGGCTTTACAGCCGCGCTTTCTTGCGAACAAACTAAAAAAAAGTTTCTGTAATGGGCTTAGCAACGTGAAAAAAAAGATATTAGTCTTTGAATAATACTCCGGTTTGGCGAATTCTGAGACTATATCTTTTGGGAAAACTCCGTGTTTCCCGTAATAAGCGCCCATATCCACAAAAGGAGCGGCCAGTGACTTAACTCCTTTATCATTCAGCATACCGAGAACAAACATATTACCCTTGATCAACGCGCCCGTGTATTCACAATTCAAATGCTCCGGCAGACATTCCAGATACTGTTCGCCGCATCGTAGCTGAGACGCTTCTGCAAACCCGCCCTGTAAAATAAAGCCGATTTTTGTTTTCGCCGCGCCATGCGCGTATTCTTTTGGTTTTAGAGTCTCCAAGAATTCTAGCATAATTCCCGGTATACACTCGACAAAAAGCGGAACGGCAAAAAGAATATGTTCATTTCGGTCAAATGCTTCCCGGATACTTGCCCAAGTGTTTTTCATGAATAAATAATGCACTTCCGTCGTATGGCTTTCTTTTTCAAACCCCGCCTTAAATCTTTCAATGATTTTTGAGGTATTGCTATCTTTTTGGGCTCTCGGCGAGCAGCTAATGATCACCAAGTGCATGATAAAACTCCTTCCTGTTTCCAATTTCGTAAACTCCTAATGACCGGGAGTCAAAGTTAATGGCTACCCGTTCCATCCATCCGGCCAAATATTCAGCATCAGCATTGCCAATATACAGCAAGCCCAAGTCTGTACGGTTCTTATAACGTGTGTAATGGCGCATTTGTCCGTTTTTAAATTTAAGATATATCGTGAGGATGGGAAGCATTCTGTCAAGCAGATTTTTCATTTTGTAGGAGACGAAACCAAGCTTTACTTCTGCGATGAATATTACGCGATCTGACTGCAACAGCTTGACAAAGATTTGCTCATGATCATCTTTGATTGAACAAATGCCCGGCGTTTTCAACCAACAGTCATAACATCCAGCGCAACCGCAGATACTCATGTTATCAGTATAAATTATATCTGTCTCTGTTTCCAAAGCGGATAGCTCTGATATTACGGCGTCGGCTTCTTTGTTGTTTTCAGTGACTGTGCTGATTATCGTGTATTTCATTACCTGTTTCATTTGCTTGCTTCTTCCAACCTCCTGAGCGCTTCGGCGTTTTTGAGATTTTCATTTTCCCTTGCGTAATCTATTGCCATTTTCCCGGAGTCATCTTTCACTTTTGGAGCTGTTCCATGGTTTAGAAGTGTTGTTATCACCTCCAGATTGGGATTGATTCGAGCAGCTAACATAAGCGGTGTAAGGCCATTATTATTCTTCTCATTGACATCCGCGCCCGCCATTACAAGAGCTGAAATCACTTCAGGATTTGTGTTTCCCCCAGCCGCCAATATAAGCGGTGACCATCCATAATCACTCCTCGGTAATGAATGATTATGCAGAATAATATTATAATTCATTCATACAGGCAATGATAGTCCTATCATGCAGACTGTTGCAACAAACAAGGGCGGTTTGACCGGCTCTCTTTTGTCCTGATATCTACGGGTTGCTATATCGTCATTGCAAGCCGTGTATTCTTGTTGCGCGGTAATCGCAATAACACATGGAGCTTTGCAATCCAGTTGTTTTATGTTTTGTTTTTTGCCGCAGTTATTTATTTTATTGTATACTGAGTATATAAGGGGCTCCGGGTGTATTCATGGAACACTGAAAACGGGGAGCTTGCCATGAGAATGTGGGTGAATAGATGGGAAAAAAACGTCTGTCACTCCGCCGTAAAAAGCTCAGAGGCAAGATTACCACCCTCAGCAAGGTATCATATCTTGCCTCTGTTCTTTACTGGCTAACTCGTCTTATCCTCCTTTTGTGGGATAGACGACGTTAGCCGGACGGAGTTAATAGTTTTACCGGGGCAGAAACCCCTTTCTTCTGCCCCATATTACCAAATACATTATATATGTCAATACGTACGTACGCAAAGGAAAAGCCTTTGTCTTTTCTCGCCACTCGCCACTATCTTTTCATCGCTTCCTGCACCGCCACCGCGACTGCAACAGAAGCCCCTACCATCGGGTTGTTTCCCATTCCGATGAGCCCCATCATCTCAACGTGCGCCGGCACTGATGATGAACCTGCGAACTGCGCGTCGCTGTGCATTCTTCCCATCGTGTCGGTCATGCCGTATGACGCGGGGCCTGCGGCCATGTTGTCGGGATGCAGCGTGCGGCCTGTCCCGCCTCCTGAGGCCACCGAAAAATACTTCTTTCCGTGTTCCGACGCCCATTTCTTATAAGTTCCCGCTACCGGATGCTGGAAACGGGTCGGGTTTGTTGAATTTCCGGTAATTGAAACGTCTACCCCTTCATGGATCATTATCGAAACGCCTTCGCTGACGTCATCGGCGCCGTAAACTTTGACCTTTGCTTTATCGCCTCCCGAGAACTTCTTTTCTTCAATTATATTTAACACGCCTTTTGTGTAGTCGTACTCAGTTTCAATAAAAGTAAAGCCGTTGATGCGGCTTATTATGTATGCAGCGTCCTTGCCGAGCCCGTTTAGAATTACTCTCAATGGTTCTGCGCGAACTTTATTCGCCGTGCGCGCGATGCCTATAGCGCCTTCAGCAGCGGCAAAAGATTCGTGACCTGCAAGGAAACAAAAACACTTTGTGCTCTCGCCCAAGAGCATTGCGGCAAGGTTTCCGTGTCCGAGGCCAACTTCACGCTGCTCGGCTACCGAACCCGGCACGCAGAAAGCTTGCAGACCTATTCCGATTTTCTCCGCAGCTTCACCCGCGCTATTCACCCCTGACTTTATCGCGATTGCCGCGCCCAAAGTATAAGCCCACACAGCGTTTTCGAACGCTATCTGCTGCACGCCCCTCACTATCTTTTCGACATCTATACCTTTGGATACGCATAGTTCCTTCGTGTCTTCAAGGGTCGACAGCCCATGCTTTTTTAGCTCTTCCTCAAGTTTGGCTTTCCTTCTTTCGTAGCCTTCAAAAGTTATCATGCGTGTTCGCCCCCTATTCCTTTCGCGGATCGATTACAGTATCCGCCTCGTCAAAACGGCCATAGGTTCCGATATTCTTTTCGTAAGCGGTTTTATGGTCGACGCCTTTTCTTATCGCTTCCATCATTTTGCCTAGGTGAACAAATTTATAACCGATTATTTCCTTGTTCACATCAAGCGCAAGCTCGGTAACGTACCCTTCGGCCATTTCAAGGTAGCGCACTCCTTTAGCCCTCGTGCTGAACATCGTCCCTATCTGAGAACGAAGCCCTTTTCCCAAATCTTCAAGCCCCGCGCCAATGGGCAACCCGCCCAATGAGAAAGCGGTTTGAGTGCGTCCATAAGCTATCTGAAGGAAGAGTTCCCTCATCGCTGTATTTATCGCGTCACATACAAGGTCGGTATTTAGAGCTTCAAGTATGGTCTTTCCCGATAGCGCCTCGGCGGCCATTGCAGCGGAGTGAGTCATCCCCGAGCAGCCCAATGTCTCGACAAGCGCTTCCTCAATTATTCCGCCTTTCACGTTCAAAGTTAGCTTGCAGGCGCCCTGTTGCGGAGCGCACCAACCTACTCCATGAGTAAGCCCTGAAATATCGCCAATCTGCTTTGCCTTAACCCAGCGGCCTTCTTCCGGAATTGGCGCAGGGCCATGTTTGGCGCCTTTAGCGATGCAGATCATCTCTTCAACTTCTCTTGAGTAATCCATCAAATCAACCCCTTTATCATTAATATGTATTTTCTGAACATTAGTCATATTAATTATACATCACCTAATAATTCTAATTTCGGTCGTTTTTATCTTTTACCAAACTCTTTCGTGATACATTACGAGCCTGCCGACTGAAACTCCGCATTTACTTTTACAATAAAGCCTTGCATTATAAAGTGTTATGATTCCATAATTCCCTATTGATTTTCATGCGATATTGTGTTAAAGTAAAAAATTAAATATAACCTATTTTTAGGAGGGATTTTTGTGAAAAGCAACAAATTAGTACGTGTAATTTTTATAGCGCTGCTTACCATGACAGTGATTTTATCTGGAATGGCAATTGCAGGAACGCAAACGCAGCATGAATATGTAGTTTCGCTAATCAAATCCGCAGGCATGAAGGATGCTATGCTGGGTACGCCGGATGATTGCAATTCTCTGGCCCAAAATCTGGGCTTCTTTGACAACTGGGATTATGACCCCGCAGGTATTGTGACCGATCAGGTCAAAGCGAGCATGGACATTGCCATGGCTGGCGCCTTTGGCGGGCTTCAGGATGCTCTGAGCAAAAAACCTATGGAGCCTTATTTTGTAAACGGCATGGCGCAGCCAATATTCTATTATGGTAACAATCATTACAATGATACCAGCGGAGAAGGCGCTATACGTTTTGTTGTCTATGTTGAATCCGATCTGGATACGGATAATGACGGTAAGCTTGATCTGGTTAAGACGCTGGTGCAATTGCCCAGAGCCGCTCTTGATGGCGCGAAGTTCTCCACGGTTTTTGAAGCGCGCCCATACATAGAAGGCACCAACGGACAGAGCGTCGCAGCGGCTATACAGACCGCCGGAAATGAATACCTTGCAGCCAATCCCGGCCTCAAACATGAGGATCTGTTCAAAACAGCGACGCCGCGCCTTCGCGCAGGCGAGGCCACCCTCGAAGATATGGTGGCAAACGCTCATCATACCGACTGGTATTACCGCTACAGCGGCGGCAGCTCCAGCGCCAGCATCAGCCCGGGTACCGGAACAAACGAAACTCAGTACGAAGACCTTAACTGGTACGATTACTTCCTCGTGCGCGGCTTCGCCGTTGTTCAGAGCGCAGGTATCGGCTCCGCCGGTTCCGAGGGCTTTGCTACCTGCGGAGCTGACGTTGAAGTCAACGCTTTCAGGTGCATTATAGAATGGCTAACCGGAGACCGCAAAGCATATACCGATTTGGTCAGCAATATCGAAATCAAAGCCGATTGGTCAAACGGCAATGTGGGCATGACCGGGCGCTCCTATGCCGGCACCACCCAGTTCGGCCTTGCCACATCCGGAGTTAAGGGTTTAAAGACCGTTGTGCCCGTGGCTGGTATAGCGAGCTGGTACGAGTACACAAACAGCCAGGGCGTGGCTAACAGCATACCCTACATCGTCGGCCTTGCGTGGCATGTAAACAGCCGCCTGGCTTCTCCGACTTGGAGCACAATATATAACAGATATGCCGGTTATTCGCAATTGATGAGACAGCAGGAGACTGCGCTTGTCGGCGACTACGGTCAACATTGGGCGTTCCGCGACTACACAGTCGAGAACTGGTTCAGAGATTGGGGCCCCAGCAAAATTCAAATCCCCATACTGCTGGTTCACGGCGCAAACGATGACAACGTTCGCCCCAAACAATCCGTACTGATGTATGAGTCGGCTAAGAAAGCCGGCGTTGACGTCAAGTTGATTTGGCACCAGGGCCACCACATGACCCCGACCTTCCCCGCAGCCAGCCCTAACGCCACGGACGCAGCCCGCCCCTACTCCATGATGTGCGGCGCCTACACATATGATGAATGGCTCAACTTGTGGTTCAGCAACTACCTGTACGGTATAGACAACGGCATTAAAGATCTGTTGCCCGGCGTCCTTTCACAGAACAATGTAACCGGCGAATGGGTGTCATATGACAGTTGGAACAGCGCCAATACTATTGTTCTGAATAACGCTCACCGCGTTAAAACCAGCCCCAGCTTCCAAGCTATGGCTATATCCAAAGCAGTGCGAGAAACACCTATTGATTTCAGCGTAGATTTCCCGCTTCTTGACCACACGCCGCTTGACGCCTACAAGAATAAAGCTGCTGCCGATGAAGGAATCATTATGCCGGCGCCCGCAGTTACAAGAAGCGTATTCACAGCAGCAGCAGCAGAAGACTTAACAGTTATTAACAGCGCTAATGTGAACAACCAATGGCAAAACTTCCTTGATGCTCCTACAGCGGGCAGCACGGTGTATCACCTTGAACTTCCTGATGATGTTACAGTCAAGGGCGTTACCAGAGTAAATATAAGAGCAGCCATAAGTTCCGTGGGAGTAAGCTTAGACGAGCCCCTGAGAATGCACGCTAAACTCGTGGAAGTTGCTGCGCCGGGAACTACACTTAAGTACTTCGGCAGTAATTCTATGGGTTCCACCATCAACGTTACTATTGATGTTGCCTCTAAAGACGGAGGATCATGGCAGGGCGGCGGTATAACCAGCCACAACATAGCCAGATTCATTCAAGCGACAACAGGTACTTATAGGGAAATCGCCAAAGGATGGATGGATTTATCAAACCCGAAGGCAGATTATTACAGCTATACGGCTGACCGCGCAAATCGTATTGTCGCCAAAGACAGTATAGGCGTGTTCAACGACTACAGCCTTTACCTGCAGCCTGCGATTCACACCGCCACAAAGGGCAATAAACTTGCCCTTATCATCACCACAGGCGGTACCAACGCTGCGGGTTATACCGGCGGTAACGCCTTCACCTTCACCATCGACAACGATGCGACCAACGTCGTCATTCCTGTGGCAGCTAACGTAGCTCCAGTAATTACGCTTGACGCTCCGCTCGCTTCTCCTATTACTGTCACTGAGGGAAAAATCACGGAAAGCCTGACGATTGCCGCTAGCGCGACAATGGGAGCAACTCTCAATTATCAGTGGTTCAGCAACACGACGGATAGCACTGTTGGCGGGACTCCTATTTCCGGCGCGAATGGCGCGAACTTCCCGATACCAACGACACTCAAACCTGGAACTTATTACTATTACTGCGAAGTAAGCGCTGCAGGCGCGGATCCCATACTTTCCAACGTGGTAAAGGTTACGGTAAAATCTGATTCTGGAACTGGCGGCGATTGCATAGACTGCATCAAGGATGTATTGGAAGATATATGTGAGAACGGCTGTAACACCGGAGTTCCTATGCTGGCTATAGTAGCGCTGGCGTGGTTTGCGCTTCGCAGAAAACCATAAAGGGTATATTATTATTTGATACGCTAATGTATCAGCAACAAGAGTATCAGCATTAAAAAAACCGCCGCAAGGCGGTTTTTTTATACATATTTACGTATATAATATGCAATTATATTTTCGCTATATTCCCGTAGTAGATTTGGGAAAAATATTATTGGAAGTCTTATTTAATAAAGGAGCTTAATATGAAAAACACCGCCACAACCATGAGTTATGAATCAGCAGGGGTAAACATTGCCGCTGGGGACAATTGGGTCGAAATGATTAAGAAAATCTCACAAAAGTATTCACGCCCCGCAAATGGAGCAAACAGCGGCATAGGGGGGTTCTCCGGCTTGTATGACATTGGAGGGGGACAATACCTCGCGGCGTGTAGCGACGGAGTCGGGACGAAGGTCGAGATAGCGAAGGAATACGCGCGCTCCGGGTTCTACCGCGGGCTTGGACAGGACCTTGTGGCAATGTGCGTGAACGATCTGATAACTTGCGGCGCGAAACCTCTTTTCTTTCTCGACTATATGGCGTGCGGAAAGCTTAATTTACCGCTGTTAAGCGAAATAATGGACGGGATACTTGCCGCGTGCTCGGAGTGTTCCACTACCCTTCTCGGCGGTGAGACGGCTGAAATGCCGGGAGTCTATTCGGAGACCGGATTTGACCTTGCCGGGTTCAGCGTCGGAATAGTTCGAGAGGAAAACATAATTAACGGCGCAAAGATAGAGAAAGGGAACTTGCTAATTGGAATTCAGAGTTCCGGGCTTCACAGCAACGGCTTCAGCCTCGCGCGAAAAGCTCTTTTGAGCAAAGCCGGACTCTCTTTCTCCCTGAACTCGCATATTGACGGGTATAACGCTCCGCTTGCGGAAGTCATGCTCGTTCCTACAAAGCTGTACGTAAAGCAAATCACATCCGTATTGGAAAAATACGAGGCGCGGGGAATGGCTCACATTACGGGCGGAGGGCTTGAGGCGAATTGCATGAGAGTTGTCCCGGAAGGGCTCTCAATAAGAGTCGATTACAGCTCGTGGAAAAGGGAATATATATTTGACCTGGTGGCAAGCGCGGGAGTGGAAGAGAACGAGATGAGAAGAGTTTTTAACCTCGGTATAGGCTACGTTATTATTGCGGCGGATGATGAAGCCCCAAAGATAATTAATCATCTTGAGGGGTTGGGAGAGTGTCCAATAATCATCGGAGAAGTAATATAGTTTAATTATGACGAAAATAGCGATACTGATATCAGGACGCGGCTCCAATATGGAGGCCATAATAAACGCGATAAACAGCGGGAAGCTTAAAGCGGAGGTATGTTTTGTCGGCAGCGACAATAAAAACGCAAAAGGGCTTCAAACCGCACGCGATTTTGGATTACAGTCCCTTATGTTTTCATATGGCGAGAAGAATTCATTAAAAGACATTGCGGAAAGCGACCTGTTGCGCGCGCTCCGTGAAAACGGCGCGGAATGGCTTGTTCTTGCAGGCTACATGAGAATGCTTTCGAAGAGTTTTGTAGAACAAATGGAAGGAAGGATAGTAAATATACATCCCTCCCTGCTGCCATCCTTCAAGGGAACTCACGCAATAGACGACGCTTTTGAGTTTGGCGTAAAGGTAACCGGCGTTACAATTCACCTTGTCGATGAATTCATGGACAACGGCGCAATCCTTGCTCAAAGAGCCGTTGAAATAAAAGATGACGACACTATAGAGACTCTTTCTGAACGCATACATGAAATTGAACATGCTCTATATCATGAAACCTTGTCAAAACTATTTCGTAAAGGAGAAAAATGAAAATGAACAAAACCCCAAAAGCTCTTATATCAGTCTGGTACAAGGATGGCATAGTGAAACTTGCAAAAACGCTAATAAAAATTGGTTATGAAATAATATCCAGCTCGGGAACAGCTTATTATTTAAGAGAAAATGGGGTCAAAGTAACTGAAATAAGCAATCTAACCGGTATGACTTCAATTCTTGGCGGAAGGGTAAAGACGCTGCACCCGTCAATAATGGGCGGGATCCTGTCCCGCAGGGGAAATGCAGATGATGAAGCGGATAGGAGGAACAACAACATTCCTCTGATAGATGTGGTTGTCTGTAATTTATATCCATTTGAGGAAACTGCGGAAAATGATGCAAGCAGTATTGAAGAACTTATTGAAAAGATTGATATCGGAGGAGTAAGCCTTATAAGGGCAGCGGCAAAGAATTATAAGGATGTCACCGTCATAACTGAATTAAACGACTACGCTTTGGTAGACTCAGAAATATGGGAAACCGGCGCCATATCGCTGGAAACAAGAGAGAAACTCGCGGTAAAAGCTTTCAGAACGACCGCCTATTATGACGCAGTCGTTGAAAAAGGATTGAGCCGCCTGCTTATAAAAGACGACGAAGGATTCCCGAACGTAAAGACCATACCGGTCAAGAAGCAGCAAAACTTAAGATACGGAGAGAACCCTTATCAACATGCGGCGCTCTACATGCCGTCCCTTTCCAGCTCGCCTTTCACACAGCTTTGGGGGAAGGAGCTTTCATATAACAACATGATGGACCTGAACGCCGTGCTGTGCGCCGCAGAAATGTTCAAAGGCTCAACGACGGCTTTGATAATAAAACATACCACCCCATGCGGAATTGGAACGGATAAGGCATTGAGCGCCGCTTATGAAAAAGCCCTCGCGTGCGACCCGGTTTCCGCTTTCGGCGGAATAGTGGGATTAACTGACGTTGTAGATGTGAAAACAGCGGAAATGCTTAATAAACACTTCTTTGAGGTCATAGCCGCGCCCGGTTTCAGCGACGAGTCGCTTGATATTTTGAAGACGAAAACAAATGTAAGGCTCTTAAAACTAACCGACAATTACAAGAATAAAGAACAAATTACCGGCTGCAAAGCAGGCTTATTAATGCAGCAGGATGTCCTCCCCCCTTTGATTTCAAAAGATAACTGCCGCTGGATAGGAAACCCAAAATATGAATTGTGGGAAGACATAGTTTTCGCTTGGAAATGCGCGTGGCTAACAAAGAGCAACGCTATAACGATAGTGAAGGACGGCGCCGCAATAGGCATCGGAGGCGGCTTCACAAACCGCGCGGACGCCGCGCGGTTCGCGCTCTCCCGCGCAGGAGAGTACGCGCGCGGCGCGGTAATGGGAAGCGACGCGTTTTTCCCTTTCCCCGACACCTTAGAACTTGCGCACGCAGCCGGAATATCCGTGATAGTTCAACCCGGAGGCTCAATTAAAGACGCGGAAGTGGAAAAGAGAGCGGAAGAGCTCGGCGTAACAATGCTAATTGCCGGAACGAGAACTTTCAGGCACTAGGAAAGTATTATTTCACAAAAAACAGGCTACTGTCGTCTGACTGCCGACAATCCTGAATGTCCTCGACAAATATGGTATCGCCTTCTATTTGATAAACAATGCGATACCTGCCACAGGACATCATATAACGGTATTTTCCGCACTTCAGATATGGGCGGTCGTACACAGGATTGCGGTATGGCATGCATTCAAGGGAGCGGATATCCGTTACAAGCACTGACAACAACTTTTCAGCAGCAGTTTCGCTGACTTGCGCCAAGAATTCGAAATGCTCGTACATCCTGTCATTGGCGGCAGGGTCAATAACGATTTTATATGCTTTTCTTTCACTCTCCACTCGTTTTTGCCCCTTTTTTGATAGCATGACGCATGTTGTTTTGAAATTCTTCAAGCGTGTATACACGTGTACCTGCCAGCCTTGCCCGTTCAGCAGCCAAGAGTCGTTCCGCTGTAGCCAGATCTTCTTCTCTGCTGCTGTAGGTCTCCATATCCATAATCACCGTGTCGCCTTCTCCGTTTCGTGTCAGAAAAACAGGGATTTTGTTCACACGGCATATTTCCGCTATTTTGTTATAATTTTTTCGTAATTCGCTTGAAGGCTTGATGATAGGCTGCATGTAACCCCCTCCGATAAGTTGTAAAATTTATATCAATATTATACCCAAATAATGAGCAATAATTAATACTGATTTTCGATACTGCAGGTCAATGCATTGAATACAAAACGGGGCTGTAACAAAAGCTGGCGGCAGGATGCCGCCCCTACAACATATTGTGTACACAATGCCGAACAACCACTATATATTGTGGTTTGGGACGGCCAATATACTACTTTTGTT
>WRHH01000004.1 GCA_009783355.1 Synergistaceae bacterium
GAAGGGTTCAGCCGGTTCGTTCGAGGCGGGCGGACAGGCAAGGGTATCGCTGATGGGCAAAGGAGCGGACATTTCATCCGCCGCCAAACGGAAACTCGGGTCGTTTGCGGTCGAACACGAAAGGAAGCTTATTAAAACAAGCTTCGTTATATTGGAATTCAATTACAAATACGGCTGTACGCGAAGCGCCTGGGGAGCGCGTTTCATTATTATTTCGTAGCGTTGCAAATATCCAAGCTTGCAGTTCGAGTACGTTAATATATGGGGAGGTAATTATGAAACTCATCAATGAAACAATATCGAAGCCCGCGCGAGCGGTGAAGATTCTGCAATTCGGCGAAGGAAATTTTCTGCGGGCGTTCGTGGACCACATGGTTGACATCGCGAACGAAAAAGGCGTATTTGACGGCGGGATAGCTATAGTCAAACCTATACCATTCGGCAATTTAGACATGTTGAAAGCGCAGGACTGCGTTTACACAGTAATCTTGCGCGGCAAACAGGGCGGGGAAACGGTCTCGCAAAAACGGACAGTTACAAGCGTGGTCAAGGCAATTGACGCTTATTCGCAATATGAAGACTACGCCGCTCTCGAAAGGCTCCCCGAACTGCGTTTCGTTGTTTCAAACACCACGGAAGCGGGGATAACATATGACGAAAATGACGATTACTCGCTTGCGCCGCCAAACAGCTATCCGGGAAAGCTCACAAAGTTCCTGTATGAGCGTTATCAGGCTTTTAGCGGAGATAAGGACAAAGGGCTCATCATCCTGCCCGTGGAGCTCATAGAAAAAAACGGCGCGAAACTTCGCGAATGCTGCTTGAGACTTTCCGGGCGCTGGAGCCTGCCTGATGGTTTTCGCGACTGGCTAATGAACGACAATATATTCTGCTCCACGCTGGTTGACAGGATAGTTGCCGGATATCCTAAAGACGATGCGGACGCCATCAAAACTGAGCTTGGTTACGAGGATAAGCTTATAGTGACGGGAGAGCCGTTTGCGCTTTGGGTTATCGAATGCGAAACGCCGGAGCTTGTCCAAAAAGCCGGGCGCGAGTTTCCGCTCGGCAAGGCCGGGTTGCCCGTCGTCTTCACCGATAACTTAGAGCCGTACCGGGAACGGAAGGTGCGTATCCTGAACGGAGCGCACACGTCCACCGTTGCGGCGGCGTATCTCGCGGGGCTCGATACGGTCGGCGAACTCATGAACGATGAACTCTTACGTAAGCTCATTGAAAGGAACGTCTATGCCGAACTTGCGCCCTTCGTCCCGCTTCCCGCCGAAGAGGTCAAAGCGTTTGCCGATTCCGTCATGGAGCGGTTTAATAACCCGTTCATCGTGCACAACCTGCTCTCTATTTCGCTCAACTCCATATCGAAATTCAAAGCGCGGGTTTGGCCGTCTATCCGGGACGCATTTGAAAAAACCGGGAAGCTCCCCGAATCGTTGTGCTTCTCGCTTGCGGCGCTCATGGCTTTTTATTCGGGGGATATAAACGAAAACGGAAAACTCGCGGCAAAGCGCGGCGACGATACGTATGAGATTATGGACGCCGCCGCTGTCATACGGTTCTTTGCAGATAATCATACGCTTCCGGCCGACGAGTTTGCAGCAGCGCTCCTGAAGCGCACGGATATCTGGGGCGACGATTTTGTAAATACAAAAATACCGGGGCTTGCGGAGAAGGTCGGCGGCTATTTACACGACATACGCGAAAACGGAATAAGGGCGGCTGTCACGAATTTACTAAAATAATGCGAGGTGAAAACAAGTGCGCGCGATAATAATTAACCCCGTCGACAATGTAGCCGTAGCCCTCGAACATGTCAAAGCGGGAGAGAGATTTACCGCCCGAGGGCGGGAGTACGAGGCGAAAACTGACGCTGCCCCCGGGCACAAAATAGCGCTAGTGGACATACCGGCGGGAAGCGAGGTCATAAAATATGGATACCCGATAGGGCGCGCCACCGTGCCCATAGCGGCGGGCGAGACCGTTCACGTCCATAACCTGAAAACCGCGCTTTCGGGCGAGCTTGAATACGATTATAAACCGCGCCTTACGCCGCCCGACCCGCGAACGCCTGGCAGTTTTAAGGGCTTCAGGCGCAAGGACGGCAAAGCGGGGATACGCAACGAGATTTGGATAATCCCGACCGTCGGCTGCGTCAACTCCATAGGCCAAGTAATAGCGGCAAAAGCGCGCGGACTTGTGCGCGGAACAGTTAACGGCATTTACAGTTACTCGCACCCTTACGGCTGTTCTCAGCTCGGCGCCGACCACGAGAATACTAAAAAAGCGCTGCGCGGGCTGATAAACCATCCCAACGCGGGCGCTGCGCTGGTATTGGGGCTCGGCTGCGAGAACAATACGATGGAGGGAATGAAAGAGCTGCTCGGTCACGGCGATACTGAAAGGGTAAAATTTCTCACCTGCCAGGACGCCGGGGATGAGATGGAGGCCGCGCTGAGACTTTTAGAGGAGCTCGTATCTTATGCGGAAGGATTTGCGCGCGAGGATATCCCGACTTCAGAGCTTGTCGTCGGCCTCAAATGCGGCGGGAGCGACGGACTTTCGGGCATAACGGCAAACCCCCTTGTCGGCGTGTACGCGGACAGATTAATAGCCGAAGGCGGCACGGCCATACTTACGGAGGTTCCGGAATTGTTCGGCGCAGAGACCATACTGATGAACCGTTGCGAGAGCAGGGAAGTTTTCGAGGAGACCGTGAAGCTGATAAACGGTTTCAAGGCGTATTTCACGAGCCACGGGCAGCCCGTTCACGGGAACCCTTCCCCCGGCAACAAGGAAGGCGGCATAACCACGCTTGAGGACAAATCCTTAGGCTGCACGCAAAAAGCAGGGCGCGCAACGGTTACGGACGTGCTGAAATACGGAGAGAGAACGAAGAAGAAGGGGCTTAACCTCCTCGAATCGCCGGGCAACGACCTCGTGTCCACAACCGCGCTTGCCGTGAGCGGGGCGCATCTCGTGCTGTTCACTACGGGGCGCGGCACGCCTTTCGGCTCGCCAGTCCCCACCGTGAAAATCTCAAGCAACACTCGGCTTGCGGAGGCAAAGCGCGGCTGGATAGATTTCGACGCGGGGCGCCTTATCGCCGGGGCGGATATCCGCTCGCTCGCGGATGAACTCTATGAGCTCGTCCGCGATATAGCCTCCGGCAAGACGCTGACCAAAACCGAACAATCAGGCGCCCGCGATTTGGCTATCTTCAAAAATGGCGTCACGCTGTAAAGAACTCATATGGATTCATATGAAAGTGGTATAATGAAATACTCAAACTAGTAAGTATTTAATTCTGAAAAGTTTAAAGACGCTGGATTTCCAATATCATTTTATTTAGAATTTTTCGCTGCTCGTTATTGTATTGTCAGTTTACTATCTCGCTTCCAACTTAATGCGAAGTTAGAGTTAATTATATTTAATCAAATACCAATAGAAAACATAAAGGAGCAACTTACATGAGAAGTGCAAAATTGATTGCGCCGAAAAAAATCACGGTATACGATAACGAACCGGCGCCGAAAGCCGAAGCGGGACAGGTTCTGATTCAAGTCAAAGCAGCGGGTATCTGCGGAACGGACATTCACGTATGGCATGGAGAACGTCCGGACGTGGTTTTGCCGCGCGTTATGGGGCACGAGTTCAGCGGGGTTGTGGAGGCGGACTCCGGAAAATTCAAGAAAGGTGATAAGGTCGTTGTTGATCCTGTCGTATCCTGTGGGACGTGTGTATCCTGCGTTCGGGGTTATCCCAACCTGTGCTCCACTGTCAAGTGCCTGGGGGTGCATGTGGATGGGGCGTTTTGCGATCTCATCGCCGTGCCGGAGGGCAAAGTCTACCTCTTCCCGGACTCCCTTTCTTTCGTACAGGCCAGCATGATAGAACCATACTCCATAGCCTCCGAAGTAATGTCGAGAGGGTGTCCGGCGGAAGGGGAAAGCGCGCTGGTCTTCGGCGCAGGGCCTATTGGACTCGGAATATTGGAGGGTTTAAAACTCAAAGGGCTTTCCGTCATGGTAACGGACTTGGTGGACAGCCGTCTTGCCAAGGCAAAAGAACTTGGCGCTGACCACGTTGTGAACGGCAAAAAGGAGGATCTGGCGTCTGCTGTTAAATCGTTTACCGGGGATTTCGGGCTCGACTTCACCGTCGACGCGGTTGGCGACCCGAAGATAATGGAAAGCGCCGTTGAAATGGCCGCGCCGGGCGGCCGTATTGTCGTTTTGGGTTTCAACCCGAATCCCGCGCAAATACCTGAGCTGCTTCTTGTGCGCAAAGAGTTGAAGATAATGGGAACTCGCATGAACTGCAATAGGTTCCCGGAGGTTCTGGGGTGGTTCGCAAAGAATAAAGTACACCCTGACGCCTTGTTGAGCGGAGAGTATCCGCTGCCGGAAATCGGGACGGCGTTCGAGCGCATCGCCGCTGACCCGCAGAATACGCTTAAGATTGTCATCACACTATAAAGAAGAGAGGGATTAACATGTTGTTCGATCTCAAGGGCAAAGTTGCGGTTGTCACCGGTGCGCGCAAAGGGCTGGGCTTCGGCATAGCCGAGGGTTTGGCGGAGGCCGGCGCGGATATTGCGGGAGTCGGCCCTGTCGTTATGCCGGAGTTGGAAAAGAGCGTTACGTCGCTTGGCCGTAAGTTCCTGCACGTGGAAGCCGACCTCACTTCGCAGGAAAGAATTCCGGCAATTGTGGAGGAAACCGTCAAAAAATTGGGCGGTATCGATATTCTGGTGAATAACGCCGGCATAATCCGTAGAGCGGATATGCTTGATTTCACCGAAAAAGACTGGGACGACGTCATAAGCATCAACTTAAAAACGGTGTTCTTCCTTTCTCAGGCCGTAGCACGGCAGATGAAGGAGCAGGGACGCGGAGGAAAAATTATCAGCATCGCCTCAATGTTGTCGTTCCAAGGTGGAGTTCGAGTTCCGTCCTATACCTCCAGTAAAAGCGGGGTCATGGGGCTGACTAAGCTCATGGGTAACGAACTTGCAAAATTCAATATTCAGGTAAACGCCATCGCGCCGGGCTACATGGCGACCGATAACACCGAAGCGCTTCAAAAAGACCCGGTGCGAAGCGCGGAAATACTCGCCCGCATTCCGGCCAACCGCTGGGGAACGCCGGATGACCTGAAAGGAGCAGCTATTTTTCTGGCTTCCCAAGCCTCGAACTACGTCACCGGGTACACTATTGCCGTCGACGGCGGCTGGCTGTCGCGATAAAGCGAACGATGACAGGGCGCTGAAGCCGACAGGTTTAAACAGCGGGCAATTTCAGCTGAGATGCGAGTAAACTTTTATTAAGCAATCAAAAATATTTCAAGGAGGGAAACTTTATTATGAGGAAATCTATTTTGGCGCTTATTATGACCGGCGTGTTGATATTTACTGCTTGCGGCTCTTACGCCGAGGCCGCGGTTAAGGAAGGCGCGACTGTATTCAAACTTTCTTTTAACCAGACGATCGAGAATCCGCAGGCTAAAACTATGCTCGGGCTCAGCGACAAGCTCTATGACGCCACTGAAGGACGTTATTCGATTGAGGTTTACCCGAACGAGCAGCTCGGGCCTCAGAAAGAATCTTTGGAACTGGTTCAGGCAGGCGTCATTGAAATGGCGCTCGTAGCTAATTCTCTGATCGAAAATGTAGTTTCCGATTTTGCCGTGATAGGCTGCCCGTACATCTATGACAGCGTTGAGCATCAAAAGAAATTGTTCCAATCCGGCGCTCTAGGCGAACTTTTCAAGTCCACGGAAAGCGCGGGGTTTAACGTCCTGTCCGCTTACAGCCTCGGGCCTCGTAACGTTTACACCAAAAACGGCCCTATTAAAAAACCGGAAGATCTGACTGGCCTGAAAATCCGCGTTATGCAATCAGACACTATGGTTCAAATGATAAATCACATGGGCGGCGTGGGTACGCCCATGGGACAGGGCGACGTTTATTCGGCAATTCAGGCGGGCGTGCTCGACGGCGCTGAAAACAATGTCATTACATACACGGATTTGATTCAATACGAAGTCGCGCCTTATTACTCGGAAACCGGTCACCTGATGATTCCTGACCTGCTTATAATCAACAGCAATGTGCTTCAAAAGATGTCCGCCGAAGACCAAAAGACCCTACACAAACTTGCCAACGAATCAATAGAGACATTCTATGTAATGGCGGCAGAACTGCGCGGGCAGTACCGCGAGAAATGCGCAGGGTTGGGCGTAACGTTCACGAACGTTGACATTGCGCCTTTTCAGGCGAGAATGGCGCCTTTCATCGATGAAGTGTCAAATCGCACTAAAATGACCAAATCTGTAGCCGCAATAATAAAGGGAATGAGATAAGAATATCGGGGGCTGTAAATAAACATTGAACATTGTATTAAACCTGTAAGGAGAGATTTTATATGCAAGCATTCACCACTGCAAAAAAATATGTGGATCTGCTCATGGAATGGTTGTGCATTATCTTATTGTCTATTATGACAGTTTTAGTGTCATATCAGGTCGTTACCCGTTATTTTTTTAACAGCCCCAGCGCCGTATCCGAAAACACAGCGCAATACCTTTTTGTGTGGATGATAATGTTCGGTAGCGCTTATGTCTTCGGCTTAAGAGAACACTTGAGCATAACTGTGCTTAAAGATAAATTCACTCCGTTTATTAATCTTGCCGTCGAGATATTTATCAATATTAGCCTCTTCCTATTCTCCGCTTTTGTGTGCGCTATGGGCGGCTACCGAGTGGTCACGATGCAAATGAGAACAATGGACGCCGCCACTGGAATTTCAATGGGTTTCATTTACGCCTCCATTCCAGTTTGCGGCGCGGTCATGCTGTTTTATGCCGTTTATAATACATGCCTTTCCATACGGGAATACAAAACTAGCGTTGCTTCAGGTTTCGGAAGCAACACAACCATGTAGAGGGTAAAAGAATGAGCACTGTGACGCTCGTCGCGATTATCCTGATAGCCGGCATCGCGGTAACGCTTGCTTTGGGTTTCCCCATCGGCTTGAGCATCGGCGTCAGTTCAGTTGCGGCAATGATCGTCCTGCTGCCACTCAATCAAGCTGCAATCACCTCGGCGCAAAGGATGTTCACCGGCGCGAACTCCTTTTCCCTGCTGGCAATACCTTTTTTTATACTTGCCGGAAATATCATGAACAACGGCGGCATAGCCAAACGCCTGATAGCCTGCGCCAAACTTATATCAGGAAGGTTGCCGGGCTATTTGGCGCAAACCAACATTGTGGCAAACATGCTTTTCGGCGCTGTTTCCGGTTCAGGCGTGGCCGCTGCTGCCGCTATGGGCGGCATTTTGTCACCTCTCGAAAGTGAGGAGGGCTACTCCAAAGAATTTTCGGCCACGGTCAACATTGCTTCCGGGCCTACAGGCATGATGATACCTCCCAGCAACATCATGATAGTGTACGCTACCGTGGCGGGCTCGGTATCCATTGCGGCGCTGTTCATGGCCGGTTATATCCCCGGCGTACTTTGGGGCGCGGGTTGTATGATTCTTACAGGCTTTATCGCCAAAAAGCGAGGCTATGTAAATACGCAGAAACATAGCTTGAAGGAAACTCTGGTGGTACTGTGGCAGGGAATTCCCAGCCTGTTGCTGATAGTTATCGTCATAGGAGGAATCTTGAAAGGCGTTTTCACGGCTACGGAGGGTTCAGCAGTCGCCGTTGTCTATTCGCTGATTCTCAGCTTTATCTACCGCTCCATTAAAATAAAGGATTTGCCCAAAATTCTTTTAGCCTCCGTAAAGACGACCGCTATTGTTGAATTTTTGGTATGCGTGTCGTCCGTTATGTCCTGGATTATGACCTTTACAAAGATTCCGCAGTTGATTGCCGGTAGTATTTTAAGCATTACGAGCAGCCCGGTTATGATTCTTTTAGTTATAAACATAATTCTGCTTATAGTCGGCACATTTATGGACCCTACGCCCGCCGTGCTGATTTTTACGCCTATTTTTCTGCCTATCGTGAAGACATGGGGCATGCACCCCGTCCACTTTGGCTTAGTCATGGTGATGAACCTGTGTGTGGGGACGATAACTCCGCCTGTCGGCGCCATACTGTTTACCGGATGTAAAATTGGAGATGTAAAGATCGAACAACTGTTTAAGCTGCTTCTTCCATATTTCGCAGTGGTCGTTATCACATTGATGCTGGTTACATATATTCCTGCTCTGAGCCTTTTTATTCCAAAAATGCTAGGACTAATATAGAGAAAGAAGGGGAACTGATATGCATGATATATTGACTAAAATTTCCGAAATCGGCATAGTGCCGGTCATCGCTATTAACGACGCTCAGAAGGCCGTACCGCTTGCGAGGGCGTTAATAGCGGGAGGGATACCCTGCGCGGAAATAACCTTCCGCACTGCTCAGGGGGAGGAAAGCATGCGCCGAATTGCAGGCGAGGTCCCTGAGATCATGCTTGGCGCGGGCACGGTCACCACTGTCGAGCAGGTAGACCGCGCGGTTACAGCGGGCGCAAAATTTATTGTCAGCCCCGGGTTCAATCTCAAGGTTGCCTCATACTGTATAGATAAAGGTTTACCATTCACTCCAGGCTGTTCAAGCCCGTCTGACATCGAACAGGCGCTTGAAATGGGATTTGACGTAGTTAAGTTCTTCCCCGCAGAGCAGGCCGGCGGACTAGATTTCATCAAGGCTATTGCCGCCCCGTACACCACCGTAAAATTCATACCAACAGGCGGAATAAACGCAACGAACATCGCAAAGTATCTCGCGTTTGAGAAAATCATTGCCTGCGGCGGTTCGTGGATGGTCACAGCGCAGCTTATTGATTCCGGTAATTTCGATGAGATAACCCGCCTTTGCAGGGAAGCTGTCCGCATAGTTATGGGTTTTGAGCTTGCGCATATCGGCGTCAACGCAGCCAACGAGACGGAAGCCATGGGCATTGCGGAACTGTTCGCGGCGGCGTTCGGTTTCCAGCTGAAAAACGGAAACTCGTCCGTGTTCGCAGGCAGCGCCGTTGAAGTAATGAAACAGCCATACCTTGGCGTAAACGGACATATTGCCATACAGACTAACTCTATTGTACGCGCGAAGGCGTACCTGAAATCAAAGGGCTTTGGCTTCGATGAGAATACGGTCAAAAACGACGAGAAGGGAAAACCTGCGACCGTTTACCTTAACAGGAACATTGGCGGCTTTGCGGTACACCTTCTCCAAAAAAAATAGATTGGAGTGAATTACATGGGACGCGTAATAACATTTGGAGAAATCATGTTGCGCTTAGCCCCCGAGGGCTACTACCGTTTCGTGCAGGCGGAGAGCTTTGGAGCGACTTACGGCGGCGGGGAGGCCAATGTCGCGGTGTCGCTCGCTAATTTCGGCATTGACGCGTGCTTCGTCACAAAACTTCCCGCGCACGACATCGGGCAGGCGGCGGTGAACAGTCTGCGCCGCTTCGGGGTCGATACGTCATACATCGCGCGCGGCGGCGAGCGCGTCGGCATTTACTTCCTCGAAAAAGGCGCGAGCCAGCGCGCCTCCAAAGTCATTTATGACCGCGCGGCTTCGTCAATTGCCACAGCCTCCCCTGCAGATTTTGACTGGAAGAGAATATTCGAGGGCGCCGACTGGTTCCATTTCACCGGCATCACTCCGGCATTGGGCGGCAAGCTCCCCGAAATATGCGCAGAAGCGTGCAAAGCCGCGAAGGCTGCGGGGCTCACCGTCAGCTGCGACCTCAACTATCGCAAGAACCTGTGGAGCCGCGAAAAGGCGGGGCAGGTCATGGCGGGGCTGATGGAACACGTCGACGTGTGCATTGCCAATGAGGAGGACGCGGGAGATGTTTTCGGCATAAAGGCCGAAGGGACGGACATCACGGGCGGCGTAATCAGCCACGAGGGCTATAAGAGCGTGGCAAAGCGGCTTGCCGACAGATTCGGGTTTTCGCGCTTAGCCATAACGCTGCGCGAGTCCATTTCCGCAAACGATAACAACTGGGCGGCAATGCTCTATGATTGTAAAGCGGGAGAATATCATTTCTCCAAAAAGTATGCCGTACATATCGTTGACCGTGTTGGCGGCGGCGACAGTTTCGGCGCGGGGCTCATTTACGCCGTGCTGAATAACAGCCCCGCGCAGGAGGCGCTCGAATTCGCCGTCGCGGCAAGCGCGCTGAAGCACAGCATCGAAGGCGACTTCAACCAGGTGAGCGTCAGCGAGGTAAATAAATTGGCGGGGGGCGACTCAAGCGGCAGGGTGCAGAGGTGACGGGTAAAGACAGGGATTAGAAAGACAGGGATTAGAAAGACAGGGATTAGGGATTAGGGATTAAGGATTAAAAACAGGGATTAGGGATTAGGGATTAGGGATTAGAAAAGACAAAAGCATAAAGACTCTGGATTGCCGCGCCGCAAAAAGACGCGGCTCGCAAAGACGTGGGAAAAACAGGGATTAGGGATTAGAAAAGACAAAAGCAAAAGCAAAAGCTTAAAGATAGGGATTGGCTGTAACAAAGGGGGCGGCATTTTGCCGCCCTCTTTGTTGTTTTTCATTGTGCATTGATCATTGTGCTGATCATTGCTTTTATTGCTATTTCTTTCTCCATACAAACGGAATGGCGAAAATGAGGGCAAGAAGTCCGAAGCCAGCGTTGCAACCAAGGCAATCAAGAACTTCTTCGATCTTATCTTCAACGCAAGGCGGAATATCAATGCATGGCGGTATTATCGTGCAGCCGCCTTCTTCCTTCAAAACATCGCGCGGATTGTCTCTCTCAAGGCGATAGTACGGATAATCTTTGGTGGCCTGGCTATGGAACACTACTGCCAAACCTTCATCGCCGGTCAGGCTCTGAGCGACTGACGCGTTGTAGCCGTTGCTGTTGGAGATATCGGGCTCAAATATAGCTAAAGCGACCGCGCCTGCCTCTTGGTCCAACGGGATGACGTAAGCGCCGTCCGGGAAGGTAACTTCTTCTTCAGCGCGAAGGTCGGCTCTGAGAACGTTTGCGTTAATGGTCGCGGTTGGCGTGATTCCCGTAGTGCCGTTGCCCGATACATAGAAGTACTGTTTCAGAGGCGCTTTATAGTCTTTCGCGATGCTGTAATACTCTACCCTATTAGCTTCCAAACTCCCAAGAAGGAAATCGTAATTGATAGCATAGTCGCCGGAGTTGACGGTGGTTTCAGTTATGCCTTTCGGAATTACGTAGGCTGTGGGGCGGCTTCTCTCGAAATGCGTCGCATCGTTCATGGCGTGAGCTTTAACAACTGTGGGTAAAAGATCTCCTGACAAGTAAGCCTGATGCCGCGTCGTTTTGTACAAGGAGTATCTCGAACCCGGGGTCTCGTCTCCGCTGGTCATGTAAGCAGTGCCGGCGCCCGACGCGTACTGATAGAGAGGAACTTTTACGTTCGCGTCAAACTTCTTGCCAATCTTAATAACATCAGCGCGCGCTGCCGCGACTAGCGCCTTTGTCTCATCGGCTTTGTCGTATAGCGTCTCAAGGAGAATCTTCGCGGCCAAAACATGCGCGTATGCGCGTCTTGCCATTAATAGCGACGCTGTCCCGCGCACTTCGACCAGGAAGGATACCGATCCCATAAGTCCATAGTACGCGCGGCCGATACCGTGGTTAGCCGTCCAGCCGTTGCTGGCGTTTTCGTAGTGGTTGGAGCGGATACCGGCAGCGGCCAATCCGTCATGCATATTGACTCCGTACACGTCAAGCGCGAAGTCGTTGAGCGCGAGCGACGGGTTGATTAAACTGGTAGAAGGCGTTGACTCCAGATCCGTGATTCCGCCCGTTGCGTATGCAGGGGCTGTGCGATTCGTGGTGGAGGTGACTGTGTAATAGCCTATTTCATGCCCGTCCATAGTGACTTCCGGCATGAGTTCCAGATAACCTTTGTGCACTAACCGGACTTCGTTGGCTCTCATTCTCAGGTGGTCGCGGTTCATATCGATAACCGGTACAAGGCTTGCGCGGGTATAACGCGCGGCGCCTTCAACGTTGAAACGAGGTACGCACACGTAATTGACCTTTTCAAGATATTTCTCGCCGTACGATCCGACTACGTCAAGCAGCATTTGCATCGCGCCTTCGCAGCCCGATGTCTCGCCGCCGTGAATCTGTCCCTGATGGAAGAAAGTGGGTTTGCCGCTTTTGCGGATTAACTTAGCCGCTTCCTCGAACGTTGAGCCTGCAGGGATGGTCTCGTTTGTGACGATGACTATCGGAATGTCGTAATTCAACGTCGGTGATTTGCCGAGGCTGAACAGGTGCGCCTTCGCATGTGTAGCTGCGATATTTCCAACGAAGTTCATCAGGTCTTCCTGCGTTGTAACCTGCCAATGACCCTTCGGAGTAGTAAACGTGGGCGTCTGCAACCCGCCGGCGGGGAAGCCCGCGAGAGTTGAAGTGCCGAACAGCTTGTTAAGAATCTGATCGGTGAAGATGCTAACAGAAGATGTGTCCCATGTCTCCGTGCCGCCCGGTCTTACGCCGGACTCAAGATCCTGGCTAACGACTAATTCGGAGTTGACATCATCATCCGTGAAGTAAAACAATTTGGTCGCGCCGTAGTAAAGAGAAGCTGGGGACGACGTTACGCGATAATTGAACGTGCCTGACCACGGGAACTTGTAGACATACTCCAACGCGCTGGTCGATTCCGGCAACAACTCTGTGAGTGTGTCTGTCCCTGTCCCTTCGTAAACCCTGATTGACAATCCCGTAGAATTAAGAGGCAGCCCCGTCGGCGCCCTCAATATTAGAGTCACGTGCGCGAAAGCGCTTGCGGAGAAAACAAGCAATACAAAAAGAGCTATGATAGAAACTTTTCTAAACTTTAACAATATTATCACCCTTTCCGGTAAATTTTAATTCGTACTGCTCAGCATTACATCAATATGGGTTTATATAACCCAGGAGTTAAGCACCGCTATGAGATTTTCAAAATCGTCCTTGGTCTGCATCAGAATGCCCCAGCTCTCCACGTAAATTGTTCTTGCTTTTATCTCGTCCGGGAGTTCGAATTCAAATTCAAAGCGGTTGATTTCCACTGGAGAGGTTCCATTCAACTCATGAGAAGTGATTAGCGCGAAAGTGTAGGCGTCCATCGCTTCTCTGCTTAGATGCTTGAACTTCATCGACTCTCCGTCCGGAGAGGATAAAGTAACGGAATATTCCCCCTCATCAACATCCGTTGACCAACCTTCCGGCACGTCAATCGAAAATCCATAAAAAACCGCCGCATTTGCAGCTGCGCCAAACATCAGCGCCACTACTACCAACAACATTAATATTAATGACCTCTTCACTAAATCTGTTGTCCCCTTTCAATAATATGTTTGCTGCTTTTCAAAAATCAATACCATATTTATATACAATATTGTTGTTTAATATATTATCTTGTTTTTTCACATATGTAAATATTTAAAATTTAAAATTTCGTTTCTTCGGATGTAAAATCCTGATTAAATATTTTAACAATCGTTTGTTTACAAGGCCTCAAGCAAATATATTATCTTTATTTTTTTAAAAAAATCCCGCACTCTCTTATTGAGCGCGGGATTTTTTCGATTATTTCGTTTGTTATTTCTGTCTGCTCTAAATTCAAACGCAACGCCCCTGCGAAGTTAATTCATAGCATGATAGGGGGCTTTAACAAAAAGGGCGGCAAAATGCCGCCCTCTCGTTTTTGCTTTTCATTGTGCATTGATCATTGTGCATTGATCATTGCTTCTATTGCTATTTCTTTCTCCAAACAAACGGAATCGCGAAAATGAGCGCGAGGAGTCCGAAGCCAGCGTTGCAGCCAAGGCAATCGAGAACTTCCTCGATCTTATCTTCGACGCAAGGAGGAAGATCTATGCACGGCGGTATTACTATCGGGCATCCCGGTTCATCCGGCGGCAACACTTTGCGCGGGAAGCTCTTTTCAAGGCGATAGTACGGATAGTTGTTGTTGGCCTGGCTGTGGAATACCACTGCTAAACCTTCAGTTCCGGACAGGCTCTGAGCGACTGACGCATTGTAGCCGTTGCTGTTGGAGATATCGGGCTCAAATATAGCCACTGCTACTGCGCCTGCTACCTGATCCAACGGAATTACATAAGCGCCTTCAGTGAGCGTGACTTCCTCTTCAGCGCGCAGGTCGGCTCTGAGGACGTTGGTGTTGGGCGTTGCATTTGGCGTAATACCCGTAGTGCCGTTGCCCGATACATAGAAGTACTGTCTCAGAGGAGCTTTTTGCCCTAATTTAACTTCGTAATACTCTACCCTATTGGCTTTCAAGCTATCAAGAAGGTAATCGTAGTTAATAGCATAGTCGCCGGAGTTGACTGCGGTTTCAGTTATGCCCTTCGGAATTACGTACGCGGTGGGACGGCTTCTCTCGAAGTGCGTCGCGTCGTTTATTGCATGAGCTTTATTAACCATGTTGGCGTCGGTGGAGCTGACTTTGACAAGGTTTCCGAGCATATCAGCCTGATGCCTCTTAGTTTCGTATATGGAGTATCTCGAACCCGGGGTCTTTGCGCCGGTATTCATGTATGCTGTTCCCGCGCCTGACGCGTACTGATAAAGAGGAATCTTTACGTTCGGGTCATATATCTCGCCAAGATCTTTAACAGCTTTTCGTCCTGCAACGACAAGCGCCTTTGTCTCATCGGCTTTGTCATACAGCGTCTCAAAGAGAATTTTCGCGGCCAGTACATGAGCATATGCGCGTCTTGCCATTAGGAGCGAGGAAAGTCCGCGTACCTCGACAAGGAAGGAGACCGATCCCATAAGACCGTAATACGCGCGGCCTATACCGTGGTTTGCAGTCCAGCCGTTGTTGGCGTTTTCGTAGTGGTTGGAGCGGATGCCGGCAGCGGCCAATCCATTATGCATATTGACTCCGTACACGTCAAGCGCGTAGTCGTTGAGCGCCATCGACGGGTTGATCATACTGGTGGAAGGCGTCGACTCCAGATCCGTGACTCCGCCCGTTGCGTACGCAGCGGTTGTACGGGTCGTTGTGGATGTGACGGTATAATAGCCTATTTCATGCCCGTCCATAGTGACTTCCGGCATGAGCTCCAGATAGCCCTTGTGCACCATCCGGACTTCGGGGGCTCTCATTCTCAGGTGGTCGCGGTTCATATCGATAACCGGCGTGGTGCTGCTGCGAGTCCAGCGAGCGCCGCCTTCAACGTTGAAACGCGGTACGCATACGTAATTGACCTTTTCAAGATATTTCGCGCCGTACGGCCCGACTACGTCGAGAAGCATTTGCAGCGCGCCTTCGCAGCCTGACGCTTCGTCACCGTGAATCTGACCCTGATGGAAGAAAGTCGGTTTCCCGCCATCGCGGATAATCTCTGCCGCTTCCTCGAACGATGAGCCTGCAGGGATGGTCTCGTTTGTGACGATGATAATCGGAATATCGTAGTTCAATAACGGTGACTTGCCGAGGCTGAACAGGTGAGCCTTCCCATATGTCGCTGCGACATTTCCAACGAAGTCCATAAGGTCCTGTTGTGTGGTAACCTGCCAATGACCCTTCGGGGTTGTGAACGTAGGCGTCTGTAACCCGCCGGCGGGGAAGCCCGTGAGAGTTGAAGTGTTGAACAGATTTTCAATAATCTGGTCGGTGAAGATGTTGACCGAAGCTGCGCCCCAAGTCTCCGGGCCGCTCGGTCTTGGACCGGATTCGAGATCCTGGCTAACGACTAATTCGGAGATGACATCATCCTCCGTGAAGTAAAACAATTTGGTCGCGCCGTAGTAAAGAGAAGCTGGGGACGACGTTACGCGATAATTGAACGTGCCTGGCCACGGGAACTTGTAGACATACTCCAACGCGCTGGTCGATTCCGGCAACAACTCTGTGAGTGTGTCTGTCCCTGTCCCTTCGTAAACCCTGATTGACAATCCCGAAGAATTAAGAGGCAGATTCGACGGGGCTTTCAGTATTAGCGTTACATGTGCAAAAGCGCTTGCGGAGAAAACCAGTAACACAAATAGAGCCATGATAGAAACTTTTTTAAACTTTAACAATATTATCACCCTTTCCGGTAATTTTAAATTTGTACTGCTCAACATTAAATGCAGTAAATGCAATGGAGTATTACCTCCTCATCCAAATTCGCCGACAAACCGTCCGGTTCGTCAGTCGAAAACCCATAAAATCCTCGCTCCCACATTCACAGCTACGCCAAACATCAGCGCCGCCGTTATTAAGAACACTAAAACTAAAGGCCTCTTCTTTACTCCAGTTGTCTCCTTTCAATAATGTGTTTGCTGCTTTTAAAAAATCAATATCATATTTCTATGCAATATTGCTGTTTAATATATTATCTTGTTTTACTCCATATGTAAATACAACGGGACTAATTATTCAATATTCTAAAAAATAAAAAAGGGGGGAAGAAGGAGAATAGAAGGGGAAAAGAAGGGGAAAAGAAGGGGTGAAAAAGGGCGGGGTGTTCACTCGCCCTTCGATTGTTATTTTGTTACATTTTGTTCTTTGTTTTTAACTGAAAACTAAGAACTGAAAACTGAAAACTGTTTTAAACTATTTTTTTCTCCATACAAACGGAATGGCGAAAATGAGCGCAAGAAGTCCGAAGCCCGCGTTGCATCCCATACAATCAAGGAAATCTTCGATTTTATCCTCGATGCATGGAGGAATTTCAGGCAAGCATGGTATGCATGTTCCAGGCTTTTCTTTGAAATATTCACGCGGGTTGTCGCCTTCGAAGCGATAGTACGGATAGTCTCTTGTGGTAAAATCGTGGTATACAAGCGGCAATCCTTCCGAGCCGGACAGCGACTGAGCGACCGACGAGTTGTAGCTGTTTGCGTTGGATATGTCGGGCTCGAACAGCGCCACTATTACCGCGCCGCATTCCTGATCCAGCGGTACAACGTAAGCGCCCTCTTCAAAGACAACAATATCCTCGGAGCGCAGGCCAGCAGTTCCGGACGTTGTTACATTGCCTGTGTCGCTTCTGTAGTACTGCTTTACGCGCGCTTCGAATCCCGGATTTATCTCGAAATACTCAATTCCGTTCCACGCCATGTTCTTAAGAAGGTATTCGTAGTTAACGGCGTAGCCGTTCGCGGCTGTTACTGTGGTTGTACCCGCTGTGGTGGTCTTCTCTATGCCTTTCGGAATGACGTACGCATTGGGACGTACTCTGTTGCGGTCAGACGTGTTGTTTACGGCAAGAGGTCTCGAAATGTTAATGGCAGTACCCGCGACATGATCAAGGGATTTCCCTTCCCAGTCGAGCGTAGACGCCTGGCCTTCGTATATGCTGTATTTCCCGCCGGCTACCTTTGCCCCAGTATTCCTGAAGTTTGTCGTGTTTCCGGACGCGCTCTGATTGAGGTATACCAACTTTGTCTCATCGAATTTCAAGCCCATATCGACAGCGTTTTTGCGCGCTGCTGCGACAAGAGCATAAGTAGCGTCAGCGTTGTTATAGAGTGTTTGTACCAGCGATTTTGCAGCCGACATCTGAGCAAAAGCGCGGCGAGCCATGTTAAGTCCGGCGTTTTGCCCGCGGGTCTCCGTCAGGAAGGACACCGAGCCCATCAGTCCGTAGTAGGCGCGGCCTATGCTGTTATTGGCCGTCCAGCCGTGGTTGTTGTTTTCGTAGTGTCCAATGAGGATGCCGTTATCTTTCAAGTTATTAAACAAGTTGAGTCCATACAAATCCAACGCTGTCTCGACGACGTCCATCAAGGGGTTATTCATGCTAGTGGACGGGGTGGACTCAATGTCATGCGCTGACGAGAGAGTAAGTCCGGCGCCGGTCGTTGTGCCGGCCGCGCGGGTCGTGGAACCGGCGTCGGTGCCGCTGCCATAGCCGCCAAGCTCGTGCCCGTCCTGCGTGACGTGAGGCATAATGGCCAAGTATCCGGCGTGAACCATCCGCACCTCGGGGGCTCTCAGCCTCATGTGGTCGCGGTTCATGTCAATAGACGGGTTGACGCTGCTGCGTGCGTTATTTCTTCCGCCTTCAACGTTAAAGCGCGGGACGCAGACGTAGTTAATCTTTTCAAGCAGCGGATCGCCGTATGCGCCTGCCATCTCAAGAAGCATGGTCATCGCGCCCTCGCCGGACGACGGCTCGTTTCCGTGAATCTGTCCCTGGTGCCAGTAGGTCGGCTTACCGTTTTTGCGGACTAATTCCGCAGCCTCGGCGAACGTGGCGCCTGCGGGGATGGGCGTGTTGGTGATTATAACTATCGGTATTTTGTAACCAAATTGAAGCGTCAAGCCGAACGGGGCGTCGGTGGTGGGGTCGATTTGGTCGTTAAGGTAGAACAAGTGCGCTTTTGCGCAGGTCGCCGCGACGTTTTCGACTAACTCAATAAGGTCTTCCTGTTTTGTAAATTGGAATCTGCCGTACCCGGGTTTTGTGAACATGGGGGTCTGAATTCCGCCCGCCGGTAACCACGGGAATCCTGCAGTGCCCAACGTACCTTTGAGAATCTGATCGGTGGGAATCGTGCCCGGGCTCGCTGAGTCATAGGCGTCTCCTCTTCGTCCGGTTTGGATCTCCATCTCTACGTTTGCTTCCGCGTCAACCTGTTCCTGCGTGAAGTAAAGCTGCTTGGTCACGGCGTAATGCTGTGAACCCGACAACGCGGCGGTGCGGTAATTAAACCCGCCGGGTACTCCGATGCTGTAAACCCGTTGCTTATCAGTTGACACAAGCACATCTACATACACAGAGGCGCCTGGGGCGGTAGTTCCCGAACCCACGTAAAAGCTGAGGCTGAACTCTTTCCCTATATCTGAGCCAGCGGGGGCGTTCAATACCAGATGAACATGCGCGAACGCGCTTGCAGATAACGCCAGCAGCGCGAAAATAGCAACAAAAACTGAAACGCGAGCTTTATTGCGTGTAATCATTTTAAACAATATTATCACCCTTTCAATATGCTAAATTTCATCGTACAAGCGGAAGGTTTACCAAATGCAAGTTTCGAGTACGCCATAGAGCTTATCGAAACTGCTTTGAGCCTTCAATACGATGCCCACGCTGCCGACCATAAAAGCCCGCACAGGGAAACCATTGAGCACGAATTCAAAGTCGCCGTTTACCGTCTCCGCTACCGGGCTGCTTCCTCCCAACAGACTCGAAACGTTTTCCGCGAACTGACGTGAATCCATGCCTTCCTCGCTGGAATACTCAAACGATATGGTGTCAATTCCACTCGTAAGCGATCCCCAGCCGCTGTTGTCCACGGCCACATGCCAGCCGTCAGGAACTTCAACAGAAACTTCATTGAATACCTGCCTCGCCGCAAATGCGCCTGTGCTGAACGCCAGCACCATTGCTATCACTAGCATAAATACTGAAAAATTCTTCATTACTTCTTTCGTCTCCTTTCATATTGTGCCTATCTTACCGATTGACAATATTACATAAACATAATATTGCTATTTAATATATTATATCGTTTTTTCTAGAATGTAAATATTTATATTAATTATATTTTTGTTTACTTAATTAAACTATATTTCATTTTATTAATAAAGTTAAAAGCAAAAAATATGAGAGGCGCTATAAATCACGCCTCCCACACAATACTTTTTACTTCAATTTGTAATTTGTTTTATTACGGTCTTTTTCTCAGGACAAACGGAATTGCGAAAACGAGAGCCAGAAGTCCGTAACCCGCGTTACACCCCATGCAATCAAGAAAATCTTCGATTTTATCCTCGATGCATGGCGGAATCACCGGTTTGCATGGATCGTCGGGCGGCGTATCGGGCGGCAACCATGTATACGGATCGCTCTTTTCCAGACGATAATGCGGATAATCCCTGGTCGTGAAATCGTGGAACATCAAAGCAAATCCTTCTGCGCCGCTTACGCTTTGCGAGACCGACGAGTTGTAGCTTGCGCTCCCCGCTGTGTCGGGCTCGAACAGCATCGCTATAACCGCGCCCGCTACCTGGTCCATCGGGACGACATACGCGCCCTCGTCAAAGGTCACTTCTTCCTCGGCGCGAAGTTCGGCGGTCATGGAACCGGTTGTATTATTACCGGTGTCGCTCCTGTAGTACCGGCGCAACGGAGCTTTTGTCCCTGCCTTTACTTCGTAAAAGCGGATACCTTGCCATTTCAGGAGATCAAGCAGGTATTCGTAGTTTACAGCAAATCCGTTAGCTGCCGTAACTGCTGTTACACCGTCCGCAGTGCTGTTCGCTATGCCTTTCGGTATTACGTATGCAGTGGGGCGCGGTCTCGAACGGGTAATATTGTTCGAGCGGGCATAAGTGGAGTTGACTGTAGTGCTGACCACTTCGCCTTTCATGTTGTGCGTCAGACGGTATCCCGTGAACGGGAATGTGTTCTTGCCCGGGTATGTAGCGGTCGGCGAGGACGATGAGCCGAAAGTAAGCGCTACCAATTCAGTTGGGTCAAACACCTTTCCTTTGTCGATCATCGCCTTGCGTCCCTTGGCGATTTCTGCTTTGACTGTGTCGCAATTGTCATAAGCGGTTTCAATAAGCGACTTAGGCGTTCTATAGTGGGCAAACGTCCTCCGTTCGTAGCTTACAAATCCGCCGCCGAGCCCGCGAACTTCGATAACGAATGTTATGGAACCCATAAGGCCCATCCAGGCGCGTCCTATTGAGTTGTTCGCAGTCTCGCCGTAGTGGTAGAAACGAAGTCCCGCTGCTGTCAGGTCGTTGGCCAGATTGAGTCCGAATACATCCGCCGCCAGGTTATTGACTTCCCATGAGGGGTTGTTTAAGCTGGAAGCCGGGGTGAACTGAATGTCGTCGCCATTCATACTGGAAGAACCGGATTTATTGTACATTGCCATTTCCGGCAAGCCCGCGAGCCTCGTCGCGTCCGCTGAGGCGCCTGTGTAAGGCAAAAGTGTACTACGGCCGACCGAGAAGAAATCGTACTCGTGACCGTCCTCGCAGAGATGCGGCATGGTTTCCAGATATCCTTTGTGGATCATGCGGGTCTCTACGGTTTTCAGCCTCATGTGGTCGCGGTTCATGTCGATGTTTCGCGCGTTTGTGCGCTGCCAGATGTAGGATCCTTCAATGTTGTATCGCGGTACGCAAATGTAGTTGATTTTCTCAAGGAATTTCTCGCCGTACGGTCCGACCATCTCAGTAAGGAAAGCCATCGCGCCTTCGCCGCTTGAAGTTTCGTTTGCGTGAATCTGCGCGTTGTGCCAGAAGTTCAGCTTGTCGCTTTCCCGGATAATTTTCGCCGCCTGCGCGAACGTGGCGCCTTCAGGGATGTTCTCATTGGTAACGAATATTATAGGAATATCGTAATCTAAGTTCGGCGTTCTGCCAAACGGCGCCCCAGTGGCTTCGTCAATGGCGTCGGCAAGTGTGAACCAATGCGCTTTCGGGGAGTTCTTTGCTATTTCCTTGGTGTAATTCACCATTTCTTCTTGCGTTGAGACCTGATACATGGCCTTTGGAGGTCTTGCAGCAGTGAACGCCGGAGTCTTGAAGCCGCCGACCGGGAAACCGACAAGGTCTGCTGTCCCGTAGACACTATCCATTTCGTTGGGGAGAAGTCCCTGAATCCTGTCGCGTGAATCGGTCTTGGGCGTGCCTGAGAAATAGTTATAGGGCATACTTGCCAATCCAGGAAGGAAGGGATCCCATGTCGGTTCGAAGCCGTTTCTTGCCATCGGGCCAGTAAGAATTGGCATCGTTATGGTCTTGGATACAATGCCGTTGCCATACGAAGTGTGCCCAAGCGGCCACTCTGACGGATCAATCCAGATAACCTTAAGCACAGCGGTGACTCTGCCCTCGTCGAAAACCGAAGGGGTCAGAACTCTTGGTCTGACATAGTAACAATATGTGCCCGGCTGTTTGATTATCCATGCATTATATCTGTTTTCCACAGGACGAAGCCGGGTAATAGCGGCGCCGTTCTCGTATGCGGTTGGGAAACTGGACTCCGAACTGCCGGAGCCTGCAGGCACGCCCGCATAAACATCAAGCGATACGATACTTGGGCTGACGTTAAAAGGATAATCCAAAACCAACATGATATCCGCACTCGCCACTGCAGAAAACATGAGCAGGGCCATAAGAGCCGCAAATATAGAAACGCGGGTTTTATTGCGCATAAATTTTTTCAACATAATATCTCACCTATCCTATATTCTAATTGAGCGTTTCGAGTATGGACAGGATGTCGTCGAAACCGGATTTTGACTCCATCACAATGCCCAAATGGCTAATGTGCCTGGTCAGAACGTTTGTCTTTTCTCCGCCCTTCGTGTACGAGAATTCGAAATCACCGAAACCGTTTTCCACAGGGTCGCTTCCGTTCATAAGTCCCGCTATTGCTTCAGCGAATGTGGCCTCATACAGCCCTTCCGAGCTGGCATACAGGAACGTAATCGACTCTGCCCCTCCCATGCGGGCAATTGTGATTGATCCGTCCGGAGAGTTAAAATCAAATTTGTTGCTGTCCTTGTTCTCGCTGGCAAACCAGCCGGCAGGTACATCAAGGGAAAATCCGTGCACCGCAAATCCATTGAACGTTTGCACCGTCGCTTGCGCGCCCGCACAGAACGTCAGCGCTAATACCAACACCAACATTAATACTAAAAAGTTCTTCATTGCTTCTGTTATCTCCTTTCAATAACATAGTTTTTTTACTACATGCTAATTCGGATTACAACAAAACTACTGAATCAACCAATCACCTGAAAGAGTGGACTGTTTAGTAAATTCAGAAGTTTCGTTAATACTCCTCTAAAAAATATTATATCATATGACACATTGCTATTTAATATTTGGGAATTTTTTTTGAAAAGTTTACCGCGACTTTGTTTACTTATTTGCGTGCCTATCTAAAAACCTCAATTTTGCGGGGTTTTGAGGCAATACGGACGGGATAAAAAATTCTATCTTAAATATAAACACTAAGCCCTCACATGAACAAGCCGACTGTTTAGTATTTTTTAAACTTTCGCTATTGCTCCTCGAAATACTATATCATATAAACGTATACTATTTAACATTTTGGTTATATTATAAAAGGATAACAGCTGCTTACTACGACACTTGTTATGGAAATATACAAATACAAAAACACAAAATTGATCTCATAAATTTGGATTGTAAGATATTAGATGTGGAGTCTGTAGCTGCAGTTTGGCATCAATAAAGCTTTGCTTTTTCCGCCAGCACTGCGTCCTTGACCTCGTTTTTGTTGACGCCTTTAACTTCCTTTAATATTTTTTGCGTAATATCGCGAACGCTCATCCCGTCATTCAGCATTTCGGGAATAATTGATTTCCAATCGTTCGCCGTTGAATTATCGTAATCTTTGTCATATCCAGCGACTACGAGCACGAGCTCTCCTTTAACGCCCACTTCCAGCCTGCCGTGTATTACGGACAGCGTCGAAAGTGACGCCTCCTGATAGATTTTGCTTATCTCCCTCACTAAGGACGCTCTTCTGTCTCCAAATATTTCCAGCATGTCGTTCAGATGTCTGGCGCCCTTGTGCGGGGAAATGTAAAAGCAAAGCGTGCAGGGCAGAGATGAAAGCTGCGTGAACAATTCCCGCCTTTGTCCTTCTTTTTCCGGCGGGAAACCGTGAAACAAAAAAGGATATGGGGGCAAGCCGGACAAAAGCAATGCAGGCAATATTGCATTCGCTCCTGGGAGTACATCAATTTCTATACCGTCCTCTATCGCCATTTTCAGGATAGTGTAGCCCGGGTCGGATATACCTGGCGTTCCCGCGTCACTCACGAGAGCTATGACTTTACCTTCGCGAAGCTTGCCGAGTAAACTTTCGCTCCTGTCGTGCTCGTTATGAGCATGGTAGGATACGAGACTTTTTTTGATGTTGTATCTCCTAAGCAAAATGGAAGTCGTGCGCGTATCCTCGCACGCTATTATGTCTGCGCACCGAAGCGCGCGGAGAGCGCGGAGCGTTATGTCTTCGAGATTGCCTATGGGGGTTGGAACAAGAATCAGAGGCATATATACCATCCTTTTAAAAGTTTCTAAGTTTATCGCCGCTTTACATTTATCCTTATTACTTCTAGCCTTCATACACAATACAAATGGAATCCTTTCTTTCTTTGCGCTTTCTAGCGTTCATTAATTTTGGGCTTTCCGTCGTATTCGCCGTTTATGTATTTCAGAAAGTAATTTTCATCGTTACGAACGCCTTTTATTTCATCAAGGCGAGTTATCTCGGTTTCTGCTTTATCGTTTTTTTCGACAATAAATATCTGCGTTTTGGTCAGATACTGTAAAAACCAAGGGTTATGCGTCGTAAACAATATCTGGGCATTGTTCGGGTTTTTGTCCTTATCAAGAAATATGTCCAGAATTCTGGAAGTAATGTCCGGGTGCAGACTCTGCTCCAATTCATCCGAAATCAGAATGCCCCCATTTCTGAGAATAGGATATAAATAAATAAACAGCTCCATGAAATTGATAGTACCCGCAGATTCTTCCGACAGATGCAATTTATAGTCATTCTCGTCTATACGATGCAAAGCAAAAAGAGTTTCCATATCATACTCTTTTTTTTCGATAGGCGTTGCGTAATGCATGGGAGGGGGGATTTTTACTGGGTGTATTTCGGATATCCCTGTATCAATTGCTTTCAATTCTTCTATTAAGTCCTCAAACAGAAGCTTGTTCTGCCTAAGTGCTTTTGCTATGTGATCAATCCTCTCAATAGAGCTAACAAAAACAAAACTTGATCCAAATCTAACATTTGTCAGCATATTTTTACTTAGCCTTGAAAATCCGCCATTGCCCCAGTAGTTGGACCAAAGGAGCAACGAAAACAAACTGACATTTTCAGTCAGCCTGTTAAGGTCAGATTTGTTTATTTTCATATTAAACTGCTTTACTTCATTATTGAGTTCTCTGACGAAAACATATTTAGGCCGCTTGGTTTCCGGGGTAAAGCGTTTCAAGTATTCACTCTGGACTATATTGTTGAATAGTGATATTGCGTACTCGAACTGAACATTATCCTCAATGAATCTGACGCTAAACTCAGTTGGTTTTGAAGAACAACAAAAATGCGGCATTAACTGCAATTCTCTGAGTTCGGGACGTGCATACGAGTGGCACATATAATTTAGAAAGCTCACAATTCCCCTGAGAATGTTGCTCTTTCCACTAGCATTGGGACCAACCAAACAAGCTATCTTGTTTGCAAGCCCTCCTATATCAGTGAATGCTCCTATTCTGCGGCTGGCGGCTGTGCTGAAATCAATTTTAAGTTCATCTCCGATGGAATGATAATTTTTGATCATAAAGTTTAAAAACATAATTTCACCCCATATTTAACGATATTTCGGCAAATATAGCATAAATATTTAAATAGTCAAGCCCAGTAACAGTCCAAAACACTGTTACAAACCTATTTATTATGCAATGATCGGCTGTACATTCATTTTAATTATGACAATTGCTTCTTTTGCGTAGCGCCGAAGGCAGCCCGTCCAATGTATACGCTTTTTTAAGCTCTTCCGTATATTCCCCGTTCTCGTCGTATATATAAAGCGGAGGCTCTATAGTCAGCCCTATCCCGCCTTCCTTTACCGCTTCAAGCAGAAATACCGAAGCCGTCTTTTGAGGTTTAGGGTGAACGTTACGTATCCTCTTGGGTTCAAGCCCATTGTTCACGAGCAGGTTCAATAACTCTGACATGCGGTTTGCGGTGAATACACAGTAGAAATGCCCTTTTGAGCGTAGTAGCCAACGGGAGGCAAAAACCACATCTTCGAGCCTGCAAGCCGTTTCCTGCCGCGCCGCCGCTTCCGCGCTCCTCGTGCTCACTCTGCCGCTCTCCACGCTCTTATAAGGAGGGTTTACCACTATTCCGCCATAACTTTGAGCCTCAATTGATCGATAATTTCTTATGTCGAACTCTAAAAAGCTTACCTGAGTGACGAGCCCGTTTTCTACGGCATTAAGCTTTGCAAGTTCAACCGCCTCTTTTTGTATCTCAAATCCGGTTACGTGCAAATTCACAAATCTCTTGGCGAGCAATAATGATACCGCTCCCGAGGCTGAGCCGAGCTCGGCAAATTTATCCTTTCTGGTTACTGTAAAATCCGGGTAAGCAGCCAGAAGAACGGTGTCAACGTTCACGCGTGCGCCGCTTCTTGGCTGCCATAGTTTTAGTATTCCATAAAGTATGTCGTCCCTAGATGATGTCATACTTGATTATTCGAGATAGCCCCTGATTACCTCAACGACCCTGTCCACGTCCGAATCGCTCATTGCGGGGAATATGGGAATAGATATCTCGCGTTTATACATGTTCTCCGCTTTCGGGAACATTCCTTCCCTGTATCCGAACATTCTGCGGTAATAAGGCTGTAGGTGAATGGGGACATAATGGACTTGCGCTCCTATGTCGTTCTTTTTCAAGTGATTGAATAATCCAAGCCTTTTGTCCGGGTCCACGAAAATCATGAAAAGATGCCAGCCGTGTCCCTCGTGGTATGGCTGTAAAGTTAAATGAGGCGTACTATCAAGCTTTTTGAAGTAAAGAGCTGCAATTTCCTTCCTTCGCTCTATGAATTCCGGTAGCCTTTTCATCTGAGAGTAGCCAAGCACGCATTGGAAGTCCGTTAGGCGGTAATTGTATCCTAAGGACTGCATCTCTCCGTACCATCCACAGGAAGCGTTTTCTGTATACTCGAATTCCTCAGGGTTTTTCGTTATTCCATGGGTACGGAATAATTTCATACTCTTTGCGTATTCGGGATTGTTCGTTGTGACCATTCCGCCTTCGCCTGTAGTAATTGATTTTACGGGGTGAAAACTGAAGGCCGTCATATCGGCTTCGCACCCGACCTTCACGCCGTTTCTCACTGAACCGAGAGCCTGGCAACCATCCTCAATGAGCACGGCGCCCCATTTATTGGCAATTTTTCTGAACGCGCCAATATCGACGGGGTATGCTGCGAAGCTTATAGGGACAATCACTTTTACATCGTTTGTCATTTTCTTTTCAGCTTCAACAGGGTCAAGGCAGCATGTTTCAAGTGTTATATCCGCAAAAACCGGTTCTGCGCCAACGTAAAGCATTGAATTTGAAGTTGCGGCAAAAGTCATGGGCGCAGTCAAACCTTTGTCTCCCGCTTTCAGACCTGACGCGTACATGGCGGCGTGCAGCGCGGCCGTGCCGTTTGCAAAAGCTACGGCATATTTTGCTCCGACATAATCCGCTACGGCGTTTTCAAAACGCTCGATCATCGGGCCCTGGCTCAGCCAATCGCTCCTCAGAACATTGACCACCTCGTTAATATCGTCTTCGCTAATCCACTGGTGTCCGTAAGATAAGTACATGGGTTTTATTTTCACGCCTTTCTTTGAAGTAATTAATGAGAAGTGCACTGCTATCCTCAGCTAGTACGCCGCGCGTTATTTTACAACGATGATTGAGCCGCGAGTCGTTCAATATATTATACAACGTGCCTGCCGCTCCCGCTTTCGGGTCGGCGCATCCGTAAACAACGCGGCTCATGCGCGCCTGAACTATCGCTCCCGCGCACATAGGGCACGGCTCAAGCGTTACATAGAGCTCGCAGTCGGATAAATTCCATCTTCCAAGCTTCTGACATGCGTCCCTTATTGCGTTCATCTCCGCGTGCGCTGTGGGGTCGATGCTTTTTACGTTTCCTCCCGCAGATATTATCTTAATCCCCGATTCAGCGCTCTTTTGCACGACAATTGCACCGACCGGCACGTCACCGCGACGAGCGGCTTCCTTTGCGTGGCTTATTGCAATGCTCATAAATTCTTTGTCTTTTGGATTTGACATAAAACAGCTCCTATGTGAACAGGTACATGCTCATTCGCTGAACGCATTAACGCGATTTTGCGTCTCAGGCTGGTCTCTGCCGTCTGCGAGAAAATCGTCAGAGAATCCGCTTAGGCTTTCATCGAATAGCCTCCATGGGTCGTTCTTTGGAATCAAAAGTATTGCGCCGCCGATTTTTTCGATTCTCAGTTCCCCGTCCGGGAGGCGGAACTCGCTGGGAATCCTGACAGCCTGACTATTACCGTTTTTAAATGTCTTGGTAGTCCTGACGGTTTGCATGGCAAATCACCTTCTTTTTAAATCTAAGAAAAGTATAAACCGTTGTGTGTACATAGGTCAATACATATGCTATATTAAATTGCACGGTATATAACAGTTCTGAGAATCAATAGGAATTACTTCCTGGCACATGCAGATTATTCCGCCGCAGCCACGGAGTGCGCCTGCTTTTTCCAAAACTGAAAATTTCCTTGTTTCTCTGCTGTCGGGATTCGCTGACTTCTTAATTTCAAGCGGGTGTATTGAAAAATAGGATAAAATAAGATACACTTTATTTTATCCTAAAATTTAAAATCAGCCAAGTCTCCGATTTGTGTTTTAAACAACTCAACATTTTCTCAGTTTTATCTTGTCAGCTATTTCGTATTTTTCATCGCAAAGGTAAATATCCCGACTGAAGAATACAAGCCTGCCCCTCATCCGACAGAATCCACTCTAAAAAGCGACCGCCCGAGTCATCTTCTTCGCCTTTTCGGATTGCGGCGTAAAATTTAATATTGTATGTATATGAGCCGTCGCGGATATTGGCTTCGTTAGGGTATACGCCATTGATACTCAGCATCTTAGCCTCACTGCCAAGACTGAAACCGTCATTTTTATAAAAACTGAGAAGGCAGTAACCGATGCTTTCGGGATAATTCTGATAAGCAGCCGATAGCGAAAGAGATATGGGCTCTGCTTGTTCCGGAGTGACTAACGGAGTGCCTTGCATAACCATTTCTTCCATAATGCTATATGTATAACTTTCACTATGACGTTGATAGTTTCTTATAGCTTTATTATCGCCTCCAAGCTTTTGCCAGTTTTTGATTTTTCCAGCGTATATATCATGCAATTGTTCAGTTGACAAATTATCAACAGGATTATCCTTGTGTACGATGAAAACAAGGGCGTCCAAGGCTATGGGCGAAGATGCTATTTCAATTGCCTTACCTTCAATATTTTCGTAGCTTTCCTCAGGCTTGCCAAGTATAAAAGCGATATCTACGGGTCTCTTGTTATGTAAATCTTTAAAGCGGTCGATGTAAATTGGTATATTGCTTTTATTTATAAGTGAGTCGAGAGTCGAATCAAATCTAAAGCGATCCTCATTTTTCATAATGAAATATTGCTCGTTAGGCCTTTGTAGAGTTAGGTGCTGATGGCAAAACTCGGAAAGCATGGTATAACTTTCATTGCAAAAACCAATAGCTGGAAAGCTGCCATATCCAGAATAGTAATCTTCTCTGCCGGGGGTTAAATCCCGCTCCAGTTGAAATTGGCTGTCTTTTACAATTTGCTGTTTTACACCTGTGTAATCGGTGGTTCCATAAGCAACATCAGGTAATGGATCATTTTTATCTATCTCAGTATAAAAGCTAAAAAGCAAGACATACGCAATAATGACAATAGTTGACGTTATTGTAAACAGAAAATATCTGTTCAACTTGACGCGCGAACATAGAAAGCGCATTATTATAGCTGGTGTAGCAACAATTACCACGAAGAGCCAAGACATTAGGAAGCTGCTGAGTATCTGCTCAATAGGAAAAAAACCATCGTTATAAAAATAGATATAGGGCAAGATGCCGAAAAAGAGACCGAGCCCCACACATATTGGTTTTATTATGGCGTCTTTGTAGCCTTTTACTTTTATGCCGATAAAACAACCCGCTATCAAATAAAAACATGCTAATAGCAGAGCTGCAAATGGAAGGCTTAAGCGCATACCCCAAAATTGACATTCTAACGACTCATGCATCATTGGCGGTAGAGAATTATTCGGTATAGAAACTAATATTGATGGAATTATAGACGATATCGCCAACAGCAGTAGGTTTGCTTTTTTTAACATGTTCATCAGCTCCAATTTCTTGTAATATAATAAGCAAGTCAGGAGGCGTCATTTTGGTATGTTTCTTAATAAAATCATTTTAGTTATTCTAATTATTATTCAATATTTTAGCATATGCGAAGCGTCCATATATGATAGAGATGAGATAATCCAGCGTTTTGGAAATGAAACGCCTCAAAAATTCGGGATGCATCTTGACGGCGTTGTGGACAGAATTGTATCTGTGGATGAATTTTCAAGAAAGACAATTGCTTTGACTTTCGATTTGTGCGGAGGAAAAGCAGCAAAAATAGACGAAAAGCTCATTAAGTTTCTTATTCAAAATGAAATCCTCGCAACTTTCTTTTTGAGTTCAAGCTGGATAGACGCGCGCAGCGGCGACGTTCTTGTAAAAGAGATGATAAGCGCCCCGTTTTTTGAAATTGAAAACCACGGGACAAGGCACGTCCCGCTTTCCGTAATCGGAAGATCTGCATATAGAGTCAGAGGAACGCGCAGCGTTGAAGAGGTCTTCGACGAAGTAGAGATTAATGCGCGAAAAATAAAGCAACTCACCGGGAAGGAACCGCTATTTTTCCGCTCGGGCGCTGCCCATTACGACGATGTCTCGGTGAGAATAGTGAACGCGATGGGGTATAATATAGCCGGATTTAGCATCAACGGAGACGAGGGCGCGACGGCGTCCGCAAGGAAAGTGCGAAAAAACATCCTGGCAGCCAAAGGCGGCGAAATAGTCCTATGCCACGCAAACCGCCCGGGTTCAGGCACAGCGGACGGAGTGATAGCCGCAGTCAATGAGTTGAAGCAACGCGGATTTGTTTTCATCACGCTAGGCGGTTTAAGAAATTGAAAGCGGAAATCTTTAGTCTTTAGTCTTTGTCTTTGTTTTTAGTCTTTGTCTTTTATTCGCCACTCGTCACTCGCCACTCGCCACTCGCCACTGTCTTTTTTAAGGAGGTTATACAAAATGAAGAGAATCATAGCGGTTATAATATTCGGTTGCGTCCTGTTGTCAGGAACAGCGTTCAGCGCGGATAATGAAGTTATTACGCCATACGTTCTGCTCAAGGCTTCGGCGGAAAATCTGGAAGAGGCAAAGGAGCAATACCTGAACAAAACAATATTGATTAATGGCGTTGTGGCTTCCAAAGGCATGAGCAGGTACATGACTCCGAACGTGATACTCAAAGACGAGCGGGGAGCGGAAGCTATTTGCGTGTTACCTTATCATGAAGTGCTGAAACTTGCCGATTTTGAAGTTGGGCAGACAGTGACAATGTCGGGCAGAGTGCATAACATGACAGCGGAACGCGTTGTAATTAAGGAATGTAAGGCTGTGCCGCCAGAATCTGATTAGCGCAAAGGATAATAGATTGCTACATACAAACCTGACCCTCATCTGACAGAACTTACTATATAAATCGACCGACGTTATTATTCAGTTGAGCTTTTGACTATTCTCGTTATCCTTGATACAATGTTCAAGGATAATAGGAACTTAATTTCCATGTCTGAATATACTATTGGAGGCGGTTACGACATGTACAGCAGTGAGAGTTCCGTAAAGGAACGAAAAATCATAAATGTGACGGGGAAGCGGCAGGTGACTATCCCTTTGAAGTTCTATGAAAAACTTCGTTTTGGCAAAGAGGTCGAGTGCTTTCTAACCGATGACGCTATCGTGCTTCGCCCGCTTTCAAATTCTGACGACGGGTTTACTATGGAGATTTTGAAAGATTTGGTTTCGCAGGGGTACAAAGGCGACGAGTTGATAACAAAATTTGAAGAGGAGCGCGCTAACATTAAAAAAGCTATAAGCCTGCTAATAGACGAAGCGGACGAAATTGCCGCCGGTAAGCGAAAGAGCGCTACGACAAAAGATATTTTTGGCGAGGAATAGTTTATGTATGAAATCAGGGCATTTGTCTTAATATTTTGTCTTTGTCTTTTCTAATCCCTAATCCCTAATCCCTGTCTTTTAATCCCTATTCCCCAAGGTAAGCCCTACGGATTTCCCGATCATTGGCGAGTTCTTCGCCGCTGCCGGTGCGGGTCACCCTTCCTGTCTCCATTACGTAGCCTCTGTCGCTTATCGCAAGGGCTTGTGTTGCGTTCTGCTCAACCAGCAGGATGGTTACCCCGGAGTCTCGAACGCGCTGGATGGCAGCAAACAGGGACTCTACTATTATGGGCGCAAGCCCTAGAGACGGCTCGTCCAGAAGCAGCAGTTTGGGCCTGCTCATCAGCGCGCGGGTTATTGCGAGCATCTGCTGCTCTCCGCCCGACAGAGTTCCGGCGCGTTGAGATAATCTTTGCCTCAGGATTGGAAAAAGGGAAAAACAGTATTCCATATCCTTATTTATTTGCTCTTTTTCGCTTTTTCCGCGCAGCCACGAACCCATTATGATATTTTCCATCACCGAAAGGGAGACAAATAAACGCCTGCGCTCGGGAACTATCGCAAGCCCTTTCTTTACCGCCTCATCCGCGCGTTGCGGCATTGGTTTTCCATTGAACTCTATTGAGCCGGATGAATAGGGGACAACGGAGGCAATAGCCCACATGAGCGTCGATTTCCCCGCGCCGTTTGCGCCTACGACCGATACTATCTCGCCGTCGTTCACATACAGCGAGACATCGTGAAGCGCATGAACAGCCCCGTAAAATACATTTATATCCTTCACTTCGAGCATTTGTACTCTAAAACTCCCCTGTTCTTAAGCCTTTTGTTTGTTCGCGCTTTTACCGAGATAAGCCTCTATGACCTTCTCATTGCGCCTGACCTCGTCAGGAGCGCCTCTGAAAAGAAGCCGCCCGCTCTCCATAACAACTATATGGTCGCATATATTCATCACTAGGTCCATATGGTGTTCTATCAATAATATTGTAAGGTTAAACTTACGGCGTATCTCGGATATCAGGTCAACGAGCGACAAAGTCTCTTCCGGGTTCATCCCGGCCGCAGGCTCGTCGAGCAGCAACAGTTTCGGCGAAGCCGCTATCGCCCTTGCTATTTCCAGTTTTCTCTGCAATCCGTATGGCAGCGTTCCCGCTACCCTATTCGCTTCGTTCGAAAGTCCCATAGCCGAAAGCACCGACATCGCCTCCTCCTTCGCTTCCCGCTCTATTCTGCGCGCGCTGCCGAGCCTGACGAGAGCCGAGACTATACTGCATTCTTTGCGCTGTAATATAGGAGTAAGCACATTTTCAAGGCAAGTTGAGCGCTTGAAGAGGCGTATGTTCTGAAACGTCCTGGATATTCCTGTTTTCACTATTATATCGGGTCGCAGTCCCGTGCAGTTGCGCGAGTCGAACGTAATCTCTCCGCAGGTCGGTTTGTATACTCCGGTTATAAGGTTAAAAACTGTGGTTTTTCCCGCTCCGTTGGGGCCAATTATTCCAGTCACGAGACCGGTTTTCGCCTCAAAAGACAAGGAGTCGACGGCGTTAATTCCGCCAAAATTACGGGAGAGTTCCTTCACTTCAAGAAGTTCCATATCAGTTCTTTCCCCCTTTTTCCCTGCGTTTGAAAATAACGAAAAAGTCGGTCAGTTCCCTGTAACCCATAAGCCCCTGCGGGCGGTGTATCATTATGAGCACAAGAAGGAGCCCGTAAGCCGGTAACCGCCACATTTCGAGCCAACGCAGAATCTCTGGCAGCGACATAAACACTAATGAAACTATAGCCGGCCCGCTCAGGCTACCCATACCACCCGCTATGACTGTGGCAAGAAGTTGTGTTGATTGAACTAACATAAACATGTCGGGTTTAATAAAAGAGAAGTAATGAGCCAGCAACCCGCCGGACAGTCCGCAAAAAGCCGCGCTTAATACAAGCGATAAAAGCCGTGTTCGGAAAAGGTTGACTCCGCTCATCTCCGCCGCGATGCTGTCCTCCCTTATCGCTATACAGGCGGCGCCGTATCTGGACTTGAGAAAGTTACTCGCGGTGAACAGCACTGCTACGAGCGAAAAAAGCAAAACTATGGGTGTGGTATGCACCTCCAAACCCAAGCCCCTTGCCCCATTTGTGATGTCGAGGTTATCCAGTGTCACCCGTAGCGCCTCACCAAATCCTAGGGTAGCTATCGCGAAATAATCGCTACGTAGTTTTGCGCGCAGGGTGGGAATTCCTATTATCAGGCTTGCAACGGTAGCACCAGCCATTCCAGCCAAAAGCGCAACATAATAATTGGTATACTCGTAATATGTGAGGATTCCAGATATATACGCCCCTATTCCCACGAACGCGGCGTGTCCGAGCGAAAAAAGCCCGGTAAATCCCGTAAAAATCGAAAGCCCCGTGACGGCTATAATGTTTATGCCCACGATCATAAATATATGAGTTATGTATGGGATATAGGCGCTCAAACTTTTTCCTCCGTCTCATGCCCGAGCAGTCCGTTCGGAAGCCATATGAGCAGGGCTATAAGGAGTGTGAAAGTGTACACGTCACGCCACACGCTGGAAATGTAAGCCGAAACGAAAGTCTCAAGCACTCCCAGTATGAGCCCCCCGATGAACGCGCCGGGAAGGCTGCCAAGCCCTCCTATGACGGCGGCAATATATGCTTTGTTGGTAATTGAGCCCATTGTTGGTTGCACGTAATACTTTATCCCGAGATATACTCCGGCTAACCCTGCGAAAGCCCCCGCGAGAAAGAAGACGACTGCTATAAGTCGATTTGTGTTCACTCCCATTAGGGAACACATTGTAAGATCGTCCACTCCTGCGCGTATTGCAATTCCAGTTCTCGTCTTCATTATGAATATGTGGAGGGCGTAAATCGAAAGCAGCGATATAACAAACGCCGCTAGGTCCAGTAAACTCAAAGTGATTCCCGCTATTTCGATCACACTATGTTCGGCTGCAAGACCGAGAAAGCTTATGATGTTTCTCACGATATCCAACACTTGATTTGTAATCTTATCCGGAAATGGATATGGTTTCGCTCCTATTGTCGCGTATACCATATTTTCAAGAAAGACTGCACAGCCCATGGCGCTTATCATAAGATAAAGCGAAGGCGCCCTCCTCTGGCGGAGCGCGCGGTAAGCGAGCCGCTCGTTGAGCACCGCAAGGACGCCTGCGCCCGCTATTGCTCCTGAAAGCACGAGGCCCAACCCGAGGTTCAATTTTGCGGCCAATCCGAGCCCCATATACGCTCCAAGCATAATAACTGCTCCATGAGCAAAGTTACTGAACGATAACACGCTGAATACAAGCGAATATCCCACGGCCATCAGGGCATAAATTCCTCCGATGGACAGCCCTGTGACAAGAGTTTGTAAAAACAAAACGACAACTCCAATACAATAGTGTTTATAAATATAACGTTGTTATTATGCCACCAAGCGTTACAAATTACAAATTATAAATTATCCAAACAACACAAGATACACGTTCATTTCATTCTCGTTTAAGAATTCATTTATTGTCGTCTCCGCGACATTCATCGCTTCATCTTTTGGATATCCGAAAATTCCCGATGAAATCAAAGGAAACGCTATCGATTCCAGATTATGCTTTTTTGCAAGCAGCAGCGAATTCCTGTAACAATTCCTGAGCAGTGTTTCTTCTCCATGTCCTCCGCCATGCCAAACCGGCCCGACGGTATGAATAATATGCTTTGCGGGAAGATTATAGCCTTTTGTTATCACAGCTTCTCCTGTCTTGCATTCGCCTATTTTGTCGCATTCGCGTTGAAGTTCGTCCGCTCCGGCAGCAGCAAAAATGGCGCCGCATACGCCGCCTCCGCGTTTCAAGGCCTCGTTGGCTGCGTTCACTATAGCGTCGGTCTTTAGTTTCGTTATATCCCCTTTTATTATTTCAAACGGCACAAAATCTCCCTCCTTTTGGAAAAAAGCTGCGGAGGACTAATGCCCGCAGCCTGAACAACCTGAGCAATTACCGCCGCATGATTTTGAGGACTTAAGAGAAGCCCCTTCAATCAAAATAAGCGTCTTGCCTCTGCATTCAGGACACCTTATGGATAGTTGACATTCCGGTTGTTCAAATACGGCGCTGCATAGAGCGCACTTAAATACACGTTTTTCTCCCATTCAAACTCCTCCATTGATCATTGTATCGTCGCTACCATCACAGCCTTTATAGTGTGCATCCTGTTTTCGGCTTCGTCGAAAACTTTCGAGGCGGAAGATTCGAATACTTCTTCTGTTACTTCGTTTCCTTTCTCCGCTGGGAGGCAGTGTAAAAATATAGTATCGCCGCGACCGGTTGCGCTCATTAAATCCGTGTTCACCTGATATGGTCTTAAAAGTTTTACCCTTTTCTCCTTCTCGGCTTCCTCCCCCATTGACGCCCAAACATCTGCGTAAATTGCATCAGCGCCTTTTACTGCTTCTTTGGGATCATCGTAAACTTCTATGGCGCCTCCGCTTACTTCACAAAGCGCTTTACAGTCTGCAAGTATTTTTGGATCCGGGAACAAGCTCTTTGGCGATCCTACTGTATAGTGCATTCCAAGCTTTGAGCAGCCTATCATGAGGGCGTTTGACATGTTATTGCGTCCGTCTCCGACATAAGCGAGACGCACTCCTTTGAGGTTTTTACCGCTTGGAAGGCACTCCTGAAGCGTAAGGAAATCAGCCAATACCTGAGTAGGGTGATCCACGTCCGTCAATCCGTTCCATACAGGGACTCCCGACCATTGCGCGAGTTCTTCAACCATTGATTGTTTGAATCCTCTGAACTCGATTCCGTCAAACATTCTGCCCAGGACTCTTGCAGTATCCTTTACGTCTTCCTTGCCTCCAAGGTGAATATCATTTTTCCCCAGAAATTCCGGGTGTGCTCCTTCATCGACACATGCCACCACGAAAGCGCAACGTGTGCGCGTGGACGCTTTTTCAAAAAGCAGCGCTATGTTTTTGCCTTCAAGGAGGTTTCCGCGCGCGCCCGCGCGCTTTTTCGCCTTGAGATCGGCCGCGAGATCGAGAAGGTAAAGTATTTCTTCGGCGGAAAAATCCATTAACGTTAAAAAACTCTTTCCCTTAAGGTTGACTGGCATTATTAGACCTCCATTTTCAATAATAACTGAATAATATCCCAAAAATGACGCTTAGTCCAGAGAAGTCTTTGTATTCTCTGGCTATTCAGGGGAGAGCAATCGCGCGTTATCTGCATTTACGGCAATGCTTGTAAAATGATACAACTTACTAAGCTGTTATAATCTTCATCCGATAAATATACTGCAATGAATGTGTTTTTTATATTGATCCACAGTAAAAAAAAACGATTGGTGGCGCTGATCATAAATGAAAAATAAGAAACTCAATTACAGTGACTGCATTGAAATAGCTGAAGAAGTCTATTGGGTGGGTCTTTTTGATGAAACTGCTCCCATCACTAACAATCCATATCTGATAGTGGATAATAAAGAGGCGGTTCTAATAGACGGAGGCAATCGGAATGAATTCAGCACGGTGATGTTAAAGATACTGCGCACAGGGGTCAATCCGAAGAATATAACGAGGCTTATCTATCAGCATTACGACCCGGATTTGTGCGGAAGCCTTCCGCACATGGAAGAGGTAATCGGCAGCAAGGAACTGAAAATCATATCTCATTACGAGAACAATGCCTTCATCAATTGTTATTCGTCAAAGACACCTAAACTGTGTATCGAAGATCTGAATTTCCGCTTCGATTTCTCAAGCGGGAGGCGCCTTGAATTTATCCGTACTCCTTATGCCCATACAGCCGGAAACTTTATTACTTATGACACAAAGACAAAGGTACTGTTCAGCAGCGATATATTTGGAGGATTCGATTCCGATTGGAGCCTGTACACCCGGATTTTTGAACAGTGTGCAAGCTGCAGCCCGCTAAATATCTGCCCGGTTACTAATAGATTCTGTCAAATTAATGGTATTTGGGAATTCCACAAACGTGTTATGCCCTCGGTTAGAGCTTTACATTACGCTCTCAAACTGATAGAGGAAAAGGATGTATCGTTGATTGCGCCGCAGCATGGAAGTATTTTTCCAACTGATATAACCCAAGAAATAGTCATTGAGCAGTTAAGGTCACTAACAAAATTGGGAATTGATTATTTTCTTGAGAATAACGAATCATGAAGGACTTCATAGAGCTTTTTTCAGTATTGGATTCTGAACTGATAAAGACGCAAGCGGAAGAACATTCAAAGGTTGTGTTTGATTATTTTGCGGATCAGGTCGATAACAGTTTACAGAATGCCTTGGTTTCCGAACTGATTGTGAGATATGCGGATATGTCAAAACAATTGGAGGATAAGAACAAAACGCTTAGAAGATACAATGAGCATTTGGAAGAAATAGTCCAGGAAAAAGTAAATGAAATATCAGCTTCGCAGATTGCAACCATACACGCTCTTGTAAAGGCGGCCGAAACGCGTGATGACGATACAGGCGCTCATATTGAACGAACATCATTGTACTGTAGGGTATTGGCGGAAAAATTACGGGAAGCGGGAATGTATAAAAGTATCATGAACGACGCTTTTGCCGAAAACATAGCAAGAGCCAGCCCCTTGCATGACATAGGCAAGATAGGAATAAGGGACTCGATTTTGCTAAAACCTGGCCCGTTGACAAGCGAAGAATTTGAGATAATGAAAACACATGTTATCATAGGACATGATACGCTTTCCAGCGTAGTAAAGATGCACCCGGGAAACATGTTTCTGAAATTCGGTCTGGAAATCTCAATGTATCATCACGAAAAATGGGATGGTAGCGGGTATATGTACGGACGTTCCAAGGAGGATATTCCGCTGTCGGCTCGTATTATGGCTGTATCGGACGTGTACGACGCGTTACGGTCAAAGCGCGTATATAAAGAAGCTTATTCTCACGAGAAGACTATCAGTATCATTTCCGATGGAAGCGGATATGGTTTTGATCCTGCCCTGATTGAAGTTTTTCTAAGGCATAATCTATTATTTCGCGATATTTATAATAAATTATCCGGATAATAAGGTCATACCGACAGAGAAAGCAGGTTACGGTAGGTCGGATACGGCCAAATTTCGTCCGAGACAATCAATTCAGCGGCGTCGCATACGGCGCGTATTGAATTCATCAGTGGTATAACTTCATTCATAAGTAACGCAGCGCGTTCTCGCGCGCCGAGTACCGCCATCTTTTCTTTTAACGCCGAGAGTTTTTTAGCGTCAACTATGAGAGCGGCCTTGAAACAGCCAATGTCGTGAATGTAATTTTTCAACGGCGCCGATTCTAAGAAGCCGATGCCGTCCAGCGCAGAGAGTGAGTTACTCTCAAGGATGAGCTGTTTCGATATGGCGGGTATAATTCCCTCCCAGAGCATAGCGTGCAGTATTGACATCTCAATTTCAAACGCCCGCTCGAAGGAATCCATGCGTATATCGCACAATGTCTCAAGTTCAGATCCTTTATAAACACCCAAGTGTTCAAGCATTTCCCTATTCTTCGGCAGGAGGAAAAGATCAATCTTTTCAGGCATGCTTTCTGCCTGAATCAGCCCTCTGCGTCTTGCCTCAGCTTGCCATTCGCTTGTATAGGCGTCGCCTTCAAACAAAACGTCTCTGCCGCGCTTAACCGCTTCATTCACTGCATCTAACGCAACGTCGATGGGCTCCATGCCATTTGTTGCCCGCGCTTCAATCATCTCCGTTATTTGTTCAAGCCCCCAAGCCCAAATGGAAGCGAACATTGTCACAGGAAGCGCAATGGATTGTGAAGCGCCCGGCGCTCGGAATTCAAATTTATCTCCCGTGAAGGCGATTGGCGACGTCCTGTTGCGATCACTGTCAAATGGCGTGAGTTCAGGCAATTTGGATAGGCCGATATTCAATTGACCTTTTTCGGGCATCGTCAGGCCGGATTTGTCTATCCGCATTAAAAGCTCCGTCAGCGTCTGCCCTAGATAAATACTCATGATGCTTGGAGGCGCCTCGTGTCCGCCCAGGCGCAACAAGTTCCCCGCCGTGGCGATGCTTGCCTGCAATAAACTGTGGTACTCCGATACGCCCAACACAAGCCCGGCAATGAATGTAAGGAAGACGGCGTTCCGCCTGTGGTTGTTCGAAGCTTTAAGAAGATTTCGCCCCTCGTTGTCCATCAGAGATATGTTTATGTGTTTCCCGCTGCCGTTCATTTCGGCAAAAGGTTTTTCATGGAATAATAGACGTAGCTCATGCTTACGCGCCAGTTTCCGCATCGTTTCCATGAGGATCTGGTTTTGGTCGCACGCCATGTTGGCATCGGAGTAAAGCGGCGCGAACTCGAACTGACAACGCGCGGATTCATTATGCCGCGTCATGACCGGCACGCCCAACTGCGCAAGGTCGCGTCCCACGTCATCCATATAATCGAGAACTCTCGGAGGGATTGCTCCCATGTAATGATGGTCAAGTTTTTGATCTTTAGCGGGTTTGGCGCCTATTAAGGTGCGCCCGCAGAATCGGATATCCGGCCTCAATTGCGCGCGCGGCCGATCTAAAAGGAAGTATTCCTGTTCTGCGCCTATAGTCAGTTTGACGCTATGTACTCCACGTTGCCCTAAGAGTTTCAGCAATTTCAGGGAACGTTCTTCTATCGCTGACAGTGCGCGAAGCAGGGGAATTTTATGATCTAGCGGGGTGCCGTCATAAGAGAGGAAAACTGATGGAATACAGAGTGTTCCGCCCTTTTCAGTTTTTACGATGAACGCGGGGCTGGTTGGATCCCACGCGCTGTAACCGCGCGCTTCGAACGTAGAGCGCCTCCCGCCCGAAGGAAAGGAAGAAGCGTCCGGGTCGCCCTGAACCAGATCTTTTCCGCGAAAAACGTCTATGGGTGTCCCATCCGGCGATGGAAGGGTGAACGATAAATGTTTTTCAGCCGTAAGCTCCGTCATGGGATGGAACCAGTGTGCCCAATGCGTTGCTCCCTTGCTGAGCGCCCAGTCCTTCATTGCTGTTGCGACTATGTCCGAAAGTGAGGCGTCCAAAGCATGTCCGTCTTCTATTGCCGAAATAAGACGCTCGTAAACATCACTGTTTAATTTTTCCCGCATGACTTTACGGTCGAATACCAGTGAACTAAAAATATCTCTCATTTTTGGATAACTTTGATTTTGCAACATAATGAACACCTCGTAAAATACAATTATGCAATATGCTTGTATTTTAAAGCAAAATATATGACATAATCAAGCGTTTATATCAGTGTAATGTTATCATTATGCTATTCCGCGATTCTTATAAAAATTAGTATAATTTGGAATACGGTAAGTTGTCTGGCGAATCATGAGTTGCGTGTTGCTCTACCCGCTGAATACAAATGAATATTAATATCCATATATTGGAGCTGGTTTTTTTGGATTGTGTCGTCGAGTTTAATGATGTCAGCTTTGCTTATGAAAAGGAATATATCCTTCGTGATGTCACGTTTTGTATCCCGCAGGGCGAGTTTGCTGTCGTCATAGGGCCTAATGGAGGAGGAAAAAGCACTCTTTTAAAAGTTTTACTTGGGCTCATTCCCATAAAGAAAGGGAGCGTCTCCATGTTCGGAACCGCTCCGCTGCAAGGCGGCTCTCGTGTAGGCTACGTTCCGCAGGATGCGAACCTCAACAGGAAGCTGCCCGTAATGGTCAAAGAGGTTGTGCAGATGGGACAGCTTCCGAAGGCTGGAAAGAGCATGGATGAAAAAATAGTTCGCGAATCTCTCGCGCGTTTTGGCCTTTGGGAATTAAGGAATACACGGATAGGGGCGCTATCTCAAGGGCAGAGACAGCGAGTGCTTTTAGCGAGGGCGCTTGCCGCAAAACCGGACTTGCTTGTGCTTGACGAACCATGCGCGAGCCTTGACGCGGAAGGGCATGAGCTTCTTTCGGGCGTGTTATCGGAACTCTCAAAAGCAATCACGATAATTATTGTGAGTCACGATTTACTTCTCGTGTCCGGCCTTTCAACAGCGATGATAAGGGTAAACAGAAGCGTGACTTACCACAAGGATGCCGGTTTGAGAGCTGGTATGAGGTAAAGAGATGGCGGAACTCACAAATATACTTCAATATCAATTCATGCAAAACGCCATAATCGTATGTCTATTGGCAAGCATCCTGTGCGGCGTGATAGGCGTAGTAGTGGTCGTGAAGAGGATGGTCATTATCGCGGGGGGAGTAGCACACGGGGCGTACGGCGGGCTTGGGCTCGCAGTGCTGCTTGGAATATCCCCACAAATAGGTATATTGGGGTTTGCCCTCTTGTTGTCAATTATAATGGCGGCGATAACAGCCGACGATATTGGGAGGGCGGACACGGTCATCGGAGTGCTTTGGGCCTCAGGAATGGCTCTTGGAATAATTTTTATCGATATCGCAAAAGGTTACACGGCGGACTTGATGAGCTATCTTTTCGGGAGCTTGCTCGTCGTTTCAAAAGCGGATATGGTCACAACGGCGTTCTTCGCATTTCTGTCCGTCATATTGTTTCTGCGCTTTCGCAGCCAAATTGTCGCTTTCATATATGACAAGGATTTTGCCAGAATTAGAGGAGTCAACGTTACTGCTATTCATTACATCATGACGGTAGTGATATCGCTTTCCACAGTGGTATTGATACAGGTAGCGGGACTGATACTTGTCATTGCCTTGCTCACTATACCCGCTCACATCGCCGAGCGTTATTCCCGCTCGCTCGGCGGAATGATGATAATTTCGGGCGCGTTGTGCGCCGTTTTCTCTTTCGCTGGGCTTGCATTGGCATGGAAATACAACATCACAGCCGGCGCCGGCATAGTTCTTACGGCGGCTGCAGTATACGGGATTGTACAGTTGATATCAGGGAGAATAACGTTATAATCCTTTCTTATGGTATACTGCTTCTGATGCCAAGGAGAAACGGGAGGTGCTTTTTATATGTTATCACTCAAGGAACAAGCTATAGAGTTTATTAGGGCAATACCGGACAATAAACTCGTTTATATTATGGATGTGTTTGACGGCATAAAAGGGCTTTTGGATGATACGAGCGACACTCAGAAAGCTCCATTGGAAGAAACACTGCCATCCGCAATGGGTATTTTTAGAAAATATGCAAATCCAAGTTTAGTTCCATATGAGAAAGACGCTTGGGGCAATGCGTTGAAGGATAAATATGTTAATTATTGATGCAAACGCAATTCTTAGATATATCTTGTGTGACAATGCGGATATGGCAGAAGAAGTCAATAAGTTAATATCAGGCAATGTAGTTACCGTAAGGTATGAAGTGTTGGCAGAGGTCATTTATGTACTGGAAAAGTTATACTCAATGCCGCGTGACGAGATTGCTGATGGTATTAGAATATTCCTTGCTTTGCCAAATGTAAAAACAGAATCAAAAGACGTTTTACTGTTAGCGATGGAAATATACTCAAAAATCAGACTAGACTATGTGGATTGCCTGCTTTATGGCTTTAAAGTAGTGTGCAGCTATGATGTTTTTACGTTTGACAAGAGATTGAATTCCCTCATGAATAAAACGATATGATCAGGATGTATCGTTTTTTATATACAGTTTTACTTGCTTTAAATATTTTACTTACCTATGCTATCCCACTCTCGGCATCAAGTCAAATCACAGACGAAAAACATGTTATGCCTGTTTTCACTACCGTTGCGCCTCTATCGTGGTTCATAAGCTCCGTAGCAGGAGAAGCCGCCTCAATATCAATACTTGTCCCCGCTGGGGCGGACGCTCATGTATATGAACCTAAACCCGAACAAATGACCGCGCTCTCATCCGCTGTAATCTACTTTGCCATTGGAAATTTCTCACCTTTCGAGGCTTCGCGTTTACCAAAGCTCGCAGATCAGGCGCCTGCACTAAAGATAGTTAATCTGAACGAAGGATTGGACGACGAACCGCGTGAAGAAGATGATGAGCACGGGCATGATCCGCATATATGGACTTCCGTGTCGTCCGCGCCAAAAATTCTTCTGAATGTCCTGAACGCATTTGCTGAGGTTGACCCGGAGAATGCAAGCCTGTATAACGAAAATTACCTTCGCGCTCTTGATGAAATAAGAAGGCTTGACGCTCATATTAAAAATAAGTTTAGAGACTGCGGGGGGAAATCTTTTTTCGTATATCACCCCGCATGGGGAAGATTTGCGGAGGAATATGGTATTTATCAGATTGCCGTGGAGCACGAGGGGAAAGAGCCCAAAATAAACATGCTCGCGGCGCTTATTGACACCGCTCGGGAAAAGGATATAAAAACGATTTTTGCCGCTCCTTCAGACCCGAAACGCAATGTGCGGATATTCGCAGATGAAATAGGAGCGGATGTTGTTATAATTGACCCGCTTGCTCACGACTGGCTTCTTAATATGTACAGAGTGGCGGAGGAGATATATGAGGCGCTGAGATAAAGTAAACGGAGGGAACGTATTGAGTCATTTTAGGGTTGAAAATGTAAAGATAATTGAAAACACAGAGGTAAAGGGCGGGTATTTCCTCATGAGCTTCAGGAGCGAACACATGCTGTCGGCGAAAGCTGGTCAGTTTATGAGCTTATCGATACCCGGGAAGATGGGAAAGGATATGCCCCTCAGGAGGCCTTTCACCGTTTACCGGCTTCATAAGGGAATAACAGAAGTACTTTATAAGGTCGCAGGACGGGGGACGGAGCTTTTCTCCACGCTTCGCGCGGGCAACGTCATATCCTGTTTCGGCCCGCAGGGGAATACTTTCCCTGTTCGGCAAAGCGAGAGCGGCGCCGACATGAACATTTTATTGGGAAGAGGCGTTGGCTTAGCGTGTTTGGCATGGCTTGGAAGTACGCTCAAGGAAAACGGTTCGAAAGTGACAACCATCGCGAGTTTCAAAGATGCACAGTCAAATCTGGTCGATAAATATATAAGGGGTTTTTCCGGCGCCGTGCATGAAATATACGACGAGGACGGAACAAGTTCAATTGATAATGTCGCGCGGCTTATAAATGAAATATCGCCCGCAGTAATATATACATGCGGCTCAAAAAGGCTTGCGCGAATGCTGAAAGGTATGCCTTACGAAGCTTACGTTTCATTGGAAGAGCACATGGGCTGCTGCGGCCTTGGTTCCTGCTATACTTGCGTCGTGAAGGCAAGCGACGGGGAGTATATAAGGTCATGCAAGGAAGGACCGTGTTTCAACGTACTGGAGGTCGAAATATAAAATGGGTACGGTAAATCTTGAAGTCAAAATTGGTTCACTTTCGTTGCGAAATCCCGTAATGAACGCTTCCGGGACGTTTGGAACGTATGAATACGCCGAATATATAGATTTTTCGCGAATAGGGGCAGTCGTTCCAAAAAGTATCACCCTGTATCCCCGCGCAGGCAACAAGACTCCCCGGATAACCGAAGTGTTCGGCGGAGTTATAAACGCAGTCGGGATACAGAATACAGGAGTTGACGATTTTGTGGAAAACAAGCTGCCTGAAATGCTTGCAATAAAAGCGCCGATAATCGTCAGCCTGTCAAATACAGCGGTAAAAGATTTTGAAACTTCCATTCGTATTCTGGAAAATGCCGAAGGCATATCAGCTTATGAAATTAATATTTCTTGTCCAAATATTGAGAAAGACGGGTGCGCATTTGGTTCATCCGAGTCCGATACTGCGATGGTCGTCTGTACGGTTCGCAAAGCAATGAAGACAAATCGCCCCGTAATAGTTAAATTAACGCCGAACGTGACGGATATTGTGCCTATAGCGCGCGTGGCGTCGAATTCCGGCGCGGACGCCTTGACTATAGCGAATACCTATATTGGAATGGTCGTTGATTTGAATACCCGAAAACCTGTGCTCGGCAACAAACTGGGAGGGGTCTCAGGCGCTGCGATAAAGCCGCTTACGATGAGGCGCGTTTATAGCGTCTGCAAAGCGCTGAAGATACCAGTGATAGCGGCTGGCGGAATATGCTCGGCGGAGGACGCGCTTGAATATCTTATGGTAGGAGCGAGAGCAGTGCAGGTTGGAACAGCTAACTTTACCAATCCTGCAATTATGGAGGAAATAGTTGCTGGAATTGAAAACTGGCTTCAGAAGAATGGAGTATCGGATGTAAATGATTTTATAGGAACGATTCAGGATTGAAAGAAATTATCAATTACAAATATGAAACGCTTGATGATGGCGAGCGTCAATTGTTACTTGTCAGAACAGGTTCACATTCTGATTTGATAAGCAATTAACATGACCCGATAGAATTATCGTTTTAAACAATTAATGTTGCGGGAGATATGAAACATGCCGGATATTATGAAAGTGTTTGCAAAAATTGATGATATCGAATTTGTCGAACTTTGCACGGAGGGCTCGGGACAGCAGATAGCCGACGCTATAAAAAACGGCGCGAACGCGAACGCGAAGTATAAGGACGGTAAAAAGACAGCGCTTATGGTAGCCGGAGCTCTAAACTCCGACCCGGAAGCGATAGTTGTACTTGTTAGCGCGGGCGCCGACGTCAACGCGAAGGGCGAAATAGGCTTGACGCCTCTCATGTGGGCGGCGGGCGGCAACTCCAACCCGGAGGCGGTAACGGCGCTCGTTAATGCGGGCGCTTCAATCGACGCGAAGAATATATTTGGAAATACGCCACTGATGGAGGCGGCGCAAAACAATTCAAATCCTGAAGTAATAACAACCCTCATCAAAGCTGGCGCGGATGTCAACGCGAACAACAACAATGGATGGACGCCTGTCATGCTGGCGGCTGCGCGAGACTCCGTCAGTCCTGAAATAATAACAATCCTTATCAATGCAAGAGCAGACCTGAAAGCAAGGAATTGCTTCAATAAAACAGCGTTAGACTACGCGAAAGAGAATGATAGACTTATGGATACAGATGTTTTGAAGAAACTTGAGGAAGCAAGCTGGTAGCACAATGCACAATGAAAGACAAAGGCCCATGAACTAAAGTTCACCACGATGAATGAAATTTGGGAACCTCTTGGTAAAGACTACTGGATTACCATGAAAGTAATCAAAAGGCAAAAACTAAAAGACAACTGAATTGCCGCGCCGCAAAAAGACGCGGCTCGCAAAGACGTTAATTAGGCAAGTTTCGTTCACTGTGGCGAGTGAAACTCGTGACCATTGCTTCGTCCCAAAAAGACGCTCCTCGCAAAGACGCTGCCCATTACACGTCTTTGCGACCGCGAGTGTAGCGTGGCGGGAAGCAATCCAGAAGGCTCATAACATTGATAAGTTAATATTACTGGATTATCACGAAAGTAATAAAAAGTTATATTAAAAATATTTTATGGTAAAGACAAAAAGTAAATCGTATTGAGTAATTATTTTATTTATATCATTAATATAACATATTTGTTATAATGCAAAATGAAAAGGAGTCAAAATGGATGTATGAAGTTATCTTTTATAAAGATAAAAACGGCAATGAGCCAATAAAAGGAGTAGAAAATATGAGAAAGATCAATGACATAGAGTACACAACATTAAATGATCTCTGGGATGATCCGGCATTACTCACAGCGGACGACAAAGATCGTATAAATTTTGAAGTATCCCTTATTGGCAAACTGATTGAAGCAAGAGAATTGAAGGGATTAACTCAAAAGGAACTTGCAGATAAGGCAGGTATAAAACAATCAGCCGTTGCGAGGTTGGAGAGCTTGAAAGCAACTCCACAGATTGATACTCTTTTCAAAGTCCTAAAACCATTAGGTTACACTTTAGAGATTGTCCCTGACAGAAAACAGATGCAAAAATAAATGTTCATTAATAGAACAGCGTAAAAATTATAATATACAAGGTGATAACGATGCATAGAGATAGCGATTATTATTACAGAGTTCTTGGACTTGAGCCGGGCGCCTCGCGGGCTGAGGTCAAGGCTGTGTATCGCCACTATGTAAAGCTTTATCACCCGGATCGTAATAAAATGCTGGCTGCAGCGGTAGTATATAAGGAAATGCGCGAAGCTTACGAGGCGCTGATTAATTCGACACTTCCCGATAGTACGGGTGCAGATTTAAAGCGTGACTCGTCAAATTGGGCGGCGAACTCCCCGAACGCTAGTGCGCGTGCGGGGCAGGACGATTCACAGGCAAAACATACGGCGAATTCCGCAGGCTCAAATGAATGGAATGCAGGCCATAATCGCAGCTCCTCAAATCGGGTTGAATGGACTTCCGTAGAATGGGAAAAGTGGGAAAGTGCTTTTTCAGGTATACAATTAGAGAATGTGGTTATAGCTTTTATGCTTATTTGTTTATCCAGCGGCTTGCCCCTGTCTAGTAAAGTCAGAACTCAAATAACGCCGCCATACGTTGCACTGGCCTTCTTTTATCATGTAATTTCATGGATAATTTTCTATTTTTTAAGGCATTTTTATGCCCCTTCAATGTGGCCTATTTTCACTAAATTTATTGCGGGGGCTATATACGGGATTGTTCTGGTAATTTTGATAGCTTGCTGTTATGAGGTAAAGGCAACAAATTTTTTAGTTGCGGGAGTCACGGCAGCAGCGTCAGCATGGGTACTAATGGCTGATTTTGATTTCTGACTTGTTAATGCATGAAAGGAGTTGTCTTGTATAATGTCCAAAATTCTATCAGGAGTTCATGAAGCCATAGGTAACACTCCAATAGTCAATTTGAGCAGGATTACGACAAAAGTAGATGAGGAGCGGAAGGAAACATATTGGTAAATGGAAATTTTCTATAAACTTGCCAAAGCGCTTGTAATACTGGTAATAATTGTTGTTGCGCTGCGCTTTTTTATAATGCGGATAATTTTTCAGCCTTCGGGGCATATAGCGTGGACTCCTGACATGGGCGGCTTTGATTACGAGAATGTTTACTTTGCAGCTTCGGACAGCGTAAAAATAAACGGCTGGTATGTCAATTGCGAGAACAGCAGAGGGACTGTCCTGTTTTTTCACGGCAACGCCGGGAATATTTCCCATAGGGGAGACACTATTAGAATTTTCAATTCTCTCGGCATGTCGGTGTTTATAATAGACTACAGAGGCTATGGCGAAAGCAAAGGTTCCCCGTCCATAAATGGCGTTGGCCAAGACGCTTTAGCGGCATGGAATTGGCTCGTATCGGAGAAAAGAATCCCAGCTCAAAAGATACTGATTTTCGGACGCTCGCTCGGTGGGGCGGTAGCGGTCGAACTCATGAAGCACGTTAGGCCTAAGGCGGCAATTCTTGAGTCCACATTTTCGGCTCTATCCGACATGGCGGGGTTCGATTTTCTAAGCCCAATAGTGAGTTTGCTTGTCGGCGGAGCGTGGAACTCCGCTCAAACCGCTGTGAATATAGATACCCCAACTCTTTGCATCCACAGCCCTGAAGATAATGTTGTTCCGTATCGGCTTGGCAAAAGGCTTTATGAAGCATTGGCGGGGGAAAAACAATTCTTTGAAATAAGAGGCGATCATAATTACGGCTTCATTTTATCAATGCCCGAATACAAAGGTCGGCTTGACGAGTTTCTAACCGTTCATTATGGAGAGCGCTTTTTCGACGAAGTTGTAAAATAATTTTAGACCGTAAAAAATAATGACTGCCCCGCAAACAACGTTGATAGCTCTCATTACGCGCGCGTTGATTATTTTACTGAATAGCTTGATTATGAGCACGATCCCAAGAAACCAAACGCAGGAAGCGGAAGCCACGCCTGAAATGAATTTTATCCCTTCTCCCGAAGAAAGGGTTGCCCTGAACGCCCCTAACATCATAGTGCCGTCGATAATTGCATGGGGATTAAACCATGTCACAACGCACGCGGTAGTGACTACTCTTTTTATAGGAATATCGACATCTGCCGAAGTTTCCATATTAACTTTTGAGCGCATAAGGTTTAACCCGATAAAAATAACTAATATGCTTCCTATAAGCAATATTAGTATCTCTATAAATCTTGAACGTTCCATGATTGCGCCTATTCCCAGAAAACACGCAAGCGCAAGTGATATGTCGAAAAATATAACAATAAGCGCTGTAATAATTGAGCGTTTTAGGTTTTGGGTCAAAGCTGTATTTATGACGAATAAATTTTGCACCCCTATCGGCGCCAAATAGGCTAAACCCATTATTAATCCTTGTATATAATTCATTCTGTCTCCAGTATGTTGCAGGCTATAAACTTGAACTTACTTCTATACCACCGATTATTACCAAAACTATCCCGACCCATTGAATCAGGGAAAGTTTCTCTTTGAAAGCAAATCTTGCTATGATTGCAGCTATTACGGGATTGGACGCCGTTATTGGGGCGACTATCGAAACCGGAACGGTCAGAAGCGCGCACATAATTGTTATTCCGCCAAGCGCGAGGCCGCAAGCTCCAGCTATAAACGGGCTTACCCATTTACCGAATCCTACATTAAAAATATGCTTTTTCTCTTCTCTGTTTTTACGAATATACCAATAACTCCAGGCTACTATACTTAACGAAACTGCGCGCCAAAATGTAAACGTTAAGGGCTCAATGTTATGTGTATTAACTAACCATTTTTGAATAGTTATCATTGACCCCCATAATAATGCTGTCAGAATGGCTAAAGTAAATCCAAGGGAATTGCTACGGATTTTTCCGGTTGAAGGGAGCGAGCTCTTCTTTGGCAGGTTCAGGCAGGCCAATCCGATTATTATAATTATCGTTCCTATCCAAAGCTTCATCGAAGGGGTTTCGCCAACGACGAACATGGAGAATATGGATACGAAGATAGGATATGAGTTCGATGTGGAAAGAGCTCTTCCAACTCCGATATTGTCTATAGCAATCATATAGCAGAGGTCGCCTATAAGATTGCCTAAAATTACCATTCCGAAAACAATTCCAAGAACGTGAAGCTCATATTTCCAGAGAATCAGGGAAGGGTTGGTCACGAGGCACGCTATAGCCGCCACGGAGAAGAACCCCAAGCATCTGGTCGCGTTTATCTCAACATTGTCAAACGTATCTTGGCTTTTCCTTAAAAAAATTGGGCTTAACGCCCAGAATACCGTGGTCAATAAACAATATGTAAGTCCCATTGCGTCCATTCGTAACAACTTCTTTTCTATTGAGATTTTGATACAGTAAGGATTTTTTCACATTCTGTAATTTTGTCAATAGCAAAATTGACCCAATTGATGTGAAAGGGTAGATTCCGCCCTTATCATTATTAATTCCGCGGCTATACTGACGGCTATTTCAGCGGGGGCGCCTGCTTTGATGTCAATACCGATAGGCGTGTGAATGCTGTCAATTTCCTCCTGCAAAAAGTTTTGTTCCCGAAGTTTTTTTGAAACAGCAGCGATTTTTGCCTTGCTGCCAATAACTCCTATATAACGCGGCTTTGGTTGCAGCCTAAGCGTCTGCGCCAGAACGCTAAAGTCGAAGCTGTGCCCTCTCGTCAGGATAACTACATAATCCTTTTCCGTGATGTCAACAGATGCGGAAATATCGTCGTAATCGCCCACAATTACGCCGTCCGCAGCAGGGAATAATTCTGCATTCGCGAATTTCTGGAGGCTGTCAAACACGAAGCAGCTAAACCCAAGACGCGGCAGCAAAGGCGCCAATTCCTGCGAGATATGCCCTCCGCCGAAAATGTAGACCCTTCCCGCCCTTGTAAGCGGCTCTGAATAATATTTTTTTCCGCTTCCCATTTCAATCTGCGCGCCGCGATTTGTAAACAACTCTTTACCCTCGTTGCCCGGAATACTGCTGCAGTTATTTGAGTCAGGCGTGTGAATGCTCATACGCCAATCAGCTTCATCGGTAATTTCCGTTACAAGCCAACTGTCGATGTTTTGCGAAAACAACTCGCTGCCCCGGGCAAACAGTTTCCGCGCATTTTCGTCGCGCGCGGATATATACTGAATGTATACCGTAACATTTCCTCCGCAAATCATCCCTAAATCCTCCTTTTCGTTTGGAGAAAGTATGAAGGATTTGATTTGGGACTTAACATTCTTATCCACAAACGCTTCCATTGCCATTTGTTGGACTTTGTACTCCACAGCCCCGCCGCCTATAGTGCCGGTAAAACTCCCGTCGCTGATAATCGCCATTCGAGCGCCCGCTCCTCGCGGCGTCGAGCCAGAATCGGCGATTATTGTGACCATTATCACATTTTCACCTTTGCTCAGCCACTCTGAAACAGTTGCCATCAATTTTTTCACTTTATCCGCCTCATCTCTTACCTTCCTTTTCCAAAGCCGCAGTTCGGAAACACGCATTTAGTGCAGGATAGACACAGTCCGCCATGCCCAAGCAACGACAAATCTTTCGCGCTTATCGGGTCGTCGGCCAGTATTCTTGGCAACACAAGATCAAAAATAGTCCTCTCAGCGTACATAACGCAGCCTGGAAGTCCGATTATTGGAATTTTCGTATTTTCACCGCCGTAATACGCGAGCATAAACATTGCGCCTGGCAATACGGGTGCGCCGTATGACACGACCTCAGCGCCTGTATTTTGAATTGCAAGGGGAGTTCTGTCATCCGGGTCGACGCTCATTCCACCTGTGCAAATAACTAAATCCATGCCACTGTCAATCATCTCTATGCATGTTCCCGTAATCTTCTCATGATCGTCGCCAAGAATTGCGTGTTTCAAAATATCAACGCCGTACTCCGAGAGTTTTTCTTTGATAACCGGCGTGAACGTATCCGCTATCCTGCCATGAAATACTTCGCTACCGGTGGTTATGACGCCGACCTTTTTTCGCTTTAGCGGTATAACGTTCAGTATGGGCGACCCGCTGCACAATTGTTTTGCAGCGCTCATTCTGCTCTCTTCAATGGCGAGCGGGATTATCCTTACTCCGGCAAGTACGTCTCCGGCTTTAACCGGAAAATTGCCGTGTCTTACAGCTATAATCATCTGCCCAAGCGCGTTGATTTCATCCATCTTTTCTTTATTGACCTTGAACAGTCCGTCAATCATTGAGCTTAACTCTATTTTGCCTTCCTTCGCTTCGGAGCGCGCGATATTAGCTCCACGGCACATGCCGCACAACGCTTCAGCAGCGTCGTTTTCGTGCATCATGCCCGTTTCGTCTTCCCATATGTATATGTTTTCTTTGCCCAAGCTCAATAATATCTGAACGTCCTCTTCTTTAACGACATGGCCCTTTCTGAACGCGGGGCCTTTAGTTTCGCCGCGCACAATGCGGGTTATGTCGTGACAGAGTGTTGTCCCAACAGCATCTGCAGTCTTTATCAGCTTCATTTTAAGTCTATTTCCTCCAATTCCATAACGAATATAACTATCCATACAGCAGCATGATGTTCGCAGGGGATACACCAAGCTCGCCCCGAAACTGTTCCATCCTTTTTTCCTTTGGCATGAGCCACCAAATGTCCTGAGAATCATCTATCTGGTCTTTATATCGGAATTGGACGATATATTCAAACTGTCCCTCAATCTCATCCGTTAACCGTACCGAGAAACGGTTTTGAATGGCCTTTGGGTTGAAATAGTGAGCTCTGACGCCTATGGCGCAAAGATCGTCGCACACAGGCCGGGATGCTGTGAACCGCAATCCCCAATCAGGAACGTCTACTTCGTATTCGCCCGCCTTTTTTGCGTCTATAACGTTTTTACAGCCGGTTAAGTACGCTGCCTGACGGCTTTCGGGGTCGGCGAAAAGCTGTTTTGTTTCTTTACGGATAACTATTTTTCCGGCGTCAAGCAGCGCTATCTCGCTGCACAGTTGATAAGCCTCGTCCCTGCTGTGGGTGACTAAAAGCGTGTTTTTGCCAAAACGTTTGAGTAATTTCTGAATTTCGACCTGCAACTGGCTGCGCAAATGGCTGTCTAATGCGCTGAACGGCTCGTCCAGTATGAGCAGTTCGGGATCGCCGACAAGTATACGCGCCAGCGCAACGCGTTGCTGTTGGCCGCCGGAAAGTTGTTTTGGGCGGTTATTTTCAATGCCGCGCAATTGCATTATTTCAATTATTTCACTCAAAGAGCGTTCCTTTTTTGATTTGTCCTTTTCTTTATGCAGCCCGCACAGAATATTTTGGCGCGCGGTCATATCGGGGAAGAGCGCGTAATTCTGAAACAAGTATCCGACGCGCCTCCGTTGCGGGGTAAGGTCGATATTGCGTTCGGAATCGTATAATGCCCTGCCGTTCAAAATGATTTTGCCGCTGTCCGGCTTCAATATTCCGGCAATGCACATCAGGGTCACGCTTTTTCCGCTGCCCGACGCGCCGAGCAATCCCGATACACCGCTATTTATATTGAACGATACGTCAAGGCAAAAATTACCTAGCCTTTTTTTTATATCAACGGTCAGGCTCATTTTGCCGCCGCCTTTCTATCTTGCTTTTCCAGCATGTTCACGGTGGTTAAAACAAGCGCGCTGATAGCTACGTTGACCATCACCCATTTGAACGCGAGGGCGTCGTTATTGGTACGCCAAAGCTGATAGACCGTCGTTGATATAGTAGCGGTTTTTCCGGGGGTATAGCCTATGAGCATACTTGTCGCGCCATATTCGCCAAGCGCGCGCGCAAAAGCCAAAACAGCGCCGGCAAGTATTCCCTGTCGGCAGGCGGGCATTCGTATTCGCCAAAAAATGAAAGTATCGCTCAAGCCGAGGGTTTGCCCCGCATAGGCGAGAGTTTCGTCAAAGCTCTCAAAAGCTCCGCGCGCCGTGCGGTACATCAGCGGAAACGCCGTCAATACGGCAGCGAGTATACCGCCGTACCATGTCATTACAAATTTTATCCCGTATTGAGCGAGGAACATGCCAAACGGTCTCCTTAACCCGAACAACATAAGCAAAAAATAGCCGCAAACAGTTGGAGGGAGTACGAGCGGCAGCGTTAGCAGCACATCAAGAAAACCCTTAAGTACGCGCGGAAGCCGCGCCGCGTAATAAGCGGCAAATATTCCCGTGAAAAACACTATAACACAGCTTATCGCCGCGATCCTGACGGAATTTATCAGCGGATACCAATCCATAATCTATCTCCAAATCATATAATCGTTGCGAAGCGGGTGCTACTCCGCAATCTTTCTGTATGAACGCCTCTATGGTTTTGAAAAGCCGACGCTCTCAAATACTACCATAGCTTCATCGGAAGTCAAATAATCCAAAAACGCGCGAGCGGCGTTCGGGTTTTCACTTGTCTTAAGAACAGCGGCGGGATAGGTCACACGACCGCACATTTCTGTAGTGGCATAATCCACGATTTCAAGTTTCGCGCTGAATGCGTCCGTGCAATAGATAACGCCGCAGTCAACGCTTGCTTCGGATACCTGAGTGGTCACTTCCTTGACATTAGAGCCGTAGCTTAAGCACCCCGATGCGGCAATCGCCTTCTCGTCAAGTTTGTAATACGCAAGAATTCTTTGTGTGTATTGACCGACAGGCACATCGCTGTTTCCCATAGCCATTAATATTTTAGCGCTGGAGAGCGCGCTGCTCATGTCGTTAAAGTTGTTTATGTTCTTCGGGTTCCCTTTTGGGACTACTAACGTTACTCGGTTTTCAAGCAGGTTAATTCGGGATTCCGCAACGACGAAATCGAGTTTTTCGGTGTTGACGGTATCAGGGGCTGTTATGTCGAGTTGATCCATCTGCCTTTGTCCTGCGGATATGAACAAGTCACATTCCGCGCCCTCCTGAATCTGAGTTTTTAGCGTACCGGAAGAGTCAAAGTTAATGGTGAGCTTAACATTCGGTTCCGTTTTGGCGTACAGGGCGGCTATTTCCTGAAGCGTTTCGGTCATGGACGCCGCTGCGAAAATTATAAGCTCGGTCTGAGTGTCATTTCCGGGATATAGTACGCTTGACGGCGCTGCGGAAGCTCCGCAGACTGATACGCCAAATACAATAAATAGCACAAACGCAATGGAAAAGGGGTATTTTAAATTGATCATTTTTGATAATCCTTTCTTGCTTTTCGCAAAAATATACAAGGCATGGATTTACACGCCTTGCTTTCACAATTATATCTCCCTTGGTGAGAATTAGTAGGGGCTGTAACAAAAGCTGGCGGCAGAATGCCGTCCCTACAACATATTGTGCTCACAATACCAAACAACCACTATATATTGTGGTTTGGCTAGCCAATATACTACTTTTGTTACAGCCCCTTTTCAAAGATAGTTTGAGATGAGCTTATTAATCTTGCGGAAGAAGATATTTCAGATGATGAAATCCGGGAAGAAATTGGTATAATATTTGATATGGCAACACATGCGAGTTTATGGCGTTTCAAAAATCAAGCGCTAAGCTTTGTATCATGAAATTCATTTAAACCTGAATCAATGTAAAGAGATTTGTACAATAAAGTTATAACGGCTCTAAAAAATTGTCAATGGAGATGATGTATCAATGTTTTCTGACGATGTAAAACAAATATTGTTCGAAATGGGCGCAGATTTATGCGGTTTTGCTTCTATTGACCGTTTTAACGAAGCGCCGAAGGGCTTTCATCCTTGCGATGTCCTGCCTTCATGCAAAACGGTGGTTGTTTTTGCTAAACAGTTTCCGACCGGCTCGTTGCATTGTAATACAACAGTGCCTTACACTATAAACGGTTATCAATTATATTCGTATCAACAACGAGCCCGTTTTCCACGCTTATGAGCAGAGTTTCCTCATAAACAGTTTCATACCCCATATGAACATAATTGAGCACTTCTCCTCTGGGAACTCTCAAAACGCCGGAAAACCAATCCGCAAACAACGGCTCTTCTCCGGACAACTCAAACAGCCCGATAATGCTTGTGAGAAACAACCGTTTATCCTTTATTTCCCAGCTTCCTATATATAGCCTCCAACATGCGGTTGAAGAAATTATGGAAGGAAAAGTTCTATTCCTTACTTTCTCTTGAAATTCTTCTTGTGGAAGCGCTCTTATTCTGGGATTACCTACCGGAATCTTCGGCTCGGTAAACATATTTTCCGTTTTCCCTTCATAAACGAGTATTTCAGGAGTTTGAGCCGTAGCCAAGGCAGCGGTTGGAGTTAAAAGAATACAGCCTAATAGTGTAACAAAACACACAAATATCACATATTTTTTCATTGTTTACACGTCCTTTCTGAATAGGAGTTCCGTCATTTCACCAGTTCCAAACCCTTGAACCAGCTCACAACGTTTTCATTATACACAAAAAAGAGCTCAGGAGAATTATCTCTTGAGCTCTTGATATAAAAAATTGGAGCGGAAGACGGGATTTGAACCCGCGACCCCAACCTTGGCAAGGTTGTGCTCTACCCCTGAGCTACTTCCGCAACGGGAAGTATCTTACATCACTAAAGTTCAAAATGCAAGAGGAAATTTTTATAACTTTTAAAAATATGAAGAAAACGTATTAAAGTACATGGTTTTTCGAATTCGAATTATTGAATAAATCATTTTGACCAGTATTGACATTGGGCTGTATATCTGTTATTCTTTTTTTGTCGATGTGTTGGCACTCAATACAAGAGAGTGCTAATACAGCGAGAGTAGGGGATGAGAATATGCTGACCGAACGACAATTAGGTATAGTTCTAGCAGTAGTATATGAGTTTATTAAAAGCGGGGAACCTGCCGGAAGCCGTACCATAACTAAAAAATATATAAAGGGCCTAAGCCCTGCAACAATTCGTAACGAGATGTCCGATCTGGAAGATATGGATTTTTTCTACCAGACTCATACTTCTTCGGGCAGACTTCCAACCGCCAAAGCTTACAGGGTTTATGTCGATTCGATAATGCAACGAAGCCGCACTCCTTTCATGGAGACTGCAGAACTGGAAAAAGAGCTTTCTGAGCCTTCGGGTTCAAGAAAAATCGGGAGTATAGAGGATGTTCTGGAACGAGTGACCAGAATGATAGCGCGTCTCACAAATTGCGTAGGGGTTGCGGTGGTTTCCGCGCTTGACGATATTGAAATTCAAAGAATAGATTTTGTTCACATGGGAAGTTCTTCAGTCCTTCTTATAGTGGTGTTAAGAGGCGGGCTTGTTTATCACGGTCATTTTTCCCTCCCGTACAGAATGAGCCCCAATTTACTTGAAGAATTTGCAAGGCGCATCAACACGATAGCTTCAGGAAGAAAATGGAAGGATGTAAGGCAGGTTCTTTACAGCTACGCGCTTTCAGGGTTGGAGGAAATGGAAGTTATTTGCGAGTCCGCTATGAAAGAGATGGAAAATCTTTTGATTTCAAAGAACTATCGCTTTTTCAGCAGCGGAGCTCAACAAATTCTTAAGCTCCCGGATTTTCAAGAGATAGGAAAAATACAGGCAATACTCTCGCTGTTGGAAGAGGAAAAATACCTTGCCGATATGGTTCTGCAATGCAGAATGGAAAACAGCCTGAAAGTAAGCATAGGTAATGAGAGCTCTCCCGACCATATTAAGGACAATTCAATAATATTTCTGCCTGCGAAAGCTTGCGGGCAACAAGCAGTTATAGGAATTATCGGTCCGCTCAGAATGGATTACGAAAGGTCTATTTCAGTTCTTGAGGGAATAGTAGCAGCCATGGAGGAGAAAGATAATGAATGATAGTCAAGAGTTGAACAAAGAGAATGCGGCTAATATGTCTGAAAGTGAAATTTGTTCAGGCGAGGCGACAGAAACGCAAAATGAAACTGAAATGCAATTAACTGAGCTTCAGAATAAGGTATCGGAGCTCCAGAACGAGCTTGCGCTCGCGCGCGCCGATTTTTATAACTACCGCCAACGAATCGAAAAAGAGAGAGCAAGAATGCGCGCTTCGATATCAGAGGACAGAGTGCTCGACTTTATTCCCGTTCTTGATAATCTGGACAGGGCTCTCTGCGTCTCTCCGGACTCAACGGCTTCAGATGTGCTTAAGGGCGTAAAAATGGTACAGAGGCAATTCTTGAGCGTTCTGCAGGATATTGGTGTAGAAGCGATTGCAGTAAACCTGAGTGATGGTTATACGGACTTTGACCCTTTACTGCACGATGCGGTAGGCGCTGACGAGGTATCCGATCCAAATTTGGACAGGAGAGTAGTACAGGAATTATTAAGAGGGTACCGCGCTAAGGAAAGAGTTCTCCGCCCCGCGCAGGTGAGAGTAGGGAAATATGTACCGCCGGAAGAATAATTAATGCCAAACCTGCATAATTACGGCTTGGTATCGCAAAAAATTTCATGAGAGGTGATAGATGATGGCTAAAATAGTAGGAATTGATCTCGGAACGACAAACAGTTGCATATCAGTACAGGAAGGAGATCAGGCCACAATCATTCCGAATGCGGAAGGGATGCGCACGACTCCTTCGGTGGTGGCTTTCACAAAGGAAGGGGAACGCCTTGTCGGGCAGCTGGCAAAACGCCAGTCGATTGTGAACCCCGATCGCACAGTGATTTCAATCAAACGCGATATGGGAACCGACCGTAGAATAACGATAGACGGAAAGAGTTACACTCCGCAGGAGATCTCGGCGATGGTGCTTCAAAAACTGAAACATGACGCAGAGGAATATTTGGGGGAAACAATAAAACAGGCTGTCATAACCGTCCCCGCATATTTCACCGATGCACAGCGCCAGGCGACGAAGGACGCCGGCACAATAGCGGGGCTTGATGTCTTAAGGATAATAAATGAACCTACAGCGGCCGCTCTTGCGTATGGAGAGAATAAACAGGGGGAGCATAAAATACTGGTTTTCGATTTGGGCGGAGGGACTTTCGATGTTTCGCTGCTTGATGTAGGAGAGGGCGTCTTCGAAGTCCTTGCGACAGCGGGCGACAACAGGCTCGGCGGGGATGATTGGGATGAGCGGGTAGCCCGTTGGATGGTGGCTGAATTTAAGAAGAATGAGGGAATAGACCTTTCGAACGACCGAATGGCCATGCAAAGGCTCCGCGAGGCTGCGGAAAAAGCCAAGGTGGAGCTTTCATCAATGGCTGAGACCTCGATTTCCCTGCCATTCATAACAGCAAATCAGACTGGCCCGAAGCATCTTGAAATGGCGCTTTCCCGCGCAAGATTTGAGGAAATGACGGCTGACCTTCTTGACAGAGTCATTGGGCCGACGAAACGCGCTATTGAGGACTCAAAGCTTCCTGTGGGCGAGATAAGCAAAATCCTTCTCGTCGGAGGTTCGACACGTATGCCGATGGTTCAGAAGAAAATTCGCGAGCTTCTCGGCAAGGAGCCGACAAAGGGAATAAACCCTGACGAATGCGTCGCCGCAGGCGCCGCAATTCAGGCGGCGATTTTAGGAGGAGACCATAAGGATATCGTCCTTGTCGACGTGACTCCGCTTTCTCTTGGGCTTGAAACTTTGGGAGGAGTTTTTACCAAAGTTATCGAGCGCAACACAGCGATACCGGTCTCAAAAAGTCAGGTATTCACAACTGCCGCGAATAATCAGACGCAGGTTGAGATTCTGGTGCTTCAAGGTGAACGCGCCATGGCTTCCGACAACGTCAAACTCGGGCAGTTCACGCTTGACGGGATAGCGCCGGCGCCAAGGGGAATACCGCAGATTGAGGTGTCGTTCAACATTGACGTCAACGGCATTCTCAACGTTTCAGCCAAGGATAAAGGAACCGGAAAGAACCAGAAGATAACTATTCAGTCCTCCAACCTTTCAAAGGACGATATTGAGCGCATGAAAAAGGACGCAGAAAGCCATGAGGAAGAGGACAAAAAGAAAAAAGAAGCCGTTGAAGCCAAAAACGAAGCTGACAGCCTTATTTTTTCAGCTGAAAAAGTAATGAACGATCTTGGAGACAAGATGACTCCAGATGAAAAGGGCAAGGTAAACAGCAAAATTGATGTCCTGAAAAGGGCTGTCGAGGGAGGCAACATAAGCTCAATAAACAGCGCAAAAGAGGACCTTAACAAGACAATGCACGAGTTTTCCACCAGGCTTTATCAGGCGGCAGGAGCGGAATCTCCGACGGGCGACGCAGGCGCTGGCACAGGACATCAGGGGTATCAGGAACAAAGTGGTAATACTAACGACAGCGATACGGTGGATGCGGAGTTTAGCGATCACGGACAGGGGTAAATGCAATGCACAATGCACAATGCACAATGAAAGGCAAAAGATAAAGAACTGTTTTGATATTGGGGTGCGGGTTATGGTTTTCGTACCAAATATAATGCAAGCGCAATAAAGACACTTTAGGGGCGGTTCGTTTATAGCCGCCCTTTTCTATTTGCTTTTTGGCTCGTCGCTTTGTCGTAAATTATGCCCGTTAATCGAACATGGTTGTGATGTATTAACGCAGAATTGACAAAGCAGGATGTGTTACAGTAGAATCGTCAACAGCAAACGATTAAGTGGATTCATGCAACGCGGCTAATTTATCAAACCTGTTTAGCAAGCAGGAAAAAATGTGGCGCCGACCCGAATGGTGACGTAACATTACTTATGAGCTTTGTTCTGGATATATTTCAAAGGTTATGGGAAAGGTAGGTTAAAAAGTTTGAAACAGAATTTCACTGTTTTGATTGAGCAAGGCGAAGATGGCGCTTACGTTGCGACTGTTCCTGCGTTGAAGAGTTGTTATACACAAGCTGATACAGTATCGGAACTACTTGAAAAGGTACATGAAGTAATTGAATTATGCTTGGAAGAAAATGAAGCTCAAGCTTATACCAAGTTTATCGGTGTTCAGCAAGTGGAAGTCACAGTATGAGCCAACTAAAAATCATTACAAGTATACAAATGTGCAAGCTGTTGGAGGTTGTAAGACCACCAAATAACCTTTTTTCGACGCGACAAATTTTTTCGCTTCAATGCCTTATCAATATCCACGCCGCCTAACGCGTTCATCATTGCCTTAAGCTCATACGCTATCGCATCTGCTTCAGCTTTGCTGTTTTCAGCGGCAAGAGCCGTCAAAATCTTTCTTTAGCTTCCAGTTTTTGCTAAATTTGCTCCCATCTGGAACGCATGTTCACAATCTGTTGGGAATTGTTCCTTTTTCTGTCTTGCTTTGTTGTTACCACGGTAAAGGGATTATTTCAAAAGCATTTGCAACAGGGCCGACCGGCATGACCACCCTTCTTCTCACCGAGATAGCGCCTTCCTCTTTATTAAAGTAGCTCGCCGGGTAGAACCTGTCATCTGACGATGTGCTTCCACTATGATCAGGTTTCCCGGCCGGATAATAGGTTATATCCTCAATAACGGAATCGTCAATGCTCTGCCACTGTCCCTGCCTTTTGGGCGTAAGCTGCTCCCTCTCCGTGTAGCCGGGGATGTTCGCGTTCCAATACGTGAACATACAATTGGTGAAATAGAGGCTGCCGTCGGATTCGCGCCAGTTGCCCGCCTTAAGCGTCATAAGCGAAGCCATGGACATGGAGCCAACACGGGTATATGTGACCCGCACTTCCTTAAAAGTGCCGTCGTCCTTGAATTCAAAATATATGTCGCCGCCGCCGGCAAGTCCATATTCGCCAATCACATGAATCGTGCCGCCCCAAATACCGAAATATTTTTGTTCCTCTGCGGTAGTTGTTCTTGTGGTCAGCGGCTTTACAGGTTTCGGCGGCGGGGGCGCGGCCTGTTTTTCATGCGCCAAAGGAATATGAACAAAAGCGTTTGCAACAGCCCCGGTCGGCATGACCACCCTTCTTTCGAGGCTGAATGAACCGTTCTCACCATTGACGTAGCTTGCCGGGTATATACGGTCATATTCACTTTTGGTTCCCGATTTAGTGGGGGCGGACTCTCCGGCGGGGCAGTAAAAAGCGTCCAATATTACGACATCGTCCTCGCTTTGCCACTGCAATATGGTCATTGGCGTGATTTGTTCCGCTGCTTCCACGTAACCGGGGTTAAACGTATTCCAGGACGTGGTCATACGGTTGGTTAAATAAAGGTTACCGTTGGATAAATGCCAGCTGCCCGCCGCAAAAGTCATTAAGTTGGCATGATACGATAACGGCCTCTCTGACAGTTCCCGCCGGACGATGCCGACCAATACCTCCTTGAACGTGCCGTCGTCCTTGAGCTCATAATATATTTCCCCTATACCGCTCAGTTCGTCGGGATATCGGTCTATGTATCTGTAATAGTCCGTGTATCCACGGACGATGCCGCCCCAAATACCGACGTATTTTTGTTCTTCTGCGGCAATCGTTCTTGCAGTCGGCGGTTCGGTCGCTCCCGGGCTTCCTGCCCTCTGCGGCGCCTGCGCGTCCTGCGCAATGGCGGCGACCGCCGTGGCTGCGAAGATACCAGATGAGATTATTAGCGCGAGGGTCAAGATTTTCTTTTTCATTAGATGTGATTTCCTCTCTGTATTGATCTTTCCATTTTATATCATAAACACGCAGATGGGCGTACTGCTGTTGTTCCTATGCATGCGTCAGGTATAGATAGAACGCTGATAAGAAAAATTCTGAAAATTATGATATGTCTATTGACGACTATAACAACAGAGTATAAACATTTTCTGTGGAGTAGTAAATATCTTTCGTAATCGGATCCGAATTCATGTTGGAAATTCTGCTGTATTCGTGGTTGTCAGACCACTAAATAGCCTTTTTTCGACGCGACAGATATTTTCGCTTCAATACCTGAATTGAATCGTAAAAAATCATGCTCAATTCCATCGCTGAAAATTACCCCGCCTTCCGGCATCTGCGAAATCACCAATAATGGAGAGTTGGTAATTGTCCCAAAAACAATACCTGCGCCTGTGGTATTGCTGTGGAAAGGTTCGCGTACCGAGTAATATAGAAACTCGCTGTCCCATTCGGGGAAAGTAATGCTAGAGTTTATGATTTTGCCGGTAATAACTCCGGCTATTCTGCTGGCGCCTGCAATTACGCTTTTTAACCAGCCGGTTGAACCAAGCCCCGTGGAAACAATAATTCCGCTAGATGATTGATTCTCCTCCTGTCCGTTGATTTTAATTTTGTATCTTGCCGAAACATGGGTTTGCCTTCCGATAAAAAAGTCGTTAACGGCCAATAAGCTTTGCCCATCATTCAGTTCGGCTATTGCCATTGAAATTTCTTTTTTTTGCCTGCGATTACCTAGCACTTCCCGAACAACGACGGGCACATCAGCACAGCGAAAAGGGAGCAGCACACCGTCATATCTGGCAGGATCGGGGTTTATGGCAATAAGCGGCTGACCATTCAGGTATTTCAGCGTGTTTGCTACTAAGCCGTCCTGACCGATGACAACGACTATGTCATCTTCACTGAACATGAAATTGGGCGCGTATTCTCTATCGATTAATTGAACCCGAGCCAAATTTTTCAAGTGGTTAATTGAAGCGAAAACCGATTCTTTATAAATCCTGTCCTCTTCAACATACTCCTTGATATCTCCGCCCATTTTTTCCACATAAAAGGCTGCTTGAGCCATATTATTGAACTTTTTTACCAATTCATCCGCGCGAGTTGACCTTGTTATGACGACGATTTTGCGTTCGGGTACATAACTCATGGCGTCATCATTTCACGAATCAAATCGGGGGTGATATTCAATTGGCCGATTCTTTCCGCTTTACCCGCCAGATTCTGGAACGCATTTGCTATTAGAGTTTGCGGCTGCATGCCAATCACAGTCAATGCTTTGATGACGTCAATATCCACGCCGCCTAACGCGTTCATCATTGCCTTAAGCTCATACGCTTTAGCGTCTGCTTCAGCTTTGCTGTTTTCAGCGACAAGCGCCGTCAAAATCTTTCTTTTTTCTTCCAGTTTGATTTCCGCATCAAGCTGCTCATTTTTCAATTCATTTTGCCTTCTCATTTCAGCTTGTTCGGCATTGAGCTTAGTCTCGCGAACCTGCCAGCGTTTGTTTTCAACGGCGATTTCCGTATTGTACTCGTTTTCCTTGACGCCGCGCTCTTGTTCAATGGAGGCGTTTCTACGTTCATAAATAGCGTCGTCGGCCATTTTTAAGATTTTTTCTCTGGTTTCCGCCTCTAGTGCCCTTGAGGTTTCTTTGTTTGGTAGAACTGACAGAACCGTCAAACCCATGATCTCGATACCCAGCAATTGAATTTCTTCATTTCGCCGCAAGTCTTCAAGAATGCTCTTTGCTAGAGTTTCACTGGAGCGGATGGCGTCAGAAAGTTTTAAACCCTCCAAATGCTTTTTTGCCATGACGCGAACCAGATTACTTATTCTTACGGGAAGCTTTTCCGGGTCGTCGGATATGTAACTCTTTTTCCAACCTCTGACATCCAGTGTGAAATTAAGGAGTTTGATTAAATTTTTGTTATCTACTATACGATATGTGACCTGGCCTTGAATGGAAACCGACTGAAAATCCGCTGTGGCTTCTTCGAACATGAAAGGACAGTCGTCGCTCGCAATAGGCGCCACGACAATTGATGTGGTGGGAGCGTAGTAAAAAAAGGAAATTCCCGCGCCTTCTTTCACTACATGACCGTTTTTGAATTTAAGAACGTACTCGTTTGGTTGAAATTTGACGTAATGAAGCCCGAACATGATAATCCCTCCTAAGAATTAATTATTTTTTTGTGTATAACTTTGCCGGACGATGCCCTTTGTCGCTCGTATACTTATCAGTTTCCTGAACAAGGCCAATAATCTTAAGCCGAAAATTAGCCGTTGGAACCTTTTTCCAAAGAATCGCTTCATATGCGTTTTGAAGCTGAGTCAAAGTGAACTCGAGAGGTAATAAATGGAAAATTACGTTGCTGTATAGGATTTTAGACTGCAGTCGCCCTAAAGCCATTTTTACGATACCGAAGTGATCAAAACCAAAATCCGGTTCGGTTATTATGAGCTCCTTGTTCTGGAATACCGGTCTCCGGTCTGATGTATTCTGCACCGTAAACCATACCGCATCGCTTTGATATTTTTTTGACTCTTCTTCGTTCATAAGGCCTAAATATGATATGGAAATCACTCTTGCGCGCGGATCCCTGTCTAAATCGCAAAATGTGTAAAGTTGTTCTAAATAGCACCGGTCAACATGTGACTTCTCGGAAATTTTTCTGCATATATTGTCGCTTGGCATCTCGTCAATATTCAAAAAACCTCCCGGCAAACACCACCTGTCCCGATACGGTTCAACCGGTCGCTTGTACAACAGAACCCTTAAATAGGTATCCGGCAGCTTCCTATAACTGTCCGCTTCCTGTGTCTTTATGGTAAAAACAACTGCGTCGGTGCAAACAAAAGGGTGTTCATAATTATATATACTGCCCACTATCCACGCCTCCATTAGTTATTATAAAATAGATAATATCACTTAGATATTATCTAATATAATATATCATCATCGGTTTGTCAAGCCCCCCCGCGTTATCTAAAGAAAATCTCTTGCACTCATCATTTTGATATACTATTTTGCTGCTATTAAAAGATATAGTGTTGCGAAGGAATGTTTCTGAACGGATAAAGACAAAAATTTGTGTTTCCGCTGGCGACACAAATAATCTGTACAAATCATGACGTTTGTTTATGGCTGTATTCATGTTAATATATGTAATTATTTTGCAAATAGTAGTATTATTTTGGAAAACGAATTGAATAGAAAGGGTGGATGAATATGGAGCAGAACCATTGCCAAAGCTGCGGAATGCCGATGGGCGAGGGAGACGGGTTGTATGGGACGAATTCCGACGGAAGTGTAAGCAGCGACTATTGCAGTTATTGTTACGATAATGGGGCGTTCACGACAAATTCAACGATGGAGGAAATGATCGAAATTTGTGTCCCTCATGTGTTGTCTGCTACCGGTATGAGCGAGCATGACGCGCGAAACATGATGCTCGGCTTTTTACCGTCGCTTAAGCGCTGGAAGAAATAGGGCGCGTCATGAGGGACGCGGAACAAACGGTGGGGAACCTCATAGACAAACAGAGCGTTTCTTTCATAAGCTCCGTGGACGCTGACGGTTTTCCAAATACGAAAGCCATGCTTCCGCCGAGGAAGCGCGAGGGAATAAAGGTATTCTATTTCACCACCAACACGTCTTCAATGAGAGTCTCGCAGTTCATGGCAAACCCAAACGCCTGCATATATTTCTGCGACAAGCGTTTCTTCAGAGGAGTGATGCTCGTCGGCGCCGTCGAAGTCCTGCATGACAGTAAAAGTAAGGAAATGATATGGCGTGATGGAGACACGATGTACTACTCTAAGGGAGTCACCGACTCGGATTACTGCGTTTTGAAATTTACCGCGCATAAGGGAAGAATTTACGGAAACTTCAAATCGGAGGATTTTTTGGTATAACATATTTAAAATAATATGTGGGACGGTAATCCCATAACACTTGAACAAGGCGGCATTGACAGGATTTTCAATACCGTCAATCTGTTTAACAAAGATAACGCGCATATTTTTCGGCGGCAAAGCAACAACGCGAATAGATGGAGGGTATTATATTTGAAGATAATTCTAAGCTGCGTTATTTTTATAATAGCGATGGCTTAAAAATGACCAACGAACAGTTTAAAAACTAAAGGAGCGGAGGATAATGCTGACAATTGATTTTATAAAAGAGACAGTAATTCCATTAGCAAAAAAATATGATATTGTAAAAATCGATTTATTCGGTTCATACGCCAGTGGAAAGGCAAATGATAAATCTGACGCGGACTTCCTTGTTACGTTCAAAGTCGAAGTACCATCCATTTTTAGAGTTATGGGATTTAAGCATGAACTTGAAACCAGTTTGAATCATCCCGTTGACATAGTTACGTTGCCGCAGTCGCGACCAGAAAAGCTGCTTATTGAAGAGGTGGTTAGTATATATGAATATGCGGGATAGAACACATATTGACAGGATTAAGAAGGAATTATGCTTTATTAAAAGAACTACAGGACAGATTAGCAAAGAAAAGTTCTTATCAGATGACGTTTTTCAGCACGCGATTTCAATGTCCTTAATAACCATCGGCGAATGCGCAAATCATTTATCAGAAGAATTCAAAGAACACCATCCGCAAATACAATGGATACAAATAATTGCGGTCAGAAATATTGCTTCACATGGTTATTGGCAGCTTGACATGAAGCAGATATGGAAAGCCGTCGAAGAAGACATACCCGAACTTATGGAATTCTTTCTGAAATTTTGAACATCAATGGCAAAGGAAATGGCGATGAGTGAGTGGGATAAAAAGTAGCTATGGAAATGATTGCTGTTAATCTGTTTTCGTTGGTCGGGATTTTAAGAAGCTGTTTTTCCGTTTGCATTGCATCCAACTCACACATGAAGATGATGTGTTGCGGCTTTGGTTATGGGTAATGAATATATCCCCCTTGAACACCTCTCGAAATCATGATTCTTGCGGCGAAGTCGATTCCTCCTTCACAACCGCTAAACTTATAACCCAAAGGTTTCAATATTCTAATTATGCTGTTTATCTGCGGGGAGTGGACAGCATTTTCAAGCCTTGCGATATTGTTGTATTATAGTATTGGCATGTATTTGGGGGAGAGTGATTTTATGAAAAAATATGATTACAAAAAAGTTGACGCTTTTACTTCCAATAACTCGTTAGGAAATCCTGCGGCTTGCGTTTATTTAAACGAAGGACAGTCATTGGCTGAGGATGAAATGCTAAGCATCGCGAAACAGCATAAAGGTTTTGTTTCGGAAGTTGTTTACTGCACAAATAATGGCAGTTGCGGTTTTGACTTGGCGTATTATTCATCGGAATGCGAAGTCCCGTTTTGCGGCCATGGCACAATTGCATGTATGTATTCGTTGATAAAAGATTCTCCTGAATTGTTGAAACAGTCGGAGATAATTATTCATACCCGAACCAAAGGAAGCCTCATAATTTACAATAAAATAACTGAACAGGACGCAGTTTACATTTCAGCGCCCGAGCCGGTATATTCATCTGTTCCTATATCTTTAGAAGCTATTATTGATTGCTTAAGCGTGGATATATCGGCGATTTCAGACGCTTATCCTGTTGATTTTATCGACGCGGGAAACAGAACTCTAATCATACCGATAAGAGGCTTGGAAGACGAAATAAACATCTTCCCGAATGAGCAAACCTTAAAAGAATTCTCGTTGAATAACGGCATAGACGTTATTTTGATTTTCTGCACAGAAGTAATGGACGAAGCGCATTTTGCGCATACGAGGGTGTTCGCGGCGAAATACGGCTATCTTGAAGACCCCGCTACAGGCTCTGCAAATAGCGCTTTCGGCTATTATCTTCTGAAAAATAATATGTGGGACGGCAATCCCATAACACTTGAACAAGGCGGCATTGACAGGATTTTCAATACCGTTAATCTGTTTCACAAAGATAATAGAATATTTTTCGGCGGCAAAGCGACAACGCGAATAGAAGGGGTTTATTATATTTAATAGTTTTTAACAAAAGAGCAGATAAATCAAATCCCCTGTAAACGCTTTTTGCGTGCAGGGGAAAACTCACTTTAGTCTGAGGAAAAGAAGCGTTAGTTTATCATACTTTGTATTTGTTCCACGGGCAAACCTGTACTCTTAGTGATTATTTCCAGTGGTATTCCATTAAAAAGAAGATTCCTTGCCACTTCTTCTTTACCTTTTACAAAGCCTTTTTCCATGCCTTTTTCCATGCCTTTTTCCATGCCTTTTTCCATGCCGCGCTCTTCAGCCATTCTTTCTTCCACTTGTTTAAGAAAAGGCTCATACATAAGCTTTCCCTCCTTATTCAGTTGTTGGCAGTATTCCCAATATTGTTTCTGCAACATTTCATCTTTCAGATTTAATATACGTATTATAAAAAGTACAAGGTCGCGTTTCTCGTTCTTGTCCCAGCTCCGTTCAGCGAGAAGTTCCGTCAACGTTCGCAGGTATTTAAACTTCTGAATCTCCTCTTTTGTTTTCTGCGCACACATTGCAGCGTAAAGGGCTAGGTCTATCGGGTTGTCGCTTATTCGTAACTCGTCGTCGTTGAGTTCCATCAAAACGAGATTATTATACCTGTAAACAATTTCCGTGCCAAAATTGGAATGAGAATAAAACCGCTCATCTTTTCTATGACCGCTTGTAATGATAGCCAGAGCCACTGGATTTTTCCTGTAATGCGCATATATCAGACAACAGTAATGAAACATTCTCTCGGCAAGATTGCCTCCACCAGAACCTTGTTGAGCCTCACAATGGAGGAGTATCCACTTATCATTCCCGTTTTTCAATGGCACTTCAAGTATGAGATCGGCAAAATGCGGGCTCGTATGAATTGACGGGTCTCCCGTATTCAGGATGTCACGAAATTCCTTATCGAGAAGCCGGTGAGACCGGTTCGTATCAACTGCATTGTAAAGCTCCGGGAGCGCCCTTTTAAGCAAATAGTAAATGAAACGGTCTATTAAATCCTTCCAATAACTATCGTAATCGAAATATTCCTGCTTTTCGGAGCCGTTATAATATGCCCCCGTATTCGCTATATCTGTGATGTTCTCTGCCGTCATAAGCTTTCACCTCTGAATGAACCATTATAACACGTTTCTTCTAAAAACACCGGAATATCACTGAACAGGACGCAGTTTACATTTCAGCGGCAAAGCGACAACGCGATTAGGGGGGTATTATTATTGAGTTCGGAAAACTATACTGCTCAATTCTCAATTTCAGGCGGGCACATTATTGTTGCCTTAATTGTTGTCATTCTTCAGACAGCCTTTTGCTGATGTATAAAGCATTGTTCAAAACTCTTGTGATATAGACCGTTTCAAACCTGATTACAAAGAAAACTATATAATTATCAACAATCAATGACTAAAACCACTTGGAACACTCAGCTTCTGAACCTATTATCTATATTCGTTACGTCATATATTCAAAGGACAACTCTCTTCTCATGATCCATTTTCAGCTTCAGTACCCCCACGCTGTATGAAATCAATTAGCTTTTTCGTAATGATATAAGGTAAAGCAGGTTTATCTATCTCCTTGATAACCTTTAAATATAAATCAGAGTCAATTGAATGTCCCAGTTTTTTTGCTGATTCCTTTAAGCGTTTTAGTTCATAATTTACTATTTTGTTAGTAATTTCGCGCTGTCTGCCTAGATGCAGCTTGTTTTGACTCATAATTAGTTCGTCGCGCATGACATCGAAAAGAAATTTGTCGCGGTTTAGCCAATCTGCTAATATCTGCTCGTAATTGGTTATAATTAAGCTCTTTGTCATGTTATCTGATGCTACTGCGCATTGTAAGGCTGCATATATATAATTCACACATTCATCCACACCAGAACAAATATTTCTAATATATGACCCCCATTTATTCGATTGAAGCTGCGGAATACTGAAGAAAAACTCGTCTTGATCCATTTTAAAAAAATCGTGAACATCTGTCAGTATTTTCCTATTTTTGGAAAAAACATCAGCATTGACATTATGGCAATAAACATATCGTAAAGCATTTATCTTTTTAACATACTCTTCAACATAATCCATCTTTTGGTCGTTCAGGGAACCTTTATTATTCAGCATATTAAGTAATTTTTTTATATTAGGCATACAGTCAAAAAACAATCCATAGATATTAGTCACGGCGCACCAAAACAGTCCTTCGTCATTGCTACACTGATGTGCTTTTGGCGCGTAATAGGCAGCGAAAAAAAGACGCGGTGATAAATGGGATGCCATATATATATTTATTTCTTCAATTTTGCGTGTTGTAAATGCAACCCCATCTATGTAATTATCACTCATTCGCTTGACCGTCTTTCGGAGTCAGCCCACGGAAAGCGGCAAGTCCCATGTAACCTAATCCAAGCTGAAAATCGTCGCATGACACACCACTTTTTATTTCAATTCCTTTTATATTCCATTTGCGAAAATAAATATCCCTACCACCGTTATTATCTCTACTTATTCTTCCAATGCGGACATAATTACCGCTTAGAACATTATCTGGTGTGTTTTGGTTAAAATTACCGCTGAATTCTAAAGGCTTTCCTTTTTCGTCGCAAAGAATATGTTTTGTGCGGATACGATCATTGCCCCGTTGCTCAACTAATTCGGTACAATTGCGTATTTTGTTGATTGTTTGCCCGTAAGCACTGTATTGTTCTAGATGTAGGTTCGCTAATGCCATGACATAAAAGAACAACAGCGTTTTTGGCGTGCAATCTTGATTTCCGCAAAAATCACGGCATACACCGAGTATATCTTTCCATTGGTCGTTTGTCATCGCAGTAAACTGTTCTTCAGCTGTAAAAATCGGCGTTTTATTATATGCAATCCATTTTAGTTTTAACCGTTGCCTCTGGCAGATATGATCTTTTATTGTTATTACAGCATATTCATTCTCGTCATAATATTTCGCGCATATTTCACGGCATCTTAAAGCTTGGTCATTGTTGAATGCTTCAATTCGGTTTTCATACTCTCTTTGGCGTTTAGTAATTCCAGCAGTCTCCATTTCTCTGGCCACTTTCAAATAGACAGCATATGGATTTCCATCAATAATGAGGCTATTAATATATTCATCACTTAAGGAAGAATCTATCTTTCTATAAATCCCTTCGGCAGGATTAATAAAATTCGAATCTTGTGCAACATAAACATACTCATCCTGAGTCTTTCGTATCAAATTATCAGCGGAAGCAAGCAATTCAACTGTTTTGGCCTGCGGCAATTTGTCGCAAAATTTCAAGGTAAGCCATAATTTAGTGCTGATAATATACCCGTTATCCGGTGCGTAGCCAAGCTGCTCGTCTAAATCCTTACTAAGTTCCATATATTCTCGTTCATCATATTTGTTTTCATACTCCATCAGATTTATGCAACAGTTTACCCTTTCAACCACCAAGCTTGTAAGTAGACGTGACGAAATTTGTCCATGTCTCTTTTCAATTTGGATGGCTTCGTTGCAAATTATAACAGCATCACGTAACATTTTCTGTTTGTTGTCGTTTATGTGTCTATTCTCACTTTCTAGCATTTTTATATACTCGCGGATGTATGACGCCTCTTGCACCACGAGTGGCGATAATAGTGATCCTTGCTCTCGTGATTCGCGTAACGCATCAATTATCTTTTCATATTCCTCGGATGTCAAACGCTGAAAATCCTTGGAGTTTGGACCTATCCTAATCAACAACTTTACAATTAAGTTCACCTCGGTTTTATCATTGTAATTCAGGGTCATTATAATATTCACAATCTGGTTAACTTCTTCAGACTCAATTATCTTTTGTGACCGTAAATAAATCATTGCTTCGCCACGGGTTCTGAACCGTACAGCGTAATCGGAAAACTCATATTCGTCATATGTCAGATAAATCATGGATGAAAGCACTTCCTTTACCCGGTGATCATATAGATTTATCAGACGCAGTATAAGCGAAAAAGGCATGAAGAGGTCATATTTTGTGCATATGGCCGTGTTTACTAGTGCTTTCTTAATGTTATTAATAATTTTATCTTCGTCGTTATTTGTTTGCCCTTTTTCGTTTGTAATAAATCCTGAATTTTTTAAGGCTATTTTTATCTGGCTTGTTTCGTATTTTTCAGCAATAAGCTTTTCGACAAAATCTTTACTAGAATATTGAATTACATTCTCAATATAATTGCCCATACCTTTTTCAATCCCAAGTCGCGTGTCTGTGAGTGAGGTGTATAGGAACAGCATGAAATTATTACGCAATTCTTCTGATTTTTTAAGTTGTTCAATTACTTTGTCAATATACACCTGTTCCCATCGCGCTTTGCGACTAAGAATCTGCTTGAGATGGTTGATTTCAAGAGAATCATCACCCATATTCAATGATTTATTTGTTTCAAGGAACTGAAAATAGGTTTTTTTTACACTTTTTGTGATTTGTTGCGTCATATGCTCATCTATGCTTTCGTATTTGTCTGCGTTTTCATATGCAGTAAAAACAAATTGGACATTACGCGCGCGGGTATGCTTTATGTAGTTACATAAACTCCTGCATTTTAGCATGTCGCTGGTAAAAGCCGACAAATCCCAAATGACAAGTGAACACTTAGCTCCAATTTTTTCAAGCTGGTGTAAAACATTATCTAAGACATTCATTTCACCATCAGCATTCTCAATCCTTCCGCTTGGAGACATCATAACTTCGCGATGAAAATCTATGTCCTTTTTGTTTATAAAGATAACAGGGTATTCTTTTTCGTAAAAAACGCGGTATGCTAAGTAAGCAACTGCAACACTTTTACCACTACTTGGTTCTCCTTTAAGACATATCGGATAGTTATCTTGCTTTTTTTCTTCAGTACCGGGATTCTTTAGACCTTTATTCACTCGTTTGAACAATTCTTCATCGTGAGCTCGCACTAAATTAAACTTATTCTTGTAACCGTACCATGCTGGGGAAGTGGTGCTCTCCTTTAAAAAACTGGAAAATTCTGTTTCTATGTATTGTGGAAGTACTATGCGCCTGTTAATTTCTTCTTCAGTCAGCAATGTTGCAAATTCATTGAAGCGCACCAAATCCTTTTTATCTATAAAGCAAGCTTTGCCAGCTACGTACACTTTTGTTTTGTCGCTTTCGTAATGAAGGCTATAGGAATTGTCATACTCGTCATTGACTGAGTCATCGGGTACGGTAAATTCTTCGCTTAAGCATAGTATTGGGGTGGGATCTTCGTTCTCCATGTCTCGTTCGGGTAATATTTCTTTTACTAGTATATCTTTGACACCAAAAAAGATAACAGAGCTGTCACGTTTTACACTATAGAGGAAGTCTTGCATTTCGCTTGTAATAAATGCATCGTTTTCGGAATAGCCTACAAAGATGAAACTACCGCCATTCTTTAGCCTGTCATCAAGAACTCTTTCTAAAGCTTTTCGGGCTGTCTTTTGGTCGCGTTGAGATGGTTTTGCTCTTGATACTGATTCAATTTCCGGTGTTCCGAAAAGATAGCATATTTTTAGGTTTCGTTGCTTAGGAAAGCACGGATCGTCGATGGACACCAATCTCACTTGTCTGTATGAAGGAAGGGCTTTTGTTACGGCGTTACACAACGCCAAATCTCGTTGCGAAGTTATAATGAGCCACCATTTCTGCTTGAGGATGCGCAAGTTTTCTTCATTTGCTAAGTCAAAACTCTCGCCGACAAACAACACGTGCGGTTCTGAATCTAAGTTGTCCAGAATTCTACTGGAAATATCCTTTACGTTTTGCATGATTCACTCCTCATTCTACAAAATTAGTTTTTCTTATTTATAAACTGTATAGCTGTATAATATTTTTAAGAAAGTTATAAAATTCCAGATAACGACTTAATTATTATAGCTTAAAAATTCAGTTTATGTTTGAATGCTTATAATCTCTGGAAGCAGGTTGTCGATAAGTCCAAAAAATCCAGCATTTCTATTTCTCTATTCAACACCCGTTTTTTCGTGTGCTATTTCGTCATAACAACCCTGCTTTCTGGTGTTCTTCAAGCTCGCGTAAGTAAGAGCTGAGATCTGCCTGATACTTCAACTAAATCTGGTATTGTAGCTGACGGATTGTATTTTAATATATCAAGAATTGAATCTATATTTTATAATAATATCAAATACTCTGACACAAAGGAGAGTGCGCCATGGATCGCAACTTTGCTCAAACTAAAAAGATGACTCTATATCACGGGAGCAACATGGCTGTTGAGAATCCCGTTATTATACATTCCCCGAGAACTCTTGACTTCGGAGAAGGTTTTTACACCACTACAAACAAACTGCAAGCGGAGATATTCGCACAAAAAGTTTTGGGCAGGAGAAAAACGGGCGTTGCGATCGTTAATGTCTGCACTGTAAGGGGGTAAAGGCGTGGAAAAGGATAAATTTGCTGCTATGATGGAAATGCTCGTTCCACAGGTTGTAGCGCTTATTGCGGAACGCAGGAACGTGACGACGCTTGACGCTATAAAACTTTTCTATGCGTCCGCGCTCTATGAGCGTCTTGAAGTTGAAGAAACCAAGCTGTGGCATCTTAGCGCCCTAACACTATATACTTTATTCGAAGAAGAACTGGACACAGGCAAAATCACCTACCCCGAGGAGGCGTAATCGGTGGATAGCAAAACAAAATTCTTGATATATTGCATGGAGATATACAAGCGCGAAAAAGAATTGAATGGAGTGCAGGTCTTGGATCATTTTTCGAGGTACAACCTGTTTAACTACGTGCTGGAATTCTACGAAATATTACATATTCATGGTGTTTCCTACATATTGCATGACATAAACAATTACATCTCCGAGCAAAATAGAGCATATTCATAAAATGAAAACATCCCGCCCTTACGACAAAGATTCCCGTCCATGTCCCGTATTGCACAAATAATAATTGGAAGTTATAATTTTTGATAGAAAGAAAGTAATCGTAAAAGCGGGCGGCAATCACGTATATGTATGGAGTACTCGCCAGTATAAGTGATTGTTGTGGTTATTCGAACTGGCAGCAATGGTAAAACGGGCGGTTCAATGAGACCTCCGGTTCACATGGGGCTCATTTACTTCACAAAACACGAAAGGAAGTGCAGGGCAATGTTGGTAAAATCAAAAGCGGTAAAGTTTTTTCTGGTGTTGGTATTTGTTCTTGCGGTGAGTAGCGCGTCGTTTGCAGCGGAGAAGATAATCAAGATTGGTACGATATTCCCGCATACAGGGCCGGCGGCAGTCTCCGGGCAGAACTGTGTTGCGGCGGTCGAGACTGCGGTCGAGTTCATCAATAACAAGTACGACTGGGAAGGGTTCCCCCTCGCTCAAAAAGAGGGACTGCTTGACGGATACAAAATAGTACTCGTCAATGCGGATCATCAAGGAAAACCTGACATCGCGAAGTCCGAAGCGGAGCGCCTCTATGAAGAAGAAGGCGTCTTTGCCATCATCGGGTGTTACAACAGCTCATCAAGTAAACCTGCCAGCGCAGTTGCCGAGCGCCTTGAGAAGATTTTCATGTGCGGCGCGTCCAGTTCCGCAGAGTTGACGGAGCGAGGCTTCAATTACTTTTTCAGAACAGCTGCAACCGACGCGATTGAGTCGGCGGAGTTCGGCGAATACATCGAGCACCTTAACAAAGAGAAGGGCACGAATCTGACAACGCTCGGGCTTATCTATGAGAACTCCGAGTTTGGAAAGCACGCTGCGGACGAAGGAAAGAAAGTTGCGGCAAAGATGGGAATAAATGTTGTGGCGGACATCCCGTTCACAGTTGGCGCCACGAACATGGACAGCGAAATTCAGACTCTCAAGGCGGCTAATCCTGATGTCGTCTTCGGCGCGGCGCTTGGCGGAGACTATTCCCTTATGGTGCGCACGATGAAGCAGAGCAACTGGGCGTCCAAAATTTTCATCAATTACTGCACAGGATATCAGAATCCCGCGATAAACAAGGAACTTGGAGCGGACAGCAGTTACTACATGGGCGGTATGGGTTATTCCCCTGAAATAGCTGAGGTATACATGAAGGCAGCACTTCCCGCGCAAGAGATCTATCGTGCTAAAACAGGATTTCCTCTCGACTCAGACTCAATTCAGGAGACAGTTTGTCTGCATGTACTAGCGCAGGCCATTGAGAAAGCCGGTGTTCTGAACACGGAGAAGGTAGTTGAAATACTGCGCACTGAGACATTTGATTCCCCGCTCTCGCTGAGCGGAAAAGTAGCGTTCGCCCCCGGCGGTCAGAACAGCAAAGCTTTCACCGTAATCACTCAGCTGCTTGACCTGAAATATCGCACGGTCTTCCCCGCAAGCTACGCGGATTCCGAGCTGATATACCCGTTCCCTGCTTGGGATAAGAGATAGAAAGAAACAATACTTAGAGCTTAGAACGTAGATGAGTAAATCGGGCATTTTGGTTCGTAATAATAAAAGGTATTGAAATAAGCGGGCGGCATAATGCCGCCCCTACATTGCTATAACCACATTTCTTTGTTGGAGGGAGGCATGGATAGTGGATTTTTTCGTTCAGGTCCTGATTGACGGATTGATGAACGGCGCGATTTATGGGCTCGTGGCCGCAGGGTTGAGCCTGATTTGGGGCGTGATGGACGTTATTAACTTCGCGCACGGGGAGTTCCTGATGGTGGCGATGTATACCTGCTACTGGATTGGAATGCTCGTCGGGTTGGACCCGCTGTTCTCGTGGGTGCTTACCGGCGCCTTTTTGTTTTTCCTTAGCGCGGGTTCGTATAAATTTATTGTTCGGCGCAGCATCGGCAAGGCGGCAATGGCGCCTCTGCTTGCGACGTTTGGGCTGTCGATTTTTCTAAAAAACTTCTGCCTTAACAGGTTTACCCCAAACTTCAGGCTGCTCTCAGGAACTTCTCTGGAAGGCAAAGTAACGCACATTTTCGGAGCAATAGTCTCGCAGCCTAAATTAGTGACAGCTATTTTTTCATTAGTTATGCTGTGCGTTCTCCATTACATGATTAAGAAAACGAGAATAGGGAGGGCGATACAGGCGACGGCCATGGACAGGGAAGCTGCTGAACTTATGGGAGTAGATACGGAGCGTATATTTACGCTCGTGTTCGGAATTGGCGGGATGTGTGTAGGTATAGCGGGCGGTTTTATGACATCATATTTGGCTGTTTTTCCCGAGGTGGGAGCGCTCTTTAGCCTCATCGCGTTTGTCGTGGTGGCGCTCGGCGGATTTGGAAGCATTCCCGGCGCGCTGTGCGCGGCTCTTCTTATTGGCTTAGTCGAGTCGTTCGCTGGTTTTTATATTGCGCCCGTAATGAAATACGTTGCGGTTTTCGCCCTTTACCTCGCCGTTGTTTTAGTTAGGCCAAAGGGCCTTTTCGGGTGGTGACGGACTATGAACGATAAAAATGGAAGCTTTATGAAATCGAAAAGAAGATTAATCGACAATATCCTGTGGATAGGGTTGATAGCTGTGCTTGCAGCGCTTATATTCATTCCCGGCGCGATAGGAAAATCGACCCATACCCATGTGTTGGTACTGGTGCTGCTTTACGCTAGCATGGCGCAGAGCTGGAACATACTAGGCGGCTACTGCGGGCAAATATCGTTCGGACACTCGGTTTTCTTCGGCTTAGGCGCCTACGGCGCGGGCATGGCGATGGTAACTTACGGGAGCATGCCGTGGCTTGGGATTCTGGCAGGAGCAATCATAGCCGCCGTCACAAGCGTCTTGCTTGGTTGGCCGTGCTTTAAGCTGAGGGGACATTATTTTGCTATAGCTACATTCGCCATCGTTGAGATATTCGGGCGGGTTTTTCTGATTTGGGACTGGATAGGCGGAGCGTTAGGGCTTGACTATCCAATAATAAAGGATTCATGGTCGTATTTCCTTTGGTCGAGCAACAAGACCGGGTATTACACGGGCGCCCTTGTCCTCTTCGTGTTTATCTTCGGCGTTGTCAGGTACATCGAGAGCAGGAAGCTGGGCTACTATATGCGAGCTGTCAAAGAGGGGCAGGAGACCGCTGAGTCGCTCGGAGTGAACAGTACGAAGGTCAAACTGACCGCGATGGCGTTGTCCGCGTTCTTGGCGGCGCTCTGCGGGGCGTTCTTTGCGCAGTACAATTACAGGGTTGACCCTCCAATGGTCATGTCGCTTGATATGTCGATGAAGTTTGTACTGATAACTATTTTGGGAGGAATGGGGACGTTTTGGGGGCCGTTTCTTGGCGCAGCCGTCCTGATCCCTCTGCAGGAGTACACGCGCACATCTCTGGCGTTTCTTGGGCCCGGCGTCGACCAAATGGTTTATGGATTATTAATAATATTCATGATGGTCAGGCAGCCAAAGGGCATCATGGGATTTTTGGCCGAGTTCGGAATTCTGGGACGCAACGAAAAGAAGGAGGCGACCGGTGATGACGCTTCTTGACGTGCATGGACTGACGATGAAGTTCGGTTCTCTTGTCGCCAACAGGGAGGTTTCATTCTCGGTAGACGAGGGGCAGATAGTTGGACTGATAGGCCCGAACGGGTCGGGGAAAACTACGCTTTTCAACTGCGTTTCCGGTCTCTACAAACCTATTGCGGGGCGTGTGGTCTTTAATGGAAAGGACATAACATCGAAACCGGTACACGAGATAGCCCAGCTCGGGCTGACGAGGACGTTCCAGATTGTGAAGCCGCTGAGCGACATGACGGTGTTGGAAAACGTCATGGTCGGCGCGTACCTCCGTTATCCGGACAGGGAGGCGGCGCGCGAAGAGGCTCTTAAATGCGTGAAACTTTGCTACCTGGAAGAATTTCGCGACAGGCTTGCCGGCGATATGACTATTGGAAATAAAAAGCGGCTGGAAGTTGCGCGGATTCTCGCCACCAATCCGAAAATGATCCTTCTCGACGAATCGGTAGCAGGTCTCACTTCAACAGAAGCCAAAGAGATGGTAGCGCTTATCGTGAAACTCAGGGAGGAAGGGCGGACGATATTGATGGTCGAGCACATAATGGAAGCCATCATGCCCATATCCGACAAGATTGTGGTACTGAGCAGCGGAAGCAAAATAGCCGAAGGGCGTCCGGAGGAAATCGCTTCGGACGAGCGGGTCATTAGCGCTTATCTCGGTGAGAAGTACGCTAAACGCTTTGCACATAGCGGAGGAGGGGTCGGCCATGAGTGACGTAATTTTGAGAGTGTCGAACATTTCCTGCTATTACGGGCAGATGCAGGCGGTCAAAGACATGTCGCTTGAGGTCCGGCGCGGGGAAATAGTTGCCATTATCGGGGCGAACGGAGCGGGCAAATCGACGCTCATGAAGTCTATAGCCGGACTCGTTGCTCCGCGCAGAGGAACTATCGAATTCGAGGGTGCAAAAATAACAGGCGCCCCGGCGAACAGGCTGATCCGAAAGGGTATAAGCTACGTACCTGAAGGGCGCAGGCTTTTTGCGAATCTCTCCGTGCGTGAGAACCTTGAGCTTGGCGCCTTTGTGGAAAAAGATAATAAAAAGATAAAAGATAGGCTGGACGAAATCTTTGAACTTTTCCCAATCCTAAAAGAGCGGGAACACCAGAGAGCTCATACGATGAGCGGCGGAGAGCAGCAAATGTGCGCGATAGCGCGCGGCTTGATGAGCGCGCCAAAGCTGCTGATGCTGGACGAGCTTTCGCTAGGGTTGATGCCGAGCCTCGTCGAAAAAGTAATGGAGTCCGTCGTAGCTATTAACAAAAAGGGCGTATCTATTCTGTTGGTGGAACAGATGGTTCAGGAGGCTCTCGAAATCTCAGCCAGGGGATACGTAGCGCAAGTCGGCAGGATCGTACGCGAAGGAACGGCAAAAGAGCTGCTGGATTCGGACGAAGTCCGCCGCGCTTATATGGGAATGTGAAAAAATACAGTGGCGAGTGGCGAGAAAAGACAAAAGACAAAAGACAAGACAAAAGATTGAGCAAGAGAAGAAAGGGCTTTATAGGGGAGGCATTATTCCTCCCCTATAAAGTCTTTTTTTACTACATTTTTACGAATTCATCGACGTTCAAGGCGACAATTCAAAGTTTTTAACAATGTTCTAACCGGCAACCCAATGTCTTTGGCAACAGGCGGCTGTAACAAAAGTAGTATATTAGCTAGTCGAACCACAATATATAGTGGTCAAGCGGCATAATGAACACAATATATTGTAGGGGCGGCATTCTGCCGCCAGCTTTTGTTACAGCCCCGCTTTTGTTACAGCCCCCTAACTAAGCTATATTTGACAACTCGAAGTCTTGAGGATTTTCTTTTGTCTTTAACTCCACACTCCACACCAATGTCATTAAGTTAAGTAAAAAAGACTCTGGATTACCATGAAAGTAATCAAAAGGCAAAAACTAAAAGACCACTGGATTGCCGCGCCGCAAAAAGACGCGGGCGTAAAGAGCGGCTTCGCCGAGGCGCAAAGACGATTAGGGTGTATTTTGCGATGCAATTTTGTGTCCATTGGGGTGTTATATGTCAAAAAAGCTTCGCCTATTATATGCACATAGCAGAAAATGCTTTGAGTTTTAATAGGAGGTCGAAACTATGGACAGTTTGCTCAAATTCGTAAAAGCTTATGTGAAATCTATGCGGCTTTATTATGCCTTCATTACGGGCATATCCGGATGGGTGGGAGTTTCGTTTTACGAATACGTTACGCCCGTTCACTACTCCAATATACAGGTAATGCCTTCAGCAGAAAAGAAATTGATAATATTAACGTTTCTATTCATGTGTTGGGGAATTAACCAGATATTCAACGACTATATGGGGCTTGCGGAGGGCAGAATTAACGCCCCGAACAGACCGATGGTGACGGGAGAGCTTAACGCCGCCGCCTCTTTACTTCTTTCCACTGTCCTTCTCGCTGCTGTTTCGCTCGCCACTTATTATTACCTTGAGCCGCTTGCCCTGTTTCCGTTGCTGACAGGAGTGGGGCTGAACTTCATCTATGAGCACGCAAAGGGATACGGAATACTAGGTAACATCGTCTATGGCCTGACTATAAGCTCTTGTTCGGTGTTCGGTTTTCTGGCCTGCGGCCCTGTTGCCCACCCGCTTTTTACGAAAGAAAGAGTTTCAATACTGGTCATGATGTGGCTGCTGAACGCATTGATGACATATTTCACATACTTCAAGGACTATGAAGGCGATAAAGCTGCAGGCAAAAGAACCATCATCGTCAAATATGGCCTTGAGAAATCCAAATTGTTCGGCGTGATTTCCTCTTTTCTGCCCTCTGTGACTTTTATCGCAATCTACATGAGTGGTTGCATCACAGTGCCTTTAACGCCAACGTTCTGGATCCTTGCAATTCTAACATTATTCCTTGAACTATGGAATGCCTGCCTCTACTACGTAAACCCGGGTGAAGAAAAAACGTCCTATTCTCTCGCGACGAACACTCGCGCCTGTGTGTGCGGACAGACGACGTTCATAGCAATTTACGCTCCTCAGCTTGCTACGCTCCTGTTTCTTGTGAGTTACATCTTTATTGGATTCTTGTTTGACTTGCACAAGAATTCGAAAGAATAGAATGTACAAATTGCAATTTATGCACAGTAATGGTTGACAGCAAACAAACTTTAAAATGCTATGGAGGTGTTGGTTCATGGAACAGAGAGTAATTGACGTAGTGGAAAATTGCAGGCCCAAAAGCGGCGGGAGCATTTCACTCAAGACGGATATTCAAAACGACCTCGAATTCGAGTCGCTGGATATGATAATGCTGGGAAACGAGCTGGAAGAGGAGTTTGGCGTCATTATCCGGGACGAGGATTTAAAAGGTGTCAGGACAGTGAGCGATATTATCGGAAAAATTGAAAATTTACTCAAGAACGGAGAGATTTGTTATGAAACAGTTTGAACAGATGAAGGCTCTTATAGAGGAAATGAACTTCAATCCATATTATAACGTGGTAAACGGTGACAATTATATTGACCTCGCATCCAACAATTACCTCGGGTTGGCTAAAGCGGAGACTGTAAAGAAGGCAGCCATGGCAGCTATTGATAAATATGGTACATCCATGTGCGGATCACCGGTGGCGAACGGTTACATCAACCTGTTTCGCGTTACTGAAAGAAGGCTGGCGGAATTTCTCGGGACGGACGACGCGCTCATTTTTCCTTCCTGTTATCAGGCAAACACGGGAATATTCACAGCGCTTGCCGGTGACGAAGATCATATTATCGTGGATACGCGCGCACATTCCTCCATCATGCAGGGAATAAAGGGCGTCAGGTGCAAAGTTAGTCCGTTTCGGCACAATGACATGGAGCATCTGGAGAAAATACTTTCCCGTAGCGGCTCATACGCGCGTAAATTCGTCGTCACTGATTCCGTCTTTTCGACGGACGGGAGCGTCGCGCCTATAGACGCGGTTGTGGAACTGTGCCGACGCTATGACGCAACGCCCATCGTGGACGATTCGCACGGGTTCGGCGTATTTGGCGAAACCGGACGCGGAGTTCTGGAGCATTTCGGTATCAAGGATTTCGGTGGAATTTTCACAGCCTCGCTCGCAAAAGCCTTTGCGAACAACGGAGGAGTTCTCGCAGGCAGTTTCGAGACCGTTGAATATCTGCGCCTCTGCTGCCCTCACCTCGCTTACTCAACTGCCGTGCCGCCCGCGATACTCGGCGGAATTCTGGGCGCGCTCGAAGCCATAGAAAAGGATTTCACACAGATTAGCAAGAGAATGTGGGATTACCGGAAAAGAGTTCGCGCAAGCGTCATGGAGGCGGGAATGACTCTACTGGATGGCGCCTCGCCCATCAACGCAGTTTTCACAGGAAACCCCAGAAACACGTTGCTGCTAAGCAAGGAGCTTTATGAAGAGGGCATTCTTTCAATGGCGTTCGTCGAGCCGTCGGTACCGCAGGGCGAGTGTCTCGTGCGCCTCGTGGCAAGCGCGGGGCTTTCGGAAGCCCATATTGACAGGGCTTGCGATATTATCGAGGACTGCAAATGCGTTACTTCCTGGTCATGAACCCCGCCTCACGCGGTGGGAAGAGCGCGGGCTTCTTTGAGCTGATTCACAAGGACTCAATTTATATCACGGGGAAAATCGGCGCCGGTAACTTGCAGGCGCTGAAAATTAAAAAGCGCTTCACGCTGAGAAATGCCGAAGCGGAGGTCGTGCGTCAACACGCCACATCCTGCATCGACACCAGCGACGGAGCCTGGAACGCCGTTAACCTTATAGCGGCGCAGAGCAAAGTCGGGTACGAACTGCACGACCTGCCCTACGACGCTACGGGGCTCCGTATCACAAATACCTTGGGCTGGCCGAAAGAGTTGCTGTTTTTTGAGAAGGCGGCGAATTTGAGCTACTATTCACTTCGCCGCAAGAACTCCCGTTTCGCAAAATCGGCATCATAACGAAAAGTTCAAAGACCTTGGACGGCAAGGATATATCGTCGTTCGACCTGAGCGCGCGGCAATTTGAGAACGTCCAGCATTATGTCGAGGCGGTGAAAGAAAAATGCGCTTCACTAATGCTAATGTAACAACGAATCAACATAAGTTCAAGGAGCTGAAATGGAATGAATGACAGATACAATCTTGATGAACCGGCTGCGAAGAAGCCGGAACCCGGTCAAGTTAATGAAATAAGACAAAATGGGTGTGGGTGTTTTATAGCTATAGTTATATTTATATTCATGTGGGTTATGGCTTTTTTTTATGATCACCGGACGGGATTTAGGACTTTAAGCCTCTTATCTGAAATTGCAAAATTTGCGGGGAGCCTTATAGGCGCGCGATGCGATGCAACCGGCGTTGGGTTCCCCGGTTTGTTTTTGCTGCCACTGCTTTTCATTCGAAATCGAAAATAAAGGAGTTGAATAAATTGAATAATGGAGACGATTTTACGGAAAATGCGCCGAAGGAACATTTAAATATTCAAACTATTGATTTCATCGCGCGAGGATGTGTAAAACAATGAGCAAAATTTTAATAACCGGCGGGACGGGGTTTATTGGCAGCCATATCGTCGAATACTTCCGCGAGATGGGCGAGGATATCCGTACCATTACGCGGCAGGACGCCGATCTGCGCGACGCGGACAGCGTATTGAGAGCTATAAATGGCGCCGACTGCGTCATTCATAACGCGGCTTTGGCTGCGGATTGGGGACGATATGGCGATTTTTATGACAACAACGTAACGGGAACGCTGAACGTGCTGAAGGCTTGCGTCAGGAACGGCGTCGGGCATGTGATAGTTGCAAGCTCGTGCAGCGTATACGGTGAGGAGGACTGCTCTTCGGTCAAGGACGAAAACAGCCATCATAATTCCCACTACACGTATTTTATGGATAGAGTATTCCCGTGTGCAATGAATTACTATCGCGATACGAAGCGTATCGCGAAGGAAAAGGCTATAGAGTTTTCACGTGAGCACAAGCTACCACTCGCTCTCATTGAACCGGTCTGGGTGTACGGCGAACGCGAGTTTCACACAGGCTTCTACGATTACCTCAAGGCAGCGCGGGACGGGCTTCCTTTCTGCATGGGGAGCAGGAAGAACAAATTTCACGTCGTCTACGCGCGCGACCTGGCGAGAGCGTATTACCTCGCGTATAAAGCAAAGGCGGAAGGAAGCTTCATCATAGGAAACCGTGAGGTCGCCGACATGGAAGAGATTTTTTCGCTCTTTTGCAGCGAGGCGGGAGTCGTGAAACCGCGCCGTGCGCCAAAGGCGCTGATGTACCCCATAGGGTTCGTTCTCGAACTTTTATGGACGGTTTTCGGGGCAAAAAAGCCGCCCTTTATGACGAGAGGCAGGGTCAATATTTTTTACGACAGCGTCCTATATGGCGTCCAAAAAGCCAAGGACGTTTTGGGGTTCGAGAGCGAGTACACGCTCGCGCAGGGAATAAAAAACACGGTAAGCTGGTATAAAAAGGAGGGTTACCTATGAATATGAGCGCAAGTATTTTAATGAAACTCAAAGTATTTACCCATTATCTGCCGCTTCTCCTCAAGGGCGAAATGTCATTCAGGCGTTTTGTTGCGTTTATGCGTAGGATGTCGTTTTTCCTCTCGAAAATGGGTCATAATAAATTTGTCAAATTTAACGGAGGCACGCGGTTCGGTTTCTATATCCCGACTTACCCGTCGAGGGCTTTTTGCACGACGACGGATAAATTCAGGACTTTCGAAGGTAAATTTCCATGTATCAACGTTCTCCTGTCCGTTACGTCGGCGTGTATGCACAAATGCGAGTATTGCTATCAGAGGCGGGACGCAGGCGCGGACATGGATCTTGACTTGCTTATAGCAACGGCGCGGAAACTTCAGGATATGGGTATAGCGCTTTTCAGTATTGAGGGCGGCGAGCCGTTTCTGAGGTACGACAGGCTGAAAGCTTTGTGCAACGCTATCGATGACCGTTCGGAGATTTGGGTCAACTCAAACGGCTGGGGCATGACCGTAGAGAGATTAAAAGAGCTCCGGATAGCAGCTGTGACTTTTTCTCTGCACCATCCCGAGCCCGAGGCTTTTAACAAGTTCATGGGGAACGAGCAGGCATGGGCCCACATGGAACAAGGCATCAAAGCGTGCCATGAAGCGGGCGTCCCCGTGACGTTCAACACCTGTCTGATGAAAGAGGCGTTCTACGACGGAACTTTCGAGAAGGTCATGGATTACGCAAAAGAACAGGGAGTCCTGATGATACAGTTGATAAAACCAAAACCTGCGGGCGGCTGGCTCTTAAATGACGAACTCCTCTTTTCGGAGGAGGACATGAAGGCTGCAAAAGTGAAGATCCACATGTACAATAAGGACAAAAAGTACTCGGCGTTCCCCGCTATCAGCGCGCAAATAATCGAAGAGCAGCCGGACGTGTTTGGCTGCACTGCGGGCGGTACGGACAGGTTTTATATTAACGCAAAGGGCGACGTCCAGCCGTGCGAGTTTCTGAACATCTCGTTCGGCAATATCGCAGACGAAAAATTCGAGGACATCTACGACAGGATGAGAGCATGTTTTGAAACTCCGGGAGAACGCATCCTGTGCGAAGAGGCGGCAAAAAAGATAGCAGCGCTATACAAACAGCATAATTTGAACTCCCTGCCGCTTCCGCCCGAACTCTCGAAGCAGGTCTACGAAGAATGGGACAGAGGCGCGGCAACGGAGTTGTATAGAATAACAGTTGCGAGTGGCGAGTTGCGAGTTGCGAGTGAAAGACCTTAAAAACAGTTGCGAGTTGCGAGTGGCGAGTGAAAGGCAAAAGACAGAGGCAAGAGGCTTCCATTGAACATTGTGCATTGAACATTGAAAGCTATTGATTATGCAAAGAATAACAGATACCTTAAAAATACTTATGCTATTGAGGAACTGGACAATCTCTCGAAATGGGGTAAAAAAACTAATTTATTTATAGTGATATTCGTTTACGTTTTACTGTTAGTATTGTTTGTGTGGATTATAAGGCTTATCAGCCGTTACTGGGATAAAGAAACAACGAAGTTTGTGCTGTGCAGTTTTTCGACTTTTGCGATTATGGGACTACTATTTTATCTTTTCAGAGCGTCGTATGTTTATTTCGATTTGTCAGGAGTATTAACAGCTAGCTCGTTGACCCTAGGACTTATGTTGATGATATCTAAGCTCGCGGGATGGAAAAATGTGAAGAAGTTTATATTGCATTGTTTCCTGATTCTTGTGATTGGGACGCTGACTTATATGTCATACATTATTTATGTAATTATCCATACTTTGATGGGTTTTTGACGTCATTTTCCAACCCTTAACAAAATATTCCCGCCCCCTTGACAACATTTAAGACGAGTGTATTATATAGTATAAGGCGTATGTCTTAGATATTAATGGAGGTGGAAATTATGTACACTGCTAAGAGAAAAATAATCATGGCAATATTTTGCACGGCGCTGCTCGTTGCCTTCGGGGCGGGTTTTGCGGGTCGAAGTTCGGCAGCGGTAGGAGACGTTATCAAACTCGGCGGATTTGATTGGCGCGTGCTCGAAGTGAAGGATGGAAACGCCCTCATCATAAGCGACAAAATATTGTCGAAGGGCGCGTACAATATACCGGATAAAGGTGTGTTGTACGATTCATTGGGTTCAGTCTGGCAGGATACCCCCGTTAAATGGGAAGAATGTACTTTGCGGCAATATCTGAACGGGCAGTTTTATGATTCGACTTTCTCAAATGAAGAAAAGGGACGAATAGTCGAGACGACGATAGTAAACAATGATAACCCATGGTTCGGTATGGCGGGCGGTAACGACACCACGGACAAAGTGTTTTTGTTGAGCCTTGAGGAAGTAGTGTTATATTTCGGCGACAGCGGAGAATTGGGGAACCGGCCAAAAGACGCTGACACTATAAACGACAGCTTCAATGAGAAGAGGATTGCAGAAACGCTGGACGGCAATGCTTGCAGATGGCTTCTTAGGTCTCCCGGCCTCTTTCACCGCATGTGCGACAGCAACCACGTCTATGCCGGTTGTGTCGCTGTGAACGGATATCTCTCCGTAATAGGCGAATATGTCCATAATGAATACAGCGGGATTCGCCCCGCGATGTGGATAAAACAATAAAGACAAAGCACAATGCACAATGTTCAACGATTGTGCATTGTTTTTTTTGATAATGATATAAGACATACGTCATTTTCTATTACTTGACAACATTATAAGACATATGTATTATATGTAACAAATGGAGGTGGTTTTATATGAGGAAACTGCCGGATGCGGAGTTTGACATCATGAAAGTGGTTTGGGCAAACGAACCGCCAATCACTACATCCGAAATAATGAAGCAACTGGGAAATGAAAAGGAGTGGAAGATACAGACCATCGTTTCGCTGATGCTCCGACTGGTTGAAAGGGGCTTTTTGCGCTCGGAAAAACACGGCAAGGAACGCACGTATTTTCCGTTGGTGGGCAAGGAGGAATATCTCAAATTTGAGACGGGTAATTTCATCAGGAACTTCCACAATAATTCGTTCCTCAATCTCGTCACAACCTTGTATGACGGCGAAACGCTCTGCGAGGAAGATATCAGCGAATTATTAAAATGGGCTAAAGAACGGGGAGAGAAATAATGCAGGGCTTTATCGTCACATTGATGATTTGTTCGGTCACCATGTCGATGATTGCGCTCGTTTACATGGCAGCATCCCCGTTTCTGGCGAAACGATATTCCGCGAAATGGCGCTATTATACATGGCTCGTCGTTGTTATTGGGCTTATTATCCCATTCCGGCCGCAATGGGGCAGCGCCGTTATCCGGGTTTTTATCCCGGGCGAAAATGCACCCGTCATTCAGGTAGGAAGCCGGATAGTCGCCGGGCAGATTGAGAGCCAAATATCAGTACAGATAGAGAGCGAAGCTGATGTTTCCACCACGCTCACGGTTGGAAAAACAGCGGTTCCCTCATTTTGGCGGCTTGTTCCGTGGTGGAGGATAGCGGCGGCGGTATGGCTGGCTGGATTGATGGTTACCCTCGTTTATCACATAATAAAATACTATTGCTTTGCGAAAATGGTGAGGCGCTGGAGCGAAAAGGCCACGAACGAAAAAACGCTTGACTTGCTGCAAAGACTGAAATCCGAGATGGGAATATTAAAGCCCATCGGCCTTTATCAGTGCCCGTGCATTGGCAGCCCTATGATGATAGGATTAACAAATCCACGAATACTACTGCCGAAAACCGGTATAAAGCAAAATGAACTCCACTTTATCCTCAAACACGAGCTTGTGCATTTAAAGCGGAATGACCTGTACTACAAATGTCTGGTACTTGCCGCAACCGCCATTCATTGGTTCAATCCTTTCGTCTATATTATTGCAAAAGCAATTGAAGTGCAATGTGAATTGTCCTGCGACGCCGAGACAGTGCGAAGCGCTGACGCTGGAACGCGCCGACATTACACCGAAGCTATTATCAGTTTTGTGAAATATAGTTCAAATCTGAATACAGCATTATCGACTAATTTTCAAAGAGGCCGAAAAGGCATGATGAAAAGGATATTTTCCATCATGGACACCGGCAATAAAAAGGCAGGTATCGCAATCTTCTGTGCTGCGCTGCTCGTCACTCTTGGAACGGGCTTTGCCGTCTGCTACGGCGCCCCGTATTCAGAGACGACTGTTGGCAGCGTTATGAAGCTCGGTGGGATTGACTGGCGCGTGCTTTTGGTGAAGGATGGAAAAGCCTTGGTTTTGAGCGATAAAATATTGTCGAAAAGGGCGTACAATGCGTCGGTTAATGACTGGCCGAATGGAACTGTGACATGGGAAGAATGCGATTTACGGCGTTATCTGAACGGACAGTTTTTCGACACCGCCTTCTCAAATGAGGAAAAGGGGCGAATCGTCGAAACTGTGCTTGATAACAATAATAACCCCTGGTTTGCAACGGCGGGCGGTAGCGCTACCAAAGACAGAGTGTTTTTGCTGAGCATTGAGGAAGTTGTGCAATATTTGGGTAACAACGAGAAACTTGAAGCCCGGAATGACGGAACGTTTTTAATAAGTGACCGGTTCAATGAGAGACGAATAGCGCAAACGCTGGACGGCGAAGAGTGGAGATGGCTCTTACGGTCGCCCGGAATTTTATATTACTCGTGCGGCGCCGCCCACGTCCATGCTGCTTGCGTCGCGGCAAACGGCGATCTGTCCGTTAGCGGCGAATACGTTAACAACAGCGGCGGCGGCGTTCGTCCCGCGATGTGGTTGACAATGTAACCCCGTCAGCATATGGGAAAAATATCTACAAAATAAAGGCCGTGAACCTGACAGTGACGTTGCCGGGTTGGCTGGATAAAGAAGCGAAATTTGCCTATTTAAATTATTCACAAATTTAATACCCGATTGAGAACACCAATAGGGATTTTTGTATTTTGAGCATGAATATATGTGTCGTAATTCAGTGTACAAAAATAGCGGATGGCGATTGCGGGGTTGTTTTTCCAGTCAATCAGGGCGTTGCTTAATCCAGCAGTGGGTGACAAATCACACCAACTTCCTCTCTGCGGCTATCCTTATTACATCCGCAATATTGCAGGCGTTCAGTTTTTCGTAAATGCTGTTAATGTATAGCTTGACCGTATTGATTGACAAATTTTGGTTCGTGGCAATTTCTGAGCGGGAAAGACCGTGGTACATATCGCGCAGGACGTCGCTTTCGCGCGATGATAAAACCGCCTCGCCGTCTTCGTTGTTTGCCTTTTTGTAGTCGAAAATCAACGTCCCCTGATGCTTGGCATACGAGGTGGATTTACGCCCTACCTCCTCCAGCCACGGCTTGGGAATGTTGTAATCCGGCTCGCGCAACGCAGTTGCTGTAAGCGTGCGCATGTCCTTGCCCAGCTCTATGAATGGCATCAGTATGACGTTGGGGAACGCGTTTGCATAAGCTTCCTGAAGCGCAGCTAGTGCTTTAGTTTTATCTTTCATTTTTAGATATACGCAAGCTTCCATAGACAGCATTTCTACACGTCCGTACAAAATCGATTCCCTCCGCTTCAGCTCCTCCATGTAAGCGAGAAGCTGGGCGTAATTCTTTGTAAGATAACAATAGCGTGCCTTCACTTGGTTTGCGAAGTTTTCTATGAAATACGCGTGCCCGTAGGGCGTAAATTTTTCCTTGAGCCAACCCGGTATCCTCTCCGGTTGGCAAAGCGCATAGTAATACCAGCCCAGAGCGATATCGTATGTGGTGAAACGCATAGTATACTCATTTTCGTCGAGTAATGTCTCCATGTCCGAGAGCGCCTCCGCCGCATGAGCGCAGTTTCCTTGCGAAACGGCAATACGCATGAGGTAAAATAGCCCCCTGTGCGCAAGTTCATACTGTTTGCTCTCTCTCGCCCGCTTAAGGCCGCGAACGAGCAATGGGCCCGCCGCGCGAACGTCGCCTTGGTAGAACAATAACTCGCCCAGAGTCAAATCATCCTTGCCTTCCATGCATCCGTAGAGGCAGTGCGACGTATGCTTCATTGCAATGGTTGAAGCTTCAATGTATTTGCCGGGGCGCCCCGTTCGGCAGATCCCGCCAGATTTATCCACGGGCCGACGGGATGGTTGGCCAACTGCCCGGGCGCAATTGGAGACTGGGTCAGGCATTCGTCCTGCTTGGCAAAATACAAATGAAAATCGTAGCGGTCGTTCGTAGTACACATCAGCGACCGTAATATTCCCCAGCAATAGTATATGCTGCCAAGAGAATGGTTTCTGAACTCGTCATCTACGGGCAGAAGCAGGAATTTCGCCTCGTAACGCGCCATTAACTCAAACGCTTCCTGCCACTTGCCAAGGCACATGACGACGCGCACGCGCATCACTGCAAGAAAGCTCACCCGGTCGAACGCTTCCGGCGGCGCCCTGTTAAAAATAAGTTCCGCATATTGTGCGATATCGAGAGGAACCTGCGAAGGAAGCTCAAAGAAAATGGACACGATGGAGTCGTAGTCCCCAACATTTTCGTAATAGGTCATGGCGTCAATTTTAAAACCGTTTTGGTTGCACCAGTCCGCCGCTGCCTGATAGGTCGCCCGCTTTTCCTCTTCGGTCAGGATATCCTGCTTCGCGCGCAGGAAGTCCAGAAACAGGTGGTGTATCATGTATGCGTTTATGTAGCTGTCAAAACGAACAAAAGCGTTTTGTCGCCTCAGCTCTTCCAGAAGGTTTACATCCCCTTTGGCCAAAATAGCGACCAACTCAGCCGAAAGGTGATCCACCAAGGATAGGCAGACTAAAAAATGCCGAAGCTGCTCAGAAATTATATTGAATACCTCAATTTCCATCAATTGGAAAATGTTGCTTCTCATCGCGTTGCGGACATAACCTGAATAACCGGGCGACTTGCGGAGCGATCGCGCGATAAAATTCACGGCAAACGCCCAGCCATTTGTATCCTGAAAAATCTCTCTCAAGCTTCGCTTTTCAACGGACAATCTCTGTAGGGAGAGATATTGTGTCAGTTCGCTTTCCGTGAAATTCAGATTCTCTTCGCTTATGCTGTGGACAAGGTCTTTTGCCTGCAGTCCGGCGAGATTGATTTGCGGCGATGATCGGCATATAAGGATTAAGGTTCTGTTCTCCGGCATTGAATATATAGCCCGCTCCATAAAAGAAGTTACAGCAGGATCTTTCAGAACGTGAAAGTCGTCCAGCACAACCATGTAATGTTCGTTGGGTATGCCGCGATCGCGTAAGCGGAAGAACTGGTTCAATTTATCTTCCGTATCAGGGAATCCGAGTTCCTTGAAGTCCTCGGATAGAGATCTGCTCACCTGCAAGAACGAGCGGACGTAGTTTTCCCAGAAACGCGATCCTACGTTGTCGCGCTCCGAAAGCTGCACCCACGCGGCAGTGACTTTATGCTTCCGCATGTAATCAGAAACCGCGCGCGTTTTGCCGTAGCCTGACCCGGCGCACACTATTACCAGAGGTTTTTAGCCGCCTGAGCTAAAACCGCGCTGATGCGCGGACGAACTAAATAATCGGTGTTGTCCGACTGCCATACATCATCCATTACAAAAGACCCCATTTAGCGAAGAATGTATTTTCTTCCTGATTTATTACGAAATTATTAATGGCGTTCTGTCTGAACATGATTGGCTCAGAACCTGTCAGAGTTCATTTTTTGGCTTCTACTAGCAAAGTATATGCTTTTGAATCTACAATGCTTTCGTTTTCAGCTGCATAGTCGAGAGCGGTTTTGCCGCTGTTATCCTTAATTTTTGCGTCCGCGCCCAGTTTCAGAAGAGTTTCTATAATTTCCGGAAAGATGCTGATCTCAGCGGTCAGAATCAACGCGGTTTTCCCGTCTTCGTTTACAATGTTAATATCGGCGCCTGACTTTATCACTTCTTCAACAATATCGTTATTTGAGATCTCCGATGGCGTTACGGAATACATCAGGGCTGTCCATCCGTCAATATCCTTTGCGTTAATATCCGCTCCTGCTTTCATGAGAGTCTGTATCATCTGCGGGTTATTCAAATTATCTCCTGCGGCAAACATTATGGGAGTTTTTCCCTGATAATCGGACGCGTTTACGTCAGCCCCCGCTTTGAGTAGCGCCGTCACCATTTCCACGGAAGCATTTCCTGAAGCTACCATCAGCGGAGTTTCTCCAGAGTTGCTTTTTGGATTTGGATTCGCTCCGGCTTTAATAATAGGCTCTATCATGCCTGTTGTTGAGTCGTTGCCTACAGCGTAGAACAAAGCTGTCCACCCGTCCACATCCTTTGAGTCAACGAAAGCTCCAGCATTCAATAATACTTCAATGACCTCAGGTTTTGAGTTGTATTGTGCCGTGAACATCAATGCAGTCCAATCATCCTCGTTTTTTGCGTTTACATTCACTCCGTCCTTTAGAGCTGCAGCAATGTCTTTCGACGAGGCGCTCTTGCACATTTCAAGAAAATCCTCGTCGTTTACTGCTGCTTCAGCGGGAAAATTGACTAACCCGGCTGAGAAACACAAAGTTATAATAACTAAAAGCTTTAGCATGTATTTCATAATGAACGCCATTTTAAATATTTATCCTGCGTAAACATCATCGGGTACTCTAGGCATCGTGATTTTTTCGCGGCTTTTGCGAACATCCAAGGACGCGTTAGCAACCCATTTTTCAAGTTCTAAAGATATACTATTATCAAGTAAAGATAGTATTCTTATGGTCATAAGTGCGGCGTTCCTTGCGCCGTCAATTCCAACAGATGCTACAGGAACCCCTGGAGGCATCTGGGCTATTGACAAGAGCGCGTCGATACCGTTAAGCGAAGCTCCGCCCGCGGGAACCCCTATTACCGGCAGGTTCGTGTGCGCCGCAATAACTCCCGGCAGCGCGGCAGAGAGCCCCGCTATAGCTATAATAACTTTCACTCCCCTTGCCGCAGCGCTTTCCGCATACCTTACAACATCTTGCGGCGTCCTATGAGCGCTTGCTATTCCCACTTCATATCTTACGCCGAAGGATTCAAATACATCTCCGGCCTTCTTTGCAAGCTCCAGATCCGACGCCGAACCCAAAATTATTCCGACTAAAAAATTGTTGTCTTTCATGTAATACAATCCTTTCCCTAATCCCTAATCCCTATATTTCCCCTATATCTTTCCTATAATGCATTTTTTCAAATTTAATTTTTCCTATTGCTTCATACGCCAAAGAACGCGCGTTTTCGATACTGTCGGATATTGCTGTGACTCCAAGCACTCTTCCGCCTGTTGTCCTGATTTCGCCATCAGCTACTTTTTTGGTCCCAGCATGATAAATTTCTACTCCTGACATTGCTTCCGCTTCTGGTATTCCCTCTATTATTTTGCCAGGCTCGTAAAAGCCCGGGTATCCTCCCGACGCTAATATGACGCATATTGAGGATTTTTTTGCGTTTTCTGACAGCGAGCTCAGAGAGTAATGCTCTTGATATTCTCCTAAAGTTCCATTACAGCATGATAAAACTGCTTCTCCAAAGTCTCCGTTGAAAATAGGCAGTACAGCTTGAGTTTCAGGGTCTCCGAAACGCGAGTTATACTCCAGCAAACACAGCTCCCCATCCGGTTTTAACATTAGTCCCAAGTATAAGACGCCGCAATATGAAATTCCTTCATTTTTTAAACCTTCAAGGGAAGGGTTTAGTACCTGAGTCCCTATTTTTGAAAGAAGCTCTTTATCCGCCCAGCTCACAGGCGAATATGCTCCCATCCCCCCTGTATTGGGCCCTTTATTGTCATCGAAAACTCTTTTATGGTCCTGACTTGGTTCTAGTAAAATGGCGTTATTGCCGTCTGTCATCGCTAAAACCGTGAGTTCCTTTCCCTCCATGTAGTCTTCAATTACAAGCGTATTTCCGGCGTCACCGAGAAAATGCCCTTCGAGCAGGTTGCTGCAAACATCAATCGCCTCATCGTAACTGTCTGGAAGGAATACTCCTTTCCCTGCCGCAAGCCCATCCGCTTTGATAACGTAAGGCGCCTGCCTTTTTGCGAGCGCTTCTTTGCATTGCGACATTGTGCTGCATACATCGAAGCCAGCCGTTGGGATCCCGTTTTTGACCATAAACTGCTTTGAGAATGACTTGCTTCCTTCCAGCTTAGCGCCTCTAGCTCCCGGGCCAAAAACTTTAATCCCGTTATTCCTCAGAGTATCGGAAACTCCTACGATTAGAGGTTCTTCAGGCCCTACAATGGCGAGATCTATTTCAAGCTTCTTGCATAATGCAAGAATTTCATCCGGTGCATTGATATTAGCCTGGTGACATTGCGCTATTTGCGCAATTCCGGAGTTTCCCGGCGCTGAATGAAGATACTCTTTTAAATCACCCGTCGTCGCTGCGAAGACCCTTGACTTTGCAAGCGCGCACACTATCGCATGTTCTCTCCCGCCCGATCCTAAAACCAATATTTTCATAAAGAGTCACCTGCTTTTCGTTTTTTTGTGATTCGAAAATTTTTCTTGCGTACTGTAAGTATAAAACGTTAGCCGATAAAATGTAAGAGATAATTCCAATTTGAAAAAAATATATAGTAACCAACAAACCTGAGAGAGGTTAATGAATATGATGAGGAAGTGTATTCTTACATAGTATGCCTTACAATATGCGCCGCGAATTATATTTTATATTTCATAATGGAAAGAAAGACGGCGGTACAATGAAGAAACTAAAGGATTTAATAGTACTGGTAAAAAAAGAACTGATAATTTGCATAGCAGCGCCGGTATTAGCTTTAGTGCTTCTACGCCTGGGCGCCATTCAAGTCCCTTTTTTTTACCCAATTATCATGATGGGGTTGTTTTGCCTTTTTGCGTATGGCGTGATAAAGAAGTGTTTTGTGATTGTGAGAAAAGCTGCAATTCAAAATAAGCCAAAGTCAACAGGATACCGCGTATTTGTATTTATTGTTGCGATAATTATTCCTGTTTTGGGGCTCTTGCTAAATAACGTCGCTTTCGGCGAATCAGGCGGAGCAGGAGATTTTTCGAGCATTTGGTTTTACATTATCGCCATATTAAATGGGGCGATAATGCTCATCAATATCAATGAGAGCGTACTGTCAATGATGCTCTTTTATTTGAAAATTGTTGGTTTTACATACATAACTTATTTTACAATTATTTTTGTACCTATTTTGCCGTTTGGATTTATAACCATAATGCTCTTTGGACTCGGAGTTTTTGTGTTCGTGCCTGTCGTTATATTCATTATGGAATTGATTCAGATTTTGCAGGATATCAGAAGATTAAAAACGAAGTATAAAACATGGCTGACCGTGATAATAATATCAGGCGTTATAACGATACCGGCTACGCTCTTTATAAACTTTTCATTCGACAGGGTAAATTTTAATAAAGCTCTGACATACTTAACTACAAATACATGGGAAATGCCAACGGTCAATATTACGAGGGTTGAGTCAACGCTAAAGCATCTTGACTCCGCACATAACACGCAGTGGATAGATTATGGCTTTTTGTTCTTCGGGCCAAACACCCCGTTTATCTCAGAGCTTTATCAGGTAGTAGCGCTTGACGACAAAATACTATCACCAGAGACAACAAAAAGGCTGTCTCAAATATTTCTTGGAACAATTGATAAGCAGCCAGACAATTCTGATACAAACCTATCTCAAGATGCGAGTTTAAAATGTGTAAGCGCAAATACTGTATTTGATGCACAAAATGGAGTGTATAAGACGTGGATAGATTTGGAAATCGAAAGTAACGGCCACAGGCGCATGGCGGAGTATAAAACTGAATTCCCGCTGCCTGACGGCTGTTTTATCAGCGATTATTATTTGTATGATGGAGACGAGAGAAGGCAGGGAATTTTAACGGATAAACGGGCTGCGCTGATAACGTACAACATGATCAGCCGCATAATGCGAAATCCGCTGCTCTATTATAAAACCGACAATACCATAGAACTTAGAGTGTTTCCGGTTGAACCAAATCAAGTGAAAAAAACAGGTTTCCTGGTCATGCACAGCCAAAGCGATGTTATAACTATTGACGGTAAAGAAATACACTTAACTGCTGAAAGGGCAATTACAGAGCCAATTACAATGCAAGGCGTAAGTTTCATCCCCGCAACGTTAAAAAGCAACCTGACCAATACTGAAAGGACGCCCGTGTATTATTTTGTTATAGACGCAAGCGAGAATAGCCCATACAATGAACATCTCAAGAACGCAGTCAAGTATGCGGAAATGGCGGGCGCTCCTCACAAGATTTACGCGGCGTCATACAAAGTATACGACACCGGCAAGAGTATCGTAAAATGTGAAGGCGGATTTAATTTGCCCCTTGCTATGCAGATGATTTTCAAGGAGAACGAAAAAGACTATAATAACTTCCCCGTAATTATTGCAGTAAGCGACAACATTCACAAAGCGCCGCAATTCCAAAAAAGCAACATGGCGAAGCAATTTCCGGAAAGCAAGTATTATTACAACTTGGGGTATGACTTGTCTTTGACTCCATATTCTTTTTTTGACAGTGAAAGACGTGATATTGTAAAACGCCCGATTATATCAAAAGCGCTGAACTATGATGGATACATAGTTGCCGATAATGACAAAAACGAAATTATAGTAAACGGAAGCTTTAGCGACTACACTGATAATGAATATCATAACGCCTTAATACTGTACGGGAAAAGCGTGGTTCATGACGATGATAACGGCGCGCGGATAGAATTAGTGCGCGACAGCTTCGGGCAAAGGGTGTTGACAAAATATACCGCGTTCACGGTGCTCGTATCGGGAGAACAGGAACGCAAGCTGTTGGAACTGCAAGCCAGATTCTTAAATAGTATAGCAAAGACTCGCCCGCAGTAATGTTGGATGAACCTGACCTGTTGATATACCTTCTAGTTTTCGGGGGGGTACTTTTTGTAATGTGGGAAAATATGCATTACAGAAAGTGAGGAGTGAGGAGTTAGAAGTGAGGAGCAAAAAGCAAAAGTAAAGCAAAAGTAAAGCAAAAGTAAAGCAAAAGAATATTCAACTGCTAACCCCTACTAAGTATATACAGGCAGTACTGGTTCATGGATATTCCCTCCGCCTTTGAACGTTCCGCCAATGATTTATGTAATGACTTGGGAATTCTGAGCTTAAACTGTCCGCTGTAGTCATCTATATAATTTGGTTCAGGGATAGGCGTATTGTCCGCGAGACAAGCGATAAACCATTCCCTTTTTGCGTCGATAATCATTTCAAGTCCGTGTTCAAAACGATCAACACAAGTTATGCAACCTGGTAATTCAGGGCAAGAGAAAACATAACCGCCTTCTTCTTTATCCTCGGTAATTTCAATTTTGTACCGGAGATTCATGTAATAGTTTAAATCCTTGTTCATGGCTTAATCCGCCTCGCTTTCATGTTCCAATATCGCATTTTTAACCATTTCTATATATGCTTTATTCACAGGTGTTGATTTCGGTATAGTAATTGGCATTTTACCGCTTTTCCTAAAAGTATAGTGGCTACTACCGCTTCTCGGTTGATTTTGAGAATATCCCATTCTAACCAATACTTTGACTAATTCTTCAAACCGCAGATCTTTATTCAGACTTTTGATTTCATTCATCAGCTTTTCAATCCGGCTCAAGAATACCACCTCTGTTAATATTATATATTGGTGTCATATATGGTGTCAATGATAACTATTAGTTTTTACAGATTACTCCGGTAATAGCAACCACCATTTGTCAATTATTGAACAATCCGGGTTCATATACGGGACTGTAACAAAAGTAGTATATTGGCCGTCCCAAACCACAATATATAGTGGTTGTTCGGCATTGTGTACACAATATATTGTAGCATTCCTGTAATCCGTGAAGACGGGATTTGAAAAAAAAGAAATCCCCCGCTAAGATTAATGTGTGCTTACTCAGAACGCACAAAAATCAAAAGACAGGGGATGTTCAGCAATGAAAAATAGAAATAATCAACACCTAAAAGAAATAACTGATACTACGCTTATAGTAGGTGTAGACATAGCCAAGTCAGTACATTGGGCACGGTTTGTGGACTATCGGGGTGTAGAAATCGGAAAAGCGATTTCGTTCAAAAATGACCAGCAAGGCTTTAAAAGTATTTTAGCAAGGATTAACGAAATATGCAAAAAGAAAGCTTTGAGTCAACTTGACAGAATACTGTTCGGGATGGAACCGACGGGACATTACTGGAAACCATTAGCAAATCACCTGATAGATTTAGGATACAAAGTAGTAGGAGTGAATCCGTTCCATACGAAGAAGGCAAAGGAGTTAGATGACAACAGCCCGACAAAGAGTGATAAAAAAGATGCGCTGACAATAGCACGACTGGTATCTCAAGGACGATATTTTGAACCGTATCTGCCGCGAGACATATACAGCGAACTGCGAGTATTAACAAACGCGCGAGTTATCATTATGAAGCGGTTTACAGCGATAAAGAACACTATTACAGCGATATTAGATGAGTATTTTCCAGAAATCCGAACGGTATTCAGAAAGCCGCTTGAAGGAAAAGCGTCCCGGCAGATACTAAAGAGGTGTCCATTTCCGAGATTAGTTTTAAAGATGGGAGAAAGTGGAATATTATCAGAGATAAAGAAAGCAGTGAAGAAAAGCGTAGGGAAGAAAAAGGTGAGCGAGTTAATTAAAATCGCCAGTGAATCTGTGGGAGTTGAATATGGAATAAAGACGACGAAACGGCGTCTGGATATGCTGCTTGAAGATCTGGAACAGTCGGAGAGGCATCTGATAGAGATAGAATCATTAATGGAGGAAAATATAGCCGCGACGGGGTATTCAGAACAGATACTAAGTATCAAAGGGATGGGGATAGTTACGGCGGCGAGATTTTTAGGAGAGGTAGGAGATCCGCTAAG
>WRHH01000005.1 GCA_009783355.1 Synergistaceae bacterium
TTTTTTCACAAGGCTAGTATCCTAAATTCTTTTATCTTTTAACTTCACACTTCACACTTCACACTTCACACTGCTTTTTAGTGCCTCAACCCGAGCCTTTCTATTAAGCTCTTGTAGCGGTCAAAATCATTTTCTTTCAGGTAACGTAACAATTTGCGCCGACGCCCTACCATCTTAAGAAGACCGCGGCGGGAATGGAAATCCTTAACATGAATTTTCATGTGCTCAGTGAGCTCCCGAATCCTTTCCGTCAGGATGGCAACCTGCACCTCTGGCGAACCGGTATCGTTTTCATGCGTCTGATATTCCGTCATTAAAACTTGTTTCTTTTCCTTCGAAATCATGTAACTTTCTCCTCATTTATAAAGTCCCGAAACCAAGAAGCAGCTCTATGCAAACAACTGAGTAACGGGCGCTATATATAATACCACAAAATTAAAACTAATGCTCTAAATTTTGTCTTTGTTTTTGTCTTTCATTGAACATTGATCATTGTGCATTGAACATTGCCCTTAAGCCTCTTCCTGCCACTTAATCCCTAAGCCAAATTTCGTCAAAATTATTGCCGTTATAGGCACGAGATAGTTAAGGAACGCGTACGGCAAATAGGCAACCGTGGCGACGCCAAGGACTCCCGCATTATAAGCACCGCAGGTGTTCCACGGTATGAGAACGGAAGTAAGGGTTCCTGAATCCTCCAACGAACGGGATAACATGACAGGCGCCATTTTCTTGCCGTTAAACTCCGTATCTTCAAATGCTTTTTTGTACATCCTTCCCGGGATAACTAATGAAAGATACTGATCGGCAAGGAAGATGTTGGAGAATATGCATGAAACGAGAACTGATGTTACAAGTCCGGTAGCGGATTTGACCATTGAAAGCAGTTTGTTAATTATAACTTCAAGGAAGCCGCAGACCTCAAGGATTCCTCCCAATGTAAGAGCCATAAGGATAAGAGCGATAGTTTCCATCATTCCGTTCATTCCGCCTCTTGAGAATAGTTCTGTAAGCATCTTCGCAATTTCAATAATCTGTTCGTGAGCGCTGCCTAACCCTTCCAGCACTTTCCCTTGGATAAGCGCAGAAACTGTCTCGGCAGTCTCGGCATTTCCAAGTTCCGTTATTATACCGGGAGTGTAACCGTTAAAAAGAACGTCAAGTATGCTTCCCAAGCCTGTTCCGTTAAAAATTGATATGGCGACCGCGCTTAAAATTCCAAGAACAATTCCCGGAATAGCGGGGATTTTCATGGCAGCGGACGTCAAAATCAAGATTGGAGGTATAAAACATATCAAAGAAATCGTAAATTCGCTTCTCATCATCTCCTGTATGAGAGTAATTTTTGAAGAATCAATAGTCCCTGACGCATAATCATTTCCAAAATACACCGCTATCCCCGCTACTATCACTAAAACCGGCAGAGTAGTCCAGCACATTGCCCTTATGTGGTCGAACAGCTCGGAGCCCGCAACGGCGGGAGCAAGGTTTGTTGTGTCGGAAAGAGGTGACATTTTATCACCAAAGTAAGCGCCTGAGATAATGAATCCCGCTGTTACAGGAGCGGGGATGTCAAGTCCTGCACCTACGCCCATAAGCGCAATTCCTACTGTTCCGCTTGTGCTCCATGAGCTTCCGGTTGAGAGAGAAACAATACAACAAATAAATAGAGCAGCAAGCAGGAAATATTTTGGCGTGAGCAGCTCCAATCCGTAATAAATGAGAGTCGGAGCAACTCCGCTTTGCATCCAGGAACCAACGAGCGAACCCACAATCATGAGGATTATGATTGCTTGAAGCGCAACTGATATAGCTTTATACATTCCTTCTTCTATTTCTCTCCACTTGACATTAAAGATGAAAACACCGCAAGCGGCGGAAACAATACCGGCAAGAAGCAAAGGTATCTGAGCGCCCTGTTCAAATCCATACAGGTTTTCAGGAAGAACTCCGACACAAATAATAATCACATCAACAAGTAGTAATAGTAATGCAGCGTGCAAGCTAGGTTTTTTTCTTTCCACTTTATATCTTTCCCTTTCTATATGAAACTATATTTTATATTAGCTTAAAGTATATAACATAATTTAGTATTTTTCATTCCATATAAATATAAATATTTTTAAATATGTTATTGACGTTATCATACATTTTTTGTTATCATTATAAATTGACGTCAATTTCCCAATCCCAAAGGGAGGTTTTTCATAAATGCCAGAAAAAAAACGGCAGAGGTTGTTTTTTGGGCGCTCTAAGAGTCTTTTGGACATTCCTGATATGATTGAAATCCAGCGAGATTCGTATGATTGGTTTTATCAGGAGAATGTCCTCCCTACCAAAAGGCAGGAGCATGGACTTCAAGAACTCTTGCTTGATATTTTCCCGATAAAAAGCTACGACAGATTGTTTTCTCTTGAGTTCGTAAAATATTCGCTCGACCCTCCTGCTATACAAGAGGACGTGGCGCGTCAGAACGATATGACTTGGTCCCGCCCGGTCAGAGCGACAATTCGTCTTGTCAATCACAAGACAAAAGAAATGAAAGAAGAAGAAATATTCCTCGGAGATTTTCCTTTAATGACCGAGCGCGGAACTTTCATTATAAACGGAACGGAGAGAGTCGTCGTTAACCAGTTGGCTCGTTCCGCGGGAGTTTATTTTAATAAAGAAGAGGGGCTTCCGGGGCATGAAATATGCTCAGCCAAAATAATTCCCGAGCGTGGAGCATGGCTTGAATTCGCTCTCTCCTATGGAGATGTGATATCAGTGAACATCGACAATAGGAAAAAAATACCGGCTACGCTCCTTCTAAAGGCGTTTGGAATTTCGAACAACGATGACCTTTTACATCGTCTTAATTGTAGCATAGTGGAAAAAAATATTGAAGAAGACGTGAAGGGGAGGTTGACAGCCGAAGATGTGCCCGGGCTTGACGGTTCGATAATAATTGCGCGCAATAGCTTGCTCAACCGCGAGGCAGTAGATAAAATAAGCGCTACAGGCCGCATCGCCGTTAAAATATGGGATATCGATCATTCTTTGGAACAGACAATTGAAAAAGATACGACCAGCAGCTCGGACGAGGCAATGTTGGAGATGTTCAGGCGCTTGCGCCCGAACGAACCTGCGCGAGTTGAGAATGCAAGGGAATACATAAATTCGTTATTTTTCGACGAACGACGATATAATTTGGGCCGCGTCGGAAGATACAAACTAAATCGCAAACTTGGACTCGAAATAGACGGCAAAGTGCGTTTACTTCAGCTCGACGATTTAGTCCGAATAATTCAAGAGCTTATGGAACTGAAGGCGCCCGGCAAAATCGGAGATGACATTGACCATCTTGGAAACCGTCGTGTTCGTTCAATAGGCGAGCTTCTGCAAAACCAGATACGCATAGGACTTCTGCGGATGGAAAGAATTGCGCGTGAACGCATGACGACGATTCCTGAACTTGAAAAAGCCATGGCGCGGGAGCTGATTAACGTTCGCCCGATAGCTGCGTCTTTACGCGAGTTTTACGGCTCGGGACAGCTATCACAGTTCATGGACCAGACTAATCCTTTAGCGGAAGTAACCCATCGCAGAAGGTTGTCAGCTCTTGGCCCCGGGGGGCTTAGCAGAGAAAGAGCCGGATTTGAGGCGCGTGACGTGCATTATACTCACTATGGCAGGGTTTGTCCTATAGAAACACCCGAAGGGCCGAATATAGGCCTGGTTTCGTCCCTTACGACCTATGCCCGCCTTAATGATTACGGGTTTCTTATAACGCCTCGCTGCGAGATTAAAAAAGGCAAACTAACTGGCAAAATCAGATATTTATCCGCTGATGAAGAGGATGACTACTATGTCGCCGTTGGAAATACGCCAATAGATGATGATGGAGTGACAATATCCGGAGTTGAATGCGCCGCGCGTCATAAGGACGACATAGTTTCAATTCAAACAAAGGAAATAGATTTCCTTGACGTCTCTCCAAAGCAAATAGTATCTGCTTCTACGGCTTTAATTCCGTTCCTTGAACATGACGACGCCAATAGAGCCTTAATGGGATCGAATATGCAGCGCCAGGCGGTACCGCTGATATTTCCGCAAGCGCCTGTTGTCGGAACCGGAATTGAACACCGAATAGCAAAAGACTCGGGTTCTTGCGTAATATCGGATGTTGAAGGCGTTGTAACTTATGTCGATTCAGAATGTATTAAAGTGGAGAGCGCAAAGAACATTAAGGATTTTAAATTAATAAAATTCAGACGATCAAATCACGGAACTCTCATTCACCAGCGTCCTATAGTCGATATTGGCGACAAAATTGAAGTTGGAGAGATAATTGCCGACGGTCAGGCAATAGAGAACGGCGAGCTTGCACTTGGGCAAAATGTAATGGTCGCATTCGTTCCATGGGAAGGCTATAACTTTGAGGACGCTATATTGCTAAGCGAGAATCTCGTCAAAGAGGATAAGTTCTCCTCCATACATATAGAGGAATATGAGATTGAAGCGCGGGATACGAAACTTGGCGCGGAAGAGATAACGAGAGATATTCCTAATGTCGGAGAGGATATGCTCCGAAATCTTGACGAAAACGGCATAGTTCGCATTGGCGCTGAAGTAAACGCAGGAGACATTTTAGTCGGGAAGGTCACTCCAAAAGGAGAATCCGATCAGACGCCTGAGGAAAAATTACTACGCGCTATATTCGGCGAGAAAGCGCGGGAGGTTCGCGATAATTCGTTAAAACTGCCGCATGGAGCGCGTGGAAAAATAGTCTCAATAAAACAAATGACCAGAACGGAAAATCCGGAGGCTCTTTCACCCGGAGTAATGTGCGTTGTAAAGGTATACGTGGCGCAGCTTCGAAAAATAACTGTCGGGGACAAAATGGCTGGACGGCATGGAAATAAGGGCGTAGTTTCCCACGTGTTGCCGGTTGAAGATATGCCGTATCTTCCGGATGGCACTCCGGTCGATGTCGTTCTGAACCCGCTCGGAGTACCGAGTCGAATGAACCTTGGTCAGGTTCTTGAAACAATAATGGGTTTTGTTGCGGTTCATAACGGGCTTCATATTGCAACCCCCGTATTTGAAGGAGCAAAAGAAAAAGAAATATTTGACAGGATGGAACAACTTTCAAGGGACAAATATCCTGATTTAACATATGACGGCATGATAACTTTGAGGGACGGCAGAACGGGAGAGCAAATGGAAAAGAAAGTAATGGTCGGCTGCATGTACATGCTGAAACTCATCCATTTAGTTGATGACAAAATACATGCGCGATCCACAGGGCCTTACAGTCTTATAACGCAACAGCCGCTCGGAGGAAAAGCGCAGTTTGGCGGTCAGAGGTTCGGAGAGATGGAAGTATGGGCGCTTGAGGGCTATGGCGCCGCGAATGTGCTTCAGGAAATGCTGACAATAAAATCGGACGACATAAGAGGAAGAGATAAGACTTATGAGCGTATAGTAAAAGGGCAGAGCCTGATAAAACCAGGCACCCCGGAAAGCTTCAGAGTTCTAGTAAAAGAGCTTCAAGGGTTAGGCTTGGATGTTGAAGTGCAGTACAGCGATGGCACAATGAGTACTCTGGCGCCTGAAGAAAGCGATGATGAAAGATTTAGCAGGCAACAACCAAGAAAAATTTCATTTGAAGAGGATTCTGAAAAAGAAATTAGCGCCGAAGATGAACTTTTTATCAGGGAATCTGAACTCCCGACAGGAATGTCGTTATTGATTGAGGATATTGAAGGAGCTGATATTTAATGGCGCGCAAAGAAATAATCGGCGTGAGGATAAAATTAGCTACAAGCGAGCGTATCCGCGAAATATCAAGCGGAGAGGTTAAAAAGCCTGAAACAATAAATTACAGAACTCTCCGCCCGGAGAAAGAAGGTTTATTCTGCGAGAGAATATTTGGCCCCACTCGCAGTTATGAATGTTCTTGCGGAAAATATAAGCGCAGCGGACCAAAGTTCCGCGGAATAATTTGTGATCGTTGCGGGGTTGAAGTTACGGATAACAGAGTAAGGAGAGAAAGAATGGGGCATATAGAATTAGCTGCCCCAGTAGTGCATATTTGGTATCTGAGAGGCATCCCTGGCAGACTGAGTTTGTTGCTTGGAACAAGCACTAAAGAGATTGAAAAAGTTGTATACTTCTCTCCCACGCGCAAAAAGGAAGCTACATATAAAGTTATTATGGAAGGGCGCCGCCTTGATTCAAAAGAAAAGCGCCTTGACATATTTGTAAAAGGGCGAAAAGGAGACATTATATCCGAAAGTGAAAAAAGGGTAATAGAGCATTATGATCAGCGTTTTCAGGCGGAAGAGGCGTATACCATCGAAACTGTCGATGAAATCCCGGTTACTCAGGGGGACATTATATCCGTACAGCAAATGGCGCGTTACAAGAACGAATACGGAGAAGATCTATTCAAAGTTGAGCCCGCTTTCGAGTTTACCAGCGAAGCTGCAGGGCTTCATTTTAAGGCGGGCGACATTATTAGCGCGTCGGAACTTGAGCGGCTTGAGGATTTATATGAAAAATTACCGGCTAAAAGAGCCAGAGTTAATAATCATGACTCTTTTATCGTAACCGCGGCGGCACATTTGCCGTTTGCAAAGGGAGACATCATATCATACAGCGAATATCAAGTTTTTAATGAAAAATACGCAAAACGTTTCACAGCCCAGAGAGCGGCGACAATGATCGAAGATCCATGCTATATAGTTATTGAGGAAGGGACAAACCCAATCTTCAATAAAGGGGACGTAATTTTTGAGCGGGAACGTGATATTTGCATGGCTTATGACAGTTCGTTCCGCGCGGGTATAGGCGCGGAAGGAGTGCGTGAACTTATAGATGGAATTGATCTTGACTTCCTTACGGCATCGCTCCGCGAAGAAGTCTCAGGCAGCACGGGACAGAAGAAAAGGAAATTAATTAAGAGGCTGCAAATTGCGGAAGATTTTCGCAAAAGCGGCTCTTCTCCGCGTTGCATGGTTTTTGACGTTCTTCCTGTCATTCCTCCCGACTTGCGTCCTCTTGTTCAACTTGACGGAGGGCGTTTCGCGACGTCAGACCTTAACGACCTTTACAGGAGGGTCATAAATCGCAATAACCGCCTTAGGAAACTTCAGGATCTAAGGGCGCCTGAGATAATAATAAGAAACGAAAAGCGTATGCTTCAGGAAGCTGTTGACGCTCTCATAGATAATGGCAGGGTCGGAAAAGCAGTGCTTGGCGGCGGAAATCGCCCTCTTAAAAGCTTGACAGACCTGCTTCGCGGTAAAAAAGGGCGTTTCCGTCAGAACCTTTTGGGCAAACGCGTCGACTATTCAGGACGCTCAGTCATAGTTATAGGCCCAAAATTAAAAATATACCAGTGCGGATTACCGAAACAAATGGCGCTTGAATTATTTAAACCTTTTGTAATTCGCCAGCTTGTAGAACGCGGGATAGCTCCAAATGTTAAAAGCGCAAAGCGTGTTATCGAAAGGGGCAGGGAGGAAATTTGGGGAATTCTTGAAGAGATAGTAAAAGACCACCCGGTATTGCTTAATCGCGCGCCGACTCTGCATAGACTTGGAATTCAGGCGTTTGAGCCAGTCCTAATGGAAGGAAAAGCAATAAGACTGCATCCAATGGTATGTACGGCATTCAACGCGGACTTTGACGGAGACCAAATGGCGGTGCATGTGCCGCTATCAATAGAGGCGCAAGCTGAGGCGCGTTTACTTATGCTATCAGCAAATAACCTGCTCTCTCCCGCAAGCGGAAAACCTGTTGTAACGCCAACTCAGGACATAATACTTGGAATTTACTACCTTACCGATATGCGCGACGGAATGCCCGGGGAAGGGATGCATTTTTTATCAATAGATGATGTGCTTTCGGCCTTCAGTCATGAAGTTGTGCATGTAAACGCTAAAATATGGCTAAAGATTGATGAGAACTGGAATACTGTCCCTTTTGGAAGTCGTAAATATTGCGGCAAAAAAGGATTTGTCATATTGGACGAGAATGAAGAAACTAAGACTCAGCCGAATTCAATTGTATTTATACAAACAACGCCTGGCAGAGCATTATTTAATAGCGTCCTTCCGAAAGAATTGTTGTTTGTAAATGACCGTATGGATAAAAAGAACGTTGGAAAACTTCTTGATAAAGCATATGATAGAGTCGATCGTTCATCTATTGTCAACACTCTTGACGCCATAAAGAAACTTGGATATCAATGGGCGGCGAAGAGCGGAATAAGCTTTGGGGTCGGTTCCATAATTATTCCAGATGACAAATACTCGAGAACTGCAGAAGCTCGTGAGCGGGACGAAGTACTGAAGGGTGAATATGAATTGGGGCTTCTTACGGAGGACGAGTATCTGTTTCAGAAAGAAGTTCTGTGGGGGGATGCGGCAAGAGCTGTCGCCGATAGTATAGCAAATAGTATGGACTCGGGAAATCCGCTGCATATGATGGTGGACTCAGGCGCTCGCGGAAGCCGCGGGCAAATGGGGCAGATGGCGGGAATTAGAGGGCTCGTGTCCGATCCTTCAGGCAGAATAATTGACTATCCCATAACTTCAAATTTCCGCGAGGGAATGGATATGCTTGAATATTTCATTTCAACTCACGGAGCGCGAAAAGGGTTAGCGGACACAGCGCTTAGAACCGCAAAATCAGGTTATCTTACAAGACGTCTTGTCGATGTCTCTCAAGATTTAATTATCACGGAAAACGACTGTCACACCGAAAAAGGAATTCTTGTGCGCCCGCTTAAGAGCGACGACAAGGTCATGATCTCTCTCGCTGAGAGAATAGTTGGTCGTAATTCGCTTGAGGACGTAAGGGACGCCGCCGGTAATCTTGTAATTTCAAAAAATGAGCTTATTATTAACGATTTGAAAGCTAAAATGGTTGAAAATGCTCTTCAAGAAAACGGAAAAGAAGAATTGTGGATTAGGAGCCCGCTTTCGTGCGAATTGCGTAACGGAGTATGTCAAAAATGCTATGGAATGGACCTGTCCGCAAGACAAGAAGTTCCAATAGGCGAAGCTGTTGGAGTGGTAGCAGCCCAGTCCATCGGGGAACCGGGAACACAGCTTACGATGAGGACATTCCATACGGGAGGAGTCAGGCTCGCAGGAGAAGATATTACTCAAGGTCTCCCAAGAATTGAGCAATTATTTGAAGTCCGGCGCCCGAAGAAAATTGCTTATCTGGCTGGGGTTGACGGAATGATATCTGAAATAAGGATATCCGACGGGAAGAGAAAAATTTTTATCATCCCTGACGGCGCCGAAGAGTCCGGAGCAGAGACAGTGATAGTAAATATTCCGGCGGCACAGGAGCTTACCGAGGAAATACGCGAAGGAATGCGCGTTCAAAAGGATACCCGCCTTACCGAAGGCAGCGATGACCCTCAGCAACTTCTTGAAGTTAAAGGGATTGAAGCCGTTCAGCAATGGCTGGTAGACCAAATACAGGAAGTTTATCGCAGTCAGGGCGTTTCTATAAATAATAAGCATATAGAAGTTATTTTACGTAAAGTTGCTCCGGTAAATCGCGTTCGCGTCGTTGAAGAAGGAGATACCTCGCTTGTCGTGGGAGATCTTGTTTGGTTGCAGGACATAGAAAAAGAGATGGAAGAAATAAAACAGGAAAACGAGACAAGCATAGAAGAGGCAGTAGATGTATTCTCAGAGAAAAAGTTCAAAGGAACAGGAAAACAGAACGACGAGCTATCAAAATTTATTGGAAAACCTATTGATGACGTTCTGATACGGGAACTTACCAAACCGGAACATCAGATAACTCATTTTATCATAGAAGAAAACGGAGAGGACGTCATAGTAATTATTGGAGAGGCAGCCTTTCGCAAGCAGATGGAAGGGCTTGAGATGATTAAAAGATTTGTATCCGATGACGAGGTAAATATTCAGGAAGGTGAAAAGCTTTCTGCTCTTCAGCTTAAGTCAATGACATCATGTAAACCTCAGTCTATTTTAGTTCGTGACCAGGCGATGTTGGAGACTTTGGTTAATTCCGCCTGGCTTGCTGAGAATGTCATGGACGAAAAGGGAAATTTAGTTTTGGAGGCGGATAGGGTAATAACGCATAAAACTCTTGAAAAGATACGCAAGGAGAATATTCGTTCAATTCGAAAATGGCTAAATAGCAGTGTTGAGCGGATAGATGTCCTTGAAGCGTTAAAAACAGATCTAATGAACGGAGAATTTTGGGCAAAGCCTCTCAATAAAGTTATTGATTCAAATGGCGAAGAGGTGTCAAATATCCCGCAATTAGTGGACGGCTCAGTTACGCGCGGACTGATAGACGGAACTACAATGGCCATTGAAATAGAAATTAATGATGAAAAGAGAATAATCTCCAGGCAAAGCCTGCTTTATAAAGTAATAAGCCAAAAGGCTGCAGGAAAAATTCTTTTGGAGCCGGTAATGGATAGTAATGGAAACGTTGTTATTGAAGCGGGAAGCGATATAAAAACGGCAGTAATTGAAGCTATTTCGGAGCTTACTCCTTCAGATCTTGTAGTTAGGCATCAAGGAGCGAAATCCGAAGAAAAACGTTTCGTAAATTGCTATTCTTTCATGCGAAAATTACGCCAGAACCCGGAATGCCGCCCGTTTATTCATGGAGTGACAAAAGCCGCTCTTGCCACCGAGAGTTTCCTTAGCGCGGCATCATTCCAACAGACAGCTCAAATTCTTGCGGGCGCCGCTGTGAAAGGTCAAATTGACCCGCTTCTGGGGCTGAAAGAAAGCGTAATAATTGGTCATCTTATCCCTGCCGGTACAGGAGCAGCAAAATTTAGAAAAGAGCAAACGAACTAGAAAGGCAATGTTCTATGCACAATGCACAATGAAAAGCGAAAGACAGCGGGCGGCAAAAATGCCGCCCCTATAATATGTTGTGTTCGTTATGCCGATTGACCGCAATATATTAGCGAAAGTATACGGTTTCAAAACATCATTGATTTTTTACTGAAATGATAAAGGAAGGTTAAGATGGCGAAAATAGTTGTGACCATGTTGCAGACAAAGGTATATGCGGACAAAATGAAAAATATTGAAAAAGTGGCGGAATATATGGAGACAGCGGCCAGCGAAAAATCCGACATTGTGACGTTGCCGGAGATGTTCAACTGCCCATACCAAACTGCTAATTTTCCTGTTTACGCAGAGCCTGAAGGCGGAGAGTCGTGGCAGGCGCTAAGCCGCCTTGCAGGTAAGTACGGAGTATACTTATCGGCAGGTTCCATGCCGGAGTCGGATAGTAGCGGGCATGTGTACAATACAGCCTATGTATTTGACCGGGAGGGAAATCAAATTGCAAAACACAGAAAGATGCATATGTTCGATATCGACGTGGAAGGCGGCCAATTTTTTAAGGAATCCGATACTCTGACAGCGGGAAAAGAGATAACGGTATTCGATACGGAGTTTGGAAAGATGGGGCTGTGCATTTGCTATGACATGCGTTTCCCGGAATTAGCGAGGATAATGACGCTTAAAGGGGCAAAAGTAATCCTTGTTCCGGGCGCATTCAACATGACAACAGGCCCCGCCCATTGGGAAATAATGTTCAGGAACAGGGCTCTCGACAATCAGGTATATACCATAGGAACAGCGCCCGCAAGAGATGCGGCGTCGGGATATGTATCGTGGGGACATTCAATTATCGTTTCCCCATGGGGTGATATATTGGAGCAGATGGATGAGAAAGAGGGATATATAACCCGCGCCATAGACTTGGAAAGAGTAGACCGTGTCCGTAAAGAACTCCCCCTCCTTGCGCATCGTAGAACTGATGTTTACGGTTGATAAATACGTGATAATATATACTTAAAAAAGATTACACGCAATTAGGGAGAGCAAAGACTATGAAAGTAACGGTAAAAAATCTGGGAGTCCTCAAACATGCGGAGTTTGAGGTCGGCGGCCTAACTATAATTTGCGGCGCAAATAACACCGGAAAGACCTACGCAACGTACGCTCTTTACGGTTTTATGGCGTTCTGGAATCAAAATTTCATGCCAGATCTATTGGAAAAGGACACAATCGAAAAATTGATAGTTAACGGCAATATAAGAATAGATTTGGAGAATATAAAGAAAAAATCCAACGAGGTCATTACCGAAGCATGCAAAGAATTTCTCCCAAATTTGCCGATGGTCTTCGCTGCTCCTGACAAATATTTTGAGTCTGCATGTTTCTCAATATCTCTTGACAGTGCAAAGATTAAAGTAATTGAGGAATATGATAAATTTGCAAGCCCTGGAGATAAACGCGTTTTAAACGTGGTTAAGAAGCATGGTGAAAATTTCTTGGATGTTAACATCCTGACTGAGATTGAAAAAGAGAAAAGAGTATGGCTTAAGCATATTGTAAATAGTCACTTACTTGATGTCGTATTTGGAAACACGTTCACTATACCTTTCATTGCAAGCGCGGAGAGGACTGGAGCGGCAATTTTTCACAAGGAATTGGATTTTTCGAGAAACCGTCTTTTGGAACATATGAGCAATAATAAAAATGACAGAGACCCGCTTACCCTGTTAAATAGGTTTTTCGATAAAGGATACGCGCTGCCTGTTAACAGGGACGTCGACTTTATAAGAGATTTTGAAGGCGTATCCAAAGAAGAAAGCATTATCGCGCGTGACAATCCGGGAATTATGGAATCTTTCGGAGATATTCTGGGCGGGGAATATAAAGTAACTAAAGAAGCGCTTTACTTCGTACCGTCGAATAAAAACGTAAAGCTCAAAATAGGTGAAAGTGCAAGCTCAGTGAGATCTTTACTTGACATAGGTTTATATATCCGCCACAAGGCAAAACCCGGCGATATTCTCATGATAGACGAGCCGGAGCTGAATTTGCATCCCGCAAATCAGCGGCGCATGGCGCGCCTTCTGGCTAAGCTGGTTAACGCCGGTGTTAAGGTGTTCATAACTACACACAGCGATTATATTCTAAAGGAATTCAACACGCTTATCATGCTAAGGCGCGGAGGCGCAGCCACAACACGCGTTATTGAAGAATACGGCTATGACAAAAAAGAATTACTGGACGCGGTAAATGTAAGAGCCTACATTGCGCAGGAAGCTCATTTGAAAACTGAGGATGACAAGAGAGCTAGAAAACGCCACACTTTCGTGCAAGCCCCGATAGGTGAATATGGCATAGATATAGAAAGCTTTGACGAGACTATCAACACGATGAACGACATCCAGCGAGAGCTGGTTTTTGGAGATTGATCATTATGTTGCCTAATGAAATGTTAGGTGTATATACTGATTTATTTGCTGATTCTTTCATTTGTGCGCCTGAATTCATCGGGGGGCATAGATGTTTTGTCATAACTGAAGAAGACAAAGAATCCAAACTTAACAAAATCGAAGTTCGAGGTGTTCCCGAGAATTCAATTTTGCTGAAAATGAACTGTTATAAAGAGCCTATTGCTACATTCAAATCCACAAAGGGCGAGTGCAAACGCTGTGATTACGTTATTTTGACACAATATGAAAACACAATGCATGTAATATATATTGAAATGAAGTCATGGGAACTAAAAAAGCCAGATATTATCTGTCAATTCAAGGGAGCATTTTGCTTCATGTCATACAGTAACGTAATTGCAGAAAAATTCCACAACGCCCGTATCTCTTCCGCTCCGCAAGAAAGATATGTCGTCCTATACGCTAATCGCAACAATAAAACAAGCTTATTTCCTAAACCTGTTCAAAATAATCATTCTTTCCCAGAAAACGCGATGTATTTTCCTGTTGGATCTAAGAAAACAAAGAAAGGCTTTGTCTACCTCAGGGAATTGATATAGTTAGGAGACTTAAATACCGCTGAAAATTTGATCTCAATAATGAATATCAATAATGATTTTGCTATTATAATAGCTTTAGATATATGGATAACCGAAATAACTGTAACAAATTTGCAAAGAAAGAGGAAAACAAAATTATGAAGCATTTGACTGCAAGCACTGCACGAAAAAACTTTGACGCTGTTTTGGGCGACGTTACGCGTTTCCGCGAGCCGGTTGCCATTGTTTCGGATGATAATGACGCTGCTGTGATAATCAGCATGGACGAGTGGAACAGTATACAAGAGACTTTATACTTATGTTCGATTCCCGGTATGGTTGAGTCTATCAAAGCTGCCGCTTCTGAACCTCTGGAATACGGCGTCCCTGCCGAGGAGGTTGACTTTGGCGTATAAGGTCATTTTTTCGAAGCAAGCTATAAAAGATTTGCAAAAACTTAAACAAGCCGGACTTGAGCGTCAAGTTAAAGTAATTACTGAGATACTTAAGCAGAATCCATATCAAACACCGCCGCGCTTTGAGAGATTGATTGGTGATTTACACGATTATTTTTCTCGCCGTATCAATATACAACATCAATATATTTATAAAGTCCTACCTAATGACAGTAACTTGCAAAATGAAGGAGGCGAGATTTATACCGCTGTAGTCCATGTTCTCAGAATGTGGACGCATTATGAATAAATATAATTATTATTTCAAAGCTGTAATCAAGGCGCTGGCGGAAATGCCTTCTATGGCGGCAAGGTCTTCCTGAGTAAGCTCCTTAATTGTGCTTTTCACAACTTCCATGTTCAGTTCGTGCGGCTTTGTTATCGTGACGTTCACGCTACGGAATCCCGCATTTTCAAGTTTCGCTTTATAATCTTCCGCCGGAAGAGCACCAGAAACTCACCCCGACCATGCGGCGGGACTGCCTTTCAGTTTGGCAAGCACGGGCTTCAGCAGTACCACATCCGACACGCAGAAACGTCCGCCCGGCGTCAGTACCCTGTACGCCTCGGAAAAAACTTTATCTTTATCCGGCGAAAGGTTGATGACACAGTTTGAAATCAGAACGTCGACGCTGCCGTCATGCAGCGGTAAATCCTCAATGTATCCTCGTAACAGAGTGACGTTTTTTAGCGCCAGCCGGTCGATGTTCTTTCGCGCCCGATTCATCATCGCGGGCGTCATATCAAGCCCATAGACATGCCCGGATTGCGTCACGGCTTTCGCTGCCAGAATCAGGTCAAGCCCCGCGCCGCTACCGAGATCGAGAACGCGCTCGCCCTCTTTTAATAATGCCGCCTGAATCGGATTTCCGCACCCGAACGACTGGTCTACGATGTCAGATGGAGTTGCAGCTGTTGTTATTGAATCGTAGTTGTCCTTGGTCATGTCAGTCATGTCGTCTTCGCCGCCGCAACACACGTTATCGCTGCCGCAACACCCGGTTTTGCGCTCAATGGCGGCGCTGTAGGCTTCCTTTACGACTTCGCGTATATCTGTCATGTCTTTTCCTCCTCTTTGTCTTTTCTAATCCCTATTCCCTGTTTTTGCCTCTTCCTCCAACCTCCTGAGCGCTTCGGTATTCTTAAGCTTTTCATTCTCTTTTGCGTAGTCTATCGCCATTTTGCCGGATTTATCTTTCGCTTTGGTGTCCGCTCCGTGCTCTAAAAGTTTCATTACCACTTCAGGATTTGAGGGGCCTTTATCATGCACAGCCAACATAAGCGGCGTCATTCCCATTTCATCGTCTTTCGCGTTAATATCCGCACCTGCTTTGATGAGAGCTGTTATCGCTTCCAGATTGAAGTGGGAGCTAACAGCAAGCATAAGCGGCGTATATCCTTTTTTGCCTTTCGCATTGACATCCGCGCCTGCACTAACAAGAGCCGTTATTACGTCCGCTTTTGAGTTGTAACGCGCTGCGAGCATAAGCGGCGTCATTCCATCAATGTCCCGGGCGCTAACATCCGCGCCTGCTTCCGTAAGGACTGTTATCATTTCCGGATTGGAGAATTTTCCTGATGAGCGCGCATATTGTATCCTTACATCTCTTTCGCGCCCCCCCTCACTAGCGTCCACGCTCGTTCTTAGAAGAGCTGTTATCGCTTCCGGATTGGAGCTTTCAAGAACCGCAAACATAAGCGGTGTTAATCCAATATCACTTTCGGCATTGATATTCGCGCCTGCTTTAATTAGAGCTTTTATCATTTCCGGATTGGATTTATTAAACAACGCCAACATAAGCGGAGTCCATCCATGCCTGTCTCTCTCATTGGCGTCCGCGCCTGCTTCTGCGAGGACAGTTACCACTTCAGGCAGGGGGTTATTGCGCACCGCGCGTATGAGCGGCGTATATCCTTCTCTGTCCTTAGTATTAGCGTCAGCGCCCGCTTTTATAAGGGCTCTTATCACTTCCGGATTTGAGTTGTGCCATGCCGCCAGAACTATAGGTGAATGTCCGCGATTATTCTTAGCGTCAATAGCCGCGCCTGCGTCAATAAGCGCTGATATCACTTCCGGATTTGAGTTATACCATGCCGCAAAAGTAATTGGAGTATATCCGCGATTATTCCGCGCATTGACATTCGCGCCTGCTCCGATAAGGGTTCTTATTGCTTCTGGATTTGAGTTGTATCTTGCGACGTGCATGAGCGGAGTCACTCCGCTTACCCACCTGTTTTGCCCGTTGTTTAGCACATCCGCATGCGCTACATTTACATCAGCCCCCGCATCAATGAGAGCTGTTATCACTCTCGTGTCGGGGTTGGCGCGCGCCGCCTGAATAAGCGGTGTATTACCTTGATTATCCCTTGCATTTACATCTACGCCGCTTGCAATTGCGTCATTGATTTGCTGCAAAGAGCCTTTTTTACAAAGTTCTGAAAAATAAGAAACGCATATAACGGAACGTTCCGCGCTATAATCAATCTCTTCCAGTATCTTTAACGCTTCGGTATTATCAAGTTTTTTATTCCTCTCCGCATAATCTATTGCCAATTCGCCATCATTATTCATAATCTTCGGATCTGCTCCAAATTGTAAAAGGGTCATTATCACTTCCGGGTTGGGGTTATTCCATGCCGCTCTCATAAGCGGCGTTCTTCCATAGTTATTCTTCGCGTTGACATCCGCTCCTGCCTTAATGAGAACTGCCATCACTTCAGGATTGGAATTCCTTCCCGCCGCCCACATAAGCGCTGTATTTCCCTCTCTATTCTTCGCATTGGCATCCGCTCCGGAACTGATAAGCGCCCTTATAGTTTCCGGATTGGAGTTTTCAAACACAGCAAACATAAGCGGTGTAAATCCAATATCGCTTTCCTCATTGACAACCGCACCTTCGCTAATTAAGGCTGTTATCACGTCCGGGTTGAGGCTTCTCTCCGCTGCGAACATAAGTGGCGTGAGCCCCCAATTGTCCTTTACATTGACTTCTGCCCCGGCTTTAATAAGAACCATTATCACTTCCGGATTAAGATTTGCTGTAGCCAGTATGAGCGGCGTTTTTCCATCTCCATCTTTCGCATTGACATCCGCGCTTGCATTGATAAGAGCTAATATTACTCTAGGGTTTGAATTATTCCACGCCGCCTGCATAAGCGGCGTTCTTCCTTCATTATCACTCACGTTCACATTTGCGCCGCCTGCAATAGCGTCGTTGACTTGCTGTAAAGAACCTTCTTTACAAAGCTTAATGAAATCATTATCACTTATTCTCATATCATGGTAACCGCTCCTGCCTCTCATTATGAAAAACGCCAAAACAGCGAGCAGTGCGCATACAAAAACACAAAACAACACCCTTTGAAAATTAGAAAACTTAACGCTTGGCATGGTTAAAACCTCTCTTTATTAATTACCAAATTGAAATGATAAAATACTTTGTTGAACGAGTGCACAGCTCTAAGCGATAGTCGCAACTACTATGGAAAAACATCTAACGAAATTGCTTCATGCTCTTTATCTGTATAGCTTAATTCTTCCAATTCTTTAAGCGTTTCGTTATCCTTATGATTTTTGTTTTCCCAAACATAATCTAATGCAGTTTTGCCGTCCTTATCCTTCGCTTTCGGATCTGCGCCAGCCTTAATAAGAGCCGCTAACACTTCCGGATTTGCGTTATATTTCGATGTATACATTAACGGCGTTAAGCCGTCATTATCTTTCGCATTGACATCCGCTCCGGCTTTTATAAGAGTTGATATAACAGCCAGAGTTGAGTTTACATTCATTGCGTACATTAGCGGAGTAATTCCATAATTATCTTTCGCATTGACATCCGCGCTTGCCTCAATAAAGGCTGTTATGGCCTTCAGCCCGGAGTTGTTTTTAACTGCGTGCATAAGCGGCGATGTTCCATTTTTATCTTGCGCGTTAACATCCGCGCTGGCAATGATAAATGCCGTTATCACTTTCAGGTCGGAGTCATTCTTTGCCGCGTACATCAGCGGGGTAATTCCGTCTTTATTCTTAGCATTGACGTCCGCACTCGCATCAATAAGAGAAGTTATTGCAGCCGGAGAAGAGTTTTCCTGCAACGCATACATAAGCGGCGTAAACCCGTCCTTATCTTTCGCGTTGACATCCGCTCCCGCTTTGATGAGGGCGGCTATCACCGCCGGTCTCGCGTTTTCCTGTATTGCATACATGAGCGGTGAACATTCGTCTTCATCTTTTGCGTTGACATCCGCTCCTGCCTTAATAAGAGCAGTTATCACCGCCGGACTTGTATTTTCCTGCACAGCGTACATGAGCGGCGAAGACCCTTCTTCATCTTTCGCATTTACATCCGCTCCTGCTTTCACAAGAGCCATTATTACTTTTTGGTTGGAGTTGTTTAACATCGCTTGCATAAGCGGCGTTATTCCTTCATTATCCTTTGCGTTTACATTTGCTCCGTCTTCAATAGCTTCCATTATTTGCTGCAAAGAACCTTCCTCGCAAAGCTCAATAAAATCAATATCGCTCATTGCAGCAAACGCTCTTCCTGCAAACAGTAAGCACATAAGCGAACAACATAATACTATTTTTTGTACGGAAAACCTAACGCAAAGCAAAACGAAAACTCCCTTCAACCAACATCCTTTGCCTTTTAAACCTTGCTTTTTATCTTTGCCTTTTAAACCTTGCCTTTTATCTTTGTCTTTTATCCTTGTCTTTTATCTTTGTCTTTTATCTTTGTCTTTTCTAATCCCTAATCCCTAATCCCTAATCCCTAATCCCTGTCTTTTCTAATCCCTAATCCCTGTCTTTCCCCATTCCCTTAAAAAACTCCGCAAGGCTTACCGCTCCCGCGTCGGGAGTTCCGATAGTCTTTTCCTTATAGTTCTTTGCCCTGCCGAATTTTGCGGCATACCCTTCGGTTGCTTTACATCCTATACTAGCTGCTTCCGCCGCCGCTTTAAAAATCTCATCAACTTCATTGTTTTCCATTTGCTTTACCGCTTCGACCGCTGGAATAAGCACATCCATCATCGTCTTATCTCCGACTTTCGCAGCCGTTATGTCCTGCATCTCTGAAAGCCCATTTGAGAACATATCTACGACGTCGGAAGAGGTCAGCTCTTGTTTATCTTCGAGCAGCAATCCAAACCCGCCAAAGAGAGTTCCCCATAGCGGGCCTGCTGCTCCGCCGCTTATTCCCATTGTTCCGCGGCTTAACTTATTAAAGAAATTACCGAATGAGGCGTCGCCCCATTCGGAACATTCCTGCTTTATCAGTTCTGCAATTTTTTTTATAGTTACCCCATGGTCGCCGTCACCGAAACGCGCGTCAATTTCGGACAAATAATCGCACTTTGCGATAAGGGCGCCCGCTGCCCCAAGAAGCCGAAGTTTTAAATCGTTTTTTGTTAAGCTCATGATTATATTCTATTTTATTATTCCCATTTCGCGCCCAACCTTTGCGAATACTGCCACGCCGTTGTCAATGTGCTCCTTGGTATGAGCGGCTGAGACCATGACGCGGATACGCGCGGTTCCCTTAGGCACCGTCGGGAAGACTATAGGAGTTGCGAAAACTCCGTTTTCAAATAGTTTCACACCGAACTGTTTAGCGTCGTTAGCCTCTCCGATGATAACCGGCGTTATTGGGGTTTCGCTGTGCGCAGTGTTGAAACCATACTTGCTTAATTCAGCTTTTATATAATGCCCGTTTTCCCAAAGTTTCTTGACAAGGTTATCATTCCTGAGCAGTATGTCCACCGCTGCAAGGTTCGCTGCTACATCCGGCACCGTAAGAGCGCTGCTGAAAAGGTTTGGGCGCGCCTTTTGACGGATGAAGTCAACCAGTTCAGCTTTTCCTGCGACTATTCCGCCCATTACGCCGAATGCTTTTGAAAGAGTCCCAACCTCAACGTCTACGCGCCCATGAAGTCCAAAATGGTCTGCAATTCCGCGGCCGCCTTTTCCGAGGACACCTTCGCCGTGAGCGTCATCTACGACCACAATTATTCCATGCTTCTCGCAGATATCGACAATCTCCGGCAACTTAGCGACGTCGCCGTCCATTGAGAAAACTCCATCCGTTACAAGCATTTTGCGTCCAGTAGCTCCTGCATACTCCTCAGCCTTCGCTTTAAGAGAATCCATATCGGAGTGTTCGTAACGAACCACTTTTGCTTTTGACAACCTGCACGAGTCGATTATTGAAGCGTGGTTAAGCGAGTCGCTGAAAATTATATCCTCAGCGTTCGGCGCCAGCGTTGGAAGCACCGCGAGGTTTGCGCAGAATCCTGACTGAAGGAGTATTGCAGCTTCGCAACCTTTAAACTGAGCTATCTTCTTTTCAAATTCAATGTGGATAGACATCGTTCCCGCTATTGTACGTACTGCGCCGGGTCCAACTCCGTACACGTCGACGGCTTCTTTTACCCTTTGAACCAATTCCGGGTGGTTACAGAATCCAAGATAGTTGTTCGAGCAAAGGTTTATATACTCTTTTCCGGTTATTTTTACTATTGGTCCCTGAGGGCTTTCTATGGTGCGTATATTCCCGTAAAGCCCTTCTCTTTTCATGCGGTCAAGCTCTTCAGTGATAAAATTAATCGGTACAGCCATTTTTATCTCTCCTTATTTATTATAAAAATAAATTATTTACCAAGCTTTACTCTTATCTTTTCCAGCATATCTCGCGTCATTGCGTCAAGGTCATATTTAGGCGAGTATCCCCATTCGGCGCGGGCGCACGAATCGTCAAGCGAATTCGGCCATGAATTTGCAATTCTCTGGCGAATCGGGTCAACGTCGTAATCTAGCACAAAGTCAGGGATGTATTTTCGAATAGAATCGGCAAGTTTTTCTGGGTCAAAGCTCATTGCTGTGATGTTAAAGCAGTTACGATGCTTAAGCTTCGCGGGGTCGGCTTCCATAAGTTTTGTAACGGCGTCCAACGCGTCCGGCATGTACATCATGTCCATGAGCGTTCCTTTTGCAATGTAGCTTGTGTAAGCAGCTTTACGAATAGCTTCCCAGTAGATGTGCACGGCGTAGTCGGTCGTCCCGCCGCCCGGCTCGGCTTCGTATGAGATTATCCCGGGAAAACGCAGCCCTCTGACATCAACTTCATAACGCATAGCGTAATAGTCGCTCAAGAGTTCTCCTGCGACCTTCGTGACGCCGTACATTGTCGTCGGGCGCTGAAGAGTGTCCTGCGGGGTATTGTCAGCAGGGGTCGACGGGCCAAAAGCGGCTATGGAACTCGGGAAAAATACCGCAAGCCTCAATTCGCGCGCTACTTCAAGAACATTGTAAAGACCTATCATATTCGTCTCCCAGGCAAGCGCGGGATCTTTCTCCGCGTTGGCTGAGAGAACTCCCGCAAGGTGAATTATAGCGTCGGCTTTGTATGCGGCGCAAACTTCGCCAATATCTTTCGGGACGCCAACGTTCATTATCTTAAATTCTCCGCTGGTGACGGCAATATTGTTGGGATCCTTCAACCTTCTTCCGGTAGCAAGTACGTTATCCACTCCGTATATTTTACGCAGGTATACAACGAGCTCCGTTCCAATCTGACCTAATGATCCTGTTACGACGATTCTTTTCATTAATCTTCCCCCATAAATTTATATAAATTTTACTATTGATTTTGCAGCCACTATTCCGCTTGCTGCCGCTTGTACGATGCCTCTGCTGACTCCAACTCCATCCCCCGCCATCCATAGACCATTCAGAGTTGGTACGGACAGATCGTTTTTCAATTCAAGCCACAGAGAGTAAAGCTTTATTTCAATTCCGTAGAGTAAAGTGTCATTTTGATTTACTCCCGGCATAATGTAATTCAAAGCATCAAGGAATTCAATTATATCCATGACATAGCGATGCGGAAGGACGAGACTGAGGTCGCCGGGTTCAGCGTTTGCAGTTGGTTTTGTCATTCCGCGTGAAATTCTTGAATGGGTCGAACGACGCCCTTCTCTAAGGTCTCCCAATCGCTGAAGCAGTATTCCTCCGCCCGCCAGCATGTTAGCGAGTTTTGCTATGTGAGTGGCGTAGCCTATTGGGTCTTTAAACGGCTGAGTGAAGTTTTTTGTTACGAGAATTGCAAAGTTGGTGTTCGGTGATTTTTGATTTTTTAAGCTGTGTCCGTTTACGCTCACAAGGTCATGCGCGCGGTTATATTCGTATACTACAAACCCTGACGGGTTCATGCAGAACGTTCTGCATCTGTCGTCAAAAGTCGGGGTATTGAAAAGACACTTTATTTCATAAAATTGCTCCGTTACCTCTTTGCATACGCCGTCAGGAACTTCCACGCGTACTCCTATGTCGACGGGCATAGCCGCTATGGGCAATTGTAGTTTTGCCACAAGTTTTTGCAGCCATGGGGCGCCTTCACGCCCGGGAGAGACGATGATGTTATCAGCAAAGTATTCCTTTCCGTCAGATAGGGTTACTCCTTTAACAGTTCCATTTTCAATTATCAAATCTTCAGTTTCGGCACCCATGATTATGTCGCACTTATCTTTCATGTGCTCATAAATATTGTTCAAAACTGTTCGAGAAGCATCTGTTCCAATATGGCGAATGCGCGCGGGCAACACTCTAAGCCCGCGTTGCGCCGCCAGTCTCAAAGTATCCGAGACGGACTTCCCTTCCGGTTCATAACAATTCTTGTCGGCGCCAAATTGTACGAAAGTAGAATCAACATAGTCGATCATGTCGTTAAGGCTGTGCTCGCCTATGTATCGCTCAAGGTTTCCTCCAAATCCGGTGGTTAGGGTAAGTTTTCCGTCAGACGCGGAGCCTGCCCCTCCCCATCCTGAAACAATCGCACATGATTTACAGTTGATACAGGACTTTACCTTATTTTCAACTATAGGACAGTGTCTGTCCTTAATCAGTTTTCCTTTGTCAATGATTAGAGTTTTTTTTCCGTTGCGAATAAGCTCAAGTCCGGCAAAGACTCCCGCTGGTCCGGATCCGACAATAATAACGTCATATTTCACGCTACTCACCCTTTCTTTCTTTCCATGCCAATAATACCATAAATGAAAGACAGGGATTAGGGATTAGGGATTTGGGATTAGAAAAAGACAAAAATGAAGAAAGTGGCTTTTGTTCTTCAATTTCTAATTACTCACTACTAACTTCTCACTCCTTTAGCACTTTGGAGTATAATATTATGACAAGAGTAATTTTGCAGTATAGAAGGAGAGAGAAACATTGAATAATTATACTTGGCTGGTAACCGGAGCCGCCGGTTTTATCGGTTCACACATTACAGAGCATCTTCTAACAAACGACCAAAAAGTAGTAGCTCTGGATAACTTTTCCTCAGGCAAGGAACGTAACATTGAGCAAATGATTAATATTGCCGGAGAAGAAGCAGCTCAAAGATTTCGATTAATTCGCGGAGATATTCAGGATTTCGCAACGTGCAAGGAAGCTTGTAAAGGAATTGACTTTGTGCTGCATCACGCGGCGCTGGTTTCCGTCCCTCACTCAATAAAAAGACCAATTGAAACAAACAGCGTTAACGTAACTGGATTTTTGAATATGTTAACGGCGTCCAGCGAGAACAAAGTAAAACGTTTTATTTATGCCTCCTCAAGCGCAGTTTACGGAGATGACGAGCAACAGCCGAAAATTGAAGGACAAATTGGGATACCGCTTTCCCCCTATGCAGCTACAAAAAATATAAATGAAATTTACGCCGCCGCTTTCAATCATATATATAATCTAGAATGTATAGGATTACGTTACTTTAACGTGTTCGGCTCGCGGCAGGACCCGGATGGAGCTTATGCTGCAGTTATCCCTAGTTGGTTCAAAGCTCTCATGAAGAATGAGTCGGCTATAATTTATGGAGACGGCGAAAACACGCGGGATTTCTGTTATGTGAAAGACGTGGTAAAAGCTAATATTTGCGCAGCAATGACTAATAATAAACGCGCATTTGGAAACGTTTTTAACATAGGACTTGGGAAACAGACTTCGTTGAACGAGCTTTTTGAGATATTAAAAGGTATTGCAGCCCCAAAATCGGAAGCAAGACCACAGTATGCAGCGTTCAGAGAAGGCGATATACGACACTCGGTCGCCAAAATTGATTCGGCAGTTTCCGTATTGGGATTCAAGCCCGAATACTCTCTGCAAAGGGGGCTAGCAGAAGCAGCAGAATGGTATTCTGTTTTCTTAAATTAATGATGCAGTAAAACGCTCAAGCAAATGCTTGAGAACGGCAGAATGAAAATATCCACAAGGGCGGCGCCGCATAAAGAAACGACAAGCAAAGCTTTATGTGAATATATTTTGTTGTGTTGCTCGCATACGGTCGATATGTTTGATATACCGCTGTGAGGCGCTCCAAGCATAAGCCCGCATATTCCCGAGCATATTATGGCCGCGTCATAATCGCTTCCAAGCAGCGGAAATATAACTGATACAGCTACAAGAGCGACTAACACTGTTTGAAAAATTAATATTATTGTCAAAGGTATAGCTACCTGATGAAAATGCGTTATTCTGAGGCTCATCACAACGCACACAACCGCGTATCGCAGCGCCAGACTTTGAATCAATCCAAGAGAGTCGGCGCAACGTTTAAAAATATTGACCGCGTCTCCGATATTACGCATGACGACAGCTAACAGCATTGTCCACACATAAGCCGGAAACCTGAATTTTTTCAGTATGTCAACTGAGGATTTCTCCATCCATCCGTTAAACTGTTCTCCTATCCATGAACCCAATGCCATACATAAAAAAACAATTGCAAGCATTCTGACAAATCTTGTGGGGTTGATAACGCCTTTTTTTGCATCGTCGCCTAAGTGATGAGAGTAGACCGGATTGTGAGATGTCTCAATCTTGAGATTGTTTCGCGTTATCAGATATTTTGCCACAGGGCCTCCAAGCGAACTGCCGGCAAGCACGCCAAATGTAGCGGCTGCAACGCCAATTGCTTCCGCGCCCACTATACCATTTGATTCTATCATGGAGCCGAAAGCAAGCGCCGTTCCGTGTCCTCCTGCTAAAGACGCTGCGCCAGCAAGCACTCCGAACGTCGGATTGATTCCGGATATGTACGCCAGTCCCATGCCAATTATGTTCTGTATTACACTTATTCCCCAACAAGCAGCAACGCAATAGAAAAGGGCGACTCCGCCGTGTCTTATAAGGGAAACGCTGGCATTAAGCCCAATGGTAACGAAAAATGCTAAAAAAAAGTACGGCTGCATTGAAGCGTCAAAAGCAACATCCATATTTAAGAAATAATATAAAGGGATCCTTGCCAAAATGACAAATACTCCCCCAATCAACGCAATCGGCAAACAAAAATGTTCAAGAATTCTGCTTCTTTTTCTGATATACACCCCAAACAGAAGTGTCATAGAAGCTATAGCTAATGTGAAAAGAGGATTAAACCGCAAAATAAATTCGCTTTCAGCTTTTATTAATTCCAAAGTTTCCTCCTATTCAACAATTCTTAGCGAGTGGTCGCAATCTCCGGTAAGACATACTGCGCCTTCTTCGGTTATCAGATAATCGTCCTCTATTCTCATCCCTCCCCATCCTTCTATATAAACACCCGGTTCTATGGTTACTACATCTCCAATGGCTAGCACATCTCCTGAAACAGGCGACAGCCTTGGCGGCTCGTGTACTTCAAGCCCAAGCCCGTGCCCCAGGCCGTGCGAAAATTGTTTTCCGTATCCCGCATCGGTAATTATCCTGCGCGCTATGTCGTCGATTCTCTTTCCGGGTTCGGATGGAGCAAGAGCTTTCGCAGCTTGCCGATTCGCGCGCGACAACAGCTCATTTATTTCTTCGGTCATTTGCGACGGTTTCCCGATACAAAAATTTCGCGTTACATCGCACATATAGCCGTCAACTGTGACTCCGAAATCGACTGTGACGACGTCGCCCAATTCAAATTTCTTGTTCGTAGCCCTTCCATGAGGCAGAACTCCGCGCTTACCTGACGCTACAATAAAATCGTCATGCGTCCAGCCTTTTTCTCCGCCCATTTGCCTAATTTTGTACAAGAGCAAGTTTTCAAATTCACGCTCGGTCATTCCGGCGAAAGTTTCCTTAAGTGTGGTCAAATATGCTTCAAAAGCTATCTTTCCGGCTTTCACAATTGATGAAACTTCAACCATATCCTTTGTTCTGCGAAGCAACGGGATCATGGAAGAAGCGTCTTCCCATCTGATAGGATGCTTTGCCAGACAATTTTTGTATATATAATGCGAAATCTTCTCAGCTTCAAATCCAACGCACTTATAGTTTGACTCTGAAATTATTTTGACAGCGTCCTTCTCCATAAATCTGCCTTGAAGGATAAATTCAAAAGGCGATTGATCCTGAGCCTGTTTTTTGTAACGCCCGTCGCTTATCAACAGAGCGCGCTTTTGATCGATAAGCAAAGCTGCGCTGCTTCCGCTGAACCCGGAAATATACCTGCAGCTCTCGGAATTTTGATTTTCATTAACAAAAAGAACAAAAGCGTCAAGAGATTGCTTGGATATGTTCTCCCGAAGTTTCGCTACTCTTTCGTTTATTCTGTCAAACCCCATCTTTACACCAATTATTATTCATCTTTTTTGCGATTTTTTGCGAAGATAATCAGCATAACTAAAAGCACTATTGACGCTATCAGATATCCATATCTGCTCTCGATGATGGAAATAACATCCTGATCGGGACTCTTCACAGTGTAACCCGTCAACGTTGCTGCCGCTTCATTGTTCTCTGCGTTTTTCTCAGAGAACACGCTGAAATCGTATATGTCCGCGCTCGGGTTGTAGATGGTAAATATCGCGATGCCCGATGCGTTTGTAATTTCAGTATGCGTATTGCCTTTTACGTTAAATGTTACGGTCTTTCCCGAGTCATCTGGAAAGGCGCCCGATAGGGTTGCCGTCAATGTTATGATGCCCGGCAAAGTAAGCGAACCGCGCGGCAGCGCCGCCAATTTCAACGAAGGAGTGACAGCAGCAGTTACGCTTGAACTGCCGCCGCTACCCGCAACCATACCGTTGCCATCTTTACCGTCGCTTGCCGTGTCTTCTTTTTCGTCAACCGATGTAGCATCAATGCTTATTGGGTCCTCTTGAACAGTAATATTGTCGTCGCTAACCGTTCTGCCGTACTCGTCTGCCGCCCAAACCGCAGAAAAAGACGCAAAGCTAAATGCAAGCAGCAACAACGCTGCGAAAAAATATTTTTTCATTTCGATTCTCCTTCGTAAAAATTAATCATTGTGCATTGTCTTTCTAAGTTGTCCGCACGCGGCGTCTATGTCCGTTCCTTTTTCATGGCGAACTTCAAATTCAATGTGAAGTTTTGAGAGTACGCTGCAGAATTCCTTTATCCTGGCGTCGCTTGAACGCTCATACTTTTCGATTACCGGATTATATGGGATTATATTTACATACGCGCCAATTCCATTGAGCAATGTAGCCAATTCATAAGCCTCGCCTACAGAATCATTTACTTTATCAATCATTATATACTCGAAAGTTATGCGCTCTCCCGCGCGTTCCTGATATATCTTCAAAGCGTCCATAAGGCTTTCAAGCGAGTATTTTCTGTTTACTGGCATGAGTTTGGATCTTAAAGCGTCGTTTGGAGCATGGAGGGATACCGAGAGCCTTACCGGAACTTCGAAATTGCTCAAGTCAATTATCCCGGGTACAACGCCTGAAGTAGAAATTGATATATGTCTCGCCCCAAGGTTGCGCATTTTTGGATTATTGAGCGCGAGAATGCCCGAAAATACATTGTCGGTATTGCAGAAAGGCTCCCCCATTCCCATGAATACCACATTATTTATATCCTTGCCAAAGCGTTTTTCCATGACAAGAAATTGACCGACTATCTCGCTAACGCTAAGGCTCCTTGAGAAACCCGTTATGCCAGTAGCGCAGAAAGAACAGCCAAGCTGGCATCCTACCTGGCTTGATATACAAGCAGTAGAGTGATTGCCATGATGTATCAGGACTGACTCAATTTTTTCTCCGTCGGTAAGCTGCAACAGAAATTTCTGGGTTCCGTCTCTGGATACCTGTTCTTTGATTATCATTGGCGGAATTATTGTAAATAACTCCCTAAGCTTTTCTCTCAGTTCCTTTGAGAGGTTCGTCATTTCAGCGTAATCAAAGACCTTTTTCTGATATATCCATTGACATATCTGGTCCGCGCGGAAACGAGGAAGCTCAAGTTCTCCAATTAAAAGCTTATTCCATCCTTCGTAAGAAAGCGATAATGCGTCGTGAATTACATTCATATTCTGCCCCCTCTTTCCCATAAATTGTATTTTCACTTGGGCTATTATACCAAGTTGAAATGGTAGAATAAATAATTAGCTATAGTTAATTAAAAATGAAAGGGGACTAAACTATGAATGATTCAAAACCGCAATTGAACCAAAAGCAAAGCTCTGGAGCGACCATGAGCATCCTTCTTGGCGCCGCCTTTTTGATGGCGACCTCTGCGATAGGGCCAGGCTTCATAACGCAGACCACAGTCTTCACAGCCCAAATGAAAGCGGCCTTCGCTTTCGCGATACTTATTTCAATCTTGATTGATATCATAGTGCAGTGGAATATATGGCGCATCCTCGCAGTTTCAGGGCTTCGCGGACAGGACGTCGCCAACAAGGTGCTGCCGGGACTGGGTTATTTCCTTGCCTTCGCAGTAGCGCTCGGCGGGTTGGCATTTAACATCGGTAATGTCGGCGGCGCCGCGTTGGGATTCAACGTAATCTTCGGAATGGATCAAATGACGGGGGGCATTGTCAGCGCTGTCATTGCCATCATAATTTTCCTCTGGAAAGACCTCGGTAAGGCAATGGATAAATTCGCACAGATTTTGGGCTTCGTAATGATAGCTTTAATTACATATGTAGTCGTCACTACAGCGCCGCCAATAGGCGAGGCGGTAAAGCAGACATTCGTACCTTCGGAAATCAACTGGACCATAGTGCTGACCCTCGTGGGCGGGACGGTCGGCGGATACATCACTTTCTCCGGCGCTCACCGTATCATAGACGCCGGTATCACTGGACAAGAAAACATCCGCCGCATCAACATCGCCGCGACGAACGGAATATGCATAACGGGCGTCATGCGCTTTTTGCTCTTCCTCGCCATTCTGGGAGTAGTTATGACAGGCGTTGCATTAGACAAAGAAAACCCTGCGGCGGATGCTTTCCGCATCGCGTCCGGAGACATCGGATACCGAATATTCGGCGTCATTCTTTGGGCAGCGGCCATCACTTCGGTGGTAGGATGCTCCTACACGTCGGTATCATTCCTGAGGACGCTTTCACCCTACATTGAGAGATATTACCGCTATTGGATAATTGGATTCATCATCGCCTCAACATCCATTTTGACGTTCATCGGACGCCCGGTTATGCTTCTGGTATTAGCCGGTTCCATTAATGGGCTTATCTTGCCGCTCTCGCTTGCCTCCATACTCCTTGCCGCCCACCGTGTGGACATTATCGGGAACTACAAGCATCCTGTCTGGTTGACCGGTTTAGGCTGGATAATGGTCGCTTTCACCGCCTGGATGGGTTGGGGCGCCCTGCAGGGCCTGAGCGGTTTAATAAAGTAAAGCCATGACGCCTCGCATAATTTTCGCAGGAGACAGTTGTATCGTTGTCGAGTACGGTAACTCTATTGATATGGAAATAAACGCGCGCGTTCAGGCGCTGCGCGCTGAAATCGAGAGTAGACGATTCAGCGGATTCATAGAGACAATTCCCACATACCGTTCCCTTGCGGTATGTTTCGACCCGCTGGCGGCGCCGCCCAACCTCGATAAGTTATTGCTTGAAATGGCTGAAATAGCGGGTAATACAAGTACAATCGGCGAAGAAAAAAGGAAACTTCTGATCGTGCCCGCGTGCTACGAGGGGGATTTCGCGCCTGACATCGAAAAAGTCGCAGCAAACGCGGGAATAACGGTCGACGAGGTAAAACGACGCCACAGCGCGAGAGATTGTTATTGCTATATGCTAGGGTTTGTCCCGGGTTACTCGTACCTTGGAGGTATGGACGAGTCACTGGAGACGCCTCGTCTAAAAGAGCCGCGGGAGAGAATTCCCTCGGGCAGCGTTGCTATTGGAGGGAAACAAACGGGGATTTATCCAATAGAGAGTCCAGGCGGCTGGAATCTCATCGGTAAAACGCCCCTGCGTATGTTCGACCCGTTGAGGACTCCCGCAATTTTCCTTGAGGCGGGAATGTGGGTACGCTTCGTCCCGATAGACACGTCGGAATTCGAGCGTTTGGCGGAGACAGCAGCGCTGCCGGACTGGAAACCGGATATCCGCGAGGAAATTGTCCGCAAGGAGGTGGCGTGATGCCCGTCATAGAGGTAATAAAACCGGGAATGTTCACGACAGTGCAGGATCTTGGGAGGTTCCGAAGTCAAATGCAGGGCGTTCCCGTCGCGGGAGCGATGGACAGCGCCGCTCTGCGACTCGGCAACATATTATTGGGCAACGATGAGAACGCTGCAGGGCTTGAAGTAACGATTACAGGCCCCACGCTTAAAGTAATTACGGGAGAGTGCTGTTGTGCAATCACCGGAGCTGAGGTTGGCGTAACGAAAAACGGTCTCCCCATATCAAATTGGACAGTGCACAAAATAGTAACCGGGGATGAAATTTCCTTTAGTCCTCCACCTCAAAACGGAGGCGTGCGCGCTTATTTTTGCGTGAGCAGCGGATTCGAAGTCCCACTCTCAATGGGCAGCCGCTCAACCTATACGCGTGGCGGCTTCGGCGGTCATAAAGGGCGGGCGTTGAAAGCCGAAGATGTGCTGAGAACTGTCGATCCCGGAGTTCTCTCTGGAGAGCACGAAGGATTCGTCTGTCCGCCGCGCTTGCGTCCGGACAGAAATCCCGGCGCTCCGTTGCGAGTGATGCCAGGACAGCAGGAAGAAGCTTTCACGGAAGAAGGGATTGAAACTTTCTATTCCTCCGAATACGTTATCACCAACTCCGCAGACCGGATGGGGTATCGCATGGAGGGAGCAGCCATCGCCCACAGAGAGGGAGCGGATATAATCTCGGACGGAATTTGCCTTGGCAGCGTACAAGTGCCCGGACACGGACAGCCCATCGTCATGTTGGCAGATAGACAGACCACCGGCGGTTACACGAAAATAGGCGTCGTATGTACGGTTGACTTGGGCAAACTGGCGCAGCGCCTGCCCGGGCAAAAGGTGCGTTTCGTAAAAACGACGCTCGCGGAAGCCGTTAGCTTTTTGCAACAGGAAGCCACACTTTTCAATTCGTTGAAAGAGTTAAGAGCGGATTGGCGTAGAATCCCGCAAGTAAAAGAAAATCATGTCCCCGCTGCAGAGACGAGAAGCATATGCGTGACAGTCAACGGCAAAACTCATAGCGTCCTATGGGAAGTACTAAATTAATCAGGGTGAGGTGTGTTATATGGCGGCAATAATAGATTTAAACAGCGATTTAGGAGAGAGTTTCGGCGCGTGGAAGATGGGGATGGACGAGGAAGTAATGAACCACATCAGCTCGTCCAACATCGCCTGCGGCTGGCATGGAGGCGATGCGGAAGTCATGCTCCGAACGGTTCGGGCTGCAAAAGTACGCAACGTAGCGGTAGGAGCGCACCCGGGCTATCCAGATCTTCTGGGCTTCGGGCGGCGCAACATGTCCTGCACTCCTAACGAATTATATGCTTACACTATTTATCAGGTTGGCGCGCTACTAGGCATATGCGCCTCAGAAGGCGTTGAAATGCAACACGTTAAGCCGCACGGCGCAATGTATAATCAGGCGGCGAAGGACCCCAAACTTGCGTCGGCTATAACTCGCGCCGTCAAGAGCTTGAGCGGCGGGTTGATTCTCATGGGATTGGCCGGTTCAGCGTTCGAGGAAGCGGCTGTTGAACAGGGCGTTCCGTTCGCATCCGAAGCTTTCGCAGATAGGGGTTACATGGCGGACGGGAGCTTAGTACCGCGCAGCCAGCCCGGAGCGTTCATTCATGACCCCGATGAAGCCGCAGTTCGTATACTGAAGCTCGTCCGCGAAGGCACGGTGGAGACGCCCGATGGGCAGACGCTGAAATTGAAGGCTCACACTATCTGTATGCACGGCGACAACCCTTCCGCAGTGAAGATGGCGGAGGTCGTAAAGTGTACGCTCGAAAAAAACGGGGTCTCAATTAAGAATTTGAGAGTAATTTTGTCGTAAAGGGGAGAACGGGAATGACGACCATGAGCGATTATGCAGCGCACAGCCCTGCTGATGTGCGCAGGATTATTCGTGAGGGAAAATGGGATCGCCCGACGTCTGGCATGTGCGCAGGGCACGCGCAGGGAAATCTCGTCGTGCTGCCAAAGGATCTGGCGTACGACTTTCTCGTCTTTGCGCAGCGCAACCCAAAGCCATGCCCGATATTGGACGTCACGGAACCGGGGGACACGGAGCCAAAAATCGTGGCGCCCGGGGCAAACCTTGCGACGGATATTCCCCGTTACCGTGTCTGGAAGAACGGAATTTGCACCGACGAACCAACCGATGTTACAAAATACTGGAGGGACGACCTCGTGGGCTTTTTGCTCGGATGCTCCTTCTCGTTCGAGGGCGCGCTGCTACAGGCCAAAATTCCTGTGCGTCACATCGAACTCGATTGCAACGTTCCCATGTACGTGACAAACAGGGCATGCGTTCCTGCGGGGCGGCTCAAAGGGCAGATGGTAGTATCAATGCGCCCTATTCCTGCAGCGCTGATTCCAAAAGCTGTGCTCTGTACGGGGCGTTTTCCCGCAGTACACGGTGCGCCTGTACACATCGGAGAGCCGGAAGCTTTAGGAATAAACGATATCAGCAAGCCGGATTTCGGCGACCCTGTCCCGATTCACACGGGCGAGATCCCCGTGTTCTGGGCATGCGGCGTAACCCCACAAGCGGCAATAATGGCGACAAAACCGGAGTTCGCTATAACTCACGCCCCAGGGCATATGTTTATAGCGGACACACGAGATATTGATTACGCAGTATTTTAAGTGTGGAGGTTGGAGGGTGAAGTTAAAAGACAAAGGCAAAAGCAAAGACAAAATGTCTTTAACTTCACACTTCACGCTTTGCACTCCACACTGTTTTCCCCCCTCCTGATTACCGAAAATAATATGAAATATTTTCAACTTCCTTGCAGATTTATAGTTTATTCCACTTCAAAAATTTAACAGTGACTTCGTTGAACAAACGGAAAGGAAGAAAACACAATGAAACTTATTTGGAAGCTATCCATCCCGCAAATATTTATTGTCATTTGTTTGAGTCTGATTAGTTTCGTCGTTATTAATTATTCTTTTGTTCACATAAGTGAGCAATACATACAGGGAGTCGCTGAAAATCACCTTAAACTCATATCCAAGAACGTTGAAGCCAACGCGCTTGATGCCGTGACTCAGGCTTCAATGTTCATAAATATGCCGGTAGTTGCGAAAGCATATGAAATAGCCCTTAGCGGCAACATTAATGACCAGTATTCTCCGCAATCCCAGGAAGCGCGCGAACTGCTGCGAAAAGAACTAACCCCGATGCTGGACGGGCACATGGAACAAACGGGTAAAAAACTGCAGTTGCATTTCCACTTGCCAAATGCATTTAGCTTGGTGCGTTTGTGGCGTGATAAGCAGACAAGAATTAATGGAGAGTGGGTTGACATTTCCGATAACCTTTCATCGTTTCGACCGACTATAATGGATGTTATAAGCACCGGTAAGTCAGTCATGGGGATAGAACTCGGCAGCGGTGGACTTGCCATTCGCGGGGTGATTCCGGTTAAAACACCGGACGGCAGACAGATTGGATCTGCAGAAGTTCTTAAGGACTTCGTATCCATCCTGAATGACTCAACTGAAGAAGGAAGGAATTATGTAGCCCTTTATGTGAACGCTGAATTACTCCGATATACCGTGGAACTGCAAGATCCAGAAAAATACCCTCTAAAAGGTGATTTTGTGCGCGTTATCGAAGTAAAGGACAACTACGTTGATTCATTAATCACACAAGAACTGCTGTCTAAAGGAAAAACCGGCAAAGCCTTTGAAACCCATGGCTCCATAGCTCTTGCGGCGTCTCCGGTTGCCGATTTCAAAGGGGATCATGTTGGAGTTTTGGTCTACGCTATCAATAACGAGGAGATATACAAATTTACTAGCACGACCGAGACTATCCTGACGCTCATGCTGGCGTGCATTGCCTTCGCGCCCTCCATTTTTCTTTTGCTGGCGTTACGTATTCTGGTTATACGCCCGCTCAATACGATAGTCCGCCTGGTAAAACGCGCGGGGGACGGCGACTTGACCATCGTAAAAGATGACTTCAACAATAATAGCAGGGACGAGATGGGCGGCATGGTAGTGGCGCTGGCCGACATGATAGATACTCAAAACAGGACAATTATCCATATCGTGGATATTGCTAGAGATCTCACTCTCGGCGCCAAAGATCTTTATGCCATTTCCGAGAAAACAAACACGGCAATGGAAGAAATCAGAACATCTGTCGTTCATGTCAAAGAACTGAGTGAATCCAACGGCGCGGCGTTAGAGGAGAGTAACGCCGGCGTCGAGGAAATGAACACCGGAGCAGACACCGTGGCGCAGTCGGCAACGGACAGCGCCGCCTTTATCTCCCAAACCACGGAAGCATCCAACAAGGCCATTCGGACGGTGCGCAACGTCATTGAGGGAATGCACGTCGTTGATGTAAATTCCAAGGGAAGCGAAGGTAAAATTCGGCAATTAGTCTCATCCGTTGAAAAAGTCAGCAGCTTCATTTCGGTTATCACCGGAATAGCGGATCAGACGAACATGCTTGCGCTCAACGCAGCTATTGAGGCGGCTAGAGCCGGCGAGGCGGGACGCGGGTTTGCTGTCGTCGCGGAAGAGGTGCGCAAGCTGGCTGAGGAGTCCGCACAGGCGGCGGAGAACGTTAACAAGATAATCCGTGAACTCGAGTCCGGTGCACATGAAAGCATCAATGCCACGACCGAAGCAGGCCGCCTCCTCGCGTCAACGTTGGACCACGCGGAGCTTGCACTTGGCGAACTGAACAGCGCCTTGAGTCAGATAAATAAAGCCAACGATTCCATCCAGAACATAGCCGCCGTCACGGAAGAGCAGGCGGCATCCAGCAAGGAAGTGGCGCAAGCTATAGACAATATAACCAAATCATCGGTCAATATAGCCGGAACTGTTGACAACATCTCGCGCGCAACTTACGAAACGGTGCAAACTGCAGAGGTCGTCGCGAAACAGGCGAAGTCCATAACGAGCCACGCCAAGAATTTGGCGGATTTGCTGTCAATGTTCAAGCTGAAAGAAGTCCATGAAAGAAAAATGTTGAATAACAAATGAAGGCGACACGATGTAGAGCGGCGCGATGTGGACATCGCGCCCTACTTTGCTGAACATACGGAAAGGAAGATAACTCAATGAAACTTATTTGGAAGCTCTCCATCCCACAAATATGTATTGTCATTTGTTTGAGTCTGATTAGTTTCGTCGTTATTAATTATTCTTTTGTTCACATAAGTGAGCAATACATTCAGGGCGTCGCTGAAAATCACTTTAAATTCATAACCAGGAACGTTGAATCCAGTGCGCTTGACGCCGTAACGCAGGCTTCCATGTTCATAAATATGCCGGAAGTGGCGCAAGCATATGAAATAGCCCTTAGCGGCAACATCAATGACCCATATTCGCCACAATCCCAGGAAGCGCGCGAACTGCTGCGAAAATCATTAACCCCGATACTGGACGGGCACGTTGAACAAATAGGTAAAAAGTTGCAGTTGCATTTGCACTTGCCCAACGGATTCAGCTTAGTGCGCTTATGGCGTGACAAACAAGCAAGAGTCAACGGAGAATGGGTTGACATTTCTGACGAACTTGCGTCATACCGGCTTGCAATAGCGGAAATTATGAGGACGGGCAAGAAAGTCATGGGAATTGAGATAGGCAACGGCGGATTCGTTATCCGCGGGATAGTTCCTATAAAGACGCCGGACGGAAAGCAAATAGGCTCTGCTGAAATTCTAAAGAATTTTGATGCAATTCTTGACGCATCTACTGAAGAGGGAAATACTAGTACTGCCTTATATATGAACTCTGAACTGCTCAAATATACTGTGGACCTGCAAAATCCGGAAAAAAACCCGCTAAAAGGGGATTTTGTGCGAGTTATCGAAGCAAAGGACAGTTCCATTGATTCAATGATCACACAAGAACTACTGTATAGGGGAAAAACTGGCATAGCTTTTGAAACCCACGGTTCCATAGCTCTTGCTGTGTCTCCGGTTGTAGATTTCAAAGGGGATCAAGTTGGGGTTTTAGTCTATGCTTTCAATAACGAGGACATATACAAATTTACTAACACGACAGAAACTATCCTGACGATCATGCTGGCGTGCATTGCTTTCGCGCCCTCCATTTTTCTTTTGCTGGGGTTGCGTATGCTGGTTATACGCCCGCTCAATACGATAGTCCGCTTGGCAAAACGCGCGGGGGACGGCGACCTGACCATCGCAAAGGATGACTTCAACAATAATAGCAGGGACGAGATGGGCGGCATGGCAGCGGCGCTGGCCGACATGATAGGTACTCAAAACAGGACAATTATCCATATCGTGGATGTTGCTAAAGATCTCTCTAGTGGCGCCGGAGACCTATATGCCATTTCCGAGAAAACAAACACGGCTATGGAAGAAATTAAAGCATCTGTCGCTCATGTCAAAGGACTAAGCGAGTCCAACGGCGCGGCGTTAGAGGAGAGCAACGCCGGCGTCGAGGAAATGAACGCCGGAGCGGAAACCGTGGCTCATTCGGCGACGGACAGCGCCGCCTTCATCTCTCAAACGATGGAAGCATCCAGCAAAGCCATTCGAACCGTACGCAGCGTCATAGAGGGAATGCAAGACGTTGATGTAAATTCCAAGGGAAGCGAAGGTAAAATTAGGCAATTAGTCTCTTCCGTAGATAAAGTCAGTAGCTTCATTTCGGTTATCACCGGAATTGCGGATCAAACGAACATGCTTGCGCTCAACGCGGCAATCGAGGCGGCAAGAGCCGGCGAGGCGGGACGCGGATTTGCAGTAGTCGCGGAAGAGGTGCGCAAGCTGGCTGAGGAGTCCGCGCAGGCGGCAGAAAACGTGAACAAGATAATCAGGGAGCTTGAGTCCGACGCTCAGGAAAGTATTAATGCCACGACCGAATCCGGTCGCCTCATCGCGTCAACGTTGAGTAACGCGGAGCTTGCGCTTGGCGAACTGAACAGCGCTTTGAACCGGATAAACAAAGCCAACGATTCCATCCAGAATATAGCCGCCGTCACGGAAGAGCAGGCGGCATCAAGTAAGGAAGTGGCGCAAGCTATAGACAGTATAACCAAGTCATCGGCCAATATGACCGGAACTGTTGACAACATCTCGCGCGCAACCGACGAAACAGCGCAAGCCGCAGAGGTAGTGGCAAAACAGGCGAAATCTATGACGCGTCACGCCAAGAATCTAGCTGATTTGCTCTCCAAGTTCAAACTGAACGAACAAAACTTGTCATAATACAACAATTTACATAGTGCGGGCGGCTACAAGCCGCCCCTACAAAGCTCTACATTTGACAACCACAAGTCTCTGGCTTATCCTTTATCTTTTCATTGTGCATTGTGCATTATAATCTACTCTTCTTCCTCCTCCTGCTTATGCGCCGCTATGACTTTCTTTGCGATGTCCGGCGGGACTTCCTCGTAGTAAGAGTGGCTCATTGAGAAGTTCCCCTGTCCTGAAGTCATTGACCTCAGAATTATCGCGTAGCGGAACATTTCGGCAAGCGGCGCCTGCGCTTTTACCACCTGGAGTTTTCCGTGCGAGTCCGTACCCGCGATACGTCCGCGTCGGCTGTTAAAGTCGCCCATGACATCTCCGAGATACTGCTCGGGAACGATGACTTCAACGTTCATAATGGGCTCAAGCAGAATGGGGTTAGCGTCCAGTATTCCTTTTTTGAATGAAAGCCGCGTCGCCAGTTTGAATGACAATTCGGAACTGTCAACATCATGGTATGAGCCAAAATACAGCTCCGCTTTGAAATCGACAACTGGGAATCCGGCAAGGGGCCCTTTCAGCATATATTCGCGAAGCCCTTTTTCAACAGCAGGGATATAGTTCTTTGGAACCGCTCCGCCGGTTATTTTATCCTCAAACACAAATCCTTCGCCGCGTGATAGCGGAATATAGCGGATATACACGTCTCCAAACTGCCCGTGCCCGCCTGTCTGCTTCTTGTGTTTTCCTTGAGCTTCCGTGGTCTTGCGGATGGTTTCCCTGTACGGCACTTGCGGAGTGCGCGTATCGAGATCAACTCCGTAACGTTCCTTCATCTTTGCCAGCACAATTCCTATATGCATGTCTCCCATTCCGGAGAGCACGTTGTCATGTGTTTCCACGTTCTTTTCAAATGTGAGGCACGGATCCTCCTCAAGAGTACGGGATATAGCATTTCCGAGTTTATCTTCGTCAGCACGGCTTTTCGCCACTACTGCGACGCTGTAAACCGGGGCCGGAAACGAAATCTCGGGGAATATCCACTTTGCTCCCGTTTTTTGAGTGAGGGTATCTCCGACTTTTGTGCTCTGAAGCTTTGGCAAGGCTAATATATCTCCTGCCACTATCTCCTTCACGTCTTTTCCTTCCTTGCCCGTGATAAATTTGAAGGAACTGATGCGCTCTTCCTCTCCTTTTGCAATATTGTAAATGCTGTTTCCTTCAGCTGTAAGCGAGCCTGAAGCAACTCTTATGAAAGAAAGTTTACCCACATAAGGATCGACCATTATCTTAAAGCAGCGTGACGAGAACGCTACAGCCGGGTCAGTTTTCACCGTGACTTCATTATCTCCTTCCTGCGCCGCCTGCGGCGCCATATCAAGAGGCGACGGGAATGATTCGACGATAAAATCAAGTAATTGATGTATTCCCACGTTAGCGGTGGAAGCTCCGGCCACAACGGGAAAGAATTTCCGCTCCGCTATAGCTTTGCGAAGCGCGCCCTTAAATTCGGACTCGCTTATCTCTCCGTCCTCAAGATAGCGTTCCATAAGCGCGTCATCCACCTCGACAATTGCTTCCGTTATGGCTTCGCGCGCTGAGTCCATCGCTTCCAGCATATCGCCGGGAACATCCGCTTCCTGGAATTTTCCGCTGCCGTCAAGCGGGTATAGATACGCTTTCTTTTTCAGGACATTTACTACTCCTTTGAGATTTGTTTCCTTTCCTATCGGCAGAAGAACGGGTAAAGCTCTGTCGCTGAATTCAGACTGAATATCCATTAGCACTTTTTCGAAATCTGCGTTTTCTCTGTCCATACGTGATATATAGAATACTGCCGGAGTTTTTGTATCGCACGTCGTATCCCAGGCACGGGTTGTCTGTACCTCAATTCCGCTTACCGCGCTTAATACGATTATCGCTGTATCCGCTATCGTAATAGCTACGCTCATCTCTCCTACAAAGTCCGCAAATCCGGGAGAGTCAAGGCAGAAAAGGGTTTTTCCGTTTCGTTCCATCGTCATCAGCGAAGTGCTTATTGAAATCTGCCGTTTCTGCTCCTCCGCGCTGAAGTCGCTTACCGTGTTGCCTGATTCTGATTTGCCCATCCTCGTTATATTTCCATTATCGAAGAGCATCGCTTCAATAAGAGCGGTTTTTCCGCTCCCGCCATGACCGGCAAGAGTGAAACTCCTCGTGTTTTCGGGTGTACGCGCCATACTTTTTCCTCCTATAGTTTTTTATTTTTCCGTGATTGAATCTATGATTCCTTCAACATCTTTATGATCACCGGTTATTGAGAGAACTTTAAGTTTCCCGTTTTCGACCCCTAAAATTACGTTTGTGTCAATGCCATTCTCATTTTGAAAGCTGTATATATAAGAGTCCTCGTCCAATTTCTGAGGTTCTGAGCCATTGTGCTCTTTTGACATAACTTTAGCAGCCTCTTCCGAAGTCAAACCTTCCACTTTTGAAATAACTATGGCAATAGTGCAGGATTTGTCCTCAGCAGTAAGTATAGCGCTATCGCCTTCGCCTTCATATAACCAACCGGGAGCAACATCTACAGTAATTCCATTTGGGAATTCTATCGGTTCGGAAAATGCCGCGCCAACAAAAATAAACGCACTTAAGCAAGCCAAAATAAGAATTTTCTTCATAATGTTTACCTCCTTTTACAATAAATAACTACAATACAAAAACATAAAAAACAGAGCAGTCCATAAGCCGGGTTCTGTCCCATGTGAGAATCATTTATCTGCAAAATACCTTGCGATATTTTTGGTCGGGGATGCAGTAAAAATGAAGCGTTGGGGCGGTTCAGGAGAACCGCTTGGAACCGCCCATTTTTAGCACAACCTCTTTAGCGAACGACCCGGAGGTCGGCGGGCAACGTCATCCCTCCCTATTCGTTCTTGCTTCGGATGGGGTTTGCCATGCGCATGAGTTCATCATACCGGTGGGCTCTTACTCCACCTTTTCACCCTTCCCGTAAAACACGGCGGTATATTTTCTGTGGCACTTTCCTTTGGCTCGCGCCAACCGGGAGTTACCCGGCATCCTGCCCTATGAAGCCCGGACTTTCCTCTCTCCTGATTTAAGAAAGCGATTCTCTGGACTACTCTATAAAGTAATGTATAATATACATTGTACAATGAACATTGTACTACAACTTAAAAGCAGAATTGTAACAAAAGTCATATAAAAGCAAATAAACCACAATGCATTGTGGCTATATCACATCTCTAGCACGATATGCAACAGGGGCGGTTCGAGAACCGCCCTTTTTGTTCAAACCCTCTACATTTTTACATAAATACCCCGCGCATCTCCACCCGGTCTGCTACCCGCTGAATTGCTTTCATAAACGCCGCGCGGCGCATTACTACATTCTTCTCCTTTGCATATGCCCAAACATCTCTGAAATTGTTAGACATTATCTTAACAAGGCGCTCATTGTACTCTTCCTTGCTCCAGAAATATCCGCTAAGATCCTGGCACCACTCAAAGTATGAGCCAATAACTCCGCCTGAATTGGCAAGGAAATCAGGTATCGCTATAATTCCCTTACTCTTAAGGATTGCGTCTCCATCCGGCGTTGTCGGATAATTTGCGCCCTCAACGATGTATTTTGCTTTTATCTTGTCGGCGTTTTTCCCGGTTATTTGGCTTCCTCCCGCGCATGGCATAAGGATATCGCAATCGGCAAAAATGACAGCGTCTCCGCCTTCTTTAAATTCAGCGCCGGCGAAGCCCGTAAGGAGTTTTTTGTTCGCAGGATTACTAATATGATCAAACGCGGCTTTTATATCAATTCCAGCCGGATTGAAATAGGAACCGGACAAGTCGCTGACTGCCACAACTTTTGCTCCGGCCTCAGCCATGAATTTTGCGGTAAAGCTTCCAACGTTGCCGAAGCCCTGAACTGCAACTGTTGCTCCCTTGGGATCTATCCCTTCAACTTTAAGAAGCTCAATCGCGCATGTGGCAACGCCAAGCCCCGTCGCTTCATTACGTCCAAGCGAGCCCCAGAAAAGCGGCGGTTTGCCGGTGAATATCGCGGGCTCAAGGCGGTTGCGCATTTTGCTTATGGTGTCCGTGAACCATACCATTACCTGACCGTCCGTGTTCATATCAGGGGCGGGAACATCCGTCCAGGCGCCGACTATCGGCTCAATACGCGCTGCGAAAGTTCTTGAGATTTTTTCTTTCTCTTTTTTTGATATTTTTGTGACGTCAACGCACACGCCGCCTTTTCCTCCGCCGTACGGGATACCGGCCAGCGCGCATTTCCAAGTCATAGCTATACCCAAAGCTTCGCACTCGTCAAGGCAGACTTCATGATCAAAACGGATTCCGCCTTTGGCCGGTCCGATTGCCGAGGAATGCTGCACCCGGAACCCTTCAAAAACCTTAATAGAACCATCATCCATCTCTATAGGGATGGAAACACACAACATTCTTTCCGAACGGCTCAATATTTCAATAAGTCCTTCAGAAAGCCCCATTTCCTCCGCTGCTCCATAGAAATTTTCAAGAGCTGTGCTCAATTCAGAATTTGAAGACGTCCTCTTTACAACTGCCATAAAAACACCCCCACATGATTTTTTATTTCCAAACGATAGTATTAATATATCATTTTTTTTAATAAAAAGCCAAAATGTATAACAAAAACAAACAATTTATTTTGATGTTAATTATTTAAATTTATTGTTATTATTCGCCCTTTTTATATTATTTGTTTTGTTTTATTAAGTTGCCTTATTTCATATAATTTAGGAGGTATTTGTCTTTTTTCGGCTTCACCATTCAAAAAATCCCTGAGCGATACCCCAAATATCAGACGATATTTTTGAACTTTATCCTCGAAGTCCATGATTATTCTTCTTCGTCATCGTTTATCAGGAGTGATATCTTCTGCTCAACTTCTTTGAGAGTTGACCGGCAGTCCTTAAGCAGTGCAACTCCGTTCTCGAAAAGAGACAGAGCTTCTTCAAGCGGAATTTTCTCTTGTTCAAGCTTTATTAGGATCTCATCAAGTTTTTCAAGTTTTTCCCCGAATTTCATTTAGTACCTTCCCCCTTTGATGTTTATATGATAGAATTTAAAAGTTATGTCTCGTTTTACAGCTTTATACAGAGGAGGAAACTTTTATGGCAAGAGTATGTCAATACTGCGGACGAGGTCCTGCTTCAGGGAATTCCGTCAGCCATTCAAACCGTCACACACGCAGACGTTGGCTCATTAACCTTCACAACGTAAGAATAAACGTGGGAGAAGAAAGCTTCCGCGTAAAGGTTTGCGCAAGATGCCTTAAATCGGGCTTCATACGTAAAGCCTAAAAGACAGGGATTAGGGATTAGTAAAATAAAACACAAAACTACTTTTTTCGCTATTCCCAATTTTCTGTCTTTTCAAAACTATTTTTCACCGTCCCGCCTACCCTGAAGGGCGCGGCGGAGGGCTGTGTCCCACTACGGTCTTCATTTTAACAATTCAAGGTATCTAACACGGGTCGCCGATGGCTGCGACCCCTACGGTTTTTATTTTAACAATTCAAGGTATTTTGCGCGCGGGCGGCAGAACCACCCCGGCCTTCGGGCGCCCCTCCGCTGGAGGGGAATTCCGTCCCTACAAAGCTACATTCAACAACCCAAAGTCTTTATTTTTATCTTTATCTTTTATCTTTTATCTTTTCTAATCCCTAATCCCTAATCCCTAATCCCTATCTTTTCCCTGTCTTCTTCCATTACAAATTTAATTCCGTGTATTTTTAAATATGGCCTCCATTCATTGAAAAGCGTTGCCCTTACAATTCTTTCAAGCTCTTCCTTGCTTATGTCCGCAGAAATTCTGCGAAGATTCTCATTTAGGTCATTCCTTGTATGGAAGTTTTTCCTATCCCATGTTTCGGAGCTTTCCGGCAGATTCTTACCTTCCTTAAGAATTGAAACCATGTCGCAAAAGAGCTCAAGGAGCACACCATGAGAACGTTTCAAAAGCGAGCTTACGTCATCGGATTCGTGAATAGGAAATCTCTTTGTCATTATGATTTTCCCCGCGTCAACCTTTGACGTCATGTGATGACATGTTACGCCGAATTCGCTGTCCCCGTCGTAAAGAGCGTAATTAGCGCATGACGCTCCCGGACGTTCGGGCGGTCCGGGATGAAAATTTATAGCGCCTATTCGCGCATTTTTCAGCACCGACTCGGGGATTATCCATTTTGACATATATGACAATATGTAGTCTCCCGTCCATGAAAACATTTCGGACGGGATATCGTCTCCCCAGTCTCCTGTGCAAACTGTGACATTTGAACAGTTGCGCGTCAGGTAGTTTAATGCTTGCCAGCAGTTCTCATCGTCGGATTTTGAACAGAAGAGCACTTTAGTGTCATAAAAGCTCAATAAACATCCTTCTTCCCTTTCGGCTATTCGCTCGCATAAGAATTATTATCAGTCTCCGCCATTTTAATTATTCGGCTCATTTGCTATATGTAATTAACCATGCCAAATATTTTAGTACTGTCAACCTTTTACCGCTTGATAAGGTGAATCTTTTCAGCTCAAAAACTTTTGCATGTCATCTGGAGGAGTAGCGGTAAAGCATTTCCCCGCCACTGCCGAGAGCAGCTTATCGCTTATTTTGTCCGGGAAAATAAGCTTCCAGGCGTGCAAGAGCGGTCTTTTGACTCCCATTCTCTTCCATTCTTTATTTGCAGCTACATCTCCATATTTTTGGTCGCCAAGAATAGGTATCCCTGCGTGCGCTAAATGTACACGAGCCTGATGTGTCCTTCCGGTCAGAAGTTCAACTGAAACAACTGAAAACTCTCCTCCATCCGAGATTTTCTCAAAACGCGTGTGTGATGGTTTCCCTTCAGAGCTGACGGAGACAAAATTATTCTCCACATCCTTAAGAAGAGGAACTTGTATATCGCCCGATTTTGGAGTATCTCCCGCTACAACGGCAAGGTAAATTTTTCGTATTAGGCGCTCCTTAAAAAGCATCTCAAGTTCTCGCAAAGCTCCGCCTGACATTGCAACTGCAAGCACTCCAGTTGTATTGCGGTCGAGGCGGTGAACTGCTGCGGGAGAAAACCCCTGAACGCCCCTGCCAAACGTCGCCCAAACGCGCGTAATGACGCTATCTTCTCCTTTTACATCCGGCTGAACCAGTAAGTCCGCAGGTTTATTTACAATACACACCGCGTCATCCTTATATATGTATGAAATCTCAGGATACTTAGTAACTTTATCAGGTTCCGCAGCCGCACTTTCAGCAATAATGACTTCCTCTTCCAAGTTCCAAGGCACATATAACTCCTGCCCGCCCGCCACTCGAATATTAGGGACGCGCGCTCGTTTTGAGTCCAAAATTATTTCTCCTTTACGAAGCGCGCGCATGATAGCGGAAAGAGGGACTTTTGGAAAAATGGCGCGAAGCACTTTGTCTATTCTGCGTCCGTCATGATCGGTCGAGATTTTTATACGAAAGCTCATATCATTTCTTCTTCGTTACTTCTTTTCTTCAATCAAGATTGATTTGATGACAACGTCTTCGACGGGCTTATCGCCTGGTCCGGTTTGCGTGACGCCAATCGCGCTCACTATATCCATGCCCTCAATAACCGTCCCGAAGATGGCGTGTCTGCCGTCGAGCCACGGCGTGGGCACAAGGGTAATAAAAAATTGCGACCCGCCCGTATTCGGCCCAGCGTTTGCCATTGAAAGAATGCCGGGCTTATCGTGCGCCAGTCCCTCACCGAATTCATCAGGAATAGTATAACCCGGTCCTCCTCTGCCGGTTCCGGTCGGGTCGCCGCCCTGAATCATGAAATCTTTTATTACCCTGTGGAAGATAACTCCGTCATAGAACCCTTTTTTCGACAGGTCTATGAAATTCTGCGCCGTAATTGGGGCAAGATCGGTTAAAAGTTCTATCTTGAACGATCCCATCGACGTATCAAATGTCGCAACCGCGCGGTCGGCGGCGAGCGCCATGTCTACCCCTACAATGAACATACACATTATTGAAACAAAAATCACACATATTCTCAACATATTAACAGCACCACTCTTTCAGAAATTATGAATAATACTATTCGTTAGAAGACACTATATAATGATACCATAATGACAATTTACTTTTTCCAAAACCTGCGCTGCATCGCATAATGAAAATCAGTTATCTCTTTATCCTCCTCCAAAGTCGATACCGACTCCTGCCAGCAGAAGAGCCTAAAATCAAGGTCGTCCGCCGCTGAGACGACAAAAGCTTCAGGGATAGCGGGTAAAACAGGCGATCCGAACTCTTTGCTCCCATGGTGGCTGAGCACTATATGAGCAAGCGCAAGAGAAAGTTTACTTTCAAGCCCGTATTCCTCCGACAAACCGGAAAGAATTTTGTAGCCTAGCGCGACATGGTCTATGACGTTTCCTTCCGTTACCATGTTTGGCGCGGGGTTTAAAGTGTAGGCTTCCAATTTTCCGATATCGTGCAACAGAGCCCCCGCCGTAACGAGGTCGATATCGATTTCCATTCCTAGCGACCGGTATACTTTTGCTATGTACCTTGCAACGCGTGTAGTAGTAACGGAATGTTCAAGCAGCCCCCCGACATATGCGTGATGGTGCGTTACCGCTGCCGGCCAGTCCTTGAATTTGTCCCAGTATTTCTTTGTGTCGAAAACAAAATTCAGAAATCCTTTTAGGGGTTCGCTGCATACGTTACGAAGTTTAGTGAATTCCTTTTCAAGTTCATCCGGAGAAATAGGGGAACGCTGAACAAACGAATGCGGAGGGTATTTATCCTGATCCACGTAGTATACTGCGTTAAACGCGTATTGCGCCTGCCCTTTATATTCTCCAATCTGTCCCAGAAGCCCCAAAGTTTTCCCTTCAAGAATACTTGTACGGGAGTCCGAAAGAGGATCGCCGATGATATCCTTTCCGCCGTCCTCGTATGCGTACCAAATGCAGTTTGACCAGACTTTTCCTTCAATGGAACCGTCTCCGTCCATTATCGCAATATCCCAGTAAGGACGTCCGTTTTTGTCTTTCCTAACGCTTGAACGCGTAACGACTCCTAGGACGTAAAACTTTTCATCCTTCTGCATTTTTTTAATTTCCGAAGTTTTGATTACAGTAGCGCTACTCTTATTTTCCGTCATTTATTGAGCCCCTTTGTTTGTGTTGCATTTGTTATTGTACTTTACGCGGGCGGTAATATGCCAACCCATATTAATTTATTCTGTATATTCATATTAGCAATTCAAAGTATCTGGCGCGGGTCGCCGAGGGCTGCGACCCCTACGCTCTTCATTTTAGCAATTCAAAGTATCTGGAGCGGGCGGCTACAAGCCGCCCCTACACGTAAAACCATATACGTTGCCCAAACATCCAGTCTTTTGTCTTTATCCTTTGTCTTTGTCTTTTTAATTCCGATTTCCAAATTGCCTTTCTGCCGCCCTACAAAGCTACCTTCGGCAACTCGAAGTCTTTTGTCTTTTCACTCCACACTCCACACTCCACACTTCACACTATTTTAAAGCCTTTTCAATATCTCCAAATAATCATCCACTCCAAGCAGTCTAGGATTACTGTCGTTGCTGAGATTTTCATGGGACTTTACCGCTATCTCACGGTACTCTGATTCTGAGATTCCGAAAGAAGAGAACGAAGGAATACCTACATCGCTTGACAGCTTCTTTACCTCCGCGACGGCAGCTTCGGCGCCTTCCATTTCGGAAGCGTAATTTATGCCCATTGCTTTTGCAATCCGCGCATATTTTTCAATACAGTGATTTTTGCTGTAATCCATTACAACAGGCAGGCACACAGCATTACAAACGCCGTGCGGTTTGTCGTACATGCCGCCAAGGGACTCCGCAATGCAGTGTACCGCAGCGACGTCGGAATGGCTGAACGAGATTGCGCCCAGCAAGCTTCCCATCAACATGCCTGCCCTCGCCTCAATGTCGCTTCCGTTCGCAACAGCTCGCCTGAGATATTTCGACACAAGCTCTATTGAATACAGCGCAACCGCGTTTGCTATTGGCTCCGCGCAGGTAGCCGTGAAACCCTCAATTGCGTGAGTGAGCGCGTCCATTCCGGTTGCGGCTGTAATTGATTTTGGCAGCGAGACAGAAAGCTCCGGATCGCAGAGAGCCACCTTGGCGGCTATTTTTACGCTGCGAAGGGAGAATTTTATTTTCTTCCCGCAATCCGTGATTACTGAGCTGAACGTAACTTCCGACCCGCTGCCCGCCGTCGTCGGGACGGTGATTATCGGAAGCGGCGCGCCCGGAATTCTCTCAACGCCGCGGAAGTCCTGAATAACTCCCCCGTGCGTTGCTATGATGCTCATGCTCTTGGCGCAGTCAATAGGGCTGCCTCCTCCAACCGCGACAAGACAGTCGCTCCTCGTTTCCCGCGCGAAAGCCGCTCCCGCGTGTACGTTTTCATCCCTTGGATTCGGCGCGATTTCATCGAAAATGTCGTAAGCAATACCGGCTTCGTCCAACGGTCTTGTGACCTTTTTCAACAAGCCTGATGCAACGATTCCCTTATCCGTTACGATAAGTGGTTTACTTGATGATAAATGCGAAAGTTCCCCCGCTATCCTTGAAATACAGCCTACGCCGTATTCAATTCTCGTGGGAAGCACGAAACTGAATGATTTCATAATATCCATAAAGCCATCTCCTCAATATAATTTTACTGTAGAGCCTTGAATTCCAGCCCTTCAATTTCACGCAAACTCTTACCGGCTATCCCCTGCATGTCTCCATACATTCCGATTGTTGACTCCATCACCCTATTTATCTGCGACTCGCGCTTCGCCCATTGCTTTTGAATTGCTTTCTTTTCCGCGCCCAAGTCTTCCTGCATTGTCTGGAAAGCCTCGACTATAGCGCTCATTCTCTGTATAAACTTTGTCCCCGTAAGGTATTCGTACATTACCTCGGACTTGGTCTTTGCGCCTTCCGATATCTGGCGCGCCTTTGAGATTTCAATTAGTGACTGGCGCAACATCATTACAACGGGGAGTATCGCCTTTGGGGACAATACCCAAACGCCTTCCATGAATCCGAACATTTCTATATCCTTTGGCAGTGCAAAGCTTACAATGACCGCTATTTCAGCTTTTGCCGACCTCTGGTCGTCCCTGAGTTTGCTGAGCCAACCGTCGCTCCACGCTTTCGTGCGCTTGAGCTCCCATATTATCGTCCCGCACTTCCCTCTTCCATGGTCATTTACGGTCTGGATAACATCAGCGCCTGATGTGCCTTTTGGCACGGGCTCGACTGAGTCGAACGGGAAATTCGCTTTAAGCATTGATTCCAGCTCAAGTTCCAAAACTTCACCCTGAAGCTGCTGGCTGCCCTGATCGGCTTTCTGCTGGAGCTCAGCTATCGTCTTCTGCATTGAAGCAATTGTCTGCTCGCGCTCCATCAGTTTGAGCCTGTTCTGTTCGTCGGACTCCTGCTTTGCACGCGCGCGCAGAGTTTCCGACTCCTGCATGACTCGCTTTTCTATCGTTAGCTCAAGTTCCCTTTCTTTATCCTCGTATTCGCGACTCTTTTTCAGCGCTTGCGCTTGCGCTTTTTGCGCCTCTTCCAGCTTTTGCCGCTGATCGTTCTCTCTTTCCTTCAGATCTGAAAGCTCTTTGTTTTTGCTTTCAAGTTCCTCTTTGAAGAGCATATTAACTTTTTCGCGCTCTTCTTCAAGTATTTTTCTGGAAGCGACAAGTTTACCTTCCATTTCTTCGCTTATTCTTTTGGACTCTCTCTCAATAACCAGATTGGCGCGCTCCTGTTCATCTTTCTTCAACTGGAGCCTCAGTTTTTCTGCTTCCTCCGTAACTTTTTTTTGTACGGTGAGGTCAAGTTCGAGCTTCGCTTCCTCTATCTCTCTGCTTTTTTTGAGGATTTCCGCCTGAGCTTTTTGAGTCTCGGCAAATTTTGCGTCCAATTCCGCTTCGCGAAGCTTCGCCTGTTCTATTTGCAGCGCCTGCTCGCCAAGCTCAACTTTAAGTTTGTTTCTTTCCGCTTCAAATTCAACGCGGGCTTTATCGCGTTCCTCCGAGACTATTTTCTTACGCGCCCCTTCTATGATGGGCGCAGCCAGGGTTTCAGTGAGATGAATGTCCCCCTTGCAATGCGGACATTTTATTACAAAGTTGTCGTTCATCATGCGCCGTATTTGTTGAGCCTTCCTGCATGAGCAAGCATGAGTCCCATCAGTTTATAGCCGTCAATATGTCCAATCGTCCCGAACCGGCACTCATTTTCGCCAAACGTTTTATGAAGCCCGAACCGGCATTTGTCGCTTGATATCATGAAAGGCACGTCATGCCATGAATGTCCTTTCATAATTGCTGGTGTGCTGTGGTCTCCTGCTATGACAAGCACGTCAGGGGCAAGCGAAGTTATCTTTGGAAGAAGAGAGTCGACCTGCTCAATGACTTTTACTTTTTCATCGAACTTTCCGTCCTCTCCCCGGCTGTCCGTGTATTTAACATGAATATAAAAATAATCATGCTTGTTCCAGAATTTACTTACCGAATCGAAAAGCTCTTCGAGCGTACGCCCCGCATCCTCAACCTCCATGCCGACAAGGCTTGCAAGTCCGCGATACATGGGATAAGAAGCTATCGCCGCCGCTTTTATTCCGTACAATTCTCCCAAATGGGGAATATCGGGGGCTGAAGAAAAGCCTCGCAACAGGCATGAATTAGCGGGCATATCGTCCTTTAACACTTCCTGTACCCGCCTGATAAATTTGTTCGCCAATTGAGCCATACGCTCTCCCTCAGGCGCGACAGCTGAAGCCCAGAGCATCGGAGCGCCTTCTTTTTGCGGGTCGGCGTCCCACACATGCTCGTCCAGCGCATCGCCCGAGAATATGACCACAAAACGGTGTTCCATTCCGGGATAGAGCGTTATCTTTACATCCTCTATTTCTTTTATATTGGCAGCGAGCTTTTCCACGACCTTTGCGCTTTGTTCTGTGGGAATTCTTCCCGCTCGCCTGTCCGTGATTATATCGCCATTGCAAGTACAGAAATTTCCGCGTGAACAAACGTCGCCGCGCGATACTTTTGCGCCCACGCCGCACGCTTCAAGTATTCCGCGTCCAATAAGGTATTCATACGGGTCGTATCCGAATAGTGAAAGGTGCCCCGGACCGCTTCCGGGGGTTACGCCGACGTCGACCATTCTGAGAAATCCAAGTTCGCTTCTCCCCGCGAGCGCGTCAAGATTTGGAGAATGCGCTGCCTCAAGCTCAGTCATACCTCTGTTGTCAGGCAGCCCGCCAAGGCCGTCCATCACGATGAGAATCATTTTGCTGTCGCTGCCTGCAGATAAATTACTCAGCATTTCCATTCGTTTGTTCATGATTTACCACCCTCTCTATATTTATTGATACTTTTAGCTTATATAGAAGAATTCTGGAATTTTCTCAATTGCTACAAGTTTTCTTTCTAGAACATATTTGGCTAAGTAAAACATAAGGTTCTTTACTGTTCTAACTTTATAAGGGCAACTTTTCACGCAGGCAAAGCAAGCAATACATTTACTACTATCCGTCATTTCCGGATTATTTGCACTGATTGCTTCCATGGGGCATTTTTCAATGCACGTTCCGCATTTTTTGCATTTCTTTTTCGCATTTGGGTAAAACGGCGCCGATAAGTATTTCCTGTACGGCATTTTCCCTCTCACGACAAGATCCTTATTATAATACTCTTCTTTTTCAATAATCTCCTTTACGCGTTTAACAAAAACCTCAAGCGCTGATATGTCTGCGTTGTTAGGATGCCCCTGCGCTATTTTCGAAGAGAAAGCATGAGGCGCTATCAGAGCCGCTGCCGCTATCCCGACAAAACCGTTTTTGCCGCAAATATTCCCCTGTTCAAGGAGAGCGTCTTCATAATTTCTATTGCCATAAGTTACAGTGTATATAGCTTTTGTTTTGTTCCCCTTTATTCTCTCAAAAATTCCGCCCTTTATTTGAGGAATCCTGCCGAAGTATACGGGAGATCCGAACACTACCAGTTCATCCTCGTTAAAAACATACTCTTTTTCTCTGTTGCATACTTGCGTAAGGTCGATTTCCTCGTAATCATTTTTTATTGCTTTTGCTATTTCAACTGCATATTTTCTGGTTCCGCCTGTTGGACTGAAATAAATTGCCGTAACTTTTTTTATGTCCATAAAATTTACTCCTCCATAAAGGAAAATTATATGATACATCATATAACAATCTCCAAAATTCTTCATAGAGTTTTCATATATATTATGTATAATAATAGATGAAAATTGTACTTGCATGATGATATATTATGCACAACGGGATTTTTGTTTTTATTTTTATTTAAATGAAAATGTGAAAATATAAACTTATGTTTTTCGTCGTCATCATCTATGTTATCATAATGTAAACCAAACTCTTCGGGAGCGAGAATAAAAACAGGGGGTAATTTGTTATGCACTTTTCCGATAGAATTAAAGCTATGCAGTCGTCTCCAATAAGAAGACTGATTCCGTATTCGGACGAAGCGAAAGCAAAAGGAAAGAAAGTTTATCACCTTAATATCGGGCAGCCGGACATAATAACTCCGCCGACATTTTTAGACGCGATAAGAAATTTTAAACAGGAAGTAATTGAGTACGCGACATCCCAGGGTGATAATACGTTGCGCGACGCCATGAGCCAGTATTATCAGGAGTGGGGGATAGACATACAACGTGACGATATTCTTGTGACTAATGGGGGCAGCGAAGCTCTTTGGTTCACAATTATGGCAATTTGCGATCCTGGCGATAACATACTAATACCCGAGCCGTATTACGCAAATTACAACGCATTCTCACAGGCTGTCAACGTAAGCGTAATACCGATGCTTACGAAAGCCGAGGAAGGCTTTCACCTCCCACCCGCCGGAGAAATAGAAAAACTCATAACTCCCAAAACGCGCGCGATTATGGTATCGAATCCTGGAAATCCGACAGGCGCCATATATACGGAAGCGGAAGTAAACATGCTTGCAGACATTGCAAAAAAACATGACCTTTACATAATTTCCGACGAAGTTTATCGCGAATTTGTGTACGACGGGCTAAAATTCACAAGTTTCGGGCACATGAAACACATAGTCGACAGAGTAGTGATAATTGATTCCGTATCGAAGCGTTACAGCGCTTGCGGCGCCCGTATTGGCTGTATTGCTATAAAGAACAAAGAATTTCTTGCTCAGGTGCTAAAGCTTTGCCAAGGACGCCTTTGCGTTCCGACTCTTGAACAGGTCGGAGCGGCCGCGCTTTATTCGACTCCAAAGTCATATTTTGAAGAGGTCAACAAGGAGTATCAGGAAAGGCGCGATACGCTGTATAAAGCGCTTAAGTCAATGCCGGGAGTCGTTTGCGAGCAGCCTAAGGGAGCTTTTTACTCAATGGTGAAAATGCCGGTTGACGACGCAGAGAAGTTCATTATCTGGATGCTCGGAAACTATGACATAAATGGAGAGACTACAATGGGCGCTCCGGGAACAGGATTCTATTCGACCCCCGGTAAAGGTCAGAATGAGATGCGCCTTGCCTATGTGCTTAAAAACGAGGATCTCGCGAAAGCTATGAATGTCCTCAAAGGGGCTCTTGAGGCGTATCCCGGGCGTGTTGAATCAGCGATAGCTTAATTTTTATAATGCCGTATTTTAACTATACAGGATACGATCCCGAAGGCAAACTAAAAAAAGGAGTAGTTGAAGCTTCTTCTTCCACTCAAGCTATCGATCGCCTCACGGAAAAAGCGATAATTGTTGTGGACGTCGCTCAGGCATCGGAAAAAGGAAAGTCAAGAAAAGTAGTTCCGTTGTCCCTTGAAGGTCATATTATGTTTTGCAGAAGCATTGCTTCGTACCTTCGATCGGGATTACCGTTAGCCGAGGCGCTTAAAGTGCTCGGGAAGCAGACCATAGATAAAAGGGTCGGCGCGGCTTATTCATCGGTGCTTGAAGGAATAGAGGGCGGCAAAAAGTTCCACATGGCTCTATCCGAGAGCGGAGCTTTTAAGGAGACGCTGTGGCGTATTGTGGAGTCAGGCGAGCAGAGCGGCTCTCTTATTCAAGGACTTGAACAGGCGGCAAATCAGTTCAAGCTTGAGGATAGGCTGCTCAAAAGAATAAAAAAGGCTCTGACTTATCCGATAGCAATGGTTATTATTGGAACAGGAGTTGTCGCCTTCCTGCTTTCTTATGTAGTGCCAAAGATTTCTGTTCTGTTTGACGAAGTTGGTCAAGCGTTGCCGCTCCCGACTAGAATACTAATAGCACTTTCCGATTTTGTGGCGAATTGGGGGCTTACTGTTTTATTGATTGTTGTCCTGACTTTATATATTATGAAGCGGCGAAAGAAAAGGTTTCCTTTGCCTTTTATGAAAGGGCTGAGGGGAAGACTGACTTTATCGTTAGTCATGACGCACATTGCAACTCTGCTTAATTCGGGAATTCCTCTTGTGCAGGCGCTTAAGATGGCGTCTGTTATGGATCCGAATCCCGCTCGATGGATAGAGGCCTCGGATTTAGTGAAGGCGGGGCATAGGCTTGACCGCGCGCTTGAAAAACTTGGATTCACCGAGGACGTGATTTACGTTATCAGGGTGGGAGAAATGGGCGGAGAACTAACGACGTCATTATTAAACGTCGGCGAGACCAACTGGGAGATTGCGGAGTCGCAGATGGACAGACTGGCTACTCTTATTGAACCTGTTATGACATTAGCTCTTGGATTCTCAGTTGGATTTATAGTCATAGCTATATTGCTGCCGGTGTTTAATTTGTCGGGACTTGTTAAGTAAAGACAGGGATTAGGGATTAGGGATTAGGGATTAGGGATTAGGGATTAGGAAAGACAAAAGACAAAGACAAAGCCAGAGATTCTGGGTTGTACAACTTTAGGCTGTAGGGGTCGCAGCCCTCGGCGACCCGCGCCGGAAAGCTTCGGGTTGCTAAATAATACAGGGATTAGGGATTAGGGATTAGGGATTAGAAAAGACAAAAGATGAAAGACAATTCGGAATATGAAAGAGAAAGTCAAAGATTGTGGGGGGGGGATGCTTGAGGGCGTCCCATTTGGAGTATGTATTTTTTTGCGAATATTTTAGGAGGGATTTTTTTGAAGAAAATTGGCAGTAATAAAAGAAAAGGCTTTACTCTCGTTGAAATTTTGGTTGTGGTCGTGATACTAGGTATGCTGGCCGCCATCATTATTCCTAATGTTGTGGGTCAGACGGATGAAGCGAGACGCACCCTTGCAGCTACACAGATTAAGGAGATTGAGAACACCCTTGATATTTACAGGTTGCATAACGGATTCTACCCGACCACGGAACAGGGACTTGAAGCGCTTGTGACTAAACCGACGACTAATCCTCAGCCCAAAAAATACACTGAGGGAGGATACATGAAAAAGGTTCCTCTGGATCCGTGGGGGAATCCTTTTATTTACCGCAGCCCGGGAGATAAGGGCTTGGTTGATATAATATGCTGCGGCCCGGACGGAGAAGAAAGTACTGGAAACAACATCACAAACCACGATATATAAGAACAATTTAATGAACAAAGCAACCTTTATGCCTATCGGGGAGCGGGGGTGACTGTTTTGCGGTTTTTGCCATATCGTTTTGCCTTTCTGAAGTCGCGCCGCAAAGCGTTCACGATGTTTGAGATTATTGTGGTCGTTGCAATAATTGGTATACTTACAGTGATTGTTGTTCCGAGCGTAGTATGGGTGGAGCCTCCTCAACGAGCATTACAGCGGGCATTTATTGAAGCAGTTGATACTGCCAGAAGCGGAGCGTCTATCAGATTTCGTGTTGACAAGGAGGAAAATATAGGAGCTATTATCGTTGAAGTTTATTTGAAAGATACAGAAAATGAAATTGGCGGAAAAGCCGAAAGCGTCTGGAAGGCTTATCAAATGCAATGGCAACCGACAGGAAAAGAATGGACGTTTAAGCCGGAAATAATATATTTCTATCAGGATGGAATGTGCACTCCCGCAAAGATAATGTGGGGCAAACCTCCAAATAACGAGAACTATCTGTTGACTGTTACCGGCTTCTTAGTGGAGACCAATACATTATTCTAAAAATTAAGAGAATGAGGTTTTTATGATAACACAGACAAAAACTTTAAATCTCCCGAATATGGGATTTATTGCAGCGTTGCTGACATTATTCGTTGTTATAATTTTTATCGCGATAAAAATTATAACAGCGACTATTGCAACGACGACGGAAGAATCGGTATCGTATCCTAACCCTGTTATTGCAATAATTATGGATCTCCGAAACTTGAGAGCGTCAGCTGAAATTTTCCGTCAGGAGAACTTGGACAAGCTGGGCACGATAAAGCCGGATATCAAACTATTGAGCAACTACATGGAAAACCCCGCGAGATTCACAAAAAACAGGGGCGAATATATATTCGAGGAAGTCGATGGGGTATGGTGGGTTGGGTGTAACCTTGACGCAACCGGTCAGTCTTTGCTTGACCGCGAAGATGTTTGCGAAAGGCTTAGAATAATGGGGTACGGAACAATTTATGGCAGTATGGATATAAATATACCATATTACAAACAAGATATAGTTTTCATGCGTGTTCAGTGAAAAAGCTGCTCTATTCCGCGCGCATAAGAAAGCTTGGCGCGCCCGAGGCGATTTGAACGCCTGACCTACGGCTCCGGAGGCCGTCACTCTATCCGCTGAGCTACGGGCGCGTGTGTAAGTTGCAAAATTGCTCAGATTTGGTTACTTGAGCTATTATAGTAATAAAAAATATTAATGTTGCATTTTTAATTTAGTAGAATTGTAATTTTACATCATTTATACAGATTATTCAATAGGTGGTTAATGTTTTTTTAATATTATAAATTGTTTATTTAACTGATCAAGAAAAATGGGGGATAGCCTGTGATTGTAAAGACAGTAAAGATAAACGAAAGTAAGTGTAATGCTTGTTGCAAATGCGTAACTGCTTGTCAGGAAGGAGCAATAGGAATTATTGGTGGAAAAGCAAAACTACTGAACGGTGATAACTGCCATGAATTCGGACGCTGTTTATCCATATGCCCAACAAAAGCGATTACTTACGAAGAGGTAGAAGAGACAATAAAAGATGCGGCTGCAAGCAGAGATAATGCAGAGAATAGAAAGAATACCTATGCCAGACAAAGAGTAGTACATGAACCGGAACAGAAGCAGACGACGCAAAGAGTATCCCAGCTTTACCAATGGCCTGTGCATATTAGACTCATAGCAACAAATGTCGCGTACTTTGCCAATGCAGATTTACTTGTTGCTGCAGAGTGTTCAGCTTATGTATATGCAAATTTCCACAATGACTACATGAAGGACAGAATAACAATTATCGGGTGCCCGAAGCTCGACGATTTGAATTACACAGAAAAGTTAGTCGACATTTTTAAAGTCAATAAAATTAAATCCGTAGTAGTTGCCCGAATGGATGTTTCTTGTTGCAATGGAATTGAAAACGCGGTTAAAAAAGCGCTCCACATTGTTGGTATTCACAATATCATATCGTCCCGGATTGTTACAATCTCGACAAATGGAAGAGTTTTAGAAATGGAAAAATAAAAACGCCCGTCCAAGCGCCAGCAGACAACAAGACAAGCGGTTCAAGACACATTGACGGTACTGAAAACGGATACCGCTAAATTTTCTAGGTATTTTCAGCGCCTTGCTATTTACCCTGAATTCCTCAAATCGTTACTCGTTCATATGAATATTCACTATTCTTAAATATACGGTATTAGCCGATTATATATTTATGAACTCCAAATTTATTCAGAATGAAATTGAGGGATATCTCATGATAAGAAAGATAATCAATATTGATAAAAACAAATGCATCGGTTGCGGATTGTGCGTATCCGCCTGCGATGAAGGAGCTATAGTCGTTGTAAACGGAAAGGCAGAGTTATTATGCGAAGATCACTGCGATGGACTTGGTGATTGTTTGCCGGTATGCCCGGTGGATGCGATATTATTTGAAGTGAAAGAGCCTGAAGTATATAAAAAAACCACTGTAGAAACAAATACTGAAAACAAACAGCCTGAAGATTTGTCTTGCGGCTGCCCTGCCACGTTTCCAAAGCCAGCTGGGAACGATAGCCATGAAACAGCATCGAAACAAACTTATATTTACTATTGGCCGATACAAATTAAGCTTATGCCAATAACCGGGCCGCGTTTTTACGATGCAGATTTACTTTTTGCGGCTGACTGTACAGCTTTTGCTTATGGCAATTTTCATGAAGAATTCATGAAGAACAGAACAACCATTATCAATTGCGTAAAATTTGACAAGAGCGATTACTCCGAAAAACTGACAACCATCCTTAGGACGAATCGTATTAAATCTATGACGCTTGTACGAATGAATGTTCCTTGTTGCAGCGGAATTGAAAGCGTTGCAAAATACGCGCTCAAGAATTGCGGCAAGGTCATTCCATACCGCGCGGTAGTAATGTCGATAGATGGAAGAATCATAGAAAGCATACAAGAGGAATAACTCAAACTAAACTTGATAATATCCTGAGTACCCATTGTTTTTCATAACAAACTTTCTTAAGATATAATGTATTTGATATTATGGACGTAAAGCGCGTAAAATAAGCGTACGTTCCCAAAAAGAAATTTGAATATGAAAGAGTGGGGAATACTTTATGTACAAAAACCGCAAATCATTATATGAAGATTTGGAGAATCGTCTTAAAAGCAAATTGCTTGTTTACATAACGAGTGACCGCAGAGGTTTTGAGACGCAAATAGCAAGAGATGTCATTGATATTTTCATAAATCAATTGGATACGATTGGCAATGTGTCCAAGATTTCGCTCTATCTGTATACGCGCGGCGGAGAAACCGCTGCAGCGTGGAACATAATTAACTTATTGAAATTGTATTGCGATGAATTACAAGTAATCGTACCGCACAAGGCTCACAGCGCCGGAACACTAATTTGCATAGGCGCAAATTCAATCATAATGACAAAACAAGCAACGCTTGGCCCCATTGACCCCAATGTTAATACTTTCTTAAACCCGCCAATCCCCGGCGCGCCGCCGCAGAAAACTTTTCCTGTAAGCGTTGAAGCTGTAAAGGGCTATCTGGCTTTTGCCAAAGAAGAATTGTCCATCAAGGATGACGCGGCGCTTGCAAGTATCATGATAAAACTATCTGACGCGGTACACCCTCTGGTATTAGGCGAGGTGTACCGTTCCAGAGCGCAGATAAAAATGCTCGCGGAAAAACTCTTGACAAACCAAATAGAAGACCCCGAAAAGATTCAGCAAATAATTGAATTTTTATGCAGCGATTCCGGCAGCCATGACTACACCATCAACAGGCGCGAAGCAAAAAATATGGGACTTCAGATAGACAAACCTGACGAAGAAGTGTATAAATCAATTAAAGCCATATACGACGACATAAGCAGCGAGTTGGGGTTTGAAACGCCTTTTGATCTAGTCTCGCTCGCGCGAGCCGGTTCCGGTTCATATAGCATTAAGCGGGCTCTCATAGAAAGCATAGCGGGCGGAAGCGATTATTTCGTTACACAGGGAAAAGCAACGCTTGTACCAATGCACGCTCAACCGGGAATGCCTCAATTTGGCATTCAACAACAAGGCATTCAAGACGAAAGGATATACGAAGGATGGTTGCGTGAGCTATAAGAATGAGAGGAATCGAACATGCGAAATATTTATTTTTATATAATAATTGTTTTATTTATATTGAATTTTTTTTGGGATCAATTTTTATCGTATCTGAATCGTACGCAGATGAGCCCAAACCTGCCGAAAGAACTGGAGGGGATATATGACTCCACGGAGTACGCAAGACAGCAGGCGTACCAGAAAGAAAACAGCCGTTTTGCAATGATTTCCGACGGGTTTTCGTTTATTATAGTCGCGGCGATTATATGGTACGGCGGCGCCGGTTGGCTTGACGGGATGCTTAGAATGTATATTGACAACGCTATCCTGTTGTCGGTAATGTTTTTCTGGGTATTTTCCATTTTCGACTGGATTCTGAACATTCCTTTTGACTGGTACGACACTTTCGTCATAGAACAAAAATTTGGCTTCAATAAGACGACCCGCCGGACATTTGCTCTGGACGAGGTGAAAAGTATTGCACTTAAGTTGATTATAGAAGGAGTGATAATATCAATCCTCGTGATTGCTTTTAATTACATCAAAGGCTACTCTTGGATATGGGCATGGGCTGCTATTTCAGTCTTTACGCTTACGCTCTCGTTCTTTTATTCCGAATGGATTGTCCCGATTTTCAATAAACAAACGCCGCTTGAGGAAGGCGAGCTCAGGTCAGCTATTGAGATTTTTGCACAAAAAACCTCGTTTTCCATTCGCAATATTTACGTCATCGACGGCTCAAAGCGAAGCACAAAATCAAACGCTTATTTTACGGGATTTGGTAAGAAAAAGCGCATTGTTCTATACGATACGCTGATCAATGACTTAAACACGGATGAAATAGTTGCAGTGCTTGCCCACGAAATAGGCCATTATAAAAAGAAGCACGTTATATACCAAATAGCGATTTCTATCTCGTTCATGGGACTCCTGCTTTGGGCATTAACATTATTTCTTGATAATCCTGAGATAGCTTATGCGCTTGGCGGGACGACTCCCTCTTTCCATTTGGCTGCGGTCGGTTTTTCTTTGATATATTCACCATTTTCCGAGGTGTTCAATTTTGCGGCTAATTACATATCCCGCAAAAACGAATACGCAGCTGATAACTTCGCCGCCTCGCATGGAATGGGAGAGGCGCTTATTGAGGGACTTAAGAAAATCTCCTCTAAAGCGCTATCCAATCTCACGCCTCATCATTTCGTAGTTTTCTGGCGCCATTCCCATCCGACTCTGCTGCAAAGGATGCGAATACTTCACACAGAGAAAACGAATTGACTTACATAATATTATGTAATACTATATTAATTTGGAATGAGTGGAATGAGGCCAAAAGAACTAATGAAATTGCTTTCGCAAAATGGCTGGGAAGTTGTGAGAATAGAAGGATCACACTATATTCACCAGCACCATACACGGCCCGGTAATATATCTGTTCCCTTCCATAATAAAGAGATGGCCACAGGTACCCTAAACGCAATCCTAAAGGCAGCTGGTCTTAAATGATGTTTTCCGAGGGCTGATATTTTGGAGGTGACTTCTAATGAAGTATGTTTATCCAGCGGTTTTTACAGAAGAATATGTTGCGGAGCGCGGAACAGTTTTCACCGTGGTATTCCCTGATGTACTCGGATGTGTAACCGAGGGAGATTCTCTTTCTGGCGCCATAGAAATGGCACGGGAAGCATTAGCCGGTTGCATTTGCTCCATGCAACAACGCAATGAAGCTATTCCCGTTGCGTCTCCTTTGGAGGATGTTCAATGCAAAGACGGTTTTGTTAGTCTCATAGACCTTGATATGTTTGAATATAAACGCAAGACAGAAAACAGAGCCATCAAGCGAACGGTAAGCTTGCCTTTATGGCTTGATACAATGGCGCAGAACGCCGGGCTTAATTTCTCACAAACAATTCAGGATGCGCTGAAAGAACGCCTAGGCGTTCATCAATAGCCGCATCATATCTTCAAAGGCTCATATAAAGGCGGGGCTGTAACAAAAATAGTATATTGGATAGCCAAACCACAATATATAGTGGTTGTTCGGCATTGTGTACACAATATGTTGTAGGGGCGGCTTGTAGCTGCCAGCTTTTGTTACAGCCCCCTACAATGTTTATATAGCTTTTGTCTTTATTTCTGTCTTTTCTAAGCTCTAAGCTCTGCTTTTAATCCTTTTCCCTGAAAAAATCAATTTCGCAACCCATTCCGGCGCAGGCCAATCTTTCCATTTGGCGGCGCGCGATAATAATCCGAACATGAATGCCGCCGCGAATGCGTATATCGATTGCGTCCAAATGGCTACGCCAAAACTTATGAAACAGAGTGCGGCAAAAAGATCTCTAAGAACCAAATCGCGTCACCATGGCGTCCCAAGCACTATGTGCGGCAGGAAAAGCGCAAATTTCGGGAAATACGTGGTGACAATCAAAGTCGGTACCCATGCTAAAGCTATTATCCAAAGCGTCGGTTTCATCATTTCATTTATCGGAGCGTTTCCAAGCCGCGCCCCGAGATACAAGACCGGCGCCGCAGGCGGGGTTATGCAGCCAAGCCCCGTATTTACTCCGACTATTGCTGCGTAATGTATGGGATTGAATCCCAACTGCATTATTATCGGCATCAGTATGGGAGTCGTAAGAGTTACGTTGCTTATATCGTCCATCAGCATTCCCATAATCACAAGGAAAATATTTATCATGAACATTATGACCCAGCGGTCGTCGGAAATCGCGCGGAAAACGCCAAGCATCTTGGAAGGCACGTCTTCAAGTATATAGAGGCGTGTGAGCATCATGACGGAAAACAGCATTACCATTATGACTCCCGTTGTTACTGCAGATTCGACAAGGGATTCGTAAAGTCCTTTTAACGAAAGCCCTTTATATACAAACATTCCGACAGGGATAGCGTATATTACAGCCATGGCAGCTGCCTCTGTGGGGGTGAATATGCCTCCATATATACCGCCCAATACTATTACGGGCAACATTAGAGCCGGCAACGCTGACATTCCTTTGTTTAAAATACCGACAAAGATAGAGTATATCACGGCAAAAATCACCGCCTCTGTGGGAGTGAGTATGTCTTTATATATGCAGACCGATATTATAACGAGTAATAAAAGAGTTGGCAGCGCGGACCTTCCGCGTTTCCGCAAGAGTTCCATCTTTTGCTCTTTTGAAACCTCCGAAGACAGTTTTATGCTGGTTACATCCTTTAGAAGCCAACAATTTACTATACTTATAAGGGTGGTCATCATAAGCCCGGGAAGCACTGTCGCTAGGAAACAGGCAAGCACCGACTGCCCGCTTATCCACGCAAAGATGATTAGGGTAGAGTTAGGCGGGATGAGCATTCCAAGAAGCGAAGCGTTTGACATTACGGCGGCGGCTATACCTCGCGGATATCCCGCGGCTTCGAGCCTGGGAAACATTATCGCGCCTATGCAGGAAAGGGTAGCGCACGCGGAGCCGGTTATGGAACCAAATACCGCGCAGGAAATTGTGCCGACTATTCCCAAACCGCCCTTTATTTTGCCGACAAATATATCGACTACATTGATAAGTTGTTCTCCTATTTTCCCCCGCTCCATTATTCCGCCCGCCATAATGAAAAGAGCTATCGAAAGAAGGGCTATACTGTTCATCTGAGTGAAACCATACGGTAAAATTTGTGAAGTGGGATAACCGGTTCCGGCAGTTCCTCCAAACATTAGAAGCAACGCAGCGGAAGCCATAAAGCTCATCGGTACAGGAACTCCCATTATTAGAGTTATTAAGAGAACTATTAACGCAATGTAAATCATACTTTTCCGCCTCCCATTCCTTTTAGAAGGGCAATTCCGGTATGAATACACCTTCGCGTAAAGAATATCGCCATAAATATCAGCCCCAGAAATATTGCGGCATACGAAGTCCAAAGAGGTATCTGCCAAACAGTTGTCCTTGCAATGGCTCTAGTTGTCCATAAGTTTATAATGTCGAAAGTCAGGCCGCTCCCGTTCAATAAGTCAATTTGACTGCAAACAAGGCTAACTCCGTTCCAGTTGAAAGCCAGTCCTGAAGCGCCCCATCCAACTTTCAGAACTTCTTTCGGTATCGGGCCTAAAAGCCCGTACATGAAGAAGAAATACCCGAAATACATAAAAAGGATGCTCATTGCCGATGTAATTAATTGCCTGATAAATATCATTACGTGACGCGTCCTGCCTGCAGGTAAATAAGAATCTATCAGGTCGGCTGAGACATGCGTATCGTTGTAAGCGCCGTAAGCTCCCCCCAGAAAATACAACCAGAAAGCTAAAAGCTTTACCCATTCCTCATATCCGTAAAGGTCGCCGCGAACCACGTAGCGCCTTATCGCTGCGACCACAATTATAGTAGACAGCGCAAGCGAGCAAAGAACCATCCCTGCCTCAAAAGACCATATTACTGTTTTATCGAAATAACCTTTGGGTTTTAATGACCTTCCCTCAAAGATTAGTATTGGCTCATTTTCAAAATTTTGTTCCAAATTCTCGGGCATAATTTAACCCACCCCTCCTCTCATTAGAGAAAAAAGCCCGCAGGACAACAACAATTTCTCCAACGGGCTTAAATTTCAATGTCATTCTTTTACCATGAAACAACAGTACCAAATACCACTGGATTACTATGAAACTATGGCGCCAAAGTACCAAAAACCTCTGGATTACCATGAAACAACAGTACCAAAGTACCAAAAAACACTTGATTGCCGCGCCGCAAAAAGACGCGGGCGTGAAGAGCGGCTTCGCCTAGGCGCAAAGACGTGGATTAGGCAAGTTTCGTTCACTGTAGTGAGTGAAACTTATGACCATTACTTCGTCGCTGAAAAAACGTTCTCGAAAAGGCCAACGTCTTTGCGAGCAAAGCGAAGCAATCCAGCGTTTTTTGTCTTTGCTTTTCGATTATTTTCATGGTAATCCCGATTTTTTGCTTTTGTCTTTAAAGTCTTTTTCTGATAACTCGCCACTCGCCACTCTCTTTTCTATTTCTTCCCGTACTCTTTCTTGAACTCGTCGATCATGACAGGGTCAAATTTGCCTTTTAAATTATCCCAAGTCGCGGAAACTGCCTCGAATATGGGTATCAGTTCTTCCGGCGTGTATGTAAAGACTTGAATCCCCTTATCCCTCATCAACTGAAGGTGTTTATCCTGATCCTCACGGGCGAGATCCACTCCGACCTGAGTGACCTTAGCGCAGGCTTCGGCTATAATTTTTTGATCTTCAGGGGAAAGCTTATTCCATGTCATCTCGCTAATAAGGTAATTCCAGTTTTCAACCGAGTAATTAAGCTGGTACCAATATTTCATTACATCCTTAAGGTTATCCCACGCGGCGACGGTGTCCATGCCGTCAACGCCGTCGCATACTCCCGTCTGCATGGATACATAAACATCCGCCCAAGGAATGGTGACAGTGTTGTATCCCATTGTCTCCGCTCCCATTTTATACACGTCCATATTTGGAACACGAACGAGCACATTTTTATTTACGCCCGGGACAAGCGGTTCATTGACCGGTTTTGTGCTTGCAATGCCTATGAAACCGGTTACCTGGAATCCAAGCACGCGCACTCCAAGCTCCTGACAAAGCTCGTTCATCTTATTATAAAGCCAGCTACCTTCAGCAAAGACTTTCTTCGCGTCGTCGTATCCGTAAACAAAACAATTGATGTAAGTAGCTTCAAGATTGGGGTTGAACTGGCTTGGAACTGAAATACAAGCCATATCGATAGTTCCGCGCATTAATTCTTCGAAAACAAGAGTGTAGTCGCCCAGCATATTGGCGGGGTAAACCTTTATCTCAATGCGTCCGTCGGTTTTCTCAAGCACCTCTTTTGCCACCTGCTCCATCATAACGGTGCCGGTGTGCTCTACCGTCCCCTGTCCGGCGAACCTTAAAACCATCTCTGGCGCCGCCATCGAAGGCGCAGCTATTAACGTAATCAGCGCAAACGAAATGAATACAAATGAAAATTTTTTCATCATTAAAACACTCCCCTTCTTTATTTTTTACTTCAATTGAAATTATGGTATAGACATTTTACACTATTAATGCAGTATTACGCAAGAAACAATATATTGCGGTTGAATTTACTATTCAAAAATTTTATCAAGGTTAATTAATAATTATATACTTTTTTTATGTTTTTGCAAAAAGGTTATTTTCAAATTTTGATTCTGCAGTATAATTGCTTAGCCTTAAGAAAATCGACTTAAGACGAATATATTCCATATTTTCGAAAGGAGAAAGTTAGATATGAAAAAGAGTAGTATTTATTTAGCGCTGTTTTGTGTTTTAGTGCTCGCTTCGTGCGCGTCCGCCGGTATTCTCGACACATTGAAGTCGCCTGCGGAGGAGTCTAATTGGGAGCGAACAACTTCCAGTCAGGAGGTCGTTGATTATGTGAAGCTCGTCGCCGCGAACAGCGGGGGACGAATTAGGTACGAGGATATGGCGTACACCGTTTATAACAGACCCTTGCCGCTTGCTATAGTCGGTATCCCCGCTGCGCCCAAAACGCCCGCTGAAGTTGGAAACCGCATTGTGATTCACGTCCAGTGCAACATCCATTCAGGAGAGGTCGAGGGAAAGGAAGCTTCGTTGATTTGGCTGCGCGAGATAGCTCAGGGGAAGCATGATGTGCTGCTGAAAGATATAGTGCTTACGGTCAACTCAAATTTCAACCCCGACGGCAACGATGCGCTCGGTACATGGCGAACGGGCAGCCAGCCCACGCCAAGGATGGTTGGCACACGTACCAACGCGCAGGGCTATAACCTCAACCGCGACTTTGTCAAGCTGGACTCCCCGGAGGCAAGGGGGCACCTCAGAAACTTCCGAAAGTGGAACCCCGCCATTATCATGGACGAACACGCCACAGACGGTAACAGGCATCTCCATCCGCTATGCTACGGCTACGGCAACAACCTGAACGACGACAAAGAATTCGAGCACTTCAACCGCCTTTTCGCGGAGAGCATTTACGGGGTCGGTATTGGAACCCACTCAGACCCCACTACAAACTGGTTTCAGAATTATTTGAAGCCGATAATCGCGAGCGCGGACGACGAACCGCTCTTTGCCAGCAACTATTACCCGCTTAAGAACGCTATTCCTTGGGCTATTCCCTACACTGAAGGCTCAGTATCAGGCGCCACGCTGACCTCAGGGAACGGACACGGAGCTCGGTATACCTCTAACCTTCCGACTATAAAGAACAGGATAGGCCTGCTTTACGAGTGCCATTCCCACAATGCGTTCCGCTTCAGAGTGCACACGCATTACGCGGCGACCCTCAGCACCTTCGATCAGGCGGCGAAGCAGAAGGACGAGATACTCAGCATGATAAAGGCGAAGGACACTGCGATGTCAAATCGCGCGAGCGTGACTTCGGACGACGTTATTTACCTTGGCGCGCGTTCGTTTATTTCAGAAGACTATGATCTTGGAGTGGGCGTCGGGATGGTCAAAGTATTTGGTTTCAATGGATCTGATTATAATAGCGTCGTTAGCAGAGATTTAACAAATAACAGCAGATTCTATCCGCTGGCTTCTAATCCGACAACGCGCATGGGCGCTCTTTACATCATGGACGCAGCTGCGGAGTCGTCAGCTGAGCTGCTTTTGAGGCATGGAGTTAAGGTATACAAGCTGAAAGAAAACATCACGCTTCCCGTTGACGATTTCGTCAAGTTCTATAATCCAAGCCAGACGAACGGCAACTGGACAGTGACCAAGTCTACCTCCGGTTATGAAGGGCATAACACTGTAACGATCAGTGCTGGAGAATGGAATTCGCTTGCGCTTCGCGGAAAGACCGAGCACGTTATCACGAAAGAGCATTATGTTATCTCGACTGCCCAGCCGTTCGGAGTGTTTGCAGCTTATATGCTTGAGCCGAGGGCGGACGACAGTTTCTGCTGGTGGGGCTTTTGGGACGGACAGCTTTACAGTACTGAACAGAGCGCGGGCGGAAGCTTCGACATAATTAAAACTTACGACTATGCCTCCATTCCAGCTTCAGCTCTTGAACAGCTTATTCTACCGGAAGACATGGAACAGGCGCCTCTGTTGGATGGAGACGAAATAAAGGCAATATTCGCGGGCGGGATTCCGTCCGGATTTACAATTGGTCATGAAACCTTAACCGACGGAACGATTCGTTACTTCTTAGTTCCTGTTGATGGCGTTAATGAAGCGTTGATCTTGGACGGCAACGCGCTTACCGGCGGCTGGGAACTGGGCGGCGTCGACCCCTACGTCGGGACCAATTGGGAGTTGAGCATCGTCAGAAATCAGGTCGTTGCGGCTTTCACCGGCAAAGTTGATGATGCCGAGGCGGTTATAACTCTCCTCAAATACCACGATTCTCCCTCCAACGAGGTTGAGGTGCGCACTCTGTTGGTGAAATTCTCGGGCGAATACGAAGCGGAGCCTACATGCCCGACATTGCCATTGCCCAAGTGCAAGGACGAAAACGGCTGCGAAATAAGCTATATGGCCTTTGGGCTGCTTGCGCTTGCGCCGTTCTTTTTCAGAAAAAAGAAATAAACCAAAAAACAGTGTACAAAACAAAAACATTGATAAACAAATGAAAAAGACGCGCTCTGAAAATACAGGGCGCGTTTTATTTGACGTTCCGTGAAAGGGGGCTGCAACAAAAGTCTTAGAAGACTAAATAACCAAAATATGTAGTTGTTATGTCACATCTCTTGCACAATATGTTATAGGGGCGGGCGAGCGAACCGCCCCATTTTTTTGTTACTTTTGTTCCAGCCCCTACGTTTGTAAAGGGTGTTAGAAACGGAAGGGAGAGTTTTCAACCCCCATATTCAATTTTGGAAAGCCTCTTGAGTCCCAGTACCATGCTGAGGTACTGAAAATCCATTTGTTGTTCGTATACGTTGACTGCGTCTTTAGCTGAGCAGCTGTGGCAATGCCTCCGTGGACTCCGAGGGGCGTGTTCTCAGTCCGCGCCGCGCCGTTCACCGTTGCGTATTGATAGCGGTAACAGCTTGTTATGGAGTTGGCGCCTCCGATTGAATATTGCCTTCCCGCTACTCCGCCTGCATTGCCGCCGTTGACATTGCCTGCGGCATAGCTGCTTATGATGCTGTTGCTGCTGCTATAAGAGTATTGCTCCCCTATCAGTCCTCCGGCATAATTACCGCCGCTGGCGTTGCCCGCGGCGTAGCAATTTGTGATGGCGTTACTGCTACCGGAGTTGGAGTATTGCCATCCCACCAACCCGCCGACATATTGAGAGCCGTTGACATTGCCAGTGGCGTAACAGTTTGTGATTGTGTTTTTGCTGTTATTTGAACTGGAGTATTGATCTCCCGCTAAACCGCCGACATAAGTTGTGCCGCTGACATTACCCGCAGCGTAGCAGTTTGTAATGGCGCTGCTGACGCCTGAGTAGTTGTATTGTTCTCCCACCAGCCCGCCGACATAAATTGATCCACTGACATTGCCAGTGGCGTAACAATTTGTGATATTGCCATGAATAAGCCATCCCGCCAGCCCGCCGGTGAAGCTATTGCCTTTAACTCCAGCGGGGGAAATCTCCACGCCAAGGTTACTGATCGTCGCACCGTTCGTATACCCGAACAGACCTATGTAGCTCATGCTACTCCGGTTGATCCATAGTCCTGTGATTTTATACCCCGCTCCGTCAAACGAGCCGGTAAATGTTCCGAAAGGCTGCCAGCCCGCAGAGCCCCATTTGGTATAGCCTGCGCCGCCGCTTGCAAGGTATGATGTCAAGTCGATGTTGCCGCCCAGTTTGTAGTATTTGTTCAATCCGTTTCGCACAGCGTCAAGCTGCGCCGCCGTCGTAACGATAATGGGATTGTTTGGCGAGTCTCCCGGCGCGCCCGTGAAGGAGAAAGGAACGTTTTCCGTTCCCATGTTCAATTTTGGGAAGCCTCTCGTATCCCAGTGCCATGCTGCCGCGCTGAATACCCAATTGTTGTTCGTATACGTCGACTGCGTCTTAAGCTGGCTTTCCGTTACTATACCGCCGTGAATGCCGAGGGGCGTGTTTTCCGCGCGTATTACGCCGTTCACCGTGGCGTATTGATAGCGGTAGCAGTTTGTGATGATGGTGCTGCCAAATGCATATTGATATCCCACTATTCCGCCTACATTACTGTTGCCGCTGACATTACCTGTGGCGTAGCAGTTTAATATTGCGCAGCTGTTTACGATGGAGGCAAGCTGAGATCCCACTAATCCGCCGACATAGCTATATCCACTGACATTGCCTGTGGCGTAACTATTTATAATTGTATAGCTGCCGATTGAATATTGTTGACCTACTAGACCGCCGACACTGGAATAGCCGCTTATATTGCCTGCAGCATAGCAGTTTGTGATGCTACCGTTGTTAAAGTCGCCCACAATACCTCCAACATAGTTACTGCCGCTACTACTAGCATTGCCTGTGGTGTAGCAATTTGTGAAGCTGCTGTCGTATGAATTCCCCACCAACCCTCCTATACTGCTGCCACCGCCGCTGACATTACCTGTAACATAGCAGTTTATGACGCTGCCGTTACGCAGACTTCCCGCCAGCCCGCTAACGTTGTTCCAACCTTTGACTTCGGCCGTGGAAATCTCTATGCCAAGGTTTCTAAAAGTAGCCTCTCTTGCATTCCCAAACAGGCTTGCGTATTCAATGTTGCTCCCGTTAATATACAGTCCAGAAATTTTATACCCGGCGCCGTCAAACTCACCGGCAAATGGGGCGGAAAAGGTTCCGACAGGCTGCCAGCCCGCAGAGCCCCATTTGGTATAGCCTGCGCCTCCGCTTGCAAGGTATGATGTCAAGTCGATGTTGCCGCCCAGTTTGTAGTATTTGTTCAATCCGTTGCGCACAGCGTCAAGCTGCGCTGCCGTCGTAACGATAATGGGATTGTTTGGCGAGTCTCCCGGCGCCGTTGCAAATGAGAAAGGAACGTTTTCCGTTCCCATGTTCAATTTTGGGAAGCCCCTCGTGTCCCAATACCATGCTGCCGCGCTGAAAACCCAATTGTTGTTCGTATACGTCGACTGCGTCTTAAGCTGGCTTTCCGTTACTATACCGCCGTGAATGCCAAGGGGCGTGTTTTCCGCTCGCACCATGCCGTTTATTGTAGATAGTTGATAGCGATAGCTGTTAGTGATGGCGTTGATGCCGCCGTTTGAGTATTGCCTTCCTGCCACTCCGCCGGCATAATTGTTGCCGCTGATATTGCCTGCGGCATAGCAATTTGTAATGTTGTTGCTGCTACCGGAGAAGGCGTGTTGTTCTCCCGCCAGCCCGCCTACATTGCTGGAGCCGCTGGCATTACCTGTAGCGTAACAATTCATGACGGTATTGCTGCCGGAACCGCCAAACTGTACTCCCACCAAACCTCCCACATCGTACGAACCATTGATATTGCTTGTGGCGTAGCAGTTTATAATAATATTACTGCCGCTGTAGCTGGAAAACTGATTTCCCACCAGTCCGCCTGTTTCGTAAGAACCGTTGACATTGCCTTTCGCATAGCAATTTGTAATGCTACAGTCGCCGTTGTACGCATATTGCTCTCCTACTAATCCGCCAACGCCGGAAGCTCCGCTGACATTGCCTGTGATGTAGCAGTTTGTGATACTTCCGTTATATAGTTCTCCCGCCAGCCCGCCGACATAATAATAACCTTTAACACCGACGGCAGAGATCTCCACTCCAAGCTTGTTAATTACCGCTTCCCTTGTAAACCCGAACAGACCTACATAGTCCATGCTGTTCCGATTAATCCACAGCCCTGTTATCTTATACCCCGCGCCGTCAAATCCTCCGGTGAATGCTGCTGGAGTGGTTCCTATAGGCATCCAGCCCGATGTGTTCCATTTGGCGTAGCCTGCGCCTCCGCTTGCGAGATAGGAGGTAAGGTCGATGTTGCCGCCCAGTTTGTAGTACTTGTTCAATCCGTTACGCACAGCGTCAAGCTGCGCCGCCGTTGTAACTACAATGGGGTCGTTTGGCGAGTCTCCCGGCGCCGCCCGCGCGCCAGAAGGAAATAAACCAAACAGGCAAACTAATAAAACCGCTGATAATATTTTTTTCATTACGATATTTCTCTCCTTTCGCAATATATTTAATAAATAATTATACTAAATACTAATAAATTAATTTAATATTTATTCTTGTTTTTCTGGATTTTTCTGATTATTCTCTTGCATCCCTACAGGATGCTAAGAATTAATGATTCTCTCGTCGTTGCGTATGTGCAAAGATTGTTTTGACTTACTCATTATTGTGTTCTCAAGGTTTTATTGCACATTTTAATGTGCGAAGTTTGAGTTATAATATTTTGCGTTGTCGTGGATTTTACAAGCGGGCGGAGCCACCCCGGCGCTTCGCGCCACCTCTCCGAAGGAGGGGAATTGCCGCCCTACAAAGCAGCATTTGACAACCCAAAGCCTTTTGCTTTCGCTTTCGCTTTTGCTTTCGCTTTTGCTTTCGCTTTTGTCTTTTGCTTTTGTCTTTTGCTTTTGCTTTTGCTTTTGTCTTTTGCTTTTGTCTTTTGCTTTTGTCTTTTCTAATCCCTAATCCCTAATCCCTAATCCCTGTCTTTAATCCCTAATCCCTGTCTTTTTTATCCCTGTCTTTCCCGAGCCTGTAAATTTCGGCATCGTGGCTTCGTTTGACGCGGAGATGCCTTCGCTTTTGAAAACTTTCATGACAGTCTTAAGAATTATTTTGCAGTCTAAGCTGAAACTGCGGTTTTCAACGTACCATGTATCCAGTTCAAACTTTTTTTCCCATGTTATGGCGTTTCTGCCGTTTATCTGCGCGTGACCGGTTATTCCGGGCTTCACATTGAGCCTCGTCCGTTGCTTTTCATCGTATAGCGGAACGTATTCCAGCAGTAGCGGGCGGGGCCCCACGATGCTCATATTGCCGATAAGCACGTTGAAAAATTGCGGAAGCTCGTCAAGGCTGTATTTTCTGAGTTTCTGTCCGAATGGCGTGAGCCTTTCGGAATCCGGGAGAAGCTCTCCGCCCTCATTCTTAGCATCGGTCATTGTCCTGAATTTATACAATTTAAATGGTTTTCCGTCACGCCCGGCGCGCTCGTGAATGAAAAGCACAGGAGCGCCCATCCTTTTGCGTATCATGAAATAAAGCCCCGCAAGCGCAGGGCTCAAAATGACGATAGCAATAAATGAAAATAAGATATCAAAAATGCGTTTTAACAAAAATAATTTTCCTTCCGTATTTTATTATTCACACTTCACACTCCATACTATCTTTTCATCGTTTTTCTAACAGCGTTAATTACCCGTTCCTGTTGCGATTCTGTAAGGCTTGAGCCTGAAGGCAGGCACAGCCCTCTTTTGAACAGGTACGCGCTCACGTCGTTGTCCTCTTCGTGGCGCCAGTAAGAACAACCTTTAAAAACCGGCTGAAGGTGCATCGGTTTCCATACCGGGCGCGATTCGATATTGAGCTTTGCAAGTTCATCTATTACGTTAAGAGGGGTTACGTCGCTGCTTTCATCTATCAGGAGCGTCGTCAGCCAACGGTTCGTACATGACCATTCGGGTTCCGGCATGAAACTGAATTCCTCTATATCGGAAAACGCTTTTACGTAGTTGTCGAAAATCTTTCGCCTTGCCGCGATGCGCGCTTCAAGATGCAACATTTGTCCTCTGCCTATTGCCGCAAGTATATTGCTCATACGGTAGTTGTAGCCGAGAGTTGTGTGCTCATACCAAGGCGCTGCATCCCTTGCTTGCGTGGACAGGAATTTTGCCTTTGCAATCCCCTCCTCATCATCCGACAAAAGCATTCCTCCGCCCGATGTCGTTATTATTTTATTTCCGTTATATGAGAGAACAGAATATTTACCGAAGCTCCCCGTTTGTTTTCCTTTGTATGTGGCGCCAAGAGATTCTGCGGCGTCCTCTATTACCGGCGCCCCGTAATCTGAACAGATTTTATTTATTGCGTCCATATCGCAAGCCTGCCCGTATAGGTTTACTATGAAAACCGCCCCTGGCGTGAGGCCCTCTTTTTCCGCATTTTGAAAGGCGCGCAATAACGCAGCAGGGGACATATTCCATGATTCCGGCTCGGAATCGATGAACACGCACTCTATTCCATCGTGGTAAATTGAGCCCACGGTCGCGGCAAAAGTCAGAGAAGAGCAAAAAACGCGCATGCCTTGCTTTAACCCGAGGATGACGCTTGCGAGGTGAAGAGCTGCGGATCCGGCGGATAACGCAAGGGACGCTTTTACTCCTACGTATCTTGCAGTTTCGCGTTCAAAAGCTTCCACGTGCGGCCCGAGCGGCGCTACCCAGTTTGTATCGAAGGCGTCTTTAATATAAGACATTTCGTCTCCGCTTATATGCGGCGGCGAGAGGTAAATTCTTTCATCATTCATAATAAGTAAGCATCTCCTCGTCAATTTCACATGCTGTGCGCGAACCATTCATGAAAGGCTTTTTCCGCCGCGCACATGCGTGTTTCACACGTTTTCGTAATATGCTCCGAAAAATCGAAACTGTTGCCTGAAACGCTTAAAGTCAACGCTCTTTTCGGAGAAGTACCCAACTGCCCGGCAAGCTCAAGCAGCCATGCGGGGCTCATTGAGTGGATATTAAATCCATCAATGCGCGAACTGGGGCATAATTCGGCAATATTCCAGCCGCTCTCATGCTGCCTTATATCCGCGTCGACAAATATTGCTAAATCAACATCATCCAACTCTTCCGCCAGTTCCGGCAGAAGCTGATGTTCAAGTGACAGCTTGACTTCATTTCCGCTTTTACCTCGAAGCCATTCCGCGATACGCGAAGCTAAAATTATTCCAACGCCGTCATCCTGCCTGTCTATGTTTCCAAAACCGGCAATCCATATTTTCAATTTGTTTACTGTGGCAGTTTATGAACGTCAAAAGTATGCCAATTAGAGGCGTTAATCTCCTCGATAATCTTTGCAATAACGCTATTTGCTTCGTTGTTTGGCACTTGGCATGTTCCGACCGATTTATGCCCGCCTCCGCCATACTTTAACATCAGGCTTCCAACATTTATAGTGGCCGTCTTATTCAATATGCTGTAACCCACAGATATTACGGTAATTCCAGGCGGCCCTCCGAATAATCGAAGAGATATATTCTGTTCCGGATGAAGCGCGTATATGACATGACGATTTCCAATATAGACATGCTCAACGTTGCGAAGGTCAGTAATAATTATTGAACCATCAACTTGTGAGAATTCTCTCATCATACGTATAAACGGTTCGCGATGCTGGTCGTAAAGCAGGGTGCGTTCCTTGATATCTTCAAGCTCCATAATTTCGTCAATTGTCATTGTCCTCAGGCATTCTATCAGTTTTTCCATAAGCTGGTAGTTGGATATATGAAAGTTATGATAGGTTCCAAAACCGGTTCTCGGGTCCATTACGAAAGATAACAACACCATGCCTGTTGGATTCAATATCTCATCGCGGGTAAAGCTTGCAGAGTCGCATTTGTCGACCTGCGCTATCATTTCAGAGTACTTTGCGAGCTTTCCGTTGTCTCCGCCGTAGTATTCGTATATCACCCGCGCTGCACTTGGCGCAGGCCATGAAGCGCCGACGAATTTTGTTGCTACTCCCCGTTCTTCTTCGCTTATATGGTGGTCAAACCATAAACCGCATCCGGGACCATATGGAACGTTGACAAGAATATCGTTCTCAGTTATTTCAACAATTCCATCCTGAATATCCTTAGGATGTACAAATTTCTTCGAATCGATAAGTCCGAGCTCTTTGAGAAGCACAGCACCCATTAAGCCATCAAAATCCGATCTTGTGACAAGTCTCATAACACGCCACCTCCATTTATACTATCGTCTACATTCTACATTAAGAAAGCAAAAAAAGCGATTCAACAAAAAATTCTTGATTCTAAAAGTTTACGCGCGTGTAATCTCGCCTCAGGCAACGACGAATCCCCTGTCAACATTCGCGCTAGTTCGGATACTCTGCTCTCTTCCTCAATTTCTTGAATCATAGCTTCTCCTTCATGTTTTTCAATAAGAAAATGTTTTTCGCCGAGCGCTGCTATTGAAGCTTCATGAGTTACTAAAATCACTTGACATTTTGACGACAACTCGCGGAGCTTCTCTCCCGACAGCACAGCCGCCATTCCGCCAAGTCCGGCTTCGACCTCGTCAAAAACTATGGTATCCGGAAGCCATTCGTCCGGCAAAGATAGCTGCAGCGCAAGCAACAGCCTGCTAAGTTCTCCCCCGGAAGCTATTTTTTCGACACGCCCTTCACGCTTTTTCGTAACGAGCACAAAATTTACTCTATCCGCTCCGTCGCGTCTGAGGCGCGAGCGCTCTGAAAATCTGATTGAAAGCTTGGAATCATTCAGGCCTAGTTCTTTAAGACATTCATTGACCCTAAGTTCAAGTTTTGACGCTTCGGCTTTTCTCAGTTCCCGAAGCTGCAACGCGTAGCGGCTTGCTTCACGTTTCGCCGTTCGAGAGCGCGCTTCGATTTCGGATATTTCAGCTCTTGCATTTTGAAGCCATAAAATGGCTTCTTCAGCTTCCGCGCTCCATTTTAAAATAGCTTCCTCATCTTCCGCTCTTATCATGCGCTTGAGTTTCCGAAGGTTTCCGAGCCTTTGTTCCGCGCTGTCGTGCTCTGCTATTAATTTCTTCAGTTCGTTTACGCTAAAATTCGCCCTTGCCATCCGTAGCATATCTTGTATATTAGATATTCCTTCATTTGCTGCAAGCTCTGCTTTACCCTTTATTTCTTCCGGCAGCGAACTGCATAATTTCATGCAAGCCCGCTCAATCTGCTCCATAATTCCATTGCCGGAAGCTCCTCCTGTGATTTCGTCAAGAGCGTTTCGTCCTTGAGTCATCGCGCTTATTTTCCCGGATAGGCTCTTGCGTATTTCTTCTAGCTCCGATTCAAGCCCTCTTTGTGGTTTGCACTGCTTCACAGCCTGAATTATTTTATCCGCATTTTCGTACTTACTTTCAATCTCCCGTCCTTTTTCTGTCAGTGAACGAAGGAGTTTTTCCTGGTGTACGGCATTCTGATAAGCTTGTTTCATTTTGTCAAGAATAAGCGTGAGCTCTCTGCCGCCGCTTGCATCCACCATAACTAACTGGCGTTCCTCATCAAGAAGTTCTAGTTGCGCAAATTGGCTTTGAATACGCAGCAATTTAGCCATGAACTCAGTATATGAAGATAACGGCATAGATTTTGCCTGAATGTAAGCGCTTCCGCGTCCGGTTCGGGGACACTCTCTTGCCGCTAAAACAGCGCTTTCTTCCACGAGGTCACGACCTGAAGTGAAAACGGCTTCAACACTTGCTTTCTCTTCTCCTGCCCTGATGTATGAAGCTTGGCTCCTTTTTCCGGAAAGTATCTCAAGCGCCCTTACAACGCTGCTTTTACCCGCGCCGCTTTCGCCTGTAACGACATTGAAATTATACTTTTCCGAACTCGAAAATGTAAGCTCAGCAGAGCCTATTCCTCCGACATTTTTTATGGAAAGCCGCTTGAGCATATATACTATTCCTTTTCTTCTTCCATGAAAGACTGTCCCCAGCCAAGTTTTTCATGTATCAGGTCAAGGAAAGACCTGTCGTTCAACTGAATTGATTTTATTGTTTTACTTGTCGAGAGGCTTACCGTTATCAGATCATTTGGCAGTATCTCGCAAGCCAGTTGTCCGTCGTATGAAAGCACTATGTCGCGTGAACAGCTGCGGGGGGCAAGAGATATTTCGTCCTGAGGCCCCGCAATTATCGGGCGTGCATAAAGAGTGTGAGCGCAAATCGGAACAAATATCATACATGCTATATGCGGCGGGACAATTGGGCCTCCCGCCGACAAAGAGTATGCAGTTGATCCTGTAGGAGAAGCCAGAATCACGCCATCAGTGGAGAGTCGTCCGAGCTTATGTTTATTAAAATAAACATCCACTCTTAGAAGCTTTGCAACTACACATTCCGCAAGCACAAATTCGTTAAGGGCGTAAAACGAGTGGACTGTGTTCCCATCACGAATGACGTTTCCAAAAAGGGTAGGACGCTCAAATATCGTGTAATTTCCCTTAATTATGCTATCTATGTCTTCGAATACGCACTCCGGCTTTCCGTACGTGAGGAAGCCCAGATGTCCAAAGTTTATTCCGTAAAGCGGAATACTATAATCGAGAACGTAGCGGCTTGCGTGCAGAAATGTCCCGTCTCCGCCAATAACAATTGCAGCTTCAGTATTACTTAACCATTCCTGATCGGACACGCCTTCTACGTTCAGTACGGCAGCGTCATGAACCGGAAAAAGGAAATTTATACCATGTTCTTTCCCCCAGATGTAAATATCCCGACCCATCTCAATAGCTTGCTGTTTACGCGAGTTAATGAGTATTCCGATTTTTTTGGCGTGGATTCTGATCTTTTTAGTCATGAAAAACTAATTATTGTTCAGAAAGCTTGAAACGATGTTTTGAGCCGTTATTCCGCAAATTTCCCTTTGGCGCTTCACAGTAGCATGAGCAACAAACACTGAAGGAACGCCAATTATCTTGACCCGGCATGGAGCGGCTATCTCAATGGCGCGAGCCGCTATAGCCTCGCCTATTCCTGCAGCTGTGTAATTATCCTCCGCTACTACCGCCATTGAATTACTCATGAGAATTTTATCGATTGTGACACAGTCTAGCGGTTTCAGTATTCTCAAGTCAATTACTGTTGGAATAGCTATATCTTTCTTTGCAGCCATTTCCATAGCTTCAATAGCTGTGTTCACAGTAGCGCCGTATCCCATTACTGCCCATTCCGTCCCGTTATGAATTATCTCTGATTTCGTAACATCAATTGATTTGTCTTCCGGTTTTTCTTCCTTTGACCCAAGCTCGCCATGCACGCGAGCGACAGCATTAAGTACATTTCCACGCGGATACCTGATTATTATCGGCCCTTCTTTTTTATTTACGCTCGCGTAATTCATCATTCTGTCAAGGTCAGTCTCATCGCGCGGGGCAAATATTTTTATGTTCGGGATAGCGCGGCACCATGAAACATCAAGTAATCCCTGATGAGTTTCTCCGTCGTCGCCTATCAGCCCCGCGCGGTCAACCATTATTACAACAGGGAGATTCTGCAGGGCTATGTCATGTGTAAGCTGATCAACAGCCCGCTGCAGAAAAGTGGAATATATGAACACCCATGGTTTAAGGCCGCCCGCAGCCAAACCCGCCGCCATAGTCATCATATGGCTTTCGGCTATTCCAACATCAAAGAATCTGTTTGGATTATTTTTTGCAAAATCGTCCAGTTTTGTTCCCGAAGTCATTGCGGCGGTAAGGCAGACAATACGAGAATCTTTTGCTGCAATGGCTTCTATCCTTTCTGACGCCGCCAAGCTCCAACTCTTTGTTTTTTCGCTGCCGCTTTGAGAAGGGACCCCATGGTAATACACGGGGTTATTTTCAGCTTCAGTGTAACCTTTCCCTTTCGTTGTAATGAAATGCAGCAGTGATGGGCGGTCATATCTCTTGGCAAGCTGCAGAACCCCCTCTATGGTTTGTATGTCGTGTCCGTCAAAAGGTCCCCAGTAGTTTATTCCGAGGTCGTCAAATATGTTATCCGGCTTCATAATGTGCTTGATATGATCTCTAAAACGCTCAAGCCGTTTCTCAACGGAATTTCCGCCCGGTATCGTCGCGCATATTTTCTTTATCGATTTTTTTAGCTTATTATACGCGGGATTTGAACTCAATCTTGCTATTGAATGTGAAATTCCGCCAACGCGGCGGTTTATGGAGTGCGTATTGTCGTTTAGAATCAAAATAACGCGCGTATTAAGTTCGCGAACATGATTGAGAGCTTCGAACGCGAGCCCGTTTATGAGAGAAGCGTCGCCAATAACGGCAACTACATGATGATTTTTGTTCAATAAGTCCCGCGCTTTAGCGTATCCTAACGCGGCTGATATTGAAGTGCTGCTGTGTCCGACATTGAAGTGGTCAAACTCACTCTCGCTTCGTTTTGGAAATCCGCTTATCCCACCTTCCGTACGCAACGTATGAAACATGCTCAATCTATCCGTCAGGATTTTATGCGCATACGCCTGATGCCCGACGTCATAGACGACCTTGTCCTCTCTCAGATCAAACTGGCGAAGAATGGCCATACTCAACTCAACGCAGCCAAGGGACGACGCCATATGCCCGCCGTTTTGCAAAGATACGTCAATAATAAGCTTTCTGACTTCGAGAGCCAGTTCCGAAAGCTTATCCTGATCCAATTTTTTTAGGCTGTCATAACCAAAACCGTTTTCAAGAAATCCCATAGCATACCTCTTATTTGTTAAATGTTATATAGATTGATTTTATCATTTATTTAAACAAATTGCCTCAAAAATTGCCAAAATAATTGTTACTTAAACTTGACAGCTTTGATTCAAGAATTACCCTTGTCCATCAACAAATGAGATATCTCTTTCTGGAAGCTGTCAATGTCGGTGAACTCTCTGTATACTGACGCAAAGCGAACGTAAGCGACTGAATTGATTTTCTTAAGTTCATCCATTATTTTCTGCCCGATTAATGTCACAGGGACATCTTCGTCAACCTCGCGTCTAAGTTGCTTTTCAACATTTGCAGCTATTTCTTCGATCTGATCATAAGCAATTGGCAGTTTTTCGCATGATTTAAGTATACCGCGCACAATTTTGTCGCGAACGAAAGCTTCTCTTCTTCCATCTTTCTTTATTACCCGCAATGATCGCCTCTCTTCAAAACGTTCATATGTTGTGAACCGGGTCTGGCACTCTGGACATTCGCGGCGGCGGCGTACTGTGTCGCCATCTTCCGCCATTCTGGAGTCTATTACTCTAGTCTCAATTGTACCGCAATTTGGACATTTCAATAGATTCCTTCCCCTTTCATAACTCCATTTCAACGCTGGATAAAATTGGGCTCCTAACGAAAACGGGCGGGGAACCACCCCGCCCGCCAAGCAGGCGTCCCTCCGCAGGAGGGGAATGCCGCCCCAAATATCTTCTGTCTTTATCTTTTTGCTTTTGTCTTTATCTGTAAACTGAAAACTGTAAACTGTAAACAGTTCTTAGCTTCTTGATCTACTGCTCTTGCGCTTTCTTGCAGCTTCTGCTCTTTTTGTTTTCTTAGCTTCGCTTGGCTTTTCGTAATGCTCGCGTTTTCTGACTTCGCGAAGCGTGCCCACTTTAGATACTTCGCGTTTAAATCTCCGCAGAGTGTCCTCTAAATTTTCTCCTTCTTTACGAACGACAGTTGTCATTAAATGATTCCCCCCCTTCAGTTTATCCTGACTTAACCAGGAGGCCAGCCAAGATTGCGCCCTGCCAGAATATGCAAGTGAAGGTGCGGAACGGTTTGCCCTCCATGCTCCCCCGTATTGATAACAAGACGATAACCTTGTTTGTCTAGATCAAGTTTACTTACAACTTGAATAACAACATCCATGAACCCCGACCACAACCTAGAGTCAATAACTTCCGTCGCGTTCTTAACGTGTTCTTTCGGAACAACCACAATATGTGTTGGCGCTTGAGGAGCTACATCATTAAATGCAATGACATTATCATTTTCAAACACAATCTGTGCAGGAATTTCACCTTTTATAATTTTGCAGAACACACACACTGATGATCCCCCCAAAATACAAGTTATATTATTTTACCATATTTTCATTCGATGAAATAGCCCTTGCCCAAAGTCTTACTGAAGTATTCTCGTGTGTTAGCAATTCATTGATTTTTTGTGTAAGCCAGCGCGGATAAACCCTTTTGTCATACCTCTTCAGCATGTTCAAGGCTGAAATAATTAATTTTTCATTTTTGAGATCTGAAAAAATATTTTTAAGTACAACTTCGCTTGGCAACGCCGGAAATGTCCATCTTGTAATAAGAAATTCCGTTATTTTTAACGATGGATGCTCCATAAACTTTGATATTACATAATTATTATCCGCTGCCAAATATATAGTTCTCTTAATAAAAGCGAGAGCTTCCTGTTCGTTAAGGTCTTCTATTTTATCCGAGACAATCCTAATTATTTTCTGCACATATTCGCTCGGTAACTGAAATTTATTAATAGAATCAAGCATTTTTCCGGTTATCGGATATTGTTTAAGGATTTTGAGCAATGTATCCATTATCAGCGGGACATTTACAAATTTTGATAAATTTTGTACCGTCATTATCCTTACTTCTTCTCTTGACGCCTCAAGGCGAATAATGATATCCGATATTTCCTTATTTTGTACTTCATTTTGCTTCCTTTTTCGTATTGTATTAATTTCTCTTGCAAGCTTTTCAAGTACCGAATCAACATGCTCATATATAGCGCGTTCGCGCGCTTCCTTAGCAACTTCCTCCTCGTGTTCAGCGCGAATTTTTGCTTCGCGCGATTGTTCTTTTTCAGAATATTTCCTTTTCCACCAGATAAAAAACGATACCCTTTTATCGGGTGGACAGTCGAGACTTGCATCACAACAAGACAGTTCTTCAGGAGAAAGGTTTTTTAAGAGTATATAAGCGTTCGAGATTTGTTCATATTTTTTTGTACTGAATGATCCGGCTATATCAGGGTGATGAGTTCGCGCAAGGCGCCTAAAGGCAGAACGAATTTGCCGGGCGTCCGCTCCGGGTTTCAGCCCAAGAAGATTAAAGCTTGAGTTTATTTTGTAAGTCAGATTTTCTTTCATTCAATATTCTCCCACTTATCATTATCGGAAAGGTTTTTTAAAGCGTTTAATGTATTTGAATGAATATCCGGCACGGTTTTCTTCAACGTTATTAATAGTTCCTTTATTCTTTGGCGTTCGGTGGCGCCTGCATAGAGGCAGTTATTCCCCTGAACCGGAAGTCCGAGTCTTGCAGTTTCACTTACTATTTTGCTTTCCCTGACATATATTAATGGACGTATCAGCCATAAATCCGTGCGATCCTGATAAAATTTCGGCTTGAAGCTTTTGAACCTGCCTGCTCTCCAAAGGTTCATGTATGCGGTCTCAACAGCATCGTCCAAATTGTGCCCCAAGGCTAAAATATTGAAATTATTCACCTTGGCGAAACCGCTTAAGACGCCTCTTCTCATGTTAGAGCAAAAGCTGCACGGAGACCGCTCATTCCGTTTGCTTATTATATCAAGTATCGGGTGAAAGATTGTGAAAAGAGGCAGCCCCAAGGATTCGCAGAATTCACGAATAAGCTCGGTATCCGCGTGTTCCTCCATCGTTACCGTACAAGCCGAAAGAGAAAACTTCACGGGAGATCTTGAACGAAGCTCCGCAAGTACGAGAGCAAGCAAAAGACTGTCCTTGCCTCCGGACAACCCCACAAGGACATTGTCCCCGTCATGCAACATTGAGTAATTACCCACAGCCCTTCCAACATCCCTGCGAATTGAAGCGGAAATTAAATATTTACTCAAAAAATTCCACCACCTTGAAAAACAATTCAGAATCCATATTTCGAGTGAGGAGTTTCCATTTTCCATTGTAATGTCATTAAGTTAAGCAAAAAAGACATAAGCAACTTAATTTACAGGTCTTTGCGCCTCGGCGAAGCCGCTCTTTACGCCAGCGTCTTTTTGCGACGAAGCAATCCAGTGGTTTTTGGCACTTTGGTACTATCGTTTCATGGTAATCCAGTATCTTTTGCTTTTGTCTTTTCTAATCCCTAATCCCTAATCCCTGTTTTGCATTCACCACGTTCATCGCTTTTTCAATTCCCTCTTCCGCCCATAAAAGCGCAGCTTCAGCGGCTTTATCTATCAGGGCGGGTAAATCGTCTTTGTTCTCTTCCGGGAAATGTCCCAATACCCAATTCCTCATGTTTCCGCCTACAGGTTTATTTCCCACTCCCACCCGAAGACGCGGGATTTCTAGCGTTCCAAGGGCGCCAATTACCGATGCCAGCCCGTTGTGTCCGCCGGCCGAACCTTTTGTTCTTATGCGGAGCTTCCCAAAAGGCAACGCAACATCATCGCAGACTATTAGAATATCCTCTGCGTTTATTTTGTAAAAATCGAACGCCTCACGCGCGGATAAGCCGCTCAGGTTCATCCATGTGTGAGGCTTCAACAACGCTATTCCACGAGTGTTTCCCAATATCCAGAATTCGCCCCCGAACTTCTTTGAAGGCGCTCCGGCATTTTTCTGGGACAATATATGGTCGACGATTAGCCATCCTATATTGTGACGGGTAAACACATAATCGTAACCTGGATTGCCAAGGCCGACAATGAGTTTCATTTTTTAAAAACTAATCGTCACCTTTCGCTGCCTTCCCCTTTGCCACTACCTCAACTTCTTTTTGTTCCGCTGCGCCGGTTTCATCCTCTATGCGCGGAGGAAGGATTGATACGACAACTTCGTTTGGATCCGACATTATCTCATAGTCCTTAACAGGAATATCTTTTATATGTATAGAATCATTTATTCCAAGATCGGAAATATCAATCTCAATTGATGCAGGCATGTTGATTGGGATAGTCTCTATTTCGAGGTCCTTAACGTGATCGACTATTCCGCCTTCTTTCATTCCCGGTGATTTATCCTGACCGGTTATCACAACCGGGACGTTAACAGTTATTTTGCGCCCGCGGATGAGCCTCATGAAATCAACATGACTGATTTTACCTGTTATTACATTGCGCTGCACTTCACGGATAAGGCACATTTCTTCGCCGCCGTCGGGAAGGCGTAAGTTAAGCCTCATTGCTTCCCAATGCGCTCCTCTAAGAAGTTTTGCTATTTGCACGTGTTCAACTTTACCTAATATAGTTTCCTTCACTTCCGGGCCATAGTACACACAGGGAACGTAACCCGCCAAGCGAAGCGCGCGTAGCGCGCTTGGGGAAGATTTTTCTCTGCGTTCCATCACTATCGTTACTAACTCAGACACTTAAAACAACTCCTTATTTTTTTATTTTTCAAATAAATTACTTATTGATCTTTCGCTATGAACACGCATTACAGCTTCGGCGAAAAGCGGGGCTATGGAGAGCTGATTAATTTTTTCGCAGAATTTTGATTCGTTTAGCGGTATGGTGTCGGTAATAATTACTTTCTCAATCATTGATTTTTTCAGTCTTTCTATGGCAGGGCCGGATAGGACTCCATGCGTAGCGCAAGCAAGCACGCGTTTTGCACCTCGCTCCATGAGTCCTTTGGCTGCATTACATAGTGTGCCGGCTGTGTCAATAATGTCATCCACAAGGATTGCAGTTTTTCCTTTAACGTTTCCGATTATTTCCATGAGCTCACAATAATTGGCAACTTCGTTTGAACGCCTTTTATCGACTATTGCAAGATCAGCGTTCAACGACACCGCAAATCTACGCGCCCGCACAACTCCGCCTACGTCCGGCGAAACTACGACTATGCTATTTTTACTTATTTCATTCTCCAATTGCTCATGAAAGTATGAAGCCAATAACTGCATTCCTGTTAGATGATCAACCGGTATATCAAAAAACCCCTGAATCTGTCCGGCATGAAGATCTGCTGTAATAACCCGGTGAGCTCCGCTTCCGGTTATTAAATTTGCTACAAGTTTTGATGTTATCGCCTCTCTCGGTTTACTTTTTCTATCCTGCCTTGCATAACCAAAATATGGTATCACGGCGTTTATACGAGTTGCTGACGCGCGTTTCAGCGCGTCAATCATCACAAGAAGTTCCATTAAGTTATCATTAGCAGGAGTAGATGTAGGCTGTATTACATAAACATCGCAACCTCTGACGCTCTCCTCAATTGAAAGGCCAATTTCACCATCCGAGAACCGATAATGCTTTGAAGCAGAAAGCCTCATTCCTAACTCACTGCAAACGCGTTTTGCAAAATCATGGTGTGCGGTACCTGAAAATATTTTAATTTCTTCAGTATCACTCATATCTAATGTTCACCGCCTTTTTCACGTTTTTTATGAGCCCATCCATCCACATTGATTTGTTTAGACCGCGCCACTCCAAGAGCTCCATCCGGGACATTCTTCGTAATTGTTGAACCTGCTCCGGTAACTGCATCACTGCCTATTGCAACAGGCGCCACAAGCATTGTATCGGATCCTATAAATGCGCGGTCTCCTATGATTGTCTGTGATTTTTTCACTCCGTCATAATTACATGTTATGGTTCCCGCTCCTATATTTGAGTCATTTCCTATCTCCGCGTCTCCTATGTACGACAGATGAGGAACTTTGCTGTCCTTGCCGACGCTGCTCTTTTTAATTTCCACAAATTTCCCGACGAAAGCTCTTTCACCAATTTCGGTTTTCTCTCTGATATAAGCAAACGGCCCTGCTATAGCGCCGTCGTTAAATTTACTGTTCTCTGCTATTACGTTTGATACTAGCTTTACATCCCGTCCTGTTATTACATTTGAAAGAGAAGACCATGCTCCAATTTTGCTTCCTTTTCCTATGCGACTGCTCCCAAGTATATGAACAGAAGGAGCGAGAGCAACATCCTCCTCCAATTCCGCTCTCGGGCTTATTATAACCGATTGAGGCATGGTCATCCGAACTCCTCTTGTCATCCAATACACATTTATCCGTCTTATAATCTTGACCGTTAACTCGGCAAGCTCATACGGGGTATTCACTCCCTGAAGCTCTTCCTCATCTGCAACAAGAGCGAGCGTCTTCATTTTTTCATGCTCGTATTTTCCCATGAGTTCTATTACATCCGGAAGGTAATATTCGCCTTGAGCATTTTTGTTCGATAGATTATCTATTATTTTAAGTAATTTAGAAACATTGAACACGTAAACACCTGCATTTACTTCATTAATATTACGTTCATTCACATCGGCGTCCTTATACTCAACTATTGAAATTTTATTTGCGTCTTTGCTTCGTATAATACGTCCATACGTTCCCGGATTATATGTGATAAAACTGAGCAATGTACAGTCAGAGGATGAATCAATATGCTCGTTAATTAGATATTGGATTGTTTGAGGGGTAAGCATTGGAAGGTCGCCATTCAATACAAGAACATGGTCATACTTGCTCCACCATTCCCGGGTGACTTGAACTGCATGTCCTGTACCAAGCTGTTCGCGCTGCCACAAAACTTCAACATCAGGCCAGGATAGTTTGACATAATTCTCTATCATTTCGCCCAAGTACCCCGCAATAACGGCTGATGATTTTACGCCTGCTTCATTCACAGCTCTTAGGATATAGAAGAGAATCGGTTCATCAATAATATTATGAAGCACTTTAGGTAAAACGCTTTTCATTCTGCTTCCTTTGCCAGCTGCCATTATGAGCGCTCCAACTTTTGACTGCGCCATCAAAACACATCCTCCTGTCAACTGATCTCGTAATCATAAAAAAAGGGGCTATATAAATCCCCATACCCCGAAACATTTTATTGAACTGGCTGGGGTGGCTGGATTTGAACCAACGATGGCGGAGCCAAAGTCCGCTGCCTTGCCTCTTGGCTACACCCCAAAAATTATATTAATATTAACACATTAAGTGTTAAAATTAAAGCAATTAATTGTTTTGGAGTGAGAGATATGGAATTGATTCAGCTTGGCAATAATACCTGGTACATACCAGGCAGAGTTAATGTTGGGTATTACGAAGAATCCGGCAGAGGTTATCTTATAGATAGCGGACTTGATGATGACTATGGACGAAAGCTGCTAAGGACGATTGAAGGCAGAAACGTCCCACTTGCCGCGATAATTAATACTCATTCGAACGCTGACCACATAGGCGGAAATTCATTTATTCAAAAACGAACCGGATGCGAAGTCTGGACTACAAGGTTTGAGGCTTTGATAACTGAATCTCCGAAAGTTGAACCAATGTTTCTATGGGGAGCTTACCCGTTTTCCGACATAAGGAATAAATTTATGGAAGCGAAACCTTCAAAAGCTGTTGTGATTTCAAACGAAGGAACGATAATGAATACAGGCTTAACGGCTGTTCCGCTACCGGGGCACTTTCTCGATATGATAGGCGTTTTGACTCCAGATAATGTTTTTTTTATTGCTGACGCTTTGTTTGACCCCGCAGTAATAAAAAAGTATTTTTTTATGGTCATGCTTGACATTGCTTCTGCATACAACACGTTCGATTTAATAGAAAATAGCGGCGCGCAATGGTTTGTACCGTGCCATGCTGAAGCTGCAAAGAATATTAAACTGCTTGTAGATGAAAACAGAAACGCGGTTCGTAATTTATCGGAAGAAACCCTAGCCGCTTGCGAGGTTCCGCGTTCAAGGGAAGAAATTTTAGTTGCGCTCGCGACCAAGCATGGAATAGAAATGGACGCGTCTCATTTTTTGCTGAATCAGTCCTCTGTTGCATCCCATTTAACCTGGCTTTCTGAAAATGGTTTCATTGAACATTTCATGGAAGGATCCCGCCTGCTTTGGAGGAAGGTCAATTGACAAACTCAACTGAGAAACAAATTGAGCATTTTAACCGTATTGCCTCCGAATACTATAATGCCAGGCAAAATCCAAGATCTTCCCTGCTATATTCGAAGATTTGGGAGACCGTTTTCAGTAATAAACTTTTTAAAGATTTGAAAGCTCCCTTAAATGTTTTGGATGCAATGTGCGGATTTGCCAATGGCTATGATATTCTTAAGTGCAATTTAAAAACAGATTTTTGTTACAGCGGATTTGATTACTCGGAAGAAATGGTCAATTACGCATCACAAAGGAATCCTTCTCTGCGTTTATTCGTTTGCGATATTCTGAATTATAGCGAAGAAGAGACTTATGACATTATCCTGCTGATTGGAGGCCTGCACCATGTGTATGCTTCTGCTGGACAAGCCGTATCAAATATAAGCAAGGCTTTAAAACCCGGAGGATTTTTCATTAATTTTGAACCTACAAATAACAACTTTTTATGGAAGTGGATTCGTAATCGAATCTATAAAAAGAATGTGATTTTTGATGCTGAAACGGAAAAAGCTTTCACAATCAATGAATTGCATACAATAACTCAAAAAAATAATCTAAAAGCAATAGATGAGCTCTACCCAGGGTTGTTAGCTTATGTTTTATGGTATAATCCCGACGCGTTTCCCTCTCTAAACATAGGTTCTTTATCTTTTGTATCAACATTTTGTAAATTGGAAAGCAATCTTTGGAGAACATTCTTCGCGCGTTATTTTTCATTTGCCACATTGACCGTTTACAAAAAACTTAAGTCTCCTCCTCAATGATATATCTCGGGCGGGCTTTTACTTCCGAGAATATCATTGCTATGTACTCTCCCATCACGAAGTTACAAAAGAGTTGGGCTGAACCGATGAATAAAATTATCACCATCAGGGAAGCCCAACCTGGGACGGTTATGCCTTTTGAGTAGTCAATGATTACCATTCCTGCTTGTATTAACGCTGCAATGAACACAAAAATGCTTAATAATCCCGATAATCTAAGCGGAGCAGGAGAAAACATAGTTACCCCGCGAGTTGCAAGGGTCAACATTTTTCTTAATGAATACTTAGTTTCACTGGCAAGCCGCGGCAATTGAGCGTACTCAACAGTCGCTGTTTTGAACCCCATAGACGGGAAAATTCCGCGCAGAAAAAGATTATACTCTCTAAATGAGGACAGGTTCTCAAGAGCATTCGAACCAACGAGCCTAAAATCTGCATGATTGGGTAACAGATTTACTCCGAGAGCTTTCATTAGTGAGTAAAACATTGCAGCTGTTTTATGTTTGAAATATGAATCCGTAGACCTGTCACATCTAACGCCATAAACTATTTCGCTCTTTTGCGAGTAATGCGCGAGCATCACGGGTATAGCCGACAGGTCATCCTGTAGGTCCGCATCCATTGTAATGCAACACTCGACTAATCCTTTAACTTTCATCATACCTGCCATTAGCGCGTTTTGATGTCCGGCATTGGCCGCAAGCTTAATACCGCGGCAATTCTCATCTTTTGAGTGATAGAGAAGTATCAGCTCCCAAGTCTTATCTGTACTTCCATCGTCGACAAAGAGAGCAAAGCTTTCTTGTGAGATTACTTCATCGCGTTTTAAAGAATCAAGCAGTTCATGAATTTTTACGAAAGTTATAGGAAGCATTTTTTCTTCATTGTAGCACGGCAGGATAATAGCAATTTTAGGTTTATTTTTGGACATTGTTAAGTTATCTCCTTACGGAAAGTAAACGAAAGTCTGTTCATTACTTAAAAAAAGTAGCGCTTAAAACGGTAACAACAGTAACCTAAGGCCCCACATTATTATATCAAAATCCCGCTCCGTTCTGAGCCCTCCCGTATAAAACGACCAGAGAAGCGCTCTGGCATCCTTAACTCCTTCGTCTGCAAGTTTAAAATAATATGAGAGCGCAACTGCGTCATTTTTTTGTATGTAAGGGCTTGTTAAATTTTCGCTTGTATCGCAATAGCGGGCCAATGTATACTGAGCTATTTGGGAACCTTTTTCAGCTAATAACAATATTAGCCTTATCCTCGCTTCTTCGTTTTCTTCAATGGCTTTATAAAAAGGATCAACGTTCTCATAATCGGCGCCAGTCTTTGCTATAAATTGATTTAGATCCTCGTCTTCTGTATCTCTTGCTATTGCAAGAGCTTCTGTGAGAATAGCTTCTCTTTCTCTTATTGAATTTGCTCCATGGTAATTAGCGTAATCATTGATTGGGGATTCTTTCGGCGGTATTGTATCACTTAAGAGTAATTGCGGAGACTTTTCTATCGCAGGAACAACTATATCCATTTTGTTAAGGGCTTTTTGCGCTCTTATATATTCTTTTCGTTCCGCTATCCTGCGCGAGTACTCGGGAGCTATACCATAATCACTAATCAAAAGTATAAAATTTGAACTCATCAGTAGACATATTAACAGGATAATCTCTTTGCATTTGTATATCCTGATGCTCCTTATCCATTCGGCGAGTTTCGGGTTTCTGTATAAAAACACAAAAAACAATATCCACTGCGCTGCCATAATAAATCTTACAGGTCCCAAAGCCCTTGGATACAGCGAGTTGCCCATGGAATACCCTCCGATAGCTTGGAAACAACATGCGGTTACAATTTCAAAAAGAATTATGTGCCATATTTTAAACTTGAACGATGATTTTTCTATGAATATTGGTTGCCTTACGTTGTCCGAAATAACAGGCGTAAATAATAGTAAAGCATAGATTATTACAGGATTTACGAAAAACTGAAAAGAGGTTGCCAAACCTGCGAAAACCCCGACCTTATATGTCATAAAAAAGCTTTTTGTAATTGGATTTGGATTTGGCCCAAGTAATGGAAGCAGTTGAGAAATCCTTATTGAATTGCCCGGAGCGGTCAATTGCAACACTAACCCCGCCAAAGCTATTAATAACATTATTAACATGTGAATTGAGCATTTTTTATCGCCGGAAACCGCGATAAACAGCGCGGCGCCTGCAAACATCGGGATCTGGTAAGCCGCTGTAAGTTCTGAAGCTCCTGAATTAAGAAATACCAGCACGCCAAGCAGGCATAAAAAAATACGCGCGTTTATTCCTTTATAGATATTAACGATTAACGCAAATTCAATTATCAGCACGGAACAGGTAAAAGTATAATAAACTCCTGCGAACCAGTATAATGTTTGCCCGAGTTCAACAGCTATCGCAAGCCATATTGATTGCAATAAAAGAGCAATTAGTATTTTTGATGAAGTTTTGATATCGCTGAATAAAGAAGTCACCGCGAAATAGCACGCAAATAAGTTAAAAGCAATCGTCAATGGCGCATGGATATAATAATTCTCCATAACGCCCAATGAATTTCCAAGCATATTTGTGAATATGCTCGTAAATCTGCTATTTCTAGTTAACCAATACTCAATTACTGTTTGGATAATGCTCTTTGTCTGATTGAAGGCATTATTGAGTACATAGTCGTCTCCTACAGGAACTGTAAACCTCGCAATGTAAGCAAATAACCCAACATATATTGAAAGAAAGACTGATCCTAACCATACTTTTGCTTTCACATTAATCCTCTCCCGCAACTCTCATCAGTTCTTCCGGTGAAGTCTTTCCAGTGGCTACAGCTTGAATTCCTATCTCCCAAAGTGTTCTAAACCCTTCTTTCCGCGCGCTTTCTCTAAGTTTAGAGATAGGTTCTCCGGCTGCTATTGCTTCGCGTATCTCTTCATTTATCACAAATTGTTCGTAAAGGCCAAGCCTTCCGCGATACCCCGTGTCATTGCATTTATGACAGCCGACAGGCCTGAATACTCTATCAATTCCCTGTTTTGCTATCAACTGCGGGGCAGCCTCCTCTTTTCTGCAATGAACGCAGAGCCTTCTCGCAAGTCGCTGCGCTATCGTTCCTATTATGCAGCTAGCGGCGAGGTATGGCTCTATACCCATATCCACCAGCCTTATTACGGCGCTTATTGAATCGTTGGTATGAAGGGTAGAAAGCACAAGGTGTCCAGTCAGAGAAGATTGCACGCCAATATGCGCGGTATCGTAATCTCTCATCTCTCCGATCATTATTATATCCGGATCCTGGCGCAAAATGGAACGAAGCGCTCCCGCAAATGTAACGCCTGCTTTTTCATTTACTTGTATCTGAGCCACGCCGGGAAGGTCATATTCTATGGGGTCTTCCACAGTAATTACGTTTATTGATGGCTTTGCAAGAGCCTGTAAAATGGCATAAAGGCTAGTTGTTTTCCCCGAGCCGGTCGGACCCGTAAAGAGTATCATTCCATGCGGGTTTACTATAAGCGATTCCATGGTATTGCGCTCATTCTCCTCCATCCCTAAATCCTCAAGAGTGAGAAGTCCGTGCCCTTTATCGAGCATTCGCATTGCTATTCGTTCTCCATGTTGGGTGGGCACGAGCCCGACTCGCACGTCCACCGACCTTCCCCCGACCGTTATGCCAATACGTCCGTCCTGAGGTGTAAAATGCTCTGCTATGTCCATTTTTGCCATAACTTTAATACGGCTTGTCAAGGGCGCCTGATGCGTTCTGGGAAGACGCATTCTATCCTGTAAAACTCCGTCAATTCTAAAACGTATTAGGACTTCATTTTCATATGGCTCCATATGAATATCTGTTGCCCTCTGTTTTAACGCGTCAACAAAAAGGCCGTTCACTAACTTTATGACGGGGACGTCAATGGAGTCGCTTAGAACATCCTCACGCGACAAGTCGTCAATGTCGTCAATCCCTTCCATGTTTCTCGCGGCCTCGTCAGCAACACCGCTACGCATGTCATAAAGGGAGTGAAGCGCATCTAATACTTCTTTTTCAGGATATGTTTCTATCTCTACGGGTAAACCCATTGCCGCGCCAAGTAACTGAGCTTTTGGATATGCGTCGAACGATACCGCCGCCACGGTGAGAACATCGTTTTCAATGCTTATCGGCATAATTTTTGCGCTCCTCAAGACGTCAAGGCTCATCGTTTCAGGCAGCATACCCGCAACATTTTTGACAATACTATTCAGTTCAACTTTTGCCACAAAAAATCCTCCTGATATTCTCAAAGACGCTGAATATTATGCGCTGCTTCAGCTTTACATTTCAGCATATTGCAGCGCATTATTCTCTTTTTTACTTTTTCTGATATTTTTTGAATATAGCTTCAAGACGTTGCTGTACTGCACTCTCAGCTTCGGATAATCCCAAATCGCCTGAAAGCACAATGCCTCGAGTTATCGGAGCAATCTGTTCCGGCGATTCCACTATATAAGGCGTTAGGAACATCATAAAATCAATTTTCTGATGCTGTTTTATTGTTTTTGAAAACAGATTGCCTATAAGCGGGATGTATGAGAAACCGGGGACTTTTTGTTTCAACACGGTTTCCGCTTCCCTAACCAGTCCCCCCAGAATAACAGTGTCTCCGTTTGCAACAAGCACCGAGGTTTTTATTTCTCTTTTAAGAGTCGTGGGAGTGGCGCCGCTGCTTTTTACATCTTCAGTCGTTTGAACTATATCCAAAGCCACAAGGTTCCCGCTTCTTATTTGAGGCGTAACTGTCAGGGTTATACCTGTGGGCTTATAATCATAATTTGTTTGAATAGCGTTAGGATTGGATAAGTCCGAAGCGGTTCCTTTAAGTACCGGAATTACGTCGCCAATTTGAAAAGAGCTTTCCTGATTATCCATGCACATTATGCGCGGCATTGAAAGCACATTTATGGCGTCAAACTGCTTAAGCATTTCAACATAACTGTAAATCAAAGCGCCGGCAGTGGTTTTTGTCCTTGTTCCTATGATGTTCCCATATCTGTCAATAACATCCTCTTCCTGAGTCATGAGTCTATTGAACCAATCAAGGAAAGTGGAAGGGACGCCGCCGCCGCCAAGGTTTATTTGCGCTCCTAATACCGCGTCTCCGAAGATATTTCCTCCGAATGTCGACCAGTCAATTCCGGCGCGGTCAAGGTTGGATAAGTTCACTTCAGCTATAAGTCCGCGGAGAAGCACCTGCTTGGGCTGCACATCTATTTGATCCAGTATTCTGGACAAAGACTGATACTGCGCTTTGCTCGCAGAGAAAATAAGGCTATTCGTAGTCAAATCAGGAACCACTGTTGGAGGAACATTTCCGGGGTCTGACCCTGGCTGAATTCGCGCGGCCGCCGCTAATATGTTGCTCAATTGCTCTGAAGCATTTTTGGCGTTTATATTCTTTAATTTATAAATATGAAAGTCCGTATCTCTCATGTCCACATCAAGTTCTTTTATAAATTTTGCCGCTCGTTCCATAATGTCCTTTTCGGCCACAACTACTACTTTGCGGCTCGGGGCATCCGGCATGGCTATAAGCCCTACAAGATAACCTGTTCTCGCCAGTTCGTTCAATTGAGCCGATATGGTTGTGGGGTCTGCGTATACCACTTGAAAAGCTCTTGTATGTTTTAAGCTTGACGCAATATCAAGCCTTTTTATCAGGTTCAGAGCTCTATTTACCTCGGAAGCTCTTCCCACAAGCAGAATATCCCGCCCGGCGCCAATTGGCAAAGATACGACGCCTTGTCCCATCGACTGCTGAATTGCCATGATAATATAGTCTGCCGTTACATAGTTCAGCGGCACCAACTGTGTAACGTTCTGTTCTCCTTTTCCGGGCCCGTCCCGTCCGAAGCGGGTATTATCCTCGACTAAAACCGGTCCGCCCGCGTTTGCCAGTTTGTTGTAACTTCCCATTTCCTGAAGTGTAAGATTGTTCCCCGCAAGTATCGTCAGCATTACTTGCCGCGCTTCAGACAACGGTATCGGCTTGGGAGACGTAAAAGATATCTTAGCCGTCAAGTTGGGAGGAACGATAATGTTTTCTTGGAGCAGTTCGGACATAAACCTGATAAATTTTGTTATATCGATATTAGAAAAGTTAAATTGCACAACTCCCGCTTTGCGCATTTTTTGAGCGGCAAGAACCAAAGCTGGCTCTTCCATTGAAGCGTCGTTTTCCGAACCCGGCTCGGCCGCTAAAGATAGGCAAGGCATACTTATTATGCAAAAAACTAATAAAATTAAAGTTGAATACTTTATATATTTCATAAACTCACCTCAATAATTTGGCATGTAAAGAACTATTTCATTATTTTCAGTTCCTACTGTTAGTTCTTTATATTTTAGCTCCCATCTCCCATCAAGTACAGACCAAGAGCCTTCTTTTGTATCCCATTTAACACCGCTTTTCGTCGTTCCGTGCGTGGGCTTTGTCTTATCTGTCATAAACTCCAATTGAATTATACGGGCTTCATTCAGCAATACCCGTGTATCGCTAACTTCAATAAGGCTTTTTGATGAAATTATCATTAGCCTCAATGAGCCTACAGCGACAAGCCCAAGAATTGCAACCGTGACTAACACCTCAATTAGAGTAAAACCTCTTTTTCTACTTAACAATGTATATGACCGCCAATGGTTCATTATTTCTCACTATTTCAATATCAAAACTTGATTTTCTCATTGCTCTGTTTACAGAATTTATAAGATCTTCTGCGTATATTATCGAAAAGCCGTTAAAACTTTTTATAATATCGTTTTTTTGCAGTCCGAGTTTTACTAATACGCTGTCATCTCTAAGCCGAAATATCTCAACCCATTTTGGTTGATAGCCGTTACTCTCAAATTTCTGGCGAAGACGAAATTTTTCCGTTTCATTCTGAGCCATATACAAGCTCTCTCCGTATATTAGCTGTATTGATGAATCACCTCTGATTATCTGTGCTGTAAAGGGAGATCCGTCCCCAATCAAATGCATGATGAAGAAAATTAAATCCCCCGGATTTTCCACGGGCATCCCGTTAATGGGTACCCCGCATATTGATTTTATCACGTCGCCTATTTGAATTCCATATTTAAATAAAACGTTGTCGTTTGCAATCCATTTAACTTCAATTCCGACAATTTCACTTTCAATATATTTGGGGCGCATTCGAATGCTTTTCAACTCTCTGGGCAGGCTTCCAATAAACAGGTTCTTATCAACAGCGCCGTATGTTTCTGTAACCACAGACGGGACTCCGAGGGCTGCGTCCTCTACCAACGGGACGCCGAGGGCTGCGTCCCCTACTGCGTCGTTTTTTTCTGCAGCCGCGTCGCTTCCGGCGTGTGCCGACAGGATGCAGAGAGATGCGCCAAGAAATCCCGCAACAACGATTATTCCAATTATATAAAATATTTTTGTACGAGAAACATTCATTTATCTGACAACGTACCTATAATAAATAGGGGCGTTTCCTCTTAATATCTCCACATTAAACTCGGTTGCGTTCATTATCGAATTTATACCGTTCGTTATATCTCCCATATTTTTCATCGGTATTCCGTTTACCGATTTTATGACATCGCCTTTTTGAACTCCGAGTTTGGTAAGCACGCTGTCATTTTGAATCCATTGAACTTCAATTCCAACGGGCTCATTCCCAATGAATTTAGGTCGAATCCTGAATCTTTTCATCTCATCAAAAGGATTCATCATCAGGTTATCAATTATTTCCCTTCCTATTATCCCTTCTTGAACGGTTTCCGGGTTAGCGGGAGTTATTCGGTTGTTATTTTCAACCGGAGTTATTGGCGTCGAGGGAGCTGTTGGAATGATTGAAACCGGTTGTCCGGCATTATCCGTAACTGTATATACGAGGTTAATAGGCGCGCCCTCTCTTAGTATCTCCACATTAAACTCGGTTCCGCTCAATAACGAATTTATGCCTTTCGTTATATCTCCCATATTTTTCATCGGTATTCCGTTTACCGATTTCATGACATCGCCTTTTTGAACTCCGAGCTTGGTAAGCACGCTGTCATTTTGAATCCATTGAACTTCAATTCCAACGGGCTCATCCCCGGCAAATTTAGGCCGAATTCTAAATCTTTTCATCTCATCGAAAGGATTCATCATCAGGTTATCAATTACTTCCCTTCCTATTACCCCTTCGTTCCCCGGAGTGGAAGCGACGATATTGCTTGGTTGAGAAGGCGGCGGGGGCGGCGGGGGGGGAAGTGCCGGCGTGTTGTTTGCAACTCTGGAACCGCCACTAGTATCCGCTAAATAAAGGTATTTCGTAAAATCATTATTCTCATTGTCCTGAAATATAGCCCTGTCATATAATACCTCAGTCAGTTCATACGCGTCGAAATTTTCTCCGATTGAAATAAAATTCAGTTTATCATTCGTGTTATCTTGAAGCCAAATGCCGACTCTCGGAAATGTTCCCGTTAAAGTTGCCTTTGCAAATGAATTTTTTACTTCAACGTTGACTTCCCTTGTCTGCGCTTCCGCAACGCCGACAAAAGGAAACGCGCTGATCGAGAATGGGTTTGCGCTCAAAAAATCAGTTAATCTGTTGTCCGGATCAACTTTATTTTGGGCGGCCGCCATGTTCGCCGCCATATTTAATTGCAGTTCAGCGCTCTTGGGAGAAAGCGCGTAATCTATAAAAATAGTGCCGAGCCAGCCGACGGATATACCCAATAACAGGGGCATGATAAATTCGGTCACCGCAAAAATCACGGATAAAATTGAACCCTTAGAGGAGCCTCTGTCAAAAAATTTACGTCCCAGTCTGAAGTTTGAAAAACCGTTAGTTTTATTCATTATTTATCCCTCCTTAGCCTCCATTGCCCATTCGACTCCTGAATCAAAGGGAGCATCGCTTTCATTGAATTCAAAGATGATTCAATTTTTTCAGGAGGTTTTATCATCAAATCCGCGGTTTCAATTTTTGCACCATTGATATCTATCGCGACGGATCCGTCAAATAATAGTTCTCCTGTATTTTTAAAGTTTTTTAATGAGAGTATCCCATTTTTTAATGATACTTCAACATTCCCTGAACCTATATCCACATCGTTCCCCCCGGGAAACGATAGTTTGCCGCCGGTGAAGGAAACCGATATAACGGGAGAAAATTGAATTATCGATTGTATAAAAGACGGAGATAAACTCAAAGTTTTGAACTCTCCTCCCGCAAATATCATTTTTGAAACGAATTCGTTTATTTCTATGGTTGGACCTCTCCATGATCCGCTGACTGATGCGTGTTGAGTATTAAATCCTTTTGACGACGCTATTTTTTCCGCCGACAAAACGGCATATTCGCCGATTTTACCCCACGGCATGAGCAACCATAAAGAAATCAGTA